>NZ_CABVQC010000066.1 GCF_902499175.1 Burkholderia aenigmatica
CACGCCGCAAGTCACCCGCGAGGCGGCACCCGCGACGGTGGCACCGGCCGCCGCCGCGCCGGCTCCCGCGCCGGCTGCGCCGGCCGCACCCGTGCGCGAAACCGCACCGATCGGCGACGCGGCCTACCTGCGCAACCCGGCGCCCGACTATCCGGCGTTCGCGCAGGACCAGGGCTGGGAAGGGCGCGTCGTGCTGCGCGTGCACGTGCTGGCGAACGGCACGCCCGATTCCGTCGACGTCCGCACGAGCAGCGGCCGCCGCATGCTCGACAACGCGGCGGTGGCCGCGGTGAAGCGCTGGACGTTCGTGCCCGCGAAGCGCGGCGACGAAGCGGTCGACGGCTGGGTCAACGTGCCGATCGATTTCAAGCTGGGCTGACCCGCCGGGCGGCCCGTCACATTTTCCAAGGAACTCACATCATGAACGGTATCCCGACCACCTTCATCGTCCAGGGCGCGCTCTGGCTGCTCGTCGTCTTCTCCGTCGTCACGTGGACGCTGATCGTCGTGAAGGCGATCCAGAGCCTGCGGGCGAGCGCGCGCAACCGGCGCTACACGAGCGCGTTCTGGGCCGCGAACAGCTTTCACGAGGCCGCCTCGCTCGACAGCGCGAACAGCCCGGTGGGTGAACTCGCCGCGACGGGCTTCGACGCGCTGCGGCGCGCCGACGAGAGCAGCGCACACGATCTCGAACACAGCTGGAGCCGTCACGACCTGCTCGAACGCCATCTGCGCCAGCAGATCCACAACGCGCGCCGGCGCGAGGAGGCGGGGCTGGCGGTGCTCGCGTCGATCGGCAGCACCGCGCCGTTCGTCGGCCTGTTCGGCACCGTGTTCGGCATCATCCACGCGCTGACCGCGATCGCGCACAGCGCGTCGGCGAGCATCGACGTCGTCGCCGGGCCGATCGGCGAGGCGCTGGTCGCGACCGGGATCGGCATCGCGGTCGCCGTGCCGGCCGTGCTCGGGTACAACTTCTTCGTGCGCCGCGTGAAGGCCGCGTCGGCCGACCTCGATGCCTTCGCCACCGATTTCGTCACGCTCGCACAGAAGGCCGGCTTCCGCGTGCCGGCCGCCACCGCAGCGCCCGCACCGGCACGCCGTGCCGACGACACCCGTCAGGAGGCGTTCGCATAATGGCTTTCTCCTCTTCCTCCGACAACGACGACGTGCTCAGCGAAATCAACATCACGCCGCTCGTCGACGTGATGCTCGTGCTGCTCGTCGCGTTCATCGTCACGGCGCCGCTGCTCAACAACGCGGTCCACGTGAATCTGCCGAACACCGTTGCCACGGCGCCGGCCGATCGCAAGCCGAACGTTACCGTGAGCGTCGACGACAAGGGCGTCGTGTATCTCGACAAGCGCGCGGTCGCCCTGGCAGCGGTGCCGGCCGAGCTGGCCGCGCTGAAGGCCGGCCGGCCCGATGTCGCGCTCGACCTGCAGGCCGACGAGCACGTGCCGTACGGCACCGTCGCGAAGCTGATGGCCGCGATCGAGCATGCGGGCATCACGCGGCTATCGGTGCTCACCGCGCCGCGCGGCTGATGCGCGGCTTACGACTCCTCTTCCGAACGCATCCATGAGCATCACGGCCTCACACAACGTCCAGTCGATCTGGTACACACGCTGTCCGGTGCCGACGCCGCTCGGCATCGCCGCCCATCTCGGCTGGCTCGACAGCGAATTCGCCGGCGACGGCATCACCGTGCGCGCGCTGCAGGAAAGCCGGCACGCGACGCTGCATCAAGCGCACGTCGATCATTCCCTCGACAACGCATTCCGGCAGGGCGGCAGCATTCCGGCGCTATGGGCGCGCGCGGCCGGCGCCGACACGCGGGTGGTCGCGCTGACCTGGATCGACGAGGCGCAAGCGATCGTCGCGCTGCCGGAACGCGGCCTGAAGCGGCCGAAGGATTTGCGCGGGCGCCGCATCGGCCTGCCGCGTCGCGACGGCGAGCGCATCGACATCTTCCGCGCGGCGGCGCTGCGCGGCTTCATCAGCGCGCTGTCGCTCGACGGGCTCGGCCCCGCCGAAGTCGAATGGGTCGACGTGCCCGCGTCGAACCTGCGCGCCCCCGTATCGACGCCGCTCACGCGCGACGCGGCATTCACCCATCCCGCGAGCCTGTCCAGCCGGCGGCTCTATGCGGCCGAAGCGGCCGCGCTCGTGCGCGGCGAGGTCGACGCGATCTACGTGAAAGGTTCGCTCGGGCTCGAAACCGCGTACCTGATCGGTGCGCAGCCGGTCGTCGACATCGGCTTTCATCCCGATCCGCAGATCCGCATCAACAATGGGTCACCGCGGCCGCTGACCGTCAATGCGTCGACGCTCGACAGCCATCCCGACATCGTCAGCCGCTTCCTCGCGCGCGTGACCGAGGTCGACGGCTGGGCGCGCGAGCACGAGCAGGAAGTGCTCGGCTATCTCGGCCGCGAGACGGGATCGGGCCATGACTGGCTGCGGCTCGCCTACGGCGCGGACGTCCATCGGCGGCTGCGCACGGATCTCGACGAAGCGTCGATCGCCGCACTCGACGATTTCAAGCGTTTCCTCGTCGAATGGCAGTTCCTGCCTGCCGACTTCGACGTGCGCGCATGGATCGACCGGCGCGCGCTCGACGGCATCGCGACGCGGTCTCGCGACGCCGCGCGGTGAGCGCGCCGCCACGCGTCGCCGACGCCTGGCGGCGCGAGCGCTTCACCGGCGGCTTCATGCTGCTGGCGCTCGCGAGCGGCACGACGATCAGCATGGCGCAGCTCGCGACGACGCTGTACGCGCTCGCACTTGGGGTCGACAGCGCGCGGCTCGGCATCATCGCCGCGATGGAGCCGCTCGGCATCGCGTTGATGACGCTGCCGGCCGGGCTGCTCGTCGCGCGCTACGGCGCACGGCGCGTGTACTTCGTCGCGAGCATGGGGCCGATGCTGCTCAATCTCGTCGTGCCGTTTGCCGGCGCATGGCCGCTGATTGCGCTCACGCAAGTGTTGATCGGGCTGTGCATCCCGTTCCGGATCGTGTCGATCAACGGCGTGTTTCTCGCGCGTCTCGCGCAGATCGGCCTCGCACGTGCCGGCTGGTACCGCGCGGCGATGTCGGTCGGAACCGGCATGGTCGGGCCGTGGCTCGCGAGCGGGCTGATCGGCGCGCATGGCGCGGTCGCAACGTTCTGCGCGGCGTCGGCGAGCTTCGCGGGCATGGCGCTGTTCAGCCGGACGCTGCTCGGCGACGCGGAGCCTGCGCCGCGCGGTGGGCAACCGGAAACCGGTGGCCTGCGCGCTTTGCTGACACTCGCGTGGAGCCACGACGTGCGCGAGCAGCTCGTGCTGGAGGCAGTGAACAGTGCAACGCGTTCGCTGGCCGGCGCATACACGGTGGTGCTCGCGATCCAGTCGCTCGGGCTGTCCCAGACGAAAGCCGTCGCGCTGCTGACGCTGCAGGGTGTCGTCGCGGTGATCGCGCTGTTCGGGCTGGGGCATGTCGCGCAGCGGATGACGGCGCGCCGTTGCCAGTCGCTCAGTCTTGCCGGCGGCGTGGCCGGGTTGCTCGCGCTGGGTCTCGCGCATGACGCATGGATCGTCGCCGCCGGGCTCGCCGCGCTGTGCGCCGGCTCGTCGCTGCTGCATCTCGTCAACATGCAGCGTCTCGGCCGGCACCCGGCCGACAAGAGCCAGGTGTCGAGCCTCTACAACCTCGCGTCGATGACGGGCGCGTTCTGCGGCCCGCTGGCCGGCAGCGCGCTCGTGCCGGTTGTCGGGTTGCAGGCCGTGTTTCTGTGCTGGCTGCCCGTCGTCGTGCTGGTTGCGTTCGCGTTGCGCATCGCACATGGGCGGCGCGATGCATCGCAGCGCGTGACTGAAAAGCTCTCCTGACGACCAGCGGACCGGGTATGGCGTGATCCGCGCGGTGTTGCGTGACAAGCAGTTTGCTTCCCTTCACAGATGCGCATGCAGCAACACCTGCACCGCACGCGCGCCGGAAGCCCCGTGCGACGGGTTTCTCGATGCTGGCATCCGAATTGCAATAGGTACCCCGTGCGTCGCGCACGCACGTGCGTTCAACCGATCAAACAGGATGACTCATCGATGTTCAGGAAAAAACTAATCGTCACCGCGCTGGGGGGACTGCTGACGGGCGGGGCCGTATCGTTGCCCGCATGGGCGGAAGAGGGCGCGGTAACGGCGGCACCGGACGCGAAGCCGGAACAACAGGGCACGGCGGATGCCGCCGTGGCCGCACCGAAGGCGGCCCGCGCGACGCGCGGCACGGCCGCGCGCGAAACGAACCTCGGCACGGTGACGGTGACCGCGCGCCGGCGCAAGGAGCGCATCCAGGACGTGCCGGTCGCGGTGAGCGCGCTGAGCGGCGACGCGATCAAGAACAACGAGCTGCGCGTGATCAACGACGTGACGAAGTACGTGCCGAACTTTACCGGACAATCGACCGAGGGCCGCGAGCGGCCGCGCTGGTTCCTGCGCGGCGTCGGCAGCAACGATCCGTCGGACCTGTCGCTGAGCCCGGTCGGCGTGTACTTCGACGACGTCTACATCAACAGCGTATTCGGGCAGGGCTTCCCGCTGTTCGACCTCGATCACATCGAAGTGCTGCGCGGCCCGCAGGGCACGCTGTGGGGCAAGAATACGGTCGGCGGCGCGCTCAGCATCACGTCGCAGAAGCCGACCTTCGATGTGAGCGGCTACGGCAAGATCGGGCTCGGCCAGTACAACAGCCGGCTCGCGGAAGCCGCGATCGGCGGGCCGATCGGCAAGAACGACGTGCTGGCCGCACGCGTGTCGGTGTATCACGAGAACGCCGACAGCTTCTACACGAACACCGTGCAGCAAGGGCGCTTCGGCGGCTTCCACGACAACGCGGTGCGCTTCCAGGTGCTGGCCGTACCGACGTCGGATACCGACTTCCTGTTCAACATCCACGGCCGCAACTACACGGGTGGCGGCAACGCATGGCATGCGCAGGGTGCGGGGCCGGGCGGCGCTAACCAGTTCGGCTTCGTCGGGTCGAGCGATCCGTACACGGTGTCGCTCAACGCGCCGTCGAGCGATCACATCTCGACCTGGGGCACGTCGCTCACCGCGCACTGGCGCATCAACCCGGCGGTGACGCTGACGTCGATCACCGCGTTCGAAGGGCTGCACCGCTGGTACCAGGACGACGAGGACTATTCCGCGTTCGACGCCGCACGCTCGCACGATCGCTTGTCGAGCCGCCAGTTCTCGCAGGAATTCCGGCTCGAATCGCCGCAGAGCGACCGGCTGAGCTGGCTCGTCGGCACCCACCTGTTCACCGAGCAACTGGCCGAGCAGGGCGCCGGCGGCGGCCTGCCGGGCTCGCCGTCGCCCGCGTTCTACCACCTGACCGACCTCACGCAGCATACGCAGAGCGCGGCGATCTTCGGCAGCGTGAAGTACCGGTTCACCGACCGCTTCAACGTGACGGGCGGGCTGCGTTACACGATCGAGCGCAAGAACATCAACCTGACCGGGCTGCAGGACACCGGCAACGTCGCGTTCAGCAATCCGGGCAGCTGGTGGGAGCCGTCGTCGGTGTCGTCGCCGCTGGCGGTCAGCGCAAGGCAGAACCAGACGAACACGTGGCGCGCGCCGACCTGGGATCTCACGCCCGAATACGCGCTCAGCAGCAACGTGCGCGCGTATTTCCGCTATGCGCGCGGCTTCCGGTCGGGCGGCTACAACGGCAACGCATATACGCAGAGCACGGTGTCGACCGTATCGCCCGAGTACCTGACCGATTACGAGGCCGGCATCAAGAGCGAATGGTTCGACAAGCGGCTGATCGTCAACGCGAGCGTGTTCCACTACGACTATCACGACATCCAGGTGTTCGCGCTCGCGCCGAACCCGTTCGGCGGCCCGCCGGTATCGACGCTGTCGAATGCGGGGCAGGGGCGCGCGGATGGCTTCGAGCTGGAGCTGAAGGCGCAGCCGGTCAACAGCCTCTACCTGTTCGCGAACCTCGGGATGCTGAACACGCGCTACACGGAGTTCCGCAACGTGCCGACCGCCGTCGGCAACTCGTTCGCGCGCGCGCCGCATACGACGCTCAACGCCGGCTTCGACTATCGCGTGCCGGTGTCGTTCGGCACGCTGACGGCCGGCGGCGACGTGAATTACCGCAGCCGCGAATACTTCAGCGCGACGCGGCAGACGATGCCGCAGCTCTGGCAGGGCGGCTACACGGTGCTGAACGCGCACGTGTCCTACACGACGCCGAACCAGAAGTACATCGTGACGGGCTACGTGACGAACCTGACCAACAAGGTCTACAAGAAGCTCGAGCTGCTGCCGTCGTATGGCGCGTATCCGGCGCTGTACGGCGATCCGCGCACGGTCGGGATCACGCTGACCGCAAAGATCTGACGGGCGGCAGGCGACGCGGTGGCGAGCCGCGTTTGCCGCGCGTCAGATCAGCAGCGACAGTGTCCTGAACAGCGCGAGATCCGCCTTGCGTGCCGATCGCGCATGGCGGCGGATCACGTGCAGCAGGCAGTCGATGAAGCAGCGCGCGGCGTCGCTCAGCGTGCTGCTGCGCCGCGTGACGATCCCGAGGTCGCGCGGCTCGAAGGTTTCCTTCAGCTGCAACGCGCGCATCCGTTCGCCGAACGGCGGCACGGCCGCGAGGATCGTCGGGCACCAGGTGCACATGTCGGCCTGTTCGAGCATCGTCTGCAGCATCGCCACCGACTGCGCGCGCACGATGCGCCGTTCGTCGATTTCGGCACCATGGCGTGTGAACAGGTAGTCGACGAGCGCGGCCTGCCCGTCGGCCGCGAAATTCAGCACCCAGTCGTTCTCGACCAGGTCGTGGATCGACCGCGCGTGCTCGCGCGGATGGCCGGCGCGAACCATCACCGCGGTTTCGTAGCGCAGCATCGGCTCGAACGCGAATTCCTGCGTGCCGCCGGGTTGCACGTGCCCGAGCGCGAAGTCCATGCTGCCATCGCGCAACAGCGGCTGCGCGACCGCCATCAGCGCTTCGTAGAGTTCGAGACGCACGTCGGGCATCTGCTCGCGAAAGCGCAGCACCGTTTCCGCGAGGAAGGTCATCGTGAGCCACGGTGTCACGCCGATGCTCAGCCGGCCTTCGACGCGGCCACGCATGCGTTCGAGATCGCTCTGCGCGTGTTCGAGCTGCTTCAGCACGAGCTTCGCATGCGTGAGCAGCGTCTTGCCGTAGTCGGTGAAGCCGATCCCCTCCGGTGCGCGGACCAGTAGCGGCAGGCGTTCGCTGGCCTCCAGTTCGCGCAGCGCACGCGTGACGGCCGCCTGCGACAGCCCGAGGGTGCGCGCCGCGCCGCGAATACTCCCGGCCTCCGCGCTCGCGACGAGCGCCTGCAGCTGATGCAGCTTGATCGTGCTCATGGTGCGATACCCGACAACGAAAGGTTGTCATCATAACGAAACCGCGGCTGTTCGCCGGGATTTTCGCTGCCTACGATGCGGTCACGATCGGTCATTCGGGCGATCGGCAACCGGAATGCATCGAGGAGAATCGGGGTTGGACCACAAACCTATCGTGCCGGAAATGGCGGCCATCGAGACGGAAATGATCGCGCTGCGCCGCCGGCTGCACGCGCATCCGGAGCTCGGCTTCGAGGAGCATGCGACGAGCGACCTCGTGGCCGGCTGCCTGACAACGTGGGGTTATCGGGTGACGCGCGGGCTCGGCGGCACGGGCGTGGTCGGCACATTGACGCGCGGCGCCGGGAAACGGCTCGGGCTGCGCGCGGACATGGACGCGCTGCCGATCCGCGAGACGACCGGTCTGCCGCATGCGAGCCGGTGCGACGGCGTGATGCACGCATGCGGTCACGACGGCCATACGGCGATGCTGCTCGCGGCGGCGCGCTGCGTGGCCGAGCGCGGCCGCTTCACGGGCACGCTGAACCTGATTTTCCAGCCGGCCGAGGAAGGGCTCGGCGGTGCGAAGCGGATGATCGACGACGGGCTGTTCGAGCAGTTTCCGTGCGATGCGGTGTACGCGATGCACAACGTGCCGGGCCTGCCGGCTGGCGTGCTCGGCTTCTGCGATGGCCCGGCGATGGCATCGGCCGACGAGGTGCGCGTGCGCGTGATCGGGCGCGGCGGGCATGGCGCGGCGCCGCATACGACGATCGATCCGGTGGTCGTCTGCGCGTCGATCGTGATGGCGCTGCAGACCGTCGTGTCGCGCAACGTGAATCCGCAGGAGCTGGCGATCGTGACGGCCGGCTCGATCCACGCGGGCACCGCATCGAACGTGATCCCGCCGCATGCGGAACTCGCACTCAGCGTGCGTGCGCTGTCGCCGGACGTACGCGCGCTGCTCGAACGGCGCATTCGCGAGATCGTGCACGGGCAAGCCGCGAGCTATGGCGCGACGGCCGAGATCGACTATCGGCACGAGTACCCGGTGCTCGTCAATCACGCGGCGGAAACCGCGTTTGCGCGCGACGTCGCCCGCGAATGGGGCGGCGATGGCGCGCTGATCCCGCATCTGCGGCCGATCGCGGCCAGCGAGGACTTCGCGTTCATGCTGAACGCGTGCCCCGGCAGCTATCTGTCGATCGGCAACGGCGACGGCGCCGCTGGATGCGGGCTGCACCACCCCGGCTACGACTTCAACGACGCGTGCCTCGCCACGGGCGCGAGCTACTGGATTGCGCTGGCGGAACGCTACCTCGCGTGACGGGCCTGCACGATTTTGACTGACGATTCACACAAGGAAGGAGACTGGCAATGAAGCAATGGAAACGGATGGCAGTGCTCGCGATGGCGCTGGCGGCAAGCGCGGCGCACGCGGGCGACTGGGCGGGCAAGGAGATCCGCCTCGCGGTCGATCCGACTTACCCGCCGCTCGAATACAAGCTGCCCGACGGCACGCTGACGGGCTTCGGAATCGACATCACGAATGCGTTGTGCGCGGAGCTGCATGCGCGCTGCGTGTGGGTCGAGTCGAGTTTCGACGGGATGATTCCGGGGCTGCTCGCACGCAAATTCGACGTGATCGCGTCGTCGATGACGATCACGCCGAAGCGGCAGCAGCAGATCGCCTTCACGAACCGGATCTCGAATGCGCCGGCGCGCCTCATCGCGCGCAAGGGTTCGCCGTTGCTGCCGACGGCCGACGCGCTGAAGGGCAAGCGCGTGGGTGTCGAGCAGGGCTCCGCGCAGGCGGACTACGCGGTCGCGAACTGGCAGCCGGCCGGCGTGCAGATCGTGTCGTACCAGAACCAGGATCAGGTCTATGCAGATCTCGTGACGGGCCGGCTCGACGCCGCGTTCCAGGCATCGATCGCAGCCAGCGACGGCTTCCTGAAGAAACCGCAGGGCAAGGATTTCGCGTTCGTCGGTGCGGCGATCGACGACGTGAAGTATTTCGGACAGGGCGACGGGCTCGGGCTGCGCAAGCAGGACAACGACCTGCGCGACGCCTTCAACCGCGCGCTCGCGACGATCCTCGCGAACGGCACGTACCAGCGCATCAACAAGAAGTACTTCGACTTCGACATCTACGGCGCGAAGTAAGCTGCGATGCCCGCCAAGCGGGCAGTCACGAAAATATCAATAAGGAAAACGAATGAACTGGAGATCGTTATTCGTCGCGATTCCGGCGCTGTGTGCAGCGCCCGCGTTCGCGCAGGGCAGTGTCACGCTGTACGGCCTCGTCGATGCAGGCATCGACTACACGAACAACGTCGGCGGCCACAGCGCGTGGCAGATGGCGAGCGGTTTCGCGCAAGGCAGCCGCTGGGGGCTGAAGGGCACCGAGGATCTGGGCGGCGGCTACAGCGCGCTGTTCCAGATCGAGAACGGCTTCAACGTGAACAGCGGCACGCTTGCACAGGGCGGCCGCATGTTCGGGCGGCAGGCCTACGTCGGCCTCGGCAGCGCGCGTTTCGGCACGTTGACGCTCGGCCGGCAATACGATGCGGTGGTCGACTATCTCGCGCCGACGACCGCGAACGGCAGCTGGGGCGTCTATCCGTTCTCGCATCCGCTCGACAACGACAACACCGGTAACACATTCCGCGTGAACAACACGGTCAAGTACGCGAGCCCGGATTTCGCCGGCTTCTCGTTCGGCGGCACGTACAGCTTCAGCAACGACACGGGCTTCGCGAACAACCGGCAGTGGAGCATCGGCGCGCAATATGAGCAGGGCGGGCTGCTCGTCGGCGCGGCCTTCCTGAATGCGGACAACCCGGGTGCGACGTCGGGCGGCGCGATCGCGGGGTCGGGATCGGTCGGCGCCGATGCGAACTTCGCGTCGGCGCGGCTGCGGATCTTCGGTGCGGGCATCAACTACACGGCGGGACCCGCGACACTCGGGTTCGCGTACACGAACAGCAACGTCACGCGGCCGACTGCGAATGTCGGCTACCTGTTCGGCGACGAAACGATCGAGCCGGTGACCGGCCCGCTCGCGGGCGGCACGGTGTCGTCGATCAAGTACCAGAACTTCGAGGTGAACGGCAAATACCAGTTCACGCCCGCGCTGTTCGTCGGTGCGCAGTACGTGTACACGACGGTGCGCTACGACGCGACGACGGGCAGCGCGAAGCCGAAGATCCATTCGCTCGGGCTGATGGCCGACTACAACCTGTCGAAGCGCACGGACGTGTATCTGATGGGCGCGTATCAGCGGGTTGCGGGCGATGCGACGGGCTCGTCGCTCGACCAGGCCTATATTCCCGGTGCGGCGGACTTGTCGTCGACGTCGAAGCAGCTGATGGTTCACGCGGGGATTCGTCACAAGTTCTGACGGGGCGATGCGGAAGAGGCGTTGAGGCGGCGGGCCAAACGGCCCGTCGCCTCGACGCGCTTACTGCGCGACGCGAATCACCACCTTGCCGAAGTGCTGCCCCGACTGCAGGTACGCATACGCCTGCGGCGCTTCGTCGAAGCCGAACACGCGATCGACCACCGGCTTGATCTGCTTTGCGTCGACGAGCCGCACGACGTCGTCGAGCATCGTGCGGCTGCCGACCATGATGCCGTGCAGCTGCCGGATCCCGCCGATCAGCGACAGCAGCCCGAGTTCGGGGCCGCCGAAACTGCTGAGGCCGCCGATCACCGATACGATGCCGCCCATCTTCGTCGCGGCGACCGAGCGCGGCAGCGTATCCTTGCCGCCGACTTCAACGACCAGATCCGCCCCTGCGCCGCCGGTGAGCCCCAGCACTTCGTGCTGCCATTCGGGCGTCGCGCGATAGTTGATCGTTGCGTCCGCACCAAGTGCGCGGGCGCGTTCGAGCTTCGCATCGCTCGACGACGTGACGATCGTGCGCAGCCCCGCCGCATGCGCGAGCTGCAGCGCGACGATCGACACGCCGCCCGTGCCGAGCAGCACCACGGTGGCGCCAGGCCCCAGGCCACCGTCTTCGAACAGCGCGTTCCAGGCAGTGATGCCCGCGCACGACAGCGTCGCCGCCTCGTCGTAGTTCAGATGCGCGGGAATCGCGACCAGCGCGGCTTCGTCCGACACGAAATGTTCGGCCAGCACGCCGTCGAATTGCGCGCCGGGCGACCCGGAGACTTTCTGCGGCGTCGGCGGCCCGTCGAGCCAATGCGGGAAGTACGTGTTGATCACGCGATCGCCCGGCTTGAAGCGCGTGACGTCGCGGCCGGTTTCGATGACTTCGCCGGCGCCGTCGGCAACCGGAATCAGCGCGTCCGTGCCGATGCCGAGATAGTCGCCGCGCGCGAACATCAGGTCGCGATAGTTCAGTCCGGCCGAGTGGATCTTCACGACGACGTCGGTCGGCCCGACCGCGCGGCGCGGCGCGTCGATGCGCCGAAGCCCGGCCACGCCGTCGCTCGGTTTCACTTGCCATGCGTTCATGTCGGCTCCTTTTCGAGATAGAGCGGACTATCATAGTGTTGCGCACGGGGACGCATTGGCGATAAATCGGCCGATGACTGTCGCCTGTACGGACACAAGCCTGTGACCCAATGGAGCGTAATCGCATGGATGAGCGGCTGAGAGGCGTGGCCGAATTTGTCGACGTGGTGGAGTCAGGCAGCTTTGCGGCGGCGGCGCTGCGGCTCGGCGTGACGCGCTCGGCCGTCGCGAAGGTCATCGCGCGGCTCGAACGCCGTCTCGGCGCCCGGCTCCTGCAGCGCACGACGCGCCAGCTCGGCCTGACCGACGAAGGGCTCGTCTATTACGAGCAGTGCCGGCGGCTGCTGGCCGAACTCGGCGAGACGGAGGCCGCGCTCGACGCGGGGCAGCGCGAGCCGGCGGGGCGGTTGCGCGTCAGCGTGCCCGTGCTGTTCGGGCGGCAATGCGTGGCGCCCGTCATGCGGCGCCTCGTGGAGCGCCATCCGCGGCTCGAAATCGACGTGTCGTTCAGCGATCGCGTGGCCGATCTGGTCAACGACGGCTTCGACATCGCGGTGCGCATCGGCGAGCTGGCCGATACGAGCGCGCTGGTCGGCCGGAAGCTCGGCGTGCAGCGCATGGGCATCTGCGCGTCGCCCGCGTATCTCGAACGTCATGGCCGACCGGCGGGGCTCGACGCACTCGCGTCGCACGTCGGCATCGCGTATTCGCGCGGCGGGCAAGCGACGCCGTGGCGGGTCGTCGGCGCGGACGGCGCGGTGCACGACCATCGCCCGGCCGGCCGCCTGCGGCTCGACGATCTGCAGGCGATCGCCGATGCCGCCGCCGCCGGCGCGGGCCTCGCGTGGCTGCCGTGCTGGCTGATGGCGCCTTACCTGCGCGACGGCCGCCTCGCGCTCGTGATGGACAGCAACAGCGTGTCGGGTGCCGAGGTGTCCGCGGTGCGGCCGGCATCGCGCCAGGTGCCGTCGAAGGTGCGCGTCGTCATCGATGCGCTCGTCGACGAGATACCGCGCATGCTGGCGTCGGACGATTGAGGCGTGACGCGTCGAGCCGTGGCGATCGCGACATCCCCACGACGCATGATCGGCTGGCGCGGCGTATGATCGTCGCAGCCGAATATCCGGGGGGGCACGTCGTCATGAAGCGGGAACCGCGGGTTGTCATCGTCATCGGCACGGCAGTGACCGTACCGAGGCTCGCCTGTCATCCGGCCCGCCGGTGATGCGCGGGCCCGCACGCGGCCCCGGTGCGAGCGGGGCAGACTTCCCTCCGGCCACCCGACGCGAGCGCGCATGACGACGATCGATACCCCGAAGGCCGCACGGCAACCGGGCTGGTTGCGCATCGCACCCGCGCTGTTCTTGCTCCTGTGGGCAAGCGGCTTCGTGTTCCTGAAGCTCGGCTTGCGCTATGCCGATCCGCTCACGTTCCTCGCACTGCGCTATGCGTGCGTCGTCGCGCTGCTCGCCGGCCCGTTCCTGTGGCTGCGCCCCGCGTTGCCGCGCACGAGGCGCGCATGGCGCGATCTCGTCGTGGTCGGCCTGTTGCTGCAGGCCGGTTATTTCGCGTTCACGTACCTGAGCCTCAAGCTCGGCATGTCGGCCGGCGCCGTCGCGCTCGTCACGTCGCAACAGCCGATTCTCGTCGGATTGCTCGCGCCGATGATTGCCGGCGAGCGCGTTGGCGTGTTGCGCTGGATCGGCCTCGCGCTCGGCGCCGCGGGCGCGGTGCTGGTGATTCTCGCGCGTTCGTCGGTCGACGTCGCGTCGCCGTGGGCGCTCGCGTTCGCGCTGTTCGCGCTCGCGTGCATCACCGGCGGCACGCTGTGGGAAAAACGCTTCGGCACCGACGTCCATCCGGTCACCGCGAACCTCGTGCAGTACGCAGTCGGCCTCGCGGTCACGGCACCGCTCGCGTTCGCGCTCGAACCGATGCACGTGCAATGGACCGCCGGGCTCGCCGGTTCGCTCGCGTACCTCGTCATCTGCAACTCGCTGATCGCGATCTCGCTGCTGCTCGCGATGGTGCGCTATGGCGAGGCGTCGCGCGTGTCGGCGCTGTTCTTCCTGATTCCGCCCGCGACCGCGCTGATCGCGCTGGTGGCGCTCGGCGAGACGATCGGCGCGCTCGCATGGCCGGGCATGGCGCTCGCGGCCGCGGGGCTGTTTCTCGTGATGCGCTACTGAACGCACGCGGGACGCAACTCGCCGCGCGCATCTCACATATCGAGACGACGTCCCGGTCATTGACGCGAAATTCACACGGCTCCTAGACTGGCCTGGATGACGCCGCGCTTCACGCGGCGCGACGCCGCCGCCGTGCGCGCGGCGACCGTACCGTCCCGCGAGACGGGCGAGACGAACCAGGAGACACACCGATGACCGCTGCCGCCCCGCAGTTGCACGCCGCGACGATGCGGCGCCTGAACCTGCGCCTGATTCCGTTCCTGATGCTGCTGTATCTCGTCGCGTATATCGACCGCTCGAACATCTCGGTCGCGGCGCTGCAGATGAACGCCGACCTCGGGTTGAGCGCCGGGATGTACGGGCTGGGCGCGGGGCTGTTCTACGTGACCTACATCCTGTTCGAGGTGCCGAGCAACCTGTTCCTCGCGCGCGTCGGCGCACGCCGCTGGATCGCGCGGATCATGATCACGTGGGGCATCGTCGCAGCCGCGATGAGCACCGTCCATACGCCGGGGCAACTCTATGCGATGCGCCTGCTGCTCGGCGCGGCGGAAGCGGGGTTCACGCCGGGCATCATCTACTACCTGTCCGCGTGGTATCCGCCGAGCGATCGTGCACGCGCGATGTCGTTCTTCTATATCGGCGCGACGCTCGCGTCGGTGATCGGGCTGCCGCTGTCCGGCGCGCTGCTGAACCTGAACGGCGTGCTCGGCATCGAGGGCTGGCGCTGGCTGTTCCTGCTCGAAGGCGTGCCCGCGCTGCTGCTCGGATTCGTCGTGCTGCGCCGCCTGCCCGACACGCCCGCCCATGCGCGCTGGCTGCCGGCCGACGAACGCGCGTGGCTCGAAGCGACGCTGCGCGACACCGCGCCGCGCGAGCACCTGTCGCACGGCGTCGCGCTGCGGCGTGCGTTCGGCGACGGCAAGGTGTGGGCGCTCGCCGCGTTCTGGCTGCTGCAGGCGTTCGGCACGATCGGCCTCACGCTGTTCCTGCCGCTGCTCGTGAAGAGCCTGTCGGGACAATCGAGTTTCGCGGTCGGCAGCCTGTCCGCGCTGCCGTTCCTGTTCGCGTGCGTCGCGATGTACGTGAACGGCCGGCGTTCGGATCTCGGCGGCGAACGCGCGTTGCATCTCGGCGTGCCGATGCTGCTGGCCGGCGCGTTGCTGATTGCGGCGATCTATACGCCGACGCTGCCCGTCGCATATGCGCTGCTCGTGCTCGCGGTCGGCTTCAACTGGGCCGCGACGCCCGTGTTCTGGGCCGTGACGACCGAATACGTGTCGGGTCTCACGGCCGCCGCGTCGATCGCGCTGATCAACGCGGTCGCGAACATCGCGGGGCTCGCGTTGCCGCCGGTGATGGGGCGGATCAAGGACGTCACGCATTCGTACGACCTCGCGCTGCTGCTGGTCGCGGTCGCGCTGCTGGCCGGCGGCGTGCTCGGATTGCGGGTCGCGTCGCGGCATGCGATGCAGGTGGCGGCGGGGCGGGTTGGCTGACCACCGCCGCGTGCGCCGATGCCGGATGCGTCACGCGGCGGGCGCGTGCCTGGCAAGTGCTGTGACGCGCCGATTCAATTCGCTCCCCGGTCCGGATTGCGGTCCACCGAATACTCCGCTTGCTCGCCGTTGACGTGCAGCACCAGCGTCGCGTTGCAGATATCGCTCGAGTCGACGCTCAGCCGCAGCGTCGCGAGCGGCCGATCCTCGCCGCCGGCGAGCCGCGATTCGCCGGCGCGCGTTAGCGATGCCGAGCCCGTGCCGCCAGTTTTCGTGATGCGCAGGCTGAACGACACGTCGACCGGCGTTGGAAACGACTGGCGATGCGGAAGCGGAGCGAACATACCGTGTTGCTACAGCCGCACCCGCAGCGACACGACGTCGTTCCCGTTACGCACGTAGAATCGTCCAGCGAAAGCGCAGGTTCCGGGCTTCCGCCCCCGGAAACGCGCTTTCACGCCATTCATGTGAACGGACTTCGGGAGCACTCATGTCATCTCGCACGTATCTCGTCACCGGCGCATCGCGCGGCATCGGCTTTGCGGTCAGCGCATTGCTTGCACAGCGCGGCCATCGCGTCATCGGCCTCGCGCGTCACACGCAGGACATCGGCTTTCCCGGCGAATTGCTCGCGTGCGATCTCGCCGACGTCGAGCGGACCGCGGCAACCCTTGCGCGCATCGGCGAGCAGTATCAAGTCGACGGCATCGTGAACAACGCCGGCATCGCGTTGCCGCAACCGCTCGGGCAGATCGACTTCCAGTCGCTGCAGGCGGTGTTCGATCTCAACGTGCGGGCTGCGATCCAGGTCACGCAGCACTTTGCGGATGCGATGAAGGCGCGCGGCTACGGACGCATCGTCAACGTGTGCAGTCGCGCGATCTTCGGCAGTCTCGATCGCACTGCGTATTCCGCCGCGAAGAGTGCGCTCGTCGGCTGCACGCGCACGTGGGCGCTCGAACTGGCCGAGCATGGCGTGACCGTCAACGCGGTGGCGCCGGGGCCGATCGAGACGGAACTGTTCCGGCAGACGCGGCCCGTCGGCAGCGAAGCCGAGCGCAAGGTGCTCGCGACGATTCCCGCGCGTCGGCTCGGCACGCCCGACGACGTGGCGGCCGCGATCGCGTTTTTCCTGTCGGACGAAGCCGGCTTCGTCACGGGGCAGGTGCTGGCCGTGGATGGCGGCGGCAGTCTCGGCGGGCGTAGTTGACGCAGCAGTTGAAGCATTCGGCTCGGTAGACGCGAGGCTCGGCAGCGGCCGGCTGCGCACGCAATCCGGGCGCGCGCATACGCGTGCGCTGATGGCGCGCATGCGGCCTGCGCGCATATTCCCCCACCCCGATAGCATGTGACGAATCCGACTTTGGGCGCCGCGCGCGCGACGCTAAGATCGCCGATCCTGTAGATCGAGCGTTCCAGAGCAATGAAAAAGTCCGCTTCGCCGTTGCATGCTTTTCGTTTCCGTGTCGTCTGCGCCGCGATTGCCGGTGCGCTGTCGCTCGCATCGTGCGGCGGCGTCGACAGCGATCCGCCGTCGTCACCGGCCAGCACCACGCCGCCGCTGGCTCAGAAACGCCCGAACATCCTGTACATCATGGCCGACGATCTCGGCTATTCCGACATCCATGCATTCGGCGGCGAGATCAACACGCCGAACCTCGACGCGCTCGTCGCGTCGGGCCGTATCCTGTCGAACCATCACACGGGCACCGTCTGCGCGATCACGCGTGCGATGCTGGTGTCCGGCACCGACCACCATCTCGTCGGCGAAGGCACGATGGGCGTGCCGACCGACGAACGGCGCGGGCTGCCCGGCTACGAGGGCTACCTGAACGATCGCGCACTGTCGTTCGCACAACTACTGAAGGACGCCGGCTACCACACGTACATCGCGGGCAAGTGGCACATCGGCTCGGGAATCGTCGGCAGCGCGACGGGCAGCGGGCAGACGCCCGACCAGTGGGGTTTCGAGCGCAGCTACGTGCTGCTCGGCGGCGCGGCGACCAATCACTTCGCGCACGAGCCGGCCGGCTCGTCGAACTACACCGAAGACGGCCGCTACGTGCAGCCTGGCCAGCCCGGACAGCCGGGCGGTGCGGGCGGCAGCCCGGCCGTGTTCTATTCGACCGATTTCTATACGCAGAAGCTGATCTCGTACATCGACTCGAACCAGCGCGACGGCAAGCCGTTCTTCGCGTACGCGGCCTACACGTCGCCGCACTGGCCGCTGCAGGTGCCCGATCCGTGGCTGCACAAGTACGCGGGCGTGTACGACGCCGGCTACGACGCGATCCGCAACGCGCGGATCGCGCGGCAGAAGGCGCTCGGCCTGATCCCCGCCGACTTCAAGCCGTTCGACGGTCTGCCGGAAACGACGGCCGCGTCGCCCGCGACCGCGAACAACGGCACGGCCGGCGCGAAGTACGTCAGCGCGGTGCATTCGGCCGCGGACGGCTACAGCGACTATGGCCCGGGCAAGGTCGACAAGCTGTGGTCGAGCCTGTCGCCGGCCGAGCGCAAGGCGCAGGCGCGCTACATGGAGATCTATGCGGGGATGGTCGAGAACCTCGACTACAACATCGGCCTCCTGATCCAGCACCTGAAGGACATCGGCGAATACGACAACACGTTCATCATGTTCCAGTCGGACAACGGCGCGGAAGGCTGGCCGATCGACGGTGGCGCCGACCCGACCGCGACCGATACCGCGAACGGACAGGAGCCGATCTACTCGACGCTTGGCACCGACAACGGCAAGCAGAACGCGCAGCGCCTGCAGTACGGGCTGCGCTGGGCCGAGGTGAGCGCGTCGCCGTTCCGGCTCACGAAGGGCTATTCAGCCGAAGGCGGCGTATCGACGCCGACGATCGTGCACCTGCCGGGCCAGACGCAGTCGTTGCCGACGCTGCGCGCGTTCACGCACGTGACCGACAATACGGCGACCTTCCTCGCGGTCGCGGGCGTCACGCCGCCGTCGCAGCCGGCGCCGCCGCTCGTCAATACGCTGACGGGTGTCGACCAGAACAAGGGCAAGGTGATCTACAACAACCGCTACGTGTATCCGGTGACGGGCCAGTCGCTGCTGCCGGTGCTCACGGGTTCCGCGACGGGCGAGGTGCATACGACGCCGTTCGGCGACGAAGCGTACGGCCGCGCGTACCTGCGCAGCGCCGACGGCCGCTGGAAGGCGTTGTGGACCGAGCCGCCGCTCGGGCCGCCCGACGGTCACTGGCAGCTGTACGACCTCGCGTCGGATCGCGGCGAGACGACCGACGTGTCCGCGCAGAACCCGTCGGTGATCAGTACGCTCGTCGACCAGTGGAAGACCTACATGAGCAACGTCGGCGGTGTCGAGCCGCTGCGTCCGCGCGGCTACTACTGATCGCGGGGACGACACGATGCAGTTCCAGTTCTGGACGATCGGCGCGGCGCTGGCCGCCACGCTGTTCGCCGCCGCGTTCGCGGCCGGCTATGCGAATCCCGTCGCACCGGCGGGCGATGCGTTCGACGACGCGAATCGCGGCCGCGCGCTCGCGCCGCTCGGCTCGGAGCGGCAGTGCGAGCGCTACTCGGGACTGCCGGCCGGGTGGCGCGACGACGCGAAGGCCGGGATGGTGCACCTGCACGGCGGCGCGTTCGTGTTCGGCAGCACACGCGGCTACGCGGACGAGCGCCCGGTCGGCGACGGCCGCACGCGTGTCGGCGGGTTCTGGATCGACCAGACCGACGTGACGATCGCGCAGTTCGCCGCTTTCGTGCAGGCGACCGGCTACGTGTCCGAGGCCGAGCTGCAGGGCGGGGCGGCGGTGTTCCACGTGCCGACGCGCGACGAGATGAACGCGCGCGACCTTGCGTGGTGGTCGTGGGTGAAGGGTGCGTCGTGGCGCCATCCTCGCGGGCCGGGCAGCGGCATCGACGGGATCGGCAACCTGCCGGTCACGCTCGTCACGCAGCGTGATGCGCTCGCGTATGCGCACTGGCTCGGCCGCGACCTGCCGACCGAGGCCGAATGGGAATACGCGGGCAAGGCCGGCCGCGACGATGCGTCGCTCGATGCCGCGCCGCGCGACGCGCAGGGCAAGCCGGCCGCGAACTACTGGCAGGGCGTGTTCCCGGTGCTCGATACGGCCGAGGACGGTCACGCGGGGCTCGCACCCGTCGGCTGCTACGCGGCGAACGGGTTCCGGCTCTATGACATGATCGGCAATGCATGGGAATGGACGAAGGACGCGTACACGGGCCCGCACCAGTCGCATACGAACGGCGACACGGCGGCCGTCGCGCCGCCGACGCGCCGGCACGATACGCCGATGGTCATCAAGGGCGGCTCGTTCCTGTGCTCGCGCGACTACTGCGTGCGCTATCGCGCGTCGTCGCGCGAACAGCAGGAAGCCGATCTCGGCGCGTCGCATATCGGGTTCCGCACGATTCTGAGGGATGCAACATGAAGCGCGTCTGGCATTGCGTGGGGGCGTGGCTGATCGTTGCTTGCGGGGGCGTGCATTCGGGCTCGACGATTGCAGCCGAATCAGTCGCTCCGGCCGTGCGCGTCGGCGTGACGCGCGGCGTGCATGCGCAGATCCTGGGCGAAGTGAAGCGGGTCGCCGCGTCGCGAGGGTTGGGTGTCGACGTCGTCGAATTCGACGATGCGTCGCGCATCGACACGGCGCTGGCCGACGGCCGGATCGACGCGGCCAGCTTCGAGGATGCGCAACAGCTTGCCGCGACACGCGCGCAGAAACGCTACGCACTGGCCGACATCGCGCCGACCGTCACGCTGCCGATGGCGCTCTATTCGCGCAAGCTGAAGAACCTGAACGAACTGCAGCCCGGCGCGACGGTCGCGATTCCGGCCGATCCGCGCGGGATGGCGCGCGCGCTCGTGCTGCTGCAGAACGACACGCTGGTGACGTTGCGCGAGCAGGCGGGCCTGCACGCGACGTTGCGCGACGTGACCGGCAACCGGCTCGGGCTGAAGCTCGTCGCACTGCGCCGCGATCGCCTTTATGCGGCGCTCGACACGGCCGCGTTGGTCGCGATCGACAGCGACGATGCCGCGCGCGCCGGGCTGCAACCCGCGCGCGACAGCATCAGCATCGAGGATGCGCGCTCGCCGTATGCGAACGTGCTGACGGTGCGCGATGCCGATCGCGCGAAACCGTGGGTGACGCAGCTCGTCGCTGCCTATCATTCGGACGACGTCGCGCGCTTCATCCTCACGCGCTACCAGGATTCGGTGCGGCGGCCGTGGTAGACAGCTACCTGCTCGCGTGCAACGCATGCGGACGCTGCTGCAACAGCGCGCCGACGCTGTCGTTGCGCGAACTGTTCCGCCATCGGCATCGCTTCGTCGGCGCGCTGACGATCCGTCGCGTACCGAAGCGGCGGATTGGCGAGCGCTGGCGTGCGGGCGGCCGCGAGCACGCGCTCGATGCAGAAGATGTCGCGGCTTCCGATGCGCTGGCGGAGCGGTTGTTTCATCGCACCGGTGGCGCGGGCGCCGAATGGATCGCGTTGACGCTGCAGGGCTACGACTATCCGTCGCTCGGCCGGTGCGCGGCGCTGGCCGACGATGGCCGCTGCAGCGTGCATGCGGACAAGCCGTCAATCTGCAGCGCGGTGCCGCTCGATCCGATGCTGCCGGATCGGTTGCAGTCCCGTGTACCGGCCGCGCGGCGCGATGATGCGGGATGGCTTGGCGCGAACTGCATCGTCGAACCGGCGAGCGCGCACGCTTCGGTCGAATTGTCATTCCCGATTCCGCTGGTGACGGCCGGACAGGTCGCGGACCGCACAGCGCTCGACGCGTATCGCGAAGCGCTCGTGTTCGAGCGCGCGGTGTGGCGCGATGCGGTGTTCGCGTCGTGGGTCGGCGGCGGGCAGGACGTGCAGCACGCAGTGTCGCGGCTGGCGCCCGGCGGCTACCTGACCGTGTCGATCGTGCCTGTCTTGCTGGCCGTCGCACCGGTATCCGAGCATTGCCGCACACGCTGCATTGCGTTTATCGATGCACAACTCGCGTTGATCGGTATGAACATCGAAGCGGCACTCGCGCGGCGACATACCGACGACCGGCCCGCGACGCGCGAGCTGCGCGGCTTCGCGCAGGCGCTTGAACGTGCGCGGCAGGCACTGGTCGCGCCGCCGGTGCTCGCGACCGGCGTGCGTGAGGACGCACCACGCATCGACGCGTGGCTCGCCGACCGTCCCGACCTCGATACGCTCGCTGCGTAACCATCCCGAAACACTACACGTGCCTTACAATCGGCGCTCTTTCAACTGCTTTCGATGGAGCGGGCATGTACGCGTCGACCTTCATTTTCCGAGCCGGGCAATACGACGACGAATTCCACCGGCTCGACCGGCAGATCGCCGACATGGCGCGCGCGACGCCCGGCTATCTCGGCGAGGAGACGTGGGAGAACGCCGAATCGGGGCTGATCCAGAACGTCTACTACTGGGAGTCGGAGGCTGCGCTGCAGCAACTGATGCAGCACCCGGCGCATCTCGAGGCGAAGACGAAGCAGGCGCGCTGGCTGGACGGCTATCGCGTGGTGATTTCCAAAGTGTTGCGAGAGTATGGCGACGGCAAGCTCACGCAGCCGCATGCGGGGCAATCCGCCTGAATGGCTGTCTGATTCATTTCTTTCGCATTACGGATAAATAACAAGGCGCCGCACTCGGCAGCCCGTGTTTGCGCACGGGTTTCCGCGAGATCGCGTGCAATCAATTCTTCATCAAGCATGGCTAAGGTGGCGAGGCTTCACGTCGTCAGTCTGTCCACCAACAACGTCCTCACTCGATGTCGTACGGAGCCTTGTCCATGCCGAATTTCGCCTTGTCCGCGAAGCGCCGCCGCGCGCTGCGCGATCGTACCGTTCCTGTCTTCGCACTCACGCTGATCGCCGCGAGCATCGGCGCGCAGGCTGCTCCGCATGACGACGGCGGCGACAGCCGTTTTGCGCCGGGGTTCGTGCCGGGCTTCCTGGTGCTCAGCCGCAGCGTGTACGACAACGTGTCGAGCAACGTCCAGCCCGGCGCGATCCTGCCGCCGAACTGCGCGAAGACGACCGGCGGTTGCGGCGCGGCTGCCGGCGCGCCGAACGACGGCACCTATCCGACCGTGTGGAACAACGACCGCTACGACGGCAGCTTCGGCATCACGTCGCGCATCTTCCTCGACCAGATCACGCCGGCCGGCGGTGTCGTCAGCACGCTCGAAGTGCCGAACAGCCTGCACAAAGGCTTCGCGCACGACCAGATGGTGACGAGCTTCAGCTCGAAGTCGGAACTCGGCCTGCACCTGTCCCTCGACGGCAGCTATCTGACGTTCATGGGCTACGTCGCGCCGGTCAACGCGATCGACGTGTCGAACTCGAACACGCCGCTCGCGGTCGATACGACGAACCCGGACGGGCAGAACGTCTATCGCGCGATCGCGCGCGTCGATCGCCACGGGCATTTCCGCTTCACCGAGACGAACGCGTACAGCGGCAACAACGGCCGCGCGGCGATCCTGAACAATCGCGACGGCCGCGAGATGTACTACACGTCGGGCAACGCCGGCAACGGCTCGAACCCGCAACCGGACAACGTGATTCTCGGCGCGGGTGCGCAGTTCGTCGACGGCGCGAAGCATCACGAAGCGCAACAGGATCCGGGCGTGCCGACGCCGCTCGCGAGCTTCTCGGTCACCGAACTCGGCGCGAAGGCCGACAAGATCGGCAAGGACGACAACTTCCGCGGCATCGCGGTGCACGACAACGTCGTGTACTACACGAAGGGCAGCGGCGGCAACGGCGTGAACACCGTGTACTTCGTCGATACGACCGGCACCGCGTGCCCGTCGGGTGTCGGCGTGCCGTCGCCGAAGGCCGTGCTGCCGACGGCGCCGCTCGCGTACAACGCGGCCACGCTGCAGACGACGGGCCTGCCGAACAACATGTGCGTGCTGGCCGGCTTCCCGGCCACGCCGAACAAGACTGCGACGACGCTCTCCTATCCGTTCGGGATCTGGTTCGCCGACGCGAACACGCTGTATGTCGCGGACGAAGGCGACGGCTACACCGGCGGCGCGGACCTGTACACGCACGCGGCTGCGCAGACGACGGCGGGCCTGCAGAAGTGGGTCTACGACGCGGGCGCGAAGCAGTGGAAGCTCGCCTATACGCTGCAGAACGGGCTGAACCTCGGTCAGCCGTATTCGGTTGCCGGCTACCCGGTGGGCAACAATTCGGCGACGGGCCTGCCGTGGGCACCGGCGACGGCCGGCCTGCGCAACCTGACGGGCCGCGTCGAACGCGACGGCACGGTGACGATCTGGGCGATTACGTCGACGGTCAGCGGCAATGGCGATGTCGGGGCGGATCCGAACCGTCTGGTTGCGGTGCGTGACGTGCTGAAGAACACGAGCGCAACGACGGCCGCGCACGAGCAGTTCGCCGTGCTGCGGACTGCGAAGTTTGCGGAAGTGCTGCGGGGTATCGAGTTCGCGCCGGGGACGGATACGGGGCGGTCGCACTGAGGCGGGCGGGGCTCGGCTGAGGCCGGGCTGAAGGCGAACGCGGCCGCCCGATATCGGCGGCCGCGTTTAGTTGGTCTGCTTTGTCCGTCGCCTGGCGAGCGGTTTTTCCCTGTGCGCGCCAGGTCCGAAAAGGCAGGGGGGCGAGATTTCAATAGCTTGAGCACTTCTTCGTGCCGGTGCAACTCGCCCGTCGGGTTTTAGCGTTCCGCCAGATTGAGCTCGCAAGTACGAATTCAATCGGATGCTTCTCATGACCGTTCCTGATATTCCTCGAACCACATCCACCGACCTGGCTCAAACAGGTTCGTGTACTGGTTTCGTTCCTCTTGCTCCCGAGGGGTGAGCTTGCGGACATTGGGAAATTTTTGTCCCTTCCAGATCAGATGAATATCCGAATTGGAAGTCTTGGTGTATCCCTGCCATATCCCGGTTTCTGGGCACAGCATGTCCGTACACAGATTCATCAACTCGTATTTGTAGCGCTTGGCCTGTTGCTCCTCCAAGCGGCGCTGCTCGCGTTCCTCCGGTGTCAAGATTTTGTATGTGCGGCGTATTTCGACTATCCATAATTGCTGCGGAGATGATCCATCTAGCGGATTTATGTAACCAAGATCGACATCGATCGGAAATTTACTGCCCGGAATATCTTTCGAACGGTAGCGAAAGGACTGCAAATTAGGAGCGTCGGGGGTGCGCGCCCTTATTTCATTCCCGTATCTGCGATTCCCTCGATGATCAATCCAATAGTCCTCTAGCTGGAGAAGCGATTTGATTTCCGTGTCAGGCAGATTGGCAACCCTTACGTCGAGGACAATCCTTACCCCAGCCGGAACAATTTTCACCTTATCGCGATCATCGCTGTAGTCTTCCGGATCGTCTCCGGTGGAGAGTTCAATCTCTGTTCCGCGCAGCGCACGATTTGCATATTTATAAAGAAACCCTTTTGCAGGAGGGTGCGTCCATGTTGTGTAGTTTGTTCCGAAGACAACATATTCGGGGTCGTACGACGCATCATCACGCAGGATCGCCATTGCTGTTTTAAGGATGGTCCGCAGCACGACGCGCTGCTCTTCGTCGGTCGTCTGCATTTCAAAACCCTCTCCCAATGGTTTTAAGTGAAGCATCGTATCCTCCTGTGCATGTACCGGGATTGCGCACGAAAGCACGATCAGGACGGTCCCAATAAGCTTGCACCACTTCCGCACATGCATAGGCATCTTCTTCATGTAACTGGCTCCGGTATCCCTCTTCGAAACTCACCATCTTGGCCGCCGTTTCTGGCGACACCCGAAACAACTTGCAAACTTCGGCCTGTGCAACCTGCACGTCGAGCTTCACATAGGATCCGCCTGTCTGATTTTTCATGTAAGAAATCATCCAGTAATAGTGAAAAACCAACATGCGATGCAGTCCCGTCAATATCCTTGTGTCATCTGGAAGTCGAGTCTTTTCGGCTGCGTCAAAGACATCCTTGCGCACACTGTCGCCATACACTTGCATTGCCTGAGAGAACGTCGCGTAGTCGCTCGGATGTTGTTGAAGCAAGGCCATCATCCAGAATGTTTGCTGGCAATGTCGCGCTTCGTGATAAAGCAAATCTGCGAAGGCCTTCAAGGCGCCATTCAATGCGGTCGTATTATTCGATGATGCAATGATCTTTGTTATTTCTCTCTCTTGGATAGCTATTACCCAGTATCTTCCGATAAATGATGCGCTGACATCCGGGCGCATGTTGTACCGGGACCACCCTTCACTTGCGCTAACAATATTGATCTTGGGAGTCGCGCCATTTGATCTCATCGGATCGCCCAACGATCCAGTGGGCAATCCGAATGGCCCCGCATCAAGAGCTGTGCTCAATATATTTCCAACTGCAAGCGTGATGTTTGCCTTTAAGTCTTTTGATGTCTCGCCATTTAAGGTGTTGAACTTGCCCCACTCAATCCCATTGAGTGCCTTCTTGATCGCCGCCGTATAGGCCTTCGTCACCGGATACTCAACATCGCGGCGCACCGGCATGTCCGGGGGCGTATCGCCTTGTTTCGCCCCGTCGATGAAGTGGTGGAAGCGCAGCCCGAAGTTGAGCGGATCGCAGCTCGCGAACGCGGCCGGCTGACTCTCGGACGTAGCCCCCTGCTCCGGGGGGCTGACCTTCTTGCCCTTGATCGTTGTGGTGCGCTTGTCGGCGTTCGGCGCTCGGGCGGTGTAAGGCGTCGTGTTGTCGCGCACGACGGCCGCCCGGTTTACCGCAATCACCTTGTCCGGATCGCTCGCCGCTAGCAATTCCACCGTGCCGAACGCGATGTCATGGCTCGTCACCACGTCCGTTTCGCCCAGCTCGTTACTCACGCCCTCGATCACGCGGCCGTTGTCGAGCGTGACGCGGTACGGCTGGTTCGGTAGT
Organism: Burkholderia aenigmatica; assembly: GCF_902499175.1. Lineage (GTDB taxonomy): Bacteria > Pseudomonadota > Gammaproteobacteria > Burkholderiales > Burkholderiaceae > Burkholderia > Burkholderia aenigmatica. The sequence continues at coordinate 26,479 of NZ_CABVQC010000066.1, forward strand.
GCGAACCCGCCGTCGTGTTCGAGCAGCACAAAGTGCGCGGCATATTGCCCCGGATGCTCGGGAGTGACCGGCTGGCGCATCGGCCGCACTTGAGCAGTGTCTGTCTGATGACTGCCTGCATAGACCGTGTGCTCGCCGGCCGTCCGCACCACGTAACCTTGATCGCTGATGCGAACCTCCGTACCGCCAGCGTGCAGCACGATTTCGTCTGCCGCGTGCAAGTGGATGCTGTCGGTTGTACTCGTGATGTTGATTGCCTTCTTTGCGGTGAGGTCAACACCGTCGGTCTGCGCTTCGATGCGTACTTTTCCCGCTGCGGCGACGAGTGCCATACCCGCCTTGTGCACGAACAACGAGAACGCATTCGATACGCTCGCAAACAGCGAACGCCCCACGGCAAGCCCGACATGCCGACCGCTTGTTATGGCAACATCCTCACCGCTCGCAATATGAGCGCCACGCTCAGCCGCCAGACTGAATCCGGCTGGTCCGGCCAGTACGATGTCAGCCTCTGTCAATTCCGGGAAATCGTCCGTGCCGGCCGGCGTATTGCCTCGAATCGCATCGTTGCGCGCCCTGATCGACTTGGTCACATCGCTCTGATCCGCATCGGGCTGTTGCGCTTGATGTCGTTGCGCCAGCCCCGTGAGGCTTTCCTGTAGCTCGCGCGCCCGCGTGAGTCGGCCGATGGCTTCCTTGGCGTCCTTCGCATGGCCCGGGCCGCCCGGTTGGCCGTCCGTCAGCAGAAACAAGCCCTTCAGCGCGCGCACCACGCCCCAGTCGTCGGTGCGAAGATCGAACCCCTTGCCGCGTGCATCGGCGCGCCCCTTCTTTGGGGTGATACGTCGGAGATGGCCAAGACTCAGCTGTGACGTGCCGGCGTCGCTCGCAAGCTGCGTCTGGATTTGCTCGCGCGTATCGTCGATTGCCAGATGGCCGGACGCGTTGCCGTGGAGTTCTCGTCCGCGAATCACCGATATCGCGTGATTGTGCGGCGGGTCCAGTGCAGGCTGGCGGAATGCGTTGACGGCACTACCGATAATCACCGGCAAATCAGGGTCACCGTAGTAGTGCGACACCGCCACTTCATGACCGATGCGCGGGATGAACGTCGCGCCCATGTCGGTGCCTTGCCACGGCGACAGCACACGCAGCCAGATGCCCGAATTCTCGTCGTGCTTGCCCTGCCGGTCCCATGCGAATTGCACCTTCACGCGGCCGTATTGGTCCGTCCAGATTTCCTGTCCGGCGGGGCCGACGACAATTGCTTTCTCAGGCCCGCCCATAATGGGCTTGCGTACGCTGCGCTCCAGCCTGAATGGCTCATTCGTCGGCAGCAGTTCGAATTGCGTGTCGGCGCGATAGGTTTGCGCGCTGCCGGCTCGCCCGCCGACTTCCTCGATATCGAGCGTGCAGGAAACGACGACGTACTCGCGATTCGCCGCCTGCTGCGGATGGCCGATGAGCGTAAAGGTGTGACCGACCGTGAGGCCGCGCAGATTCCCTTTGCCGTGTGCACGCAGTCCCACGCAGCGCTGCGCCTCAAGCTGCACACGCGCGAAGTGCCGCGCCTCCCGCTCCGTATCGTTCGGCTGGCCTGTCAGCCCTTGCGTGCCGGCGAGCGGCTGACTGTAGTCACCCCAGTCATAAATCTCGCCACCCGAGCTGGCCGTCGGACGAGGGTCTTCCACGGTAACGCCCAGCCTCGCGCGTGGCCGCGTGTAGTCGTAATCCGTTACGCTCACGGACCCCGCCGTCAATCGACTGGTCACGGACAGCGTGTGTATGTGTTCCTCGTCGATGCGCTGACCGCCGGGTGGCAGATAGCGCAAAGTCTCGTAAGCCTCCCCGTGCGGCTGGTATCCGCCCATCGGGTCGCACAAGACCAGACGGTGATGGCCGTCGTCATGTTCGAACCACCACCAGATGCCCCATTCTTCCCAGAGGCGTTGCAGGAACGCCCAGTCCGATTCAAAGGCCTGTCTCTGTACGTCGCGTTTCGGATAGACGCCCCTGAATGCGCCCAGGCGCTTATCGACGGGATAGGGGTATTTCGAGAGCACCGCATCGGTGATTTCGACGACGGTCATATCCTGAAACAGGCGGCAATCCTGCGTCAGGGTCGCGCGATAGAGCCATGGCCGCAGTTCGAGTTCGTACAGGATCGCCTTGCGATCCTGACCGGCAAGCCGTGCCGTTTCGACCAATCCGGTGATCTCGCGCGTACCCGCTCCGATGTTGCCAAGTCCGGCAGCGCCTACCATCCCCGGAATGAACCGACCTTTGCCTTCGAGCTGGATCGACACGGTGACTTCCGTGCCGACTATCCTGTCCAGATCGAGATCCGCCGTGCGGCTCGGCGAAACGGCATAGGCGTCGTCGGTGCGCAGCGCGACGAGATAGCGGCATTCATCGAGGCGGCCGATGGTTTCGGTGCCTTGCAGGCGCACCGGAATGAATACCGGCAGTGCATCCATCCCGTACGTCGGTAGCGACGCACCCCCGATCGACAGCGTGCGAGCCTGAGCAAAAATCCCCATTTACTCCGCCCCCGTCGTTCGCTGACCAATGACGGTCGCACCGCACCCGCTTTTGTCGCCGTGATAACCCACGCGCCGGCCGTGATGCGTACGCTGGCCGCTCGCCAGCAACGGGAAAACGCCACCGCATGTCGGACAACGAACACCGTGGCCGTCAAGCGCAACACTGATGCCAAGATGCTTCAGGTCACTGGCAGCTTCGATGACGGTGCCGCCGTGGTCGGTTGAGTCACCGAGGCGGACCATTTCATGGCCTAGTGCATTCTTCATCAGCGCTCTCGCAAATCACGTGGAGCGAGATTGATAACGCGGAAATTCGGCGCCGACTATGGGATGAATACGATTTTTCGGACTTTGACTTTCGTTAAACAAATGATGTTTGTTTTTACACGAGCGCAACGACGGCCGCGCACGAGCAGTTCGCCGTGCTGCGGACTGCGAAGTTTGCGGAAGTGCTGCGGGGTATCGAGTTCGCGCCGGGGACGGATACGGGGCGGTCGCACTGAGGCGGGCGGGCCCCGGCTGATACCGGGTGACGGAGGCCCGGCTGCGCGTTTCAGCGGCCGGGCCTTTCAACTGTGTCTTAGCGCGGGTTCAATCGGTGCGTTGCGCTTCACCGTCTTTCGGCTCCGCCTGCGCCGCGCGCTGCCAGATCGGGAACATCGCGTTCTGGACCGACGTCTGCGCGTCGATGACCTTGCGGTGATCGATGCCTGGCAGGTCGAGCAGCCGATCGACCGCCGCTTTCACGCCGTCGGCGTTCTGCGGGAACCCGCACGCGAACTGCTTGTTCGTATCGAACAGGATCCACCACACGTCCGATTCGTAGGGCCCCTGGTCGTTGGTTTCGATCACGACCGCGCCGAGGTCGGCCAGCGCGATTCCATGCGTCGTGCCCTTCGGGTCGATTGCCTCGATGCGCGTATCGGTCGTGGTCACGACCCAGCGGTTCGGCGGGATGGGCGAAAGGGGCGGTGACGGTGCGGTGCCCGGTTGCGCCGCGTCGCCGGCGCCGGCCGGCGCGGCGGCATCCATTGCATCCATTGGATCGATCGCATCCATCGGATCGACCGGGCTATCCGGCACGATCCCCGTTGCAGGCGCGACGGCGTCCCTGTTCCCGCGCCCGCCGATCCACGGCAACGCGGCGGCGCCAACCATGGCCGCAAGCCACAGGTAGTACCCGATGCCGAAAGCGTGGATCGGCTTGAAGTCCGGGCCGGTCGGAATCGTGTGCCATCCGAGCGCGAAGGCCACGACCACGGCGAGCAGCGCGGACACGACACGGTTCGGCTTGATCAGCGCCACGACCAGCAGCGGGTTGCCGAGCCACGCGAATTGCAGGTCGAGGATCGCGAGCGGGCCGATCACGAGCACCATGTAACCGCGCCACCAGTGCACCGCGCCGATTGCATTCGGCGGTTCAGCGGCGACCGGTAGCAGCAGCGACACGACGTACAGCGCGACGAGGACGGCGCGCGCGAGGTTCAGGCGAGCGGAAGCGGTACGAGTCTGCATGTTGCCTTCTTGTTGTGCAGGGGCGAGCGACGCGGTCAATGCCGGACGGCCGTGCCGGCATTCACGACGCGTGGCGCGCACGCGTCGCAGGCGATTGTGGGCGATTCGCGCGGCGATGTCGAATGCGCACCGGACACCCGGCCTCGCCGCCCGCCGGCCGGCACGGCATCAAAGCGCTTCGACCAGCAACCGCTTGCTCTTCTCGCAATACTCGCGACACGCCGCCCGCGCCGCAGTCGCCGCGCCATGCACGAACCGCGGCGCATCCGCCCGCCGCGACATCGACACGACGATCGACGGCGGCGAAGGTTGCAGCGGCAGCTCGACGACTTCACCGCTTTCGATCAGCGCATCGACGAACAGACTCGGAATCGCCGCCACGCCAAACCCGTCGCGCACGAGCTGCACGATCACCGAGATCGACGGCGAGCCGGTGATGCGCGTGTCCGACAGCGGTACGCCGTGCGTGTGCGCGAGCGTACGCACGATGTCCTCCAGCGCACGATGCGGCGCCGTACCGCGCCCGTAGGTGAGAATCGGCTGCCGCAGCACCTGCCGCGCGAGCCCCGTGCGCGCATTCGGCAGCAACCCGGCACGCGCGATCCAGCGCACCGGATAGTTCGCGAGCGCATCGCACACGACCGACGCCTCGTCGCTGCCTTCCACGCGGATGATCAGGTCGAGCTCGCCGGCCATCAGCCGGCGCTGCAGCACGACACTGACGTCGACGGTCAGGTCGATTTCCAGCTGCGGATAATCGGCCGCGAGCCGCCGCATATAGTGCGGCAGCCAGCTGTGCACGACGGTCTCGATCACGCCGAGCCGCAGCTTGCCGCGCAGCGCGCTCTCGCCGGATGCGGCGGCCTGCAGCTCCTGGGTCGCCTCGACCACGGCTTTCGCGTAGCCGAGCAGGTATTCGCCGTTCGGCGTGAGGCGGAATTCGCGGCTGTCGCGGTCGACGAGTACCGTCTGCAGCTCGTCCTCGAGCGCCTTCAGGCGCTGCGAGATCGCGGCCGGCGTCGCGTGCAGCGCGGCGGCCGTCGTACGGAAGTTGCGCAGCTTCGCGAGCGTGACGAAGGTTTCGAGAAAACGCGTGTTCATGGCGGTCGGACGGACGGTGGAGGCGCACTGTGCCGGTGAGGAAAAGTGAACGGAGCCGGGGAAAACCCCGAGATCCGTTAAGAAATTCTATACACGAAGCGCAAAAAAACTCGTTGGCGGCAAAATTTTTTCTTTTCTATTCTTCGCCGTATCCGATGACACGCCATCGTCATCCTGCCGACACACCGATCTGCCACAAGCCTTGACCACCATGACGCCTTCCGAATTCCGCCAGTCCGTGCGCCACGGCGCGTTCCGCGGCCCGACCGCCGGCCACTGCGGCCCGTACGCGCAAGCGAACCTCGCGATCCTGCCCGAAGCGGTCGCGCACGATTTCCTGCGCTTCTGCCAGGCGAACCCGAAAGCCTGCCCGCTGCTGGGCGTCGGCGAACCGGGCGCATTCCGGGTCGACGCGCTCGGTGAGGATCTCGACATCCGCACCGACGTGCCGAGCTACAACGTCTACCGCGACGGCCGCCTGACCGAGCGCGTCGAATCGCTGGAAGCACTGTGGCGCGACGATTTCGTCGTGTTCGCGATCGGCTGCTCGTTCTCGTTCGAAGACATGCTGGCCCGCGAAGGGATCGGCCTGCGCCACGTCGAGGAGGGCCGCAACGTGCCGATGTACCGCACGTCGATTCCGAACCGCCGCGCGGGGATCTTCGGCGGCCAGCTCGTCGTGTCGATGCGGCCGATGCGCGGCGCCGACGCGATCCGCGCGGTGCAGATCACGAGCCGGTTCCCCGGTGTGCACGGTGCGCCGATCCATCTCGGCGATCCGCGCGAACTGGGCATTGCCGATCTGAACGCGCCCGAATTCGGCGACGCGGTAACGATCCGCGACGGCGAGCTGCCGGTGTTCTGGGCGTGTGGCGTGACGCCGCAAACCGCGCTGATGGACGCGAAGCTGCCGATCGCGATTGCGCACACGCCGGGCCACATGCTGATGACCGACATCACGAACGCGTCGCTGGCCATATTCTGAGCCGGGGCAACGACGACCCGCACGACATACCGCACGGACGATCGCCATTTGACGGCGCATAACGACAGGAGCACCACCATGGAAAGCAAGACCCTCGCGGCGAGCGCCGCGGAGCCCGCGAGCCCCGAGCGCAACGGCCTGTTCTCGTGGTACGGGGACGCGCAGCCGCGCGAGCGCCGCGCGTTCTGGAGCTGCAAGGTCGGCTACATGCTCGACGGGATGGACACGCAGATGCTGTCGTTCGTGATCCCGACGCTGGTGGCGACGTGGGGCATCTCGCTTGCGGACGCGGGTTTCATCGGCACGATCACGCTGCTCGCGTCGGCGCTCGGCGGCTGGATCGCCGGCATCCTGTCCGACCGGATCGGCCGCGTGCGCACGCTGCAGCTCACCGTGCTGTGGTTCGCGGTGTTCACCGCGCTGTGCGGGCTCGCGCAGAGCTACCACCAGCTGCTCGCGGCGCGCGCGCTGATGGGCTTCGGCTTCGGCGGCGAATGGACGGCCGGCGCGGTGCTGATCGGCGAAGTGATCCGCGCGCGCGATCGCGGCAAGGCGGTCGGCCTCGTGCAGTCGGGCTGGGCGATCGGCTGGGGCCTGTGCGCACTGCTGTATGCGCTGCTGTTCTCGGTGCTGCCGGCCGAGCAGGCGTGGCGTGCGCTGTTCCTCGTCGGGCTGGCACCGGCATTGCTGGTCGTCGCGATCCGCCGCTACGTGAAGGAGCCGGACGTCTACGAGAAGGAGAAGGCCGCGCAGGCGAAGGTGGCCGATGCGCCGCGCCTCACCGAGATCTTCGCGCCGAAGCTGATCACGACGACGCTGCGCGCGGCGCTGCTGACGACCGGCGCGCAGGGCGGCTACTACGCGATCACGACGTGGTTGCCGACCTTCCTGAAGACCGAGCGTCACCTCACCGTGATGGGCACCGGCGGCTATCTCGCGATGATCATCTTCGGCTCGTGGGTCGGCTACCTGACGAGCGCGTACCTGACCGACCGCCTCGGCCGCAAGCCGAACTTCATCCTGTTCGCGGTCGGCTCGATGGTGATCGCGTTCGCGTACACGTCACTGAACCTGACCAACGCGTCGATGCTGTGGCTCGGCTTCCCGCTCGGCTTCTTCGCATCGGGCATCTTCTCGGGGATGGGCGCGTTCCTCACCGAACTGTTCCCGACCCGCGTGCGCGGCTCCGGCCAGGGCTTCTGCTACAACGTGGGCCGCGCGATCGGTGCGCTGTTCCCGTTCCTGATCGGCGCGCTGTCCAAGCAATACGGGCTCGGCATGAGCATCGGCATCTTCGCGGTCGCCGCGTACGGCGTGGTGATCGTCGCCGCGCTGACGCTGCCCGAGACACGCGGCCGCGAACTCGACGCCGCCTGACCAACGTCAGCGGCAGGGCGCTCCGCCCTTCATTTTTTTCCCCTTTCATCGACCCCGTGACACGGCGCGCGACGCGCGCCGTGCGGCGGCGCTCGTCCTTCGATTCAACGACGCATCGACCCGACATCATGACTGACCGACACCTTTCCCCCGTTCCGTCCGACGCCGCACGCTGGCAATTCTGGATCGACCGCGGCGGCACGTTCACCGACATCGTCGCGCGCCGGCCCGACGGCACGCTCGTCACGCACAAGCTGCTGTCGGAGAACCCCGAGCAGTACCGCGACGCCGCCGTGGCCGGGATCCGCCACCTGCTGGGTCTCGCGGCCGGCGAGCCGATCACGCCCGAGCGCGTCGACATGGTGAAGATGGGCACGACGGTCGCGACCAACGCGCTGCTCGAACGCAAGGGCGAACGCACCGCGCTCGCGACGACGCGCGGCTTTCGCGACGTGCTGCGCATCGCGTACCAGAACCGGCCGCGCCTGTTCGATCTCGACATCGTGCTGCCCGACGCGCTGTACGAGACCGTCATCGAGATCGACGAGCGCATCGGCGCGCGCGGCGACGTCGTCGTGCCGCTCGATGTTCAGGGTGCCGAAGCGTCGCTGCGCCGCGTGTTCGACTCGGGCGTACGCGCGCTCGCGATCGTGCTGATCCACGGCTATCGCTACACCGCGCACGAACGCGCGCTGGCGGACCTCGCGCGCCGCATCGGCTTCACGCAGGTCTCGGTGTCGCACGAGGTGTCGCCGCTGATGAAGATGGTGTCGCGCGGCGATACGACCGTGGTCGACGCGTACCTGTCGCCGATCCTGCGCCGCTACGTCGAGCAGGTCGCGCACGAGATGCCGGGCGTGAACCTGCAGTTCATGCAGAGCAGCGGCGGGCTGACGCGCGCCGACGCGTTCCAGGGCAAGGACGCGATCCTGTCGGGCCCGGCCGGCGGCATCGTCGGGATGGTGCGCGCCGCGCAGGCGGCCGGCTTCGAGCGCGTGATCGGCTTCGACATGGGCGGCACGTCGACCGACGTGTCGCACTACCACGGCGAGTTCGAGCGCGTGTTCGAGACGCAGGTGGCCGGCGTGCGGATGCGCGCGCCGATGATGAGCATCCATACGGTCGCCGCCGGCGGCGGCTCGGTGCTCGGCTTCGACGGCGCGCGGCTGCGCGTCGGGCCCGAGTCGGCCGGCGCGAACCCGGGGCCGGCCGCGTACCGGCGCGGCGGCCCGCTGACGGTGACCGACTGCAACGTGATGCTCGGCAAGATCCAGCCCGATCATTTCCCGCGCGTGTTCGGCCCGCAGGCGGATGAACCGCTCGACCGCGACGGCGTGGTCGCGAAGTTCGCCGCGCTCGCCGACGAGATCCACGCGGTGACGGGGCGGCGCGAGACACCCGAGGCGCTCGCCGAAGGCTTCCTCGAAATCGCAGTCGGCAGCATGGCGAACGCGATCAAGAAGATCTCCGTGCAGCGCGGCCACGACGTGTCGCGCTACGTGCTGACGACGTTCGGCGGCGCGGGCGGCCAGCACGCGTGCGGCGTGGCCGACGCGCTCGGGATGACGCAGGTGTTCGCGCATCCGCTCGCGGGCGTGCTGTCCGCATACGGAATGGGGCTCGCCGACCAGACCGCGATGCGCGAGCGGGCGGTCGAGGCAGTGTTGTCGGACGATTCGCTGCCGGCGCTGAATGGCGCGCTCGACCGGCTGGCTGACGAGGCGGTCGGCGCGCTGCTCGAACAGGGGGTGCCGCCGGAGCGGATCGCGACCGAGCGCCGCGTACACCTGCGCTACCAGGGCACCGATTCGGCGCTCGACGTGCCGGCCGGCAGTGTTGCGGCGATGCAGCAGGCGTTCGAGGCCGCGTACCGGCAGCGTTACGCGTTCCTGATGCCCGGCACGCCGCTCGTGGCCGAACTGGCATCGGTCGAAGCGATCGGCCGCTCCGACGCGCCGGTGGAGATCGCGCCGCTCGCCCCGCGCGGCGACGCCGCCGCGCTGCGCGCGCATTCCGCGGTGCGCTTCCATTCCGGCGGCCAATGGCATGACGCGGCGCTGTACGTACGCGACACGCTGCTGGCCGGAGACGCGATCGACGGCCCGGCGATCGTCGCGGAGAAGAACGGCACGACCGTCGTCGAGCCCGGCTGGCGCGCGCAGATGACCGCGCAGGGCAACCTCGTGCTGACGCGCGTCACGCCGCTGCCGACACGCCGCTCGCTCGGCACCGACGCCGATCCGGTGCGGCTCGAGATCTTCAACAACCTGTTCATGTCGATCGCCGAGCAGATGGGGCTGCGGCTGCAGAACACCGCGTACTCGGTGAACATCAAGGAGCGCCTCGACTTCTCCTGCGCGATCTTCGACGGCGACGGCAACCTGATCGCGAACGCGCCGCACATGCCCGTGCACCTCGGCTCGATGGGCGAGAGCATCCGCACGGTGATCGAACGCAATCGCGGCCGCATGCGCGACGGCGACGTATTCATGCTGAACGACCCGTATCACGGCGGCACGCACCTGCCGGACGTGACCGTCATCACGCCGGTGTTCGTGGACGGCTCGGACGCGCCGCTGTTCTATGTCGGCTCGCGCGGCCACCACGCGGACATCGGCGGCACGACGCCGGGCTCGATGCCGCCCGATTCGACCCACATCGACGAAGAGGGCGTGCTGATCGACAACTGGCAGCTCGTGTCGGCCGGCACGCTGCGCGATGCGGACACCCGCGCGCTGCTCGCGTCGGGCCGCTACCCGGCGCGCAACGTCGAGCAGAACATGGCCGACCTGCGCGCGCAGGTTGCCGCGAACCAGAAAGGCGTCGACGAGCTGCGCCGGATGGTCGCGCAGTTCGGCCGCGACGTCGTGCTCGCGTTCATGGGGCACGTGCAGGACAACGCGGAAGAAGCCGTGCGGCGCGTGATCGGCGCGCTGCAGGACGGCGCATACCGCTATCCGCTCGACAACGGCGCGGAGATTCGCGTCGCGATCCGCGTCGACCGGGCGGCGCGGCGCGCGGAAATCGATTTCACGGGCACGTCCGCGCAGCTCGACAACAACTTCAACGCGCCGAAGGCCGTGTGCATGGCCGCCGTACTGTACGTGTTCCGCACGCTGGTCGGCGACGACATCCCGCTGAACGCCGGCTGCCTGAAGCCGCTCACGGTGATCGTGCCCGCGCGCTCGATGCTGAACCCCGAGTATCCGGCGGCGGTCGTGTCGGGCAACGTCGAGACGTCGTCGGCGATCACCAACGCGCTGTACGGCGCGCTCGGCTGCGTCGCGTCGAGCCAGGGCACGATGAATAACTTCACATTCGGCAATGATCGCTACCAATACTACGAGACTATTGCGGGCGGCAGCGGTGCCGGCGACGGCTTCGCGGGCGTCGGCGCGGTGCAGACGCACATGACGAACTCGCGGCTCACCGATCCGGAGGTGCTCGAATGGCGCTACCCGGTGCGGCTCGACTCGCACCGGATCCGCGCCGGGTCGGGCGGCGGCGGGCGCTGGCGCGGCGGCGACGGCGCGGTACGGCGGATCCGCTTCCTCGAGCCGATGACCGCGTCGATCCTGTCGAACAACCGGATCCACGCGCCGTTCGGCGCGGCGGGCGGCGAGGCCGGCGCGCTCGGCCGCAACACGATCGAGCGCGCGGACGGCACGGTCGAGGCGCTCGACCATATCGGCCGCGCGCAGATGGCGCCGGGCGACGTGTTCGTCGTCGAAACCCCCGGCGGCGGCGGATACGGTGCGGCGGGCTGAGCCGTACACCCGGCGCGGGCGCCCCGCGCCGGGTGCGTGGCGACATTGCAACGAACTGTGGAATAAAGCCGCGCATTAACGCACGAACGGAATCAAAAATGACGGGAAATCGGGTCGCCGGCATGCGATCCGACCCTGTCGCCACGATCCTGTCACATCGCTGCCACCGAATGCTGGAATCAGCCGCAAACGCCCGCCTGGCGGGGCGCTCAGCCCGTCTCGCCGAACCCGTTGCGCACCGCCGCAACCGCGATTGAGCGGGCTGCCAATCATGAAAAATCCGGCTTGCCAATCGAGTCCCGATTCCTTGACACTCTGCTCTAAATGTGAGTGCCAATCATGATCGTCATTTGATAAGATGGCTCTCATCATTCGTTAGGCACAACCTGCGCGCATCACGCGCGAACGCCGGGTCGCATTAGCTGGAAACAAGTACGGGACGAGGCCCATCATCACGGCAATTACGGTCGCCGTTCCGGGTGCGCGCGACGCGCGGCCCGGAAGGGCGGGCGGCCGGCTCGCTCCGTCTACACTGTGCGTTTTTTCTGGATCGGGGCGTCTCCATGGATGACGAAAACGATAGCGCGGTGCTCGAGGCGCATGTCGGTACGCGCAGCCCCTGCTGGCGTCTCGGCAGCGACAGCAATGCACTCGAACTGGCGGCCGTCCGCGGCCTGACCAACGTCGCCGTTGCGCTGACGGTCGAACAGGCCGCGCGCATCCGCGCGCTGACCGGCGTCACGTCGCACCTCGTGCTCGACATCGCGCTGTTTGGCAATCCCGTCAGCCTCCACCTCGTCGGCCGGAAGGTCGACACGACCGACTGGGCCGGCACGGCCTCCGCGTATTCCGATACCGAATCCGTCGCGGGCGATCTCGCGCACGGGCTCGCGTTTGCCGAGCAGGTCGTGTCCGAAGTGAATTCGCTCGTCGTGATCCTCGACCGCAACGGGATGGTGCAGCGCTTCAACCGCCTGTGCGAGGAAGTGACGGGCAAGCGCGAGGTCGACGTGATCGGCCGCAGCGCGTTCGAACTGTTCATGAGCCCCGAGCAGGGCGCGCAGTCGCGCAGCAACATTTCCGGCTTTTTCGCGAGCAACCACTCGTTCGCGGTCGAGCGCTACATCAACACGGTCAACGGGCCGCGCCTGTTCCAGTTCCGCAACAAGTTCGTGCAGAGCGGCAGCGGCGTCGACGAGCAGTTCCTGATCTGCTCGGGCATCGACATCACCGAGGAGCGCAGCGCGCAGCAGCGGCTCAGCGAACTCGCGAACACCGATGTGCTCACCGGGCTGCCGAACCGCCATGCGATCAGCGAGCGCATCCACGCGGCGATCGCCGCGGAGACCGCCGCGTCGCGCGGGCAGGTCGGCATCCTGTTCCTCGATCTCGACAACTTCAAGCGTGTCAACGATCACTACGGGCACATCACCGGCGACCGGCTGCTGCAGGACGTGTCGTCGATCATCAGCGGCTGCCTGCCGTCCGGTGCGACGCTCGCGCGGCTCGGCGGCGACGAATTCCTCGTGCTGTTCGAGCACGGCACGCGGCCGCTGCTCGAAGCGACCGCGCAGATCATCCTCGAACGGCTGCGCACGCCGATCCATCTCGGGCTGATGGAGGTCTACACGAGCTGCTCGATCGGCATCGCGATGCATCCGCAGCACGGCGATTCGCTCGAGACGCTGATCCGCAGCGCCGATACCGCGATGTACGTCGCGAAGGAAGAGGGCAAGCATACGTATCGCGTGTTCTCGCTGGAGATGAACCAGAAGGTTGCGAAGTACATGTGGCTCGACACGAACCTGCGCAAGGCGCTCGAGGAGGAGCAGTTCGTGCTGCACTACCAGCCGGTCGTCGATATCGCGACCGGCGACGTGCACGGTGTCGAGGCGCTGGTCCGCTGGCAGTCGCCCGACCGCGGGCTCGTCGCGCCGGTCGAATTCATCCGCTTCGCGGAGGAGTCGGGCCTGATCGCGCCGCTCGGGCGCTGGGTGATGCGCAGCGCGGCCGCGCAGGCCGCCGCCTGGAAGGCGAAGGGGCTCGGCATCCGGATCGCGGTGAACGTGTCCGCGCGGCAGTTGCAGGACATGAACATCGTGTACCAGCTGGCGTCGATCCTCGACGCCGCGGGGCTGAAGCCCGGCCTGCTCGACATCGAGCTGACCGAAAGCTGCTTCATCGAGGACGAGGATGCGGCCAACGGGCTGATGCGCCAGTTCCGCCAGCTCGGCGCGGAGATCCATCTCGACGATTTCGGCACCGGCTATTCGTCGCTGTCGCAGCTGTCGCGCCTGCCGCTCGACGCGATCAAGCTCGACCGCAGTTTCATCACGGGCATCGACCGCAATCCGCGCTCGCAGGCGCTGGTGCGCTCGGTCGTGTCGCTCGCGAAGGCGCTGAATTTCGCGGTGGTTGCCGAAGGCGTCGAAACGCATGCGGAAGCCGAGTTCCTCAAGCAGCTCGACGTCGATCACGCGCAGGGCTACTACTACGCGCGCCCGATGCCGGCGCAGGCGTTCGAGGCGTGGCTCGCGGAGACGAGAAAGCTCAGGCTGATCGCCTGAGCTTCGTTCATGAACGGGCGCCGCCGGCAAGCGGCGGCGCCCGTCGCATTACACGGTGCGCAGCTTCGACACGCGCCGGTTCTGCAGCATCACGAGGCGTTCCATGTACGCGAGATCCTTCGGCTCGATCGTGAACGCCGCATGCACCCACGCTTCCGTGATGTCCATCAGCTCGGAGCGCGTTAGCTGGAACACCCGCTCGCGGGCGCGCAGCATCGCGCGCACGCCGTTCAGCTTCGGCTTCGTCACGTCGATGAAGGTGCGCGTCGCGAGATACGCGTCGCCCGCGTCGAACGTCTGGTCGATCAGGCCGCGATCCTCGTACCACTCGGCCGCGTGCGCTTCACCGGTCGCGATCAACTGCTCCGCGAGACCCCGATCGGCCTTGCGCGCGACGAGCGAATAGCCGCCCATGCCCGGGAACAGGTTGAACGCGATCTCGGGGAACCCGAGTTTCACGCCCTTCTGCGCGAGCATGTAGTGATGCGCGAGCGCGGCCTCGAAGCCGCCGCCGAGCGCGCTGCCCTCGACCATCGCGATCGAGATCGCGCCGGTACCGAAGCCCGTGTAGATCTCGTACACGCCGTCGATGCACGAGCGCGCATAGGCCATCAGCAGGTCACGCTTGCCGCTGCGGATCGCGTCGACGAAGAAGCTCAGGTCGCCGCCGACGTTGAACAGCTCGGGGACGAGCGAGCCCGTCACCCAGAAGTCGAACGGCAGGCCCGAGTCGCGCGCGACGCGTGCGAGATGGATGATGTCGGTAACGAGTTGTTGGTTGAAGCACGGCCGCGGCTCCGATCGCAGCATCATCCACATGACATTACGTCCCTCTTCATAAAAGGCAGTCAGTTGCGTGAGTTCGCCGGCTTCATAAAACGGGCGGCACGCGGGATGGGATTGGAGTTGCATGGTATGTCCTCGTGAGATGTGGTTTTTGAAGACCATCGCGCCCGGTGCCGAGCGGGAGGCGAGTTCCCGCCGGGCGCCGGGCGCGAGGCATCGCCATTGTTGCGCGCGCACATTCGGCGTATCTGTGGAATGGGTCACCGGAAAGGCGCGCGGGCCCATGCTGGACGGCGGTCGAGGACAAACGGTCGAGGAGCGGGGAGCGTCCGGCCGGGCCGGTATCGCGGCGTTCCGGACGTGACGACGGAATGCGGGCAGGCCGCATGACGGCAAACTTGAGAACGGCGCGGCAATGCCGCGTGCGACGCAGGCAGTCGTAACCACGCATTGGCAATGCGGGGAGCGTGTCGCGACCGCTCGCCGTGCAGGGTATTCACGGGTGCCGACGGGGATCCGGCAAATTTTTTGCGGCGTTAGAATCGCGCGCCCGTTCATATCTGCGTGCCCCGTTCCGCACGCAGGGACGCAGATCTCCTCCGCGGCCGGCATCCGACGGAACTTGCCAGAGTCGGTCGGCTTCAGCCAACATTCGCATCCGGCACGGCCGCGCGTTCCGAGCGCGGCCGGCATGGAGGAGAACACGTATGTCAGAGAAACATCGGGTCCTGGTACTGGACGACGATCCGGAGGTGCGCGCCTGGTTGAGGGGCGTGCTGGAAGAGGCAGGGTTCGACGTATCGACGGCCGACAGCGCGGCGATGATGCAGCAGCAACTGGCCGCGGCGCCGCACGCGCTCGTCATCCTCGACCTGAAGCTGCGCGGCGAGGATGGCCTGACTGTGGCGCGCGAGCTGCGACGCCGGTCCGACGTCTCGATCATCATGATCAGCGGGCTGGGCGACGAGACGGACCGCGTGCTCGGCCTCGAAACCGCAGCGGACGATTTCATCACGAAGCCGGTGTCCGGGCGCGAGCTGATCGCGCGCGTGCGCGCGCAGCTGCGCCGCACGACCGAGCTGTCGATGCCGCGTCCCGCACCGAACGGCGGCGGCCCGCGCTTCTGCTTCGACGGCTGGACGCTCGATTTCGCCGCGCGGACGCTTACGCACGGCGGCAATCCGTGCGCGCTGACGCAGGGCGAATTCGAGCTGCTCGCCGCGATGGTGCAGCAGCCGTCGCGCGTCTGGTCCCGCGACCAGTTGCTCGAACATACGCGCGGCTTCGGCATCGACGTGTACGACCGGACGATCGACGTGCTGATCCTGCGCCTGCGCCGCAAGATCGAGCCGAACCCCGAGCAGCCGACCTATATCCGCACGCAGCGTGGTATCGGCTATGTGTTCGCGGTACCCGTCGTGCGCGTGTGACGCGATGCGGACGACGTTCAGGCTGGTGCCGCCCTGGAGTGTCCGGGCCAAGCTGATCGCGACGTTTCTGCTGCTGTTCGGCATCACGCTCGCGGTCGTGGTGGTCGGCGTGCTCGGCATGCGCGCGAACCAGAACGCGCTCGACGAATACGAAGCGAACGTCGTGCCGGAGATTGCCCGCGCGCTCGAGTTGTCGGACAAGGTCGCGCAGCTCGCCGCGGTCGCGCCGAGCATGATGCTGACCGATTCGCCAGACCTGCTTCACAACGACACCGAGCTGCTGCGCGGCCTGCTCGGCGACATCCGGCGGCTGTCGCCCGGCTTCGGCAAACAGCCTGGCCCCGCCGCGAAGGCGGGCGAACAACTTGCCGTGATCGACGATCTCGACGCGATCGACCAGGATCTCGCCCGGCTGCTGATCGTGTCAGGCCGGCAGCGGCAGCTCAAGGAGGAGTTGAGCGACCTGCGCCTCGCGAACGACCGCATCGGCGACAGCATCGCGCGCGACAAGAGTGTGATCGCGCAGCGCGCGCCGACGCTGCTCGAGATCTGGGCACGCACGGCCGGTGCGCTGCAGGCGGCGAACGCGGCGGAGCTCGGCAGCGCGGAAAGCGATAACGAGGCGCTGTGGCTGCGCGTGCGTGAACGCGGCGAAGACCGTCGCCAGCCGGCGCTTGCCGACGCGCTGCAGCGCCTCGATGGCGGCACGCGCAACGCGTTCGCGGTGCGCCGCGAGTTCTTGTCGAGCGAAGCGCAGACGGGCTATCTCGTCACGCTCCTGCGCGGCCACGCGGACCACCTGAGCGGCAAGTCGGCGCGCTACGTCGAGCGGTTGCGGCAGATCGCCAGCGAACGCAGCGACAAGGTGCGCAAGGTCGCGGTGTCCAGCCAGTCGGGCCTGTTGCTGCTGGCCGTCGCGGGCGTCGCCGTGGCGCTGCTCGGCGTCGCGTATGCGAGCCGCATCCTGCACAAGTTGCAGGCGATGACGCGCGTGATGGCGCGACTCGCGAAAGGGATCACGTCCGACCAGATGCCGTCGACGCATCGGCCGGACGAAATCGGCGAGCTGGCGCGCGCGTTCGAGGTGTTCCGCACCAACCTGATCGAGAAAGAGCAACTGACCCAGGGGCTCGAGTCGCAGCGCCGCCTGCAGGAGTCGGTGCTCAACTCGATGAACGACGGGGTGTCCGTCCACGACACGCACGGCAGCTTGATCGCGTGGAATCCGACCTTCGCGACGCTGCTCGGGATCGACCCGGGAGCGCTGCATGCGGGCCTGTCGCTCGCGACGCTGCGGCAGGCCATGCATCAGCCCGCGCGCTGGCGCCAGGTGTCGCGCGAGACCGCGACCCGCACGTCGGACGGCGCGCGCATTGCCGCATCGGCCGAACTGCACCTGCGCGACCATCGGACCCTCGAATTCCACTGCCAGCCGCTTCCGGACGGCGGATGGGTGGCGGTCTGCCGCGACCTGACGAGCCGGCGCGCGGTCGAGGCAGAGTTGCGCCAGGCACAGAAGATGGACGTGCTCGGCCAGTTGACGGGCGGCGTCGCGCACGATTTCAACAACTTCCTCGTCGCGATACTCGGCAACCTGGAGCTGCTGCTGCCGCGGCTCGACGGGCAGCAGGACGCGCAGACGATGGCCGAGCGGGCGCGCCGCGCGGCCGAACGCGCGTCGCGGCTCACGCGGCGGTTACTCGCGTTCGCGCGGCGCCAGCCGCTGCAGGCCGAACGCGTGTCGGTCAGGGCGATGCTCGCGGAGATGCTCGATCTCGTCGAATACTCGGCGGGCCAGCGCGTGACCGTCGTGCTGGAGCCGGCCGCCGACGCGATGTGGGTGAACGTCGACCGCGGCCAGCTCGAGAACGCGGTCCTCAACCTGACGCTCAACAGCGCAGCCGCGATGCCGGACGGCGGGACGCTGGCGCTGGCCGCGCGCCGCGAACCGGCGGCGGACGGTGCCGCGGCGCCGCCGGCGATCGTGCTGAGTGTCACCGACACGGGCTGCGGAATCGCGCCGGTGCTGCTCGACAAGGTGATCGAGCCGTTCTTCACGACCAAGGCGGCCGGCGAGGGGAGCGGGCTCGGGCTCAGCAGCGTCTACGGCTTCGTGCGCCAGAGCGGCGGCGATCTGCGCATTCACAGCGAGGTCGGCCAGGGAACGCGCGTCGACCTGTGGCTGCCCGAGTGCGCCGCACCCGAACGGCGCGGCGCACCGGCCGTCGTTGCGGCCGCGCCCGTTGCCGGACAAGCCGGTGCTCGCGTGCTCGTGGTGGACGACGATCCCGAGGTGCGCGACACGGCGCTCAGCCAGTTCGCGGCGCTCGGCGCGCGGGCCGACGCGGTGGCGACCGGCGACGCGGCATTCCGCTGGCTGGCCGAGCACGGCCCCGTCACGCTCGTGCTGTCGGACATCTCGCTCGGCGCGGGCGGCAGCGGTATCGCGTTCGCGGCGCGGCTCGCCGAGCGCTGGCCGGCACAGCGCGTCGTGCTTACCTCGGGCTTGCCGCCCGAGATTCATCAGACCCATCCCGACTGGCGCGCAGACCTGCCGTTCGTGCCGAAGCCGTTCGATCTCGCGGCACTCGCCGCGCTGCTGGGCTGACGCGCGACGGCGATTGTTTCGATTGTTAATGGCGCGCCGCGTTTCCGAAATTTTCGATTAACCGGACTGGAGTCTCATAGACCCACGGCACCCGGCGACGCGCTCGCGACACCGCGGCGCGCGATTCGAACGATTCGAAAAAAACTGGAGACACCGAATGACGAAGCTCAAGGCAGGTTTGCTGACGATGGCGCTCGCGATGACGGCTGCCACGGCCGGCGCGACGACGCTGCGGATCGCATGTGGCGCAGCCGGCGTCGACCAGGACATTTGCCAGGTCTCGGCGAAGCGCTGGGCCGAGAAGACCGGAAACGAGGTCGAATTCATCAGCATGCCAAACAACTCGAGCGAGACGCTGGCGCTCTATCAGCAACTGCTCGGTAGCGGCTCGGACAAGATCGACGTGATGCAGATCGATACGGTCTGGCCGGGCATCCTCGCGAACCACCTGATCGACCTGAAGCCGTACAGCAAAGGGTTCGAAAGCCAGTCGTTCCCGAGCATCGTCGCGAACGATACGGTGAACGGCAAGCTGGTCGCGATGCCGTGGTTCATCGATACGGGGTTGCTTTACTACCGCAAGGACCTGCTCGACAAGTATCGCGCGAAAGTACCCGCAACGTGGGATGAGCTCGACGCCACCGCGCGCAGGATCCAGTCGGGCGAGCGCAGCGCAGGCAACGAAAAGGTCTGGGGCTACGTGTGGCAGGGGCGCGCGTACGAAGGGCTGACCTGCGATGCGCTCGAATGGATCAGCAGCTACAACGGCGGCACGGTGGTCGACGACAAGGGGCGCGTGACGATCGACAACCCTGGCGCGGTCAAGGCGCTCGAGCAGTCGGCGAAATGGGTCGGCACGATCAGCCCGAAGGCCGTGCTGAACTACGGCGAAGAGGAGGCCCGCGGCGTGTTCCAGGCCGGCAATGCCGTGTTCATGCGCAATTGGCCCTACGCGTGGGCGATCGCGAATCGCACGGGCAGCCCGATCAAGGGCAAGGTCGGCATTGCGCCGCTGCCGAAGGGCGGCGCCGACGGCCGCCCGGCCGCCGCGCTGGGCGGATGGCAGCTCGCCGTGTCGCGTTACTCGCCGAACCCGAAACTGGCCGCCGATCTTGTGATGTACCTGTCGAGCGCGGAAGTGCAGAAGATGCGTGCGATCCAGGGGTCGTACAACCCGACGCTTCCGGCGCTCTATCGCGACAAGGACATCCTGCAGGCCAACCCGTTCATGGCCGACCTGCTGCCGACCTTCAGCACGGCGGTCGCGCGGCCATCGACCGTGACGGGCGCGAAGTACAACCAGGTCAGCAACCAGTTCTGGAACGCCGCGCACGACGTGCTCGCCGGCAGCGACACCGCATCGGGCGCGCTCACGCGGCTCGCGGTCGCTCTTAAACGGCTCGCGCCGGGCGGAAACTGGCACTGAGCGCCGCGGCGCGCGCTTGATCGATCGGGCCGGCCTTTGTAGGGTGCCGGCCTGAAAGGAGACATCGAATGAGAACCGGAAGCATCGAAATCAGTAGTAGTCCTTCATTTGCTGGTGTGCCCGCCCGGGTGCGGACCGGGCTTGCTCACGCGCGTCGACGCCAGGCGTGGCTGCTGGTGACGCCTGCGCTGCTCGCGCTGGCGGCCATCGCCGGCTGGCCGCTGCTGCGCACCGCGTGGTTCAGCCTGACCGACGCGCAGCTATCCGACTTGTCGCAGCGTCATTTCGTCGGCCTCGACAACTATCTCGGCGCAGCGGGCGTGCTGCGCGATCCGGCCTGGTGGCAGGCCGTCGGCAATACCGTTCTGTTCGCAGTCGTGTCGGTGGTGCTCGAGACGAGCACCGGGCTCGGCGTCGCGCTGCTGCTCGACGTGCCGTCGCGGCTGCGTACGCTGCTGCGTGCGGCAGTGCTCGTGCCGTGGGCGATCCCGACCGTCGTATCGGCGAAGATCTGGAGCTGGATGCTCAACGACCAGTTCGGGATCGTCAACGCGATGCTGATGTCGATCGGCGCTATCCATGAGCCGCTCGCGTTCACCGCCGATGCGCAGCTCGTATTCCCGACCATCGTGCTCGTCGACGTGTGGAAGACCACGCCGTTCATGGCGTTGCTGATGCTCGCCGCGCTGCAGACCGTGCCGCGCGATTGCTACGAGGCCGCGCGTGTCGACGGCGTGCCGCGCTGGCGCGTGTTTCGGTCGGTGACGCTGCCGCTCATCCTGCCCGGCGTGCTGGTCGCGATGATCTTCCGCTCGCTCGACGCGCTGCGCGTGTTCGATCTGATCTACGTGATGACGTCGAACAGCCGGGTCACCAAAAGCATGTCGGTCTATGTGCGCGAGCAGTTGATCGATTTCCAGCAGGTCGGGTTCGGGTCGGCGTCGGCGATGCTGTTGTTCGCCACGATCGTGCTGTTCACCATCGGCTACATGGCGCTCAGCCGCCGCCGGATGCAGGAGGCGTGACATGAAGAAGCATCCGCTCGACATGGCGATCCACGGGCTGCTGTCGGCACTCGTGCTGGTGATCGCGCTGTTCCCGTTCATCTACATGATCGGCACGTCGATCAAGCATGGTGACGCGTTGTTCGATACCTCCCTCTTCCCCGCGAGCCCGTCGCTCGACAACTATCGCCAGCTGTTTCGCGACCAGCCGTTCGGCGCGTACCTGCTGAACTCGGCGCTCGTCGCGGGCGGGGCTGTCGCGCTGTCGCTCGCGGTGTCGGTGCTCGCCGCGTATGCGCTCGGCCGCGTGTCGTTCCGCGGGCGCGGGGTGCTGATGATGTGCATTCTCGGCGTGTCGATGTTTCCGCAGGTCGCGATCCTGTCGGGCCTGTTCGAGCTGGTCCGCGCGCTCGGCCTGTACGACCACCTCGGCGCACTGGTGCTGTCCGATCTGATCTTCACGCTGCCGTTCACGATCTGGATTCTCGTCACGTTCATGCGCGAGTTGCCGCGCGAGCTGGAGGAAGCGGCACTCGTCGACGGCGTCGGCGTGTTCACGCTGATCTTCCGGATCTTCCTGCCGCTGCTGCGGCCGGCGCTGGCCGCGACGTCGTTGCTCGCGTTCGTGTCGGCATGGAACGAGTTCCTGTTCGCGCTGACCTTCACGATCTCGTCGGAGCAGCGCACGGTACCCGTCGCGATCACGATGATCTCGGGCGCGAGCAGCTACGAATTGCCATGGGGAACCATCATGGCGGCGTCGGTCATCGTCACGGTGCCGCTCGTGCTGCTGGTGCTGGTGTTTCAGCGACACATCGTCTCCGGCCTGACCGCCGGCGCGGTCAAGGGTTGACGCGTCTCGACCCGATCAGGATCAAGAGGGAAAACATGAGTCAGATCAAGTTGAACGGCCTCCACAAGCAGTTCGGCACGGCCCCCATTCTCAGCGACGTGAATCTCACGGTCGAGCCGGGCGAGTTCTGCGTATTCATCGGCCCGTCGGGCTGCGGCAAGTCGACACTGCTGCGGATCGTCGCCGGCCTCGAGGAGCAAAGCGCGGGCGACGTGTGGATCGATGGCCGATGTGTCAACACGTTCGCGCCTGCGCAGCGCGACATCGCGATGGTGTTCCAGAGCTATGCGCTCTATCCGCACATGTCCGTCTACGAAAACATGGCGTTCGGCCTACGTCACCTCCGCTTGCCGAAGGACGAGATTGACCGGAGGGTGCGGCTCGCGTCCGAGTCGCTGCGCCTCGGCGAGCTGCTCGAACGCAAACCCGGCGCACTGTCCGGCGGCCAGCGGCAGCGCGTCGCGATCGGTCGCGCGATCGTCCGAAAGCCGAAAGTGTTCCTGTTCGACGAACCGCTGTCGAACCTCGATGCGGCGCTGCGCGTGAAGACGCGCGTCGAGATCGCGAAGCTGCACCGCAGCCTTGACAGGACCAGCATGATCTACGTGACACACGACCAGGTCGAGGCGATGACGCTCGCCGACAAGATCGTGCTGCTGCGGCCGCTCGAAGGACGCAGCGGGATCCCGAGCATCGCCCAGATCGGCACGCCGCTCGATCTGTATCACCGTCCGGCGAGCCAGTTCGTCGCCGGCTTCATCGGCTCGCCCGCGATGAACTTCCTGCCGGCAAGCGTTGCGGCGGCAAGCCGTACCGAGGTTCGCGCGCTGGCACGCAACTACCCGCTCGACGCCAGCGTGTCCGGCGACAGCCTCGAGGCGGGCACCGGCGTGACGCTCGGCATCCGCCCCGAGCACGTACGGGTTGGCACCGGTGCGGTGACGGGGCAGGTCGCGCACGTCGAGCAGATGGGCGAACACACCTACCTGTATCTCGACACACCGCTGTGCAGCCAGCCGATCGTGGCGAAGACCGATGCCGGCGGCGCGCGGATAGGTGACCGCCTGCGCGTCGACCTGCCGGCCGGCGCGTTGCATCTGTTTCATCCGGACGGACGCGCGGCGGCACGGACGCCGCGCGAGCCTGCCGCGCCGGCGCTCGCGATCGTCTGAGCGGCACGCGGCGAATCCAGCCACAGGTTTCAGGCGGCCACGGCGCATGGCCGCTGTCGAATTGGCGCCAACTCATCGATAAAGGATAGTCATGCTAAACAACAAGCTTTCAGTGATCGTGTGGAACGAGTTCGAGCACGAACGGGAAAACGCGGGCGTCCGCGCGATCTACCCCGATGGCCTGCACCAGGTGATCGCCATGGCCCTCGCCGAGACGCCGGCGCTCGGACACGGCGCGTTGCCGCTCGAGATCGGCACCGCGACGCTTGACCAGCCCGAGCACGGACTCAGCGAAGCGCGTCTTGCCGCGTGCGATGTGTTGATCTGGTGGGGGCACAAGGCGCACGCGAAGGTCTCCGACGAGATCGTCGAACGCGTGCAGCGACGCGTGCTCGAAGGGATGGGCCTAATCGTGCTGCATTCAGGGCACTTCTCGAAGATCTTCCGCCGCCTGCTCGGCACGAACTGTTCGCTGAAGTGGCGCGAAGCGGCCGAGAAGGAGCGGCTGTGGGTCGTCGAACCGTCGCATCCGATCGCGGCCGGCCTCGGCGAGTATTTCGAACTGCAGCACGAGGAGATGTACGGCGAGCGCTTCGACATCCCGCAACCGGACAGCACCGTGTTCATCTCGTGGTTCGAGGGCGGCGAGGTGTTCCGTTCGGGTTGCTGCTGGGAGCGCGGCCACGGCCGGATCTTCTATTTCCGCCCCGGGCATGAAGCGTATCCGACCTATCACGACCGCAACGTGCAGCGCGTGATCGCGAACGCGGTGCAGTGGGCCGCGCCGCGCGTGAACCTCACCGACCGCTGCCCGAACTCGCCGCCGCTCGAAACGCTCAGCGAGAAGAGCCAGCAGTTCGCGCACGTCGGCATCCAGCAAAGCGCAGGAGACCTCGCATGAACGACGATTACAAGGTTGAGCTGCCGGAAGCGGCGGCGATCGCACGCGGCCGTCGCCTGCGCGTCGGCGTGATCGGGCTCGGGATCGGCCGCAAGCATATCGAAGGCTGGCGCGAGCACCCCGATGTCGACGTGGTCGCGATTGCCGATCCCGACGAGAAGCGGCTCGCAAAGGTCGGCGACACGTTCGGCATCGACGCACGCTACGCGTCGGCCGACGCGATGCTTGCAGCAGAGAAGCTCGACATCGTCAGCGTGTGCACGCCGAACAAATTCCATCGCGAGCTGACGCTCGCCGCGTTCGACGCCGGCTGCCACGTGCTGTGCGAGAAGCCGATGGCGCTGAACGCGGACGAGGGGCGCGAGATGCTGATCGCCGCGCAGCGTGCCGGCAAGCGGCTGATGATCAATTTCTCGTACCGCTTCAGCGCGCAGTCGCGCGCGCTGAAGGCGCAGGTCGAAAGCGGCCTGTTCGGCGATTTCTATTTCGGACGTACGGTCTGGCATCGCCGGCGGGGCATGCCCGGTTTTGGTGGCTGGTTCGGCACGAAGGCGCTGGCGGGCGGCGGGCCGCTGATCGATCTCGGCGTGCATCGCCTCGATCTCGCGCTGTGGCTGATGGGCTATCCGAAGCCCGTATGGGTGATGGGCAGCACCTACGATCCGATCGCGCGTGAACTGGCCGCGCGCGCGGGCAAGACGTTCGACGTCGAGGATCTCGCGGCCGCGCTGATCCGTTTCGACAACGGCACGACGCTCGCGCTCGAGGCGTCATGGGCAACCAACATCCAGGAAGCGGAGCTGATGGAAACCCGCCTCCTCGGCACGCGTGCCGGGTTGCTGCAGAAGAACCTGAACGAGGGCTACACGTTCGATGCGCACGTGTTCATCGAGCAGAACGGCGCGCAATTCGACATGCGCCTGAATCCGCCCGCGGAAGGCGCGCATTCGGCGATGTACGACTACGCGGAAGCGATTCTGTGCGACGTTCCGCATCCCGCACCCGGTGAGGAAGGGCTGATCGTGATGGAAATTCTCGACGCGATCTATGCGAGCGCAGCCGCGGGCGAGCCGATCCGCATTCACGCACCGGGACCGGCGGCCACCGACGTGCCGCCGGTGCTCGATCTCGACTCGCCGGCTGAAGTCGCGGGCTGAGTTCGTGCGGGGCCGGCGCGCGGATCGTCCAGCGCGCCGGCTGGCCGGCAGCATCGCGGACGACGCAGCACACACACCTATTCGATGACGCCGCGCATCGCACGCGGCGCACTGACAACGTTTGGAGACACGTTCATGATCGACGAAGCAGGCTGCGCCGTGCGCGGCCCCGCACGCACCCCGTTCAGGCTCACGCGGCTTGCTGCCGCGTTCTCGCTGGCCGTTGCGTCGGCCGCGCTGCATGCGGCGCCGGACCAGACGACGGTCGCCGCGGAGAGCGCGCCGGGCGGCCTCTCGCAGGCCACCGGCGTCGTGCCGGCCGACACGAGTGCTGTCAACGTGGCGACGCCGACGCCGTCGTCGGCCTGGAACCAGCTGACGCCGTGGACGCAGTTCCATGGCTATCTGCGGGCCGGCGTCGGCGCGAGCGACGGCCATTCGCAGGCCTGCTTCCAGTTGCCGGGCGCACCGAGCAAATACCGGCTCGGCAACGAATGCCAGATCTACAGCGAACTGGAGATCGACCAGACGCTGTACAAGTTTTCGAACGGCATGCAGCTGTCGGCAGTCGGCATGGCGAGCCTCGTCAACGATCTCGACCGCACGCCGACCTTCGACGGCAATCACGGAAGGATTCGCCTGCCGCAGTCGTACGTGCAGCTCACGAACTTTCCGGGGCTCGACGACATGCGCATCTGGTTCGGGCGCATCTATTACCGGCGCAACGACGTTCACATGAACGACTTCTACTACTGGAACCCGAGCGGCCTCGGCGCGGGCGTCGAGAACGTGCCGATCGGCGGCGGCCTGAAGCTCAGCTACGCGCTGTTCCGCGAGGACTACATCGATCAGCCCAACTACGCGACACGCCACGACCTGCAACTGTCGGGCGTGCACCCGAACCCCGGCGGCGAACTGCAGTTCGGGCTGTCCTACATCCCGGCCCGCGCGCCGGTGCTGAATGCCGGCGGCATGCTGCAGGACGCGCACAGCGGCTGGTCGTTCACGGTCCAGCACGTGCAGACCAACCTGCTAGTGTAGCGTTCGATT
This sequence comes from Burkholderia aenigmatica, assembly GCF_902499175.1. GTDB lineage: Bacteria > Pseudomonadota > Gammaproteobacteria > Burkholderiales > Burkholderiaceae > Burkholderia > Burkholderia aenigmatica. Next base: position 52,721 of record NZ_CABVQC010000066.1, read on the forward strand.
CTTGATTGAACGTAAATGAATCGCCTGCCTCCAACGTCTACTTTGGTTTGCATTGGA
>NZ_CABVQC010000067.1 GCF_902499175.1 Burkholderia aenigmatica
GCGCGCGCGACATCTTGCAGAAGGTCATTCGCGCCAACAGTCGCTTAAGTTCCAAACAGAACGGAACACTGCACTAGGCGCACGCGTCACGGCATTGCAAAGGTGGTCGCAGGCCGAAAGGAATCGGGTATCCAAGTGGTTCGGTCGTAACGACGAAACCACGCGCATGCACCTACTTTCCGGCCTAACGAAAGTGCTTGCCGTGGTACGTGGGTTCAACGAACACAACGTCGTCCGTAGCGGCAGCGCGGGCGATCTGGCGACAGGCTGCACTCCTCATCCGCGAGGGACGGAAAACGAAGCCGCCCACGTATGTGCGCCGGACACGGCAACGCATACGATTGCAATCAGCGCGCGATTCTGCACGATGCGCCCGTGGACGGACGGCGCTGATTCTCACGTATCAACTATCATCCACGAAGCTACACATTTTCACGACACCATGTCTTCCATTGACGACAAATACACCATCACGCCGCTTCTAGCGCCCTGGGGTCGGTCGAATCCTGACTTGGCAATTAACAACGCCGATAGCATTGCGGGGTACGTTGTCGATGGCGATTACTAAATTCGCAGTTGCCGCCGCGCTCGCGTTGACCTGCGTACACGCATCCGCCGCATGTGACGGCGCATCGAACATGCCCGCTCACTACATCGATGTTGTGTTCGATACGGATTCGAGCGCAATTTCGCCGGCCGAGCTATCACGGTTGTCCGAATGGTCGATCGACATGCACAAGCACTTTCCGATCATCGATACCGTGTGGTTGAACGGGTTGGCCGAACGGACCGAACATGACGCACAACAGCTTGCGACGCGACGAGCCGAAAGCGTGATGTCGGTCTTGGATCAATATTCGATCCACGGCGAGAATCGCGCCTTAGCTGGAAAAATCTTCAAGCCGGACAAGTTTGGTCAATCCGGGCGACGCGTCGAGGTCAACGTTAGTCCGGGGTGCCCGAATCACTGCTGCCCGAACCTGAACCCCGTACCGAAGACGCAGTGACCTACCAGGGGACACCAACAGAAGCTCGCGCAATGCGGGCTTTCTTGTTCCTGCTTTTCCAGTGCTACCGACCACGATTGATAGAATGCGCGGATGGTGGTTCTCCAAACTTCCAGACATCGGAACCCGCCACCCAGCACCGAACATCGTGACCGGGAGGGCAAAACAATGAAACGACGCATGGCAGTTGTGGGCGACACGTTGTCAACAGGTGGACAGGTTCTAGCATGGACGAGATGCAAGAACCGCTGTTTACGACGGTGAGGCTGGAAGACTTCGTGGCGGCCGATCACCCGTTGTGGCCACTGCGGCTGCTGGTCAATCAGGCGCTGAAGCGACTCAACGGGCTGTTCGGCAAGCACACGCGTTTATTTGCGTGGCGACGTGGATAACGGGCGGCACGTAGAAATTTCCTTCCTGCCCGATTGCTCCAACAAGTGCTGCACAGCGAATTGATATTGCGGGGCGCTGATGGATGCGCTCGACGTGCAGACAAGATGACATCCCGATCGATGCACGATCGAGCGTGCGGGCCGGGCGCAGGAAAACCGGGCCCGCACGCTTTCAAGGCCTACGCCGGCAACGCAAACCGCGTCACGGCGTCCCGCAGCGCCTCGGCCTGATCGCGCAACGAATGCGCGGCGGCCGCGGCTTCTTCGACGAGGGCCGCGTTCTGCTGCGTGACCTGATCCATCTCGCCCACCGCGCGATTGACCTGTTCGATCCCGGCGCTCTGTTCGCGCGACGCATGGCTGATCTCGTCGAGGATCTCGTTCACGCGCCGCACCGACTGCACGATTTCGGCCATCGTCTCGCCCGCATTCGTGACGAGCGCCGCACCTTGCTCGACGGTCTCGTTCGACGACACGATCAGCGTCTTGATCTCCTTCGCGGCCGTCGCCGAGCGTTGCGCGAGCGAGCGCACCTCGGCCGCGACCACCGCGAAGCCGCGGCCCTGTTCGCCCGCCCGCGCGGCTTCGACGGCCGCATTCAGTGCGAGGATGTTGGTCTGGAACGCGATCCCGTCGATCACGCCGATGATGTCGCCGATCTTGTGCGAGCGGTCGGTGATCTCGTTCATCGTGCGCACGACGTCGTCGACCACCGCGCTGCCGCGCGTCGCCACTTGCGCGGCCTGGTCGGCGAGCGAGGCGGCCTGTGCGGCGCTGTCCGCGTTCTGCTTCACGTTCGCGGTCATCTGGTCCATGCTCGACGCGGTCTGCACGAGCGCGGCCGCCTGTTCCTCGGTGCGCTGCGACAGGTCGGTGTTGCCGGACGCGATCTCGCTCGCGCCGACGTTGATGTTCTCGGTGCCCATCCGCACGCGCGACACCATGTCGATCAGCCCGCCCTGCATCGTGTGCAGTGCATGCAGCAGGCTGCCGCGATCGTCCTGCTTCACGGCGACGCGCGCGGTCAGGTCACCCTGCGCGATGCGCTGCGCGGCGTCGAGCGCCACTTCCAGCTCGCCGCCGAGGTTCGCACGCACGCTTTTCAGCACCAGCACCATCACGGCGGTTGCGATCCCGCCGAGCACGGTCGTCATCGCGAGCCAGCGGCCGATGCTCTCGAGCACGGCCGAGCGCACGTCGTTCATGTACATGCCGGTCACGAGATACCAGTCCCACGGCGCGAAGCGCTGCACGGCGCTGGTTTTCTCCTGCGGCTTGTCGGCGCCCGGCTTCGGCCACAGATATTCGACGAAGCCCTTGCCGCCTTCCACGTTGCCGGCTTTCACGATCTCGACGAACAGATGCTTGCCATTCGGATCGGTGAAATTCGACACGTCCTTGCCGTTGAGATCGGTCTTGATCGGATGCATCACGATCACCGGCTTCGAGTCGTTGACGGAAATGTAGCCGTCGGCGCCGTAGCGCATCGCGGCGATCGCCTCGAGCGCCTTCTGCTTGGCGTCGGCTTCCGGCAGCGCATTCTGCTGCGACAGCTTGTAGTAATGGTCGGCCACGCTCGTGGCCTGCGCGACCAGCGACGCGAGCTGGTCGCGGCGGTCCGTGATCATCGATGCGCGCGTCTGCCAGGCGCCGAGCCCCGCGATCACGAGCAGGCCGAGCCAGAGGATGACGATCATCGAGGCGAGTTTCTGATTCAGGGAAAGGTTGCGCATGGTGTGTGGTCGGTCGGTCTTGGAAGCTCGCCGAAACGGCGTGACGGGATAAGTGTCTTGACGGCGTCCGACATGCGTCGCCGTAGACGGGTTATCCCTAGGAACCGGTACCGTGGACGCATGCCTCTAACGCCGACAAGAGTATCTATGCATATGCATAACGGGTGTCGCTATACTCACGGGGCGATGGCGGGCGCGCCGCACCTCCGGTTCGGCGGCGCGGCGCCGCATGAAACCGAAAGGAGGCAACGATGCGAATTCTGGTGGTAGGGGCCGGCGCGGTCGGCGGATACTTCGGCGGCCGGCTGGCCGCGGCGGGGCGCGACGTGACGTTCCTGGTGCGCAACGGCCGCGCGGCCGCGCTGGCGCGCGACGGGCTGCTGATCCGCAGCCCGCGCGGCGACCTGACGCTCGCGAACGTGCAGACCGTGCGCGCGGGCGACGCGGATGCCGGCGTCGCGCCGTTCGACCTCGTGTTGCTGAGCTGCAAGGCATACAGCCTCGACGATGCGATTGCGTCGTTTGCACCATTCGTCGGCCCGCAGACGCTGATCCTGCCGATGCTCAACGGGATGCGTCATCTCGACGTGCTGCGCGACCGGTTCGGCGCCGCGCAGGTGCTCGGCGGGCTGTGCGTGATCGCGGCGACGCTCGATCGCGAGCAGCGCATCGTGCACCTCAACGACACGCACGGGGTCACCTTCGGCGAACTCGCGGGCGGCGAATCGCCCCGCGTGCGGGCGGTGGCCGACGTGCTCGGCGGCGCGGGTTTCGATGCGACGCTCAGCGACAACGTAGCCGCGCGGATGTGGGAAAAGTGGGTGTTCCTCGCGACGCTCGCCGCGAGCACGTCGCTGTTTCGCGGCTCGGTGGGCGACATTCTCGCCGCGCCGGACGGCCGTCACCTGCTCGAGACGATGCTCGCCGAATGCAGCGCGATTGCCGAGCACAACGGCCACCGGCCCGACCCGGCCGCCATCGAGCGGATGCAGCGGATGGTGCTGACGCCGTCGCCGCTGACCGCGTCGATGCTGCGCGACGTCGAGAACCACGCGCGCGTCGAAGCCGATCACGTGATCGGCGACCTGCTCGCGCGCCGCGACCCGCAGGCGGCCGATGCACTGTCGCTGCTGCGGATTGCGTACAACCACCTGAAGGCATACGAAGTGCGTACCGCGCGCGAGCACGCGGCCGCGTAGGCACCGGAGCGGGCGGTCGTGCGGCCGCCCGGCGGCTAGACCGGATCCTTGCTCGGCGGTCCGTCCGGTTGCTGCGGGTTGTCGTGATGGCCGGGCGGTGATGACAGCGGGTCGTCTTCGGGGTCGCGGTTCGGGTCGGCCGGAGGTTCGGGTGTCGGGGTCGTGTGATCGGTCATGGAGAACTCGCGGAGTATGTGACGGCGGTGGCGCGGCGGGGGCGCCTCGTCTCCGTTATAGCCAATCGGGCATGCGTTTGCAGCGGGATTGTTGTGGCGGCGGTCTTTCGTCTGCGCAATCCGTGCATGGGCGGTTTTCGTGCAGGAATCTGCTGCGCCGGCGCGGGTCATGCGTTGCAGCGCGAACACTGCGTGATCGCGGTCAGCGCAAATCCGCCGGCGTGTCGACGTCGCGCACGATGCCGGGATCGTCGACGTCGAGCAGCTTGACCGGCGCGCTGGCGAACAGCGCGCGGGCGCCCGTGTCGCCGTCGAGGGCGGCGAGCGCATCGAAGTGGTGCGCGGAGAAACCGACCGGATGGCCGCGCACGCCGCGATGGGCGGGCGCGACGATCGACGCGCCGTCGGTGTCGAGCGCGCGCGTGACGGTTTCGTAGGTGGAAGCCGCGATCCACGGCATGTCGCCGAGCGCGACGAGCCAGCCGTTCGCCTCGGGTGTCGCGCGCACGCCGGCCGAGAGGCTCGCGCCCATGCCGCGCACCGCGTCGGGCGCGTAGACGACGTGGCAGCCGGCTTCGTTCAGCAGCATCGCGAGTTTTTCGGCGCCGGGACGCACGACGGCGATCACGTCGGACGTGACCGCCGCGAGATGGCGGGCGGCCGCGACCGCAACCGGCGTGCCGTCGGGAAGCGGCGCGAGCAGCTTGCTGTGCAGGCCGCTCGGGTCGAAGCGTTGACCGAGGCCGCCGGCGAGAAGGACGCCGGTGGCGAATGACGCGTAGGACATCGGCGCGGGGGAGAGTGAAGCAGGTGCTGCGATTGTGCGGGAGCGAGCAGGGATCGACAAGTGAGGATGTTACCGAGACGGGCGCGTTTCGTCGGAAAGAATGTCAGCGCGCGGCTTCGTCGAGCATGTTTTCCTCGACGGGACCGTAAATTGCGTGCGATTGATGGTGCATGACGGCCCAATAACGGTCGCCGAACGACCAATGCCACCATTCCGACGGGTAATTCGTGAAGCCGGCGCCCGTCAGTGCGGCGATCAGCATCTTGCGATTACGGGCGGCCGCGCGGCTGATGAACGGGTTGTGCGTGTAGCACGCGCCGGACGATTCCTGGTCGGTGGCGTCGAGCGCGCAGCCCATGTCGAGCTCGATGCCGTCCGGCGAGATCAGTGTGAGGTCGACGGCTGCGCCCGTCGGATGCGCGGCGACTTCCGGCGGTGCGACGTAGTGGCTCGTGAGTGCGACCAATGTGTCTTCGTCCGGCAGCGGATTCAGCGTCCGGCGCAGGTGCGCGAGATGCCTTGTGAAGTAGTGGCGCTGCAGGGCCAGCGGACGATAGCCTTCCTTGACATACAGGCGCAGGCCGTCGGGCAGCGCGTGCGCGGCGGCGATCAGCCGGTCCGCCACGCCACCGCGCACCTTCAGGAAATGCGGGCTCTTGTTGGCGACATCGTCGGGGCCGGGAACGACAACGATGCGGTCATGGAAGCCTGCGAGATCGACAAACCCTTCGTGCGACTCCAGCAGGGCGATCGACCGGACAACGGGATCGGAGAGCGATATCACGATAGCGGACGAGGTGGCGCGATGACGGTTGCGGGCCACGCGCCGGCGGTGAGGCTGGCCGGCCGAGGTCATTTTTGTCAGACGAATCGCCAATATGCCAGAGTCCGGCGGAGATGGTGTTGCGGTTTGGCCCGCAGGAGGGCGGCGCTTACCAGAGCGTCTTGACGTGCGCGTAAGCGCGGATTTTTTCGTCGCGCGTGACGAGCGGCGCGCCGAGCCGCCGCGCGGTCGCGACGATCGTGCGGTCGGCCGGATCCTTGTGGAACGTGCCGGGCAGGTCGGTGGATTTCGCGGCGATGTCGGCATCGACGGGCACGAAGCGCATGCCGTCGATCTGCGCGACGGTGGCGAGCCATGCGTCGACATCCATCGTCAGTGCGAGGCGGTCGTTGCGCACCAGCATCGCAATCTCCCACGCGGAGATCGCGGATGCGACGAGCGCGCCTTCGCTCCGAGCGCGATCGATCGCGCTCCTCGCCTTCTTGCTGAGCGAAGGATCGCCCGCCACCCACCACACCAATGCATGCGTATCCAGCACGATCACCGCGACGCCTCCCAATCATCTTCCGCAATCGGATCGAGAGGATTGTCGTAGCGCATGGCCGAGCCGCGCAATATGTCCAACGGCTGAGCCTCACGTGCGCGATACGGCCGGATTTCGAGCGTCGGCTTGCCGTGATCGGTGACGATCAGGCTTTCACCGGACGCCTCGACGAGCCGGAAGTATTCGAGTGCGCGAGCCTTGAATTCGGATTTCGATACGGGGTCGTGCGGCATCATGATGTGAGCATGGTCATTTGACGATGGTCAATTTAGTCACGGATGCCGGCGTGGCGCAAGCGCCGGGGCAAGCAGCGCTACCCGTTCGCGCTACGCATCCGCCCATTTCCTCAACAGGTTGTGATAAATCCCCGTCAACGCAATGACCATCGGATCCTTCGCGCCTTTCTCGCCGGACAGCGCCTGAATCTGCGTATCGAGCTGGAACAGCAGCGTGCGGTCGCCGTCGTCGCGCACCATGCTCTGGATCCAGAAGAACGACGCGACGCGCTCGCCGCGCGTCACGGGCGTGACGTGGTGCAGGCTCGATGCCGGATACAGCACGAGGTCGCCCGCCGGCAGCTTCGCGCGATGCGTGCCGTACGTATCCTCGACACACAGCTCGCCGCCGTCGTACGCATCGGGTTCTTCGAGAAACAGCGTCGCCGACAGATCGCTGCGCACGCGGAAATCCGTGCCGCGCAGCAGCCGGATTGCGTTGTCGACGTGCGTGCCGAACGTCTCGCCGCCTTCGTAGCGATTGAACAGCGGCGGAAACACCTTGAGCGGCAGCGCCGCCGAAAAGAACAGTGGATGGCGTGCGAGTGCGTCCTGGATCGCGTCACCGACCGCGCGCGCCGCTGGCGAACCTTCCGGCAATTGCCGGTTGCGTTTCGCGAGCGCCGACTGTGTGCCGGACGTCGCATTGCCGTCGACCCATTCGGCTGCATCGAGCAGCTCGCGACATTGCGCGACCTGCGCTTTCGTGAGTACGCCGGGGATATGAAGCATCATGATGCGGATTCCATGCAGTGCGGCTGCGGCTGCGGCTGCGGTGGCAACTGCATCGCCGCCGCACGAAACGCGTCGATCGGCGACGACGCGAGATACGCGTGCATCTTCGCGACGAACGCGGGGGTAGCCGTGGCCGGTACGCGAGCGAGCCAGGCGAGCGCTTCGTCGATGCGCCCGCGCTCGGCGAGCAGCCGCGCAAGGTTGAACTGGCCGCGGAAGTCGCCGGCCACGGCGGCGCGGCGATAGTGGTCGAACGCGGCGTCGGGGTCGACCGGGACGACCCAGCCATCCTCGTAGAAGCCGCCGATCAGGTTGATCGATTTCGCATGGCCGAGCGCGGCCGCGCGCTGGAACCAGTCGAGCGCATCGGCGCGGTTCTCGTCGACGCCGTTGCCGAGCGCGAGCGCCGTCGCGTAGTTGTACATGCCCCAGTCGAGCCCCGCCTGCGCGGCGAGCCGGTACCAGTACACGGCGACCGGTGCGCACGCGGCCGTGCCCCAGCCGAACTCGTAGCAGCGGCCGAGCATGTTCATCGCCATCGCGTGGCCGGCCCGCGCCGCGTGCCGGAACCAGTTGAACGCGGCCGCCGGATCGTGCGCGACGCCATGCCCGTCGAGCAGGTACTGCCCGTAGACGGCCTGCGCATCGACGATGCCGTTGTCGGCCGCCGCCGCGACCCACGCGGCGGCACGCTCGGGCGGCCCGGCCAGGATGTCGGCGAACTCGCGCGGCGATACCGACGCGAGCGCCTTCAGCGACACGGCCTCCATCGATCAGTAGCGCGCGTTCAGCGTGACGAACGCCGAGCGGCCCGGTGCGATCGACGCGTAGTGCGCCGGATACGCCTGGTCGAAGTAGGTGCGGTTGAACAGGTTGTTCACGTTCAGCTGCAGGTCGAGCTTCTTGTTGATCCGGTACTGCGCCATCGCATCGAAGCGCCAGTACGACGGCACCGCGTGCTGGTTCGCGGTATCGCCGAACACCTGCGACATGTAGAACGCGCCGCCGCCGACGGTGAACTTCGGCGTCACGTCGTAGTTCGACCACATCGTGAAGCTGTGCTTCGGCGTGTTCGGGAACTGGTTGCCGTTGCTCGCCGTGTCCTTGCCGTTGTCGCGCAGTTCGCTCTTCATGTACGTATAGCCGCCGAACAGTTGCCACTGCTTCGTGATCTGGCCCGCGACGCCGAGTTCGAGCCCCTGCACGCGCTTGTTGCCGACCATCGCGTACTGGTTGTTCGGCAGCGTCACGCGTGCGTTCGTCGTGTCGATCTGGAACAGCGCGGCGGTCAGCGCGAGCTTGTCGTTCAGCACGTTCCACTTCGTGCCGAGCTCGATGCTGCGGTTCTTTTCCGGCGACAGCTGATCGGCGTTCGAGCCGACGCCGCCACGACCCGGCGTGAGCGACTGCGATTCGCTGCCTTCGCCGAGCAGCATGCCGGCCGGCGTCGACGACGTCGCGTACGACGCATAGATGCTGCCGTTCTGCGCCGGCTTGAACACGAGGCCGGCCTGCCAGTTCACGAGCGTGTCGTCACGCGTGGTGGTCTTGCCGCCGTTGGCCTTGGTGTCGGTGAAGCGGGTCGAGTAGTCGTCGATGCGCACGCCGCCGTTGACCTGCCAGCGCGGCGTGATCTCGATCGTGTCGAAGCCGTAGATCGACTTCGTCACGGTGCGGGCATGCGAGTAGTCGTTGTTGCGCGTGATCGAGCCGGCCCACGGGTCGTTGGGATTCGGCGACCACAGGCTCGTGCAGTTGTAGCCCGACGCCGCGCCGATGCCGTTCTGGCAGATCTTGCCGTTCGCGGTGGCGACGTTGTACGTGTCGCGCTTGCCCCATTCACGTGACAGCTCGATGCCGGTCGTGAAGCTGTGCTTGAACGGGCCGGTGCGGAATTCGCCGAACAGCTCGGTCTGGTTCGCGATGCTGTTGATCGCGCTGTTGCGGGTGTTCGCGCGCCGCCAGACCTTGCCGTTGACCACGTTGCCCTGGCTGTCGTCTGGCTGCGTCCAGATGTAGTCCTGGGTGGACTCCGTGTAGCGCGTGGTGTTGCGGATCGTCAGCGACGACGTGATGTCGTGCTCGATCTTGAGCGTGCTGATGTCCGACGTCGTCTTGCGGAAATCGCGGTTGATCAGCCCGTAGAAGTTGTGGCGGTCGACGGGCGCCGGGCCGTCGGTGGCGACGCCCTTCGGGAGGTTGAAGCCGTAGTAGTACGGGATGCCGCCGTCGGGCAGGTCGTCGGTGGACAGGTGGTAGTAGCTCGCGACGACGCGCGTCGACGTGCCGAGGCCGAACGCGATCGACGGCGCGACGCCCCAGCGCTCGTTGTTCACCGCGTCGCGGCCGGCCACGTCGTTGTTGTGGCTCATCAGGTTCAGGCGGAACGCGGCGTGATCGGCGAACTGCCAGTTGCCGTCGGCCGTGAAGCGGCGATAGCGGTCGGTGCCGAGGCCCGCGCTCGCGGCGGCGGTGGTGCCGAGGTGCGGGGCCTTCGTGATCAGGTTGATGCTGCCGCCCGCGCCGCCGCGACCGCCGTACGCGCCGTCGGAACCCTTGGTGATCTCGATGCGCTCGGTGTTGAAGATCTCGCGCGTCGTGGCGCCCGTGTCGCGCATGCCGTCGACGAACATGCTGCCCTGCGTGTCGTAGCCGCGGATGAACGGACGATCGCCGAGCGGGTTGCCGCCTTCGCCGGCGCCGAACGTGATGCCGGGCACGGTGCGCAGCGCTTCCGTCAGCGTCGACGCGCCGCTGTTCTGGATCAGTTCCTGCGGGATCACGGTGACGGATTTCGGCGTGTCGACGAGCGGTGCGGTGAATTTCGCGGAAGCGGAGAAGTCGGCCTTGTAGCTGTGCTCGGCCTTGCCCTGGATCTCGATCGGCGCGAGATGGCCTTCGGTGCTCGCCGGGGCGGGCGGCGGCGTGCCGTCCGCCGCGAATGCCGGACTCGCGGCGAGCACGCTGCACAGGGTGGTGAATTTGCCGAGCTTCAGCTCGTCGGAACGTGACTTCATGGTGCGCTTCGACCTCGCGGTGTGGCCCCGGGGCGGTGCGCTGCGGAAATGTGCATGCCGCCGGGAATTATTACGATTTGTTTTCAGGCGGCATTCTATGTAATTTTTAGTTAAATGAGAAGCGTTCTTGTTCGCGTTTGTTGGGAAATTGTTGAGGAATGTTGCGGGGTGGTTGCGCGGTCGACGGGGCGGTGGCGGATGGCCGAAAGGCCAGGTGGGACGGGCTTGCCGGGCGGGTTAGAGTGGTGCTGTCGCGGATCACCCGCCATGACATCAAGGTGCTAATATGACTGCATTGAAAGCAAATGTGGTGAGGTGCATCATGCCCGTGATTACCGTTCGAAATCTGCCCGATGAAGTGCACCGTGCGCTCCGGATTCGCGCGGCCCAGCATGGGCGCAGCACCGAAGCCGAGGTGCGAGACATCCTCGAGCAGGCCGTTTTGCCGGGTGGCCGGCTCAAGCTGGGGACGCTACTGGCGGAAATCGGACGGGACGCGGGCGGCGTCGATTTCGACGTTCAGCGCGACAAGACGCTAACCGACCCGATGAGCTTCGAATGATCCTTGTTGATACGAACGTGATGTCCGAACCGCTGCGGCGCGAGCCGAGTTCGGCCGTGATCGAGTGGCTCGATGCCCAGAACGTCGAAACGCTGTTTCTTGCTGCGATCAGCCTTGCCGAAATGCGCTTCGGTGTGGCGGCGTTACCGGAAGGGCGCAGGCGCGACTGGCTTCACCAAAGCATCGAGCAGCGTGTCGTGCCGCTGTTTCGCGGTCGAATCGTGCCATTCGACGATGCAGCGAGCAAAGCGTATGCAGGTATTCGCGCGCGGGCCCGTGCCGCGGGCACCGCGATCGCGCCCGCCGACTGCTTTATCGCCGCGACGGCCGAGGCGAACGGACTCATCATTGCGACACGCGACGTCGCGCCATTCGAGGCGGTCGGCCTGCGGGTGATCGATCCGTGGGCGTCCTAGGCGCCGATTGCGCACCCGTTCACCGCGCGCAAAAAATAAAGCGCGTCGGGTAACCCGGTGCGCTTTCTGTTGAACGTAGGGGCGCCTGACTGGCGCGCCCCCGCAGTTCCTGCTCAATCCACCCCGTGAAACACCGCGTCCTCCGGCCCGAGATATGCCGGCGGGCGCCACGTCGCGTCGCGCATCGAATGCTGGACGAGGTTCTCCACACCGAGCAGTACCGCGAAGATCGCCATCCGCACCGGAATGCCGTTGTCGGTCTGGCGGAAGATCGCGAGGCGCGGGTCGCGGTTCAGGTCGACCGACAGGTCGTTCGCGCCGGGCCGGCTGTCACGCGGCAGCGGGTGCATGATCAGCGTGTCGGGTTTGCATACCGAGTCGACGAGCGCCTGGTTGATCTGGAAATCCGGCGTGTAGCCTTCGAACGACTCGTCGGTGAAGCGTTCCTTCTGGATCCGCGTCGCGTAGACGACGTCCGCGCCGCGCAGCCCGGCCGCGAGGTCGGTCGTCTGCTCGATCACATGGCCGTTCGTGGCGATCTGGTCGACGATGTAAGCCGGCATCTCGAGCGTCGGCGGCGACACGAGCGTGAACTTGAGCCCGCGGTACAGCGCGAGCAGCTTGACGAGCGAGTGCACGGTGCGGCCGTACTTGAGGTCGCCGACCAGCGCGATGTGCGCGCCGTCGACGATCTTGCCGAGCCGCGAGAACTCGCGCTGGATCGTATAGAGATCGAGCAGCGCCTGGCTCGGGTGCTCGCCGGGGCCGTCGCCACCATTGATCACGGGCAGGTTGGTCGCACGCGCGAACTCGGCCACCGAGCCTTTCTCCGGATGGCGGATCACGAGCGCGTCGACGTAGCCGGCCATCACGCGGCTCGTGTCGTAGATCGATTCGCCCTTGGCCATCGACGAGAACGTGAAGCCCGTCGTGTCGCACACCGAGCCGCCGAGCCGGCAGAAGGCGGCACCGAACGACACGCGCGTACGCGTGCTGGCCTCGAAGAACAGGTTGCCAAGCACCGCGCCCTCCAGCACGCGCGAGATCTTGTGGCGGCGCGCGATCGGCTGCATCACGTCGGCCACGCGGAACAGCGCCTCGACCGAATCCCGCGAGAACTGGTCGACCGAGATCAATTGCGGCTTGCCTTCGAACAGGAACTGCTTCGAGAGCCCTTGTTTGTCTACGCTTTGCGTATAGTCCCCGCCATCCGGTGCCGAGCGCTCGACGATTTCCGACACGAAGCGCTCGACGATCTCGGGCATCCCGCGCGATTCCTGCGAATCGTCGGGCAACAGCCAGGTGTCCAGCGCGCGCCGGCTGACACCGATACGATTGGCGAACGCTTCGCGGGTCATGTTGAGGCGGCGCATCGCGTCGCGAAGGAAGGCTTGCTGGGGAACGGTCATCGGCGGCTCCTGACAGAAAATATACGCGGTGCGTATATTAGATCGTGGCGCGTTGAAGTCAAGGAAAATCTGCGCGACCCGGCTGGGTGGCCCGTGTGACAGGCGGCGGGTTCGTACTGGCGTGCGGCGGCTGTCTCCGTATAATCAGGTCAGGCCCCGTGCCCGGCATCTTGCCGGGCACCACGCCACACATGATTCGCCCGTCGGGCTTGATGATTCGAAGGAGAATGGGAATGACGCGTACGATTGCTGCAATGCTGCTGGTGGTGACCGCCGCGCTTGCCGGTTGCAACACGGTGGCCGGCATGGGGCAGGACATTTCGAAGGGCGGCCAGGCGATCAGCGATACGGCTGAAAAGGCCAAGTAAGCCGACTGGTTCAGGAATACAGAAAGCGCCGGGCCGTCCCGCGATCGCGGGGCGGCCCGGCGTTTTTTTTGCGTCTGATGTCCGATGCCAGTGGCGTCAGGCGTGCTCGACGAACGCGTAGCGGCCTTCGACCTTGCGCGGCGTGAACCCGCCGTAGTCGGGGAACATCCGGTTGCGGACGAACCAGACATAGCCCACCAGCAGGACCGTGACCACGAGGCTCGGCAGCGCGGTCGACGGACTGCGTCCGAGCTCGGCGATGGTCTTCGGCACCTGCACCAGCGACAACAGGATGAACGCGTGATAGGCGCCGACGCGATGCGTCGCGAAGCCCCAGATGAACAGCAGCGACAGCAGTACGTTCAGCGCGAGCAACAGCATGACGAGGCCATTGCCGAGCGCGCCCGAGACGCCGAGGTCGCCGCCGGATTGGGCGACGCCATAAGCGAACGTCAGGCCGTTCGCGAGCTGGACGACAGCGAGTGCGACCAGGATCCGGACGTGCACCTTGTTCTTGCGGCAGCGTTCGGGATCGGGGCGCGACGCAATCAGGCCGGCGAGCACACGATCGTCGAGCCCTTGTCCGGACAGATCGGCCAGGACGTCGGCCTTCCTCGTTCCAGCGGACATCAGCACCGCGATTCTTGTTTTGGCTTCCTTCCTGTTCATTGCGCGGCGGTGTGTCGTTCGATGGTCGTCAAAGGTCCCGGTCACGCGAATATTGCATCTCGCCGGGTGCCACGCAACGGTTTTGCGGCGCGCGGACACATTCCTACAATCGCCTGCGGCGGCGCGGGAACGCGGCGGAGCGACAGGGCCGAACGATCTCCCATGTTGAGATGACGCGACGAACGCCGATCAGTCGGTCGCGGTTGGTGCGGGGCGGGCTGGCCGTACCGGCTTCGCCGGCCGCGCATCGCGTGCCTGAGCGGGCGGTTCGCGCCGCCGTGTTGCGCCGACGGCCATGCCCGCGACGACGAGCGCGATGCCCGCGACCCGCGTGCCGTTGAGCGTTTCGCCGAACAGCGCGACTGCGAACAGCACGGCGGAGACCGGCGCGACCGCCGTGAACAGCGCGGCCTCGGTGCCGCTCGTGCGCGCCGAACCCGCATACCAGCACAGGTAGCCGAGCACGGTCGGCACCAGTGCGTAGTAGGCGATCGCCGATACGGCGCCGACGGTCCAGCCGGTCGCTACCGCGCGCCATTCGAACGCGGCCGGCACGAGTGCGAGCACGAAGCCGAGGCCCGACATCGCGGTGGACAGCGCCAGCGGCGGCAAGGGTGCGGCAAGCCGCCGGTTGAGCAGGATGAAGACGGCTTCGCACGCGACGGCGGTCAGCACCAGCGCATCGCCGGCCAGCGTGCGGAGCGACGGCAACGCTTGGCCGGGCGCGAACGTGACGAACAGCACGCCGGCCGTGGCGAGCGCAGCGGCCAGCCAGTCGCGCGGTGTCTGACGCTCGCGCAGTACGACGGCCGCGATCAGCGTCGACATCGCGGGCAGCGTACCGAGCATCACGCCCGCATCGAGCGGCGATGACAGCTTCGTGCCGCAGATCAGCAGCACCGTATAACCGACGCCGCCCGCCGCCGCCTGGATGACGAGCAGCACGGCGTCGCGTGTGGAGATGCGTGGCCAGCGCATGCGCTGCGCGCGCATCAGCGCGAACAGCAGCGGTGTCGCGATCAGGAAGCGCAGCGCCGTGGCCGCGAACGGCGGCAGGCCGCCTGCCGCGAGACGGCTCGCGATGACGGTGCTGCCGACGCCCGCCATCGCGGCGGCGAGATAGAGATAGCCAATCAGTCGTGTCTTCATGCGCCGCATCGTCGCGCACGGCGGCAGCGTGCGTCTTGAACGAAATTGCAGCACACGCGGGCGTGTCGAATGCGGCGCACGGGATTCGGCATGCGTGCGCCACGGGCATCGGCTGCCACCGCTGCGGTTATGTGTTACTGCGGTCGCAGTGGCCGTGCCGTCGACGGCGGTTTGCCTGGTGGCCTCGCGCGGGAGGACGGCGGCGTCAAACGGCCTGCGTGAACCGCCCGGGCGTGATCCCGAACTGGCGCGCGAATGCACGCGTCAGGTGGCTCTGATCGGCAAAGCCGGCTTCGGCCGCGGCATCGGCGATCGGCAGGCCGCTGGCGAGCAGCGCGCGCGCCAGCCGTGCGCGCGACTGGATCAGGTACGCGTGCGGTGTGATGCCGAGTTCGCGGGCAAACCCGCGCAGCAGCTGGAAGCGGCTGACGCCGCTCAGGTCGGCCAGCTCGGCGAGCGAGACGGGAGCGGCCGGCGCCGCGTCGAGCCGCTCCCGGGCGATGCGGATCGCCGGTGCGACCCCCGCCGCCGGCAGCGTGCGGTTCGCGTGCCGGGCGAGCAGCCCGGCGACGAGCATCACGAGTGCCTCGTCACGGGCGAGCGGCTGGGATGCCCCCGCGACGATGCGTGTATGCAGCCGGCCGACGGCGGCCGTGAGCCGTGCGTCGCGCACCGCCGGGTGCGCCAGTTCGACGCCGCCGAGACCTTCTTCCGCCGCGACGCCCGCGACCAGCGCGGGCGCGAGGTACAGCATCCGCCAGCGCCGGCCCGTGCCGGCCTCGATCGGCGAGCCGTCGTGCATCTCGCCCGGGTTGACCATGATCGCGTCGCCGGCCAGTGCGTCGACCTGCCCGCGGCCGCTCCACGACCGGTGCGCGCCGCTGACGATCACGCCGACCCCGAATTCGTCGTGTGCATGGCGCGGAAACGCGCGATCGGATTCGAGGCTGATCGCCTCGATGCCTTCGCCGGTTCGTCGGTAATGGGTGATGCGGTGCATGTGCGCTCCTCGCGCCGGTCGCGGCGCGGATTGCGTGCACTTTAGCGCGTTCCGGCGCCGCGCGCCCTTCATCCTTTTGGCCGATACCGCGCGGCGCACGCAGCCCGCACCATGTGCACATGAGCAGCGTACACGGCCCGCCGGGCCTGAAGCTGCGCGGGAGACGGCAGGTGGAACGACAGGATCCGGTATTCATCCAGGTTGGCGCGCTCGCGGACGGCTTCGCGCCCGAAGCGAACATCCTCGCATCCGTCGACGCGCTCGCGGGGCGGACGCTCACGCTCGGCGACGCATCGGGCGTGTGGCGCGTCTATACGTTCGAGCCCGGCGCGCTGCAGTGGCGCGATGCGGCGACCGGCGCGAGCGGCCGCGAGCCGTGCCGCGTGACGCGGCTGCGCGACGCGCTGTACTTCGTCGACTACCTCGATTCGGCCGCCCGTGCGACTTCGATCAGTCTCGTGATCGATCTCGACAACGGCGTATGGACGTCGGTGGTCGGCACGCTGCCGACCGAAGCCGACACGCGCATCGACGCGTTCACGCGGGTTGCGCGCGGGCTGCCGCTGACGGCCGTCGAGGCCGGGTTCCGGCACGGCACGCTCGGCGGCCACACGCAGCCGGGGCCGTTGCACGGGCCCACGCGCGCGCTGATCGGCAAGCGGACGATGTACCGCTACAGCCCGACCGAATGCTACGAGCACATCTACCTGAACGAGAACTTCTACGCGTGGCAGTGCCTGCTGGGTGTCGAGTGCGGGCTGGCCGATGTCGACCGCTGCCATTACTTCAGGATTGCAGACGAGCTGTATCTGTTCGTGTGGCGTGAAAAGGTGGTGCCGACGCTCGGTGTCGTGCTGATCGACCTCGCGCAGCGCAAGACCGACGGCAAGATCTTCGGCTATCAGGGGGGCGATTTCGGCACGCTGTCGAACTTCCCGATCGGCGCGCATGCGCAGGTGCTGAACGACACCGTGCATCCGCTCGACGGCGAGGCGCCGCGATGAATGCCGCCCCGGGCAGCGGCCGCCTGCGGGCGGATTTCAGCGGGCGTGTCGTGCTCGTCACGGGCGCCGCGCAGGGGATCGGCGCAGCGATCGCGCGCCGTTTCGCGGAAGCCGATGCGTTCGTCGCACTGGCCGACCTGAACGGCGAGGCCGCCGCCGCACAGGCCGACGCGCTCGCGAGCACGGGCGGCGAGGCGCGTGCCTATCGGGTGGATGCCGCCAGCCGCGACGAACTGGGCGCGCTGGTCGCGGCGGTCGAGCGTGACGGCGGCCGGCTCGATGTCGTCGTCCACAATGCCGCGTATTTTCCGCTGACGCCGTTCACGCAGATCGACGAGCCGACACTCGACCGAACGCTGTCGGTCAACCTGTCGGCGCTGTTCTGGCTCGCACAGGCCGCGTTGCCGGCATTCGAGCGCGCGGGAACCGGGCGGCTGCTCGTCACGTCGTCGGTGACGGGGCCGCGCGTCGTGTATCCGGGGCTCGCGCATTATGCGGCGTCGAAGGCCGGCGTGAACGGCTTCATTCGCGCGGCGGCGCTGGAACTCGCGCGTCGCAACGTGACGGTGAACGGCGTCGAGCCGGGCATGATCCGCACGCCGGCGGCCGGCAATCTCGGCGACGCGTCGGTCGCCGCGCAGATCGCGCGCGACATTCCGCTCGCAAGGATGGGCGAGCCGGAAGACATCGCGAACGCGATGCTGTTTCTCGCATCGGCCGATGCCGCGTACATCACGGGGCAGACGATCGTCGTCGACGGCGGTGCGACCTTGCCGGAGAGCGGGGCGGTGCTGGGCGGCGAATGACGGTTTACTGCGTCACGCTCCGGTGGAACGCGAGCGGCGGCGCCGGCCTGCTGTGCGTTTGCGCAGCAGGCTCTCCATGGTTCCCGCAGGCGGTTGCCGGATGGCTTCTCCGTAACGCGGCAAGCGGCGGCCGCCTAGGCGCTGCTTCGCGCCCCTTCGTTCCGCGCAATGCGGGACGTGCCGCCGACGTCTTGGCCGATGGCGGCCAGTGACGGCCAGCGACAACAGTCGACAACAGTCGACAATCGATTAGCCCCAAGCCCCAAGCCCCAAGCCCCAAGCCCCAAGCCCCAAGCCCCCCCAGCAACACTTGCCGCGCCCAATCCCGACTCGTTTGCATCGCGATCCGCGGCGCCTTGCCCGCATCCGAAACCCGGGCCGTCATACCGAGTGAATCGATCGCCAGGGTCCTTCCTGTCTGTCTGCTGGCCACTGGACGCCAATCTTACCGATCAGCCGTCCCGTCTCGCCGTCTCCCCATTGCCCGACAAAAAAATCGCTGATTTGTGGCGAATCTACCCGTGCCGGAACGAATCGCGCGGTAACGCCACCGGTTTCCACCTTCTCCGAGACGAATCATAGGACTTTTCCGACAATGTATTCGCACGAGCAACGCGATCATTTTGGAAAATGAAGAATTGGTTATTGGCTGAGCGATAAACTTGTCTTCATTCCGGATTATTTTTTCGGTTCTAGGAATATTCCGATTGTGTGCCGGGAATTTTTTCTGGATCATTACTGTGTGTAAAGAAAGCGAAAAGCAATCCGAGGTCACCAACATGCATTTCATCGAATAAATCGAGTCCGCGAGCGGGGAAGCGAATCGCGGATTAACGACAGCACAAGACATCATAAAGGGAAGGGCTCCGGCAGGCGCTGAGCGCGATGCCGGGCAGGCTTTGTCGTCCCTGAAAAATGCGAATGGAGCGATGCGCCGATATCGATCGGTATCGTTCCATTTCGCTGTCTCGTGTCGCCGGGATATTCCCTTTTCAATCGTTTGCACCGGCCCGAATGGCCGGAATTCCAATGGGTTAATCAATTGCGCGGCAATGGCGGGTAATTGCGCCGTAATTGTGCGTGCGCCGGAGGCCAGCATGGTCAAAGCGATTCGGAAGACGGTCTGGCTCGGGCTGATGCTGGTTCCGTTCGCCGGCATTCAGGCCGGGCAGGTCAACGGCTCGGTGAACGTCAGCCTGCAGGTGCGCAGCGGTTGTCAGGTCGGCGGCGGGCCGATCGGCGCGGATTTCGGCGCGCTCGACTTCGGCACGCGCGGGCCCACGTGGGCCGAGCCCCTGACCGGCGACACGCGCCCGTCCGGCAGCGGCCCGCTGCACGTCGTGTGCAGCCCCGATATCGGCGGTTTCCTGGTGTCGGTCGACGAGGGCCGGCACGGCCTGCAGTCGACCCGCTATCTGGTGCGGCGCGATGCGGCGGGCCGGAGCGTCGCGCGCGTGCCCTACAACATCTATCGCGATCCGGCGCGCAGCGTGGCGTACGTCCCGCAGATACCCCAATCGTTTCGTGTCGACGAGCGGCGCGATGCCGTCGCGCTGCCGCTGTTCGGCGTCGTCGGCACACAGATGCAGTTCGTCCCGGCCGGGACTTATGAAGATTTGCTCGGGATCACCGTCAACTGGTGAGCCCGGGCGGATGCGTAGCAACTTCACCTCTCATTCGTCAAAGGAACACGCGTGAAAACTCAATGGAACACCCTGGCAGCGGTCGCTCTGGCGTCGGTATGCATGACCGCCGGCGCGCAAACGAGCCCGATTACCGGCTCCGTCAATTCGAAGCTCGTGCTGACGACCGGCTGCGCGATCGATGCCGGCTCGGGCTCGACCGGCAACTCGACCAACCTCGGCACGCTCGACTTCGGCACGCAGCCGTCGGGCTTTACCGGGGCACTGACGGCCCAGGCCGCGGGCGGCGGCAGCGCCGGCGCGACGCAGGTGACCTGTTCGCCGGACGTGACCGCGCTGCAGGTGACGATCGACGGCGGCCAGAACCTCGGCAAGGGCGTGGCGGTCGGCGCCGGCACGCGCGCGCTCGCGAGCGGCTCGAGCTACGTGCCTTACGAGGTGTACGCGGATTCCGCGCGCTCGGTCCAGTACGTCGCGGGCACCGTGCAGTCCGTCCCGGTGCCGGCGCCGGGTTCGGCGTTCAACCTGCCGATCTACGGCGCGATCAACAAGACGAGCCGCGGCGCACTTTCTGCCGGCACCTACACGGACACGCTCAACGTCACGCTCGGCTGGTAAGCGCGCGGCCGGCGCCGCCGCCTGGCGGCCCGTCGGCTGCGCTGCCGCGACCCCCTTCGACTCACTTGCCATCATGCGGATAGCTGAACCTCTGGTCTTCCTGATGGGCGCGCTCGCGTGCCCGATCGCCGGCCTCGCGGATACGGCGGTGCCGACCACCCGAACCTTCGCGGTCAGCGCGCAGATCGTGTCCGGCTGCGGCGTGGCCGGCGGCGGGCCGGGCACGGGGCTCGATTTCGGCACGCTCGATTTCGGTGCGTATCCCGCGGTCGCGACGGGGCAGGCCGTCGCGACGTCGGGCGGCAGCGCGCTGCAAATCGAGTGCTCGCCCGGCACGACGCTGAAGATGTCGGTAGACGGCGGCATGCATCCGACGGGCGGCAACACGCAGCGCAACCTCGCGAGCGCGGGCAATGCGCTGATCGCCTACCGGCTCTATGCGGACGCAAGCCGCACGACCGTGCTGGCGGTCGGGCAATCGGTGTCGATCCCGGCGTCCGGTGTCGTCAGCCTGCCGATCTACGGCGCACTGACGCTGCCGGGTGGTGCGACGCCGCCCGGCACCTATACCGACACCGCGCAGGTCACGCTGAGTTATTGATTCAATCAGGATTCCGACATGAATGATGCCGTTTCAGGACTTCGCCGCGGATGCGCGCGGCGCAGGCGCACGAGGGTGCGCGCGGCCGTGGCGCTGGCCATGGCGGTCGCGGCCGGCGCGGCCCGCGCGGCTGCGTCCGTGATGATCTGGCCGATCGATCCCGTCATCGAGAGCGACCAGCGCGCAGCGGCGCTGTGGCTCGAGAACCGCGACATGAAGCCCGTCACGCTGCAGGTACGCGTGCTCGGCTGGCGCGAGGCGGGCGGCGAGGACCTGTATGCGGAAGATCAGACGCGCGTCGCGGGCAGTCCGCCGATGACGACCGTGCCGCCGGGCAAGCGGCAACTGATTCGCCTGACGCGCTTGACCGACGTCACGCCCGGCACCGAGGACGCGTACCGCGTGTTGATCGACGAGATTCCGCAACCGGACGACGACACGGCACAGGCTGGCGGCCAGGCGTCGCTCGGCGTGAAGTTCCAGATGCACTACTCGATCCCGCTGTTCGCGTATGGGGCGGGGCTGCGCGCGAAGGCGCCTGCGGAGCCGTCGTCCGGCCAGGCTGGCGTCGGGCAGCCGCGGCTCGGCTGGCGCATCGAGCACGAGGGCGGCAAGCGCTGGCTCGCGATCGAGAACCGCGGCCCCGTGCACGCCCGGCTGACGCAGGTTGCGCTCGTCGCGCGGGGCGAACGCAGCGACGTGGCGCGCGGGCTGCTCGGCTATGTGCTGCCCGGCGCGCGGATGCGCTGGGTGCTGCCGGATGCCGTGCTGGAGACGCCACAAGCGCGACTGGTCGCGACGGTCAATGGAGAGCACGACGTGGCCATCGAGCCGGAGCCCGCCGACATGAAGCGCTGACGCTTCGCATGCGCGCAGCGACGCGAGGTCGTCGCAGGGGATCGAGCAGGAACGGACGGGATATCACGGCAAACGGGGGCAGTCTTGGAGCGGTTCAATCGACAGGGACGCAGGCGGCCGCGCCTGCGCGGCGCCGCGTGGGCGATCGGCATCGCCGTTTCGGTGACCGGTGCGGCACGTGCGGACGACGCAATGAAACTCGCCGACAACTTCGGGCGCGCGTTGCCGACCTCCGACCCGGCGCTGCGCAGCGGCACGCTGTATCTCGAACTCGTGGTCAACGCGCTGCCCACCGGGCAGGTCGTGCCGGTTCGCTATCAGGACGGCGCGTACTACGTGCGCGCCGGCGATCTCGCGAAGGTGTCGGTGCGAACCGACGCCGAGCCTGACCGGATGGTCGATCTCGCGAAGCTCGCTCACGTCGAGGTCGAATACGAAAGCACGTCGCAGCAGCTCAGGCTCACGGTGCCGCCCGACTGGCTGCCGGCCCAGACGATCGGCACGCGGCGGCTGTACGACCGCACGCCGGCGGCGGCGGATTTCGGGCTGCTGTTCAACTACGACGTCTATACGAACTCGCCGACGCTCGGCCGCAGCCAGACGTCCGCGTGGACCGAGCAGCGGCTGTTCGACCGCTGGGGCACGCTCGCGAACACGGGCGTCTATCGACGCACCTACGGTATCGGCGGCGCGCCCGGCGACAACCGTTACATGCGTTACGACACGACCTGGCGCTATGCCGATCAGGACCGGATGCTGAGCTTCACGGCCGGCGACCTCGTCACGGGGGCGCTGTCGTGGACGAGCGCGGTGCGGCTGGGCGGCGTGTCGGTTGCGCGGGATTTTCGTGTCCGGCCGGACATCGTTACCTATCCGCTGCCGCAGTTCGCGGGGCAAGCAGCGGTGCCGACCGCGGTCGACCTGTTCATCAACGGCAGCAAGGCGACGTCGGGGCAGGTCAACCCGGGCCCGTTCGCGCTGAACGACGTGCCGTTCATCAACGGCGCGGGCGAGGCGACCGTCGTGACGACCGACGCGCTCGGCCGCCAGGTTGCGACCACGGTGCCGTTCTACGTCGCGAACACGCTGCTGCAGAAAGGGCTGTCCGACTATTCGCTGTCGGTCGGCGCGATGCGCCGTGACTACGGCATCCGCTCGTTCTCATACGGCAAGTTCGCGATGTCCGGCACCGCGCGCTACGGGCTCACGGACTACCTGACGCTCGAAGGGCATGCGGAGACCGGCGAACGGCTCGCGCTCGGCGGGCTCGGCTTTGACGTCGCGGCCGGCCGCGCGGGGGTGTTCAACTTCGCGGCGACGCAAAGCAGCCTCGCCGGCACGTCGGGGCAGCAATACGCATTCGGCTACAGCTACACGTCGCGCCGATTCAGCGTCGCGTTGCAGCGCATCCAGCGCACCGACGGGTTTCGCGACCTGTCCGTGTACGACCAGGCGTCCGGCGTGACCTACCGGCTCGTGCGCAGCAGCACGCAGGCGACCGGCGCGCTGAATCTCGGGATGATCGGCGGCACGCTCGGGGCCGGCTATTTCGACGTGCACGGCGGCGACGGATCGCACACGCGGATCGCGAACGTGTCGTACACGCGGCCGCTGTTCGGGCGCGCGACGTTCTACGCGTCGCTGAACAAGACCATCGGCAATCACGGCGTCGCCGCCCAGATGCAGCTGATCGTGCCATTCGGCGGCGGCGGCACGGTGACGGCCGGCACCGCGCGCGACGAGCGCGACAACTGGACCGAGCGCGTGCAGTACAGCCGCTCGGTGCCGAGCGATGGCGGGCTGGGCTGGAACCTCGCGTATGCCGGCGGCGGTTCGCGTTACCAGCAGGCCGACCTGACGTGGCGCAATCGCTACTTCCAGGTGCAGGGCGGCGCATACGGCGGCGGTGCCGGCCAGGGCTACACGCGCTGGGCCGACGTGCAGGGCTCGTTCGTCGTGATGGGCGGCGCGGTGCTCGCGGCCGACCGCGTCGACGATGCGTTCGTGCTGATCGATACGCAGGGGCAACCGGGCGTGCCCGTGCGCTACGAGAACCAGGTGGTCGGCAAGACCGACGGTGGCGGCCACTTGCTCGTGCCGTGGGCGCCCGCGTATTACGCGGCCAAGTACGAGATCGATCCGCTCGGCCTGCCGAGCAACGTGCGCGTCCCGACGGTCGAGCGGCGTGTTGCGGTGCGCCAGCGGGCGGGCGCGATCGTACGGTTTCCGGTCGAGCGCATCGTGTCCGCCAGCATCACGCTCGTCGACGCGCAGGGTCGGCCGCTGCCGGTCGGCGCGCGTGCGACGCATCGCGAATCGGGGCAGACGGCGCTCGTCGGCTGGGGCGGCGAGACGTATTTCGAAGGACTGTCGGACATCAATCACGTGGACGTCGCGTTGCCGGGTGGCCGGACTTGCGAAGCGACGTTCCCGTCCGACGCCGGCGCGGACCGGATGCAGCGCATCGGGCCGCTGCGCTGCGGCAACTAGACGGAAGGGAGGGGACGGATGAAACAGTTCGGCTGGATCTTGAAATGGGCGCTGACGGCCGCGATGGCGGCCGTGCTCGCGCCGTCGGCCGCGTATGCCGGATGCGCGGTGACGCCGGCGAACGGTGCGTCGTTCGGCACCGTCACGTCGTTCGCGGCGCTAAACCAGGCGCAGTCGACTTCGACGACGAACAGCGGATTGACCTGCTCGGGCGCCCTGTTGTCGCTGCTGCAGGTCGGCGACCAGATCGACGCGACCATCACGTCGGCCAACGGCGGCCAGTTGACCGGCCCGACCGGCGATGCGATTCCGTACACGATCTTCGCGGATTCGGCTTATTCGGTCGTGCTGAACAGGGGGCAGCAATACAACTGGTTCAGCGGCGCGCTGCTCAACCTGCTCGGGATTTTCGGCGGGCCGGCCGCCTCGCTGCCGCTCTATTTCCGCACGAGCACCAACAGCAACGTCGCGGCGGGCGTCTATACCGACACGCTGACGATCAACTGGACCTGGAACTATTGCGCGGGGATCGGGATTCTCGGGATCTGCCTCGGCCGCGACCAGGGCAGCGGCGTGTCGACGTTCCAGGTCACGATGACCGTCACCAACGACTGCACGATCACCGCGCCGGACGTGAGCTTTGGCGCTGCGCCGACCGTGTCGAGCTTCCAGCCCGTGTCCGGTGCGATTGCGCTGACCTGCACGAAGGGGATGATCTACACGGTCGGGCTGAGCCCCGGCAACAACGCGGCCGGCAACGGGCGCCGACAGATGGCGAGCGGTGCGAATCGTCTTCAGTACGACCTGTTTGCCGGCGGCGGTGCGACGGTCTGGGGGCAGGCGAGCAACCGCGTCGCCGGCAGCGGCCCGGCGGACGGAACGTCGGTGAATACGATGCCGTACGTGGCTAGAATCTACAACGACCAGGCCACGCCGCCCGTCGGCACCTATACCGACAGCGTGATCGTCGACGTCCGCTACTAGCGGGCGCGCGAAGGCATGCCTGGTTGGCGCCCCGAATGACGACAAGGATGAGGATGACCACGAGTGACGAACCACCGGGATGCCGGCGCGGTTCCGGGGGCGTGAAGTGACACCGAACGACCGCGCCGGTTCTGCGGCAGGGAGATGACCCGTGGTGCTATGGTCGGTGTTTGCGTCATGTGTCTGCAGCGCCCTCGCGGGGGTGGCGGTGTGGGCCTGCATGAGACGCGAGCGGCTGCGTCTCGAAGCGGCGCTGCGCGCGTCGAACGACGCGCTGGCGTTGGCCGGGCACGAACTGCGCACGCCGCTCGCGGCGATGCTCGCGCTCGTCGACGTCGCGCGTCGCGAGGCGCCCGCGCACGAGCGCCGCGGCCTGCTGGCGCTCGTGCATGAGACGGGGTTGCGGCTCATGCGTCTGCTGGACGACATCCTCGTGCATGCGCGCGTCGACGCGGGCCGGCTGCCGATCGCACCGTCGGCGGTCGATCCGCGCGCGCTGCTCGACGACGTGTCGGCGTTGTTTTCGGCGCGCGCGGCCGCGAAAGGGCTGCGCCTGCAGGTGCAGGTGGCCGGCGCGGTGCCCACGTGCGTGACGACGGACGGCGAGCGCGTGCGTCAGATCCTGTCGAACCTGGTCGGCAATGCGATCGCGTTTACCGCGCACGGCGCGGTGGGGTTGCGTGCGGACGTGGTATCGCGGGCACGCGATGGCGTCGTGCTGGAGATCGTCGTCGAGGATACCGGGCCCGGTATTCCGGATGCGCTGAAACCGGGCCTGTTCACGCCATTCGTCACGCATGCCGGTGTCGAGCGCGATGGTGGTGCCGGCAGCGGGCTCGGCCTGGCCATTTCGCGCAAGCTCGCGCGGGCGCTCGGCGGCGACCTGCGGTTGCTCGATACGCATCGCACCGGTGCGGCGTTTGCGTTGACGCTGCGTTGCCCGGTGGCGGCGCCAGCACGCGCGAATGCGACCACGTCTGACTCCGGCGCTGCCGTTGCCGCTGCCGATTCACCGCACGATAGCGGGGGCACCGAGGCGCCCCAGCGGCCGTTGTGCGTGCTGATCGTCGACGATCGCGCGGTCAACCGCATCGCGCTCGCGCATCAACTGGCCCGCCTCGGGCATCGTGCGATCGAGCGTCACGACGGGCGCGCGGCGCTCGATCTGCTGGAGACGGGCGCGATGCCGATCGACGTCGTGCTGACCGACTGCCGGATGCCGGGGATGGACGGGTTCGTGCTGGCGGCCGCGTTGCGCGATCACCGCGATCCACGGCTCGCGCGCATACCGGTCATCGGCCTGACGGCCGGCGACGGGGCCGACCCTGATGCGTCCGGCTGGGCCGGCGCCGGCATGGTTGCGTGCCTGCGCCGGCCGGTCACGCCCGGCGAACTGCGCGACGTGCTCGATGCACTCGACATGCGCGCATCGCACGATGCCGGCGACGCGCTCGGCTTCGACGCGGCGGCGCTCGATTACGCGACGCTGTTCGATGCGTTCGGCGTAGCGGGGGATGGCGGCGCTGATGCCCGAAACGTGCTCGCCGCGTGCCGCGCGTCGCTCGATGCCGACTGCGCGGTGCTGTCGCGCGCGCTGCGCGCGGGGGATCGGCAAGCGCTGCGGGCATGGAGTCATGCGGCGCGCGGCACATACGCGCTGTTCGGGCAGCGTCACATCGACTGCCTGCTCGACCGCTTTCACGCGGCCCTCATGTCCGGCTCGGCGGCGGCGATCGGCAACGCCGGAGCAGAAGTATCGAAGATGACGGATCATCTGCTGACGCACGTCGGCGAACGGGCACGCGCAGCGGGCGCCTGACGGCATTGAGTTGATGGCGAGAGACGAAGGAGGGCGAAAGTGAGTATCAGGGTTGTGATAGCGGATGACCATCCGCTGATGTTGTACGGCATTCGTCATGCGTTGGCATCCGAGACGAGTATCAGCGTGGTCGGCGAGGCCCTCGAGCCCGGCGCGCTGCTAAGCTGCATCGCGCGCACGCACTGCGATGTCGTAGTGACCGATTTCGCGATGCCGGGGCGTGCGCACGCGGATGGTCTGCTGATGCTCGAGGCGATCCGCGAAGCGTTTCCGCTGGTGCGCGTGGTCGTGCTGACGATGCTCGACAATCCGGCGCTGATGCAGAACATCTGCAATACGGGCGTGCTGACCGTGCTCAACAAGCGCGGCGTGGCGGCCGACCTGGCGCGCGCGATCGTCGCCGCGTATGCGGGCCGTCCGTTCCTGCCGGCCGTGCGGCCGATGCCGATGGCCGTGAACGACGACGTCTATGCGCTGAGCCCGCGCGAGATCGAAGTCGTGCGGATGTGCGCGAGCGGGATGACGATGACCGATATCGCGCATTACTACGGCCGCAGCATCAAGACGATCAGCACGCAGAAGCACAACGCGATGAAGAAGCTCGGCATCCGCAGCGACGCCGAGCTGTTTCTGTACGTGTCGGGAAACGGGCTGGCCTGAGCGGGCCGGCTGTCCATCCCGTGCCTCGATCCCGCACGATCGGGATCGCTTGCCCTCCAGCCTGGATCGACGGCGGAGGGATTTTTTTGCGCGTCGCGCCATGGCGAGGTGGGCGCCGGTAACGGTTGGCCCGGATCACTGCTGGCCGTTCGGCCATGCACTCGGGTCGACTGTCGAGCGTCAGCGACGCCCTTATGGCGTCCGTCAGAACACGGGTTCGATGACCGTCGCGGGCATCTTCGCGCGCGTCAGTCCGGCATCCCGTTGTGGCCCCCGAGCGGCCGTTCGGGCCAGTCCACCCAGCGGTCCGCGCGGGTAAGCTCATACGCCTGGTTCATCGGGTAGCGGATGCGGTTGTCGTCGCGCGGACGTTCACCGATCACCATCAGCCGGACTTCGTCCTGCGTGTTGTTGATGAAGGTGTGGCAGATGCCGGTGCCTGCCGGAAACGCAACCGAATCGCCTTCGGCAACGGGGTGCAGCACGCCGTCGATCCAGACATCCGGCTTGCCTTCGAGCACGTACACAAACTCCTGCTCGGTACTTTCTGCATGCGGATAGGACGTCCGCCGGCCCGGCAGAAGCCGCACGTGATGAATGCCGATACGGGTGATGCCGAGCTCGGCGGAAAGCGGTGCGTCCAGCGCCATCGGCTCGGTGTCGCCGCGATAGCAATGCGCTTCCGGTTCTTCGAGCTCGGTCCAGTGCTTGATGAAATCGGGGCGGGTCATCGGTTGCGCTCCTTTCGGGGAGATGGTGACGGTAGCGGTTCAGGCACCGAAGTCGGCGGTGACTCGCGCGCCCTCTCGGCGAATGAACCTCGCCCGATAACTTACCAGCGAATGCGGCGGGACGATTGCTCGTCGGATTTCTCGAGCGGCCGTGGCGGCGAAGCCGGCTGGCGTGATCTTGACCGCCGGCGACGCGGGACGTCAGGTGCCGGTCGGCGAGATTCATGGCGGCCCGGATGTCGCGGATCGGGCGGTCGACGACATCTGCGGAAATCAGCACCGCACCGCTTCTTGCGTTGTGCAAAAAAGTCTGCGACGCGATGCACGGATGCTCGCCGCCGCGTATCGCTGCGATTACAGCCAGCCGTTGCGGATGAACTCGACGATCGAATAGCGGCGGTGCTCGAGATCGTGCAGCCGGACGGCATCGACGATACGCGACACGCCGTCCGCGTAAGGCGTCGCGCCCACTACGCGCGATTCGAATTGCAGGCTGCACGCACCGTCGTCGATGCGGATCCGGTGAATCGCGTGGCGGCCGAGCTGATCGTCGGCGACCGCGAATTCGCTGCCCTGTACATCCGGGTCACGCACGGAGCGGATATCTTCCGGCCGCACGCCGAGCGACTGGCCGATTCCTACAGCCGTGCCGGGGACGGACGTCTTGCCGGCCTGATGCGACTCCGTCAGGCTGATCTGGCAGTCATGAAACAGGTGACCGCTGGTTTCCAGCATGCTCATGAACTTGAGCATCAGGATGTTCGTGTTCGGGCACAGCACGACCGGGAACGCGTGCGAGCCGGTCTCGAGCTCGGAGCCGGTGGACAGCTCGACGAGTGGCGATCCGGTGGCTTCGCAGAACGCGATCACGTCCGGGAGTTCGCGGCCGGAACCGGCGTGCACGACGATCGTTCGGGCGTCGCTGCGCTGCGCATCGTTGCGCGCGCTGTCCGACCAGGGGGTCACGCGACAGGTTGCCGGGTCGAGCCGGTGCGCGCCGAGCAGCTCGCTGGCCAGCTTGCCGGTTCCTACGACGAGTACTTGCATGGAATTGACGGGTTGAGGTTCAGGATTCAGGGCGAGAACGGCGAGGGCTGTCGGGTCGCCCGGCTCGGTCGCGGCGCGTGGCGCCGGAGCGGCCTCGCGCATTATGCCCGGCCGGCCGCCAGCGTGCCCGCCGGGGCTGTGCAGGCGGCGGCGCGGTGCGTCAGCTTGCCGACACCGTCGGCAGCCACGCGTTCGCGGCGTTCTGCGTCGCGAGCTGCTTCGCGATCGAGCGCGCGAGGCGGTCCGTATCGGACGCCACCGTGTCGTGCTTCGCTTCCGACACGCCGTGCAAGCCGGCGCCCACCGCTGCTGACGTCGCGAGGCGGCCGGCCGCCGCGCCGACTCCGGCGGTTTCCACCATGCCCGGCAGGTGGCCGCTGTTCGCGCTGGACGAGAACGTGCCGAGCGGCTGCGGTGCGCCATGCGCCGGCTGGAACAGCACGGTGACCGATGCCTTCACTTCGCTCTTGCCCGCGCCGAGCCCGATCAGCGTGCGGCGGCGGCGGTTGCCGGCGTCGATCGACTCGAAGCGGCCCTCGACCACCAGCGCGTCGCGACCGTCGGGCACCGGGCCGCGCAGCGCGGGGATGCCTTGCGACCGGAGCTCGCGCACGAGGGCGTCGGCGAGCTGGTCGCGGGTCTTCAGCGCGCTTTGCTGGCGCTGCACGTCGGCGGACGATCCGCTCGCGAGGGTCGCAAGCTTGCTGATCATCCCGCCGTCGACCTTGACGTCGGTCGTGGCCACGTCGAACGCGGACACATAGACGACGTCTGCACGAACCTGCGGCTGCGTGCGGGCGGCCGGCGCGGCGGTCATGGACGTGGTCGCGGTCGATGCGCAGCCGGTCATCGCGAGCGTGCCGGCGATCAGCGCGACACTGGTCAGACGTTTGGCGTGGGCGGCGAGTGCGTGAAGGGAAGGGAACATGTCGATCTCCGTGGCCTGGATGAAGTTGCCGATACTGTCGCGGCATTCAGGAACGCGAACGATCGGAAGCGGGGCGTGATCGCTGGCGAGGGAGAGGGTTCATGCCGTTGCGCAACACGCAGGCGCAAGTATGCGGAGGTCGGGCGGGATGCGCCACGCAGGAATTATGTCGGCGGATGTCACGCAAGGCTGCGCGCTGGCGCGGATGGTAGGTTGGCCGTCGGGCAGATGGACGAACGGGCGGGCGTGCAGACGCGCAGATAGGCAGATAGGCAGATAGGCAGATAGGCAGATAGGCGAGCAGACAAACGGGCGAGCAGACAAACGGGCGAACGGACGCACGGACGGCGGACGAACGGACGAACGGACGAACGGACGAACGGACGGTGGACGGTGGACGGTGAGTGGCGAGTGGCGAGTGGCGAGTGGCGAGTGGCGAGTGGCGAGTGGCGAGTGGCGAGTGGCGAGTGGCGAGTGGCAAGTGGCAAGTGGCAAGTGGCAAGTGGCAAGTGGCGAACGGCGAACGGCGAACGGCGAACGGGCGAGCCGTCGGGCAGTAAGGCAGGCCATCAGGCAAACAGTCCGTCAGGCCGACAGCGACCGCCGCACCGCCCCGGACGAATCGAGCGGCAACGCGACGACGGCCTCCAGCCCGCCGCCATCGCGGTCGCGGAACGTCAGCGACCCACCATGCAGGCGGGCGATCCGCTCGACGATCGCGAGGCCGAGGCCCGTGCCGCCCGCATGGCTGCGGGCGTTCGCGCCCCGGCTGAACGGTGCCTTGAGCCGTTCGAGTTCGGCGGCGCCGATGCCGTTGCCGCGATCGCTGACCACCGCATACGCGATGCCGCGCTCGGTCCACGTGCGCACGCCGAGGCCCGTCCGGCCGTAGACGACCGCGTTCTGCATCAGGTTCATCAGCAGCCGCATCAGGGCGATCGGACGGAACGCGAACGCGGGCACCGCGCCTTCGTCGAAGTCGAATTCGTGGCCGAGCCCCGCGAAATCCGCGACGAGCTGGCCGATCAGCGCATTCAGGTCGCCGGTTTGCGGTGTTTCTCGTTCGCCGCTGCCTGCATAGTCCATGAATTGCTGCAGGATCGTATCGATCTGGTCCAGGTAGTGCTCGGTCGACGTGGTGAGCGCGTCGTGCGTGCCCCGCGGCAGCGCCATCGCGATCGCCAGGCGCAGTTTGGTGAGCGGCGTGCGGATGTCGTGCGACACGCCGGCGAGCATCAGCGAGCGGGTCGCTTCCGCCTGTTGCAGCGCGTCGGCCATCTGGTTGAATGCGCGGCTCACGTCGGCGATTTCGGTCGGGCCGTCGGTGGGCAGCGGCGGTGGGCGCTCGCCCGCGCTGACGCGTTGCGCCGCGCGCGCCAGTGCGTCGAGCGGCCGGTTCAGGTGGAGCTGGATCAGGTAGCCGGTCAGCACGGCGAGCAACGCCAGCCCGACCGACAGCATGAGTGCTGTCGTGATGCCGCTCGCCTGCGCGTCGGCGGCCATCGGCAGCGGCAACCACACAGGCGAGCCGGCAACATGCAACCGGATCCAGAGACGCTCGTCGTCGCCAGACTGCCAACGCGCGGGGAGGTCAGGCGGCAGGTGGCGTTCGAGTGCCTGCATGAACACGTCACGCTGCCAGGTGCGGAAGAAGGCCGCCAGGTTCGGTGCTTGCGGCGATGCGGCGGGCGGCAGCGCAGCCTGGCCGCCGAATTGCGCGATGACCGTGCGGCCGGCGTCGGGCGGCAGGCTGGCGAGCGTGCGGTCGAGCAGCCTGACGTAGTCGGAAAAGACGATCGACGCCCGCTCGATGCGCGGGCGCTGCACGTAGTGCAGCAGCACGGTGAGCGAACAGGCGAGCGACAGCGCGACGAGTGCCACCAGCAGCGCGATGTTGCGCGCGAGCAGCGAGCGCGGCAGCGGGATGCGCATCACGGCTCGACGCCGGCCACCAGCATGTAGCCGATGCCCCAGACGGTCTTGATGAAGCGCGGCTTGCCGGGATCGTCCTCGACGATCTGGCGCAGCCGCAGGATCTGCACGTCGACGCTGCGGTCGAGTGCGGCATGGTCGCGGCCGCGCGCGCGGGCGAGCAGGTTTTCGCGGCTCACCGCGCGGTTTGGCGACGAGCCGAGCGCATGCAACAGCAGCATCTGCGCCGAATGGATCTCGACGGGCGTGCCGTCGCGCATCAGCGTCTGCTGGCCGACGTCGAACGTGAATGCGCCGAAACGCAACCGCTGCGACGTGACGGTCGGCTCGCCGGCCGCCATCTTCTGCCGCCGCAGCAATGCGCGGACGCGGGCCACGAGTTCGTCGGGGAGAAACGGTTTCGCCAGGTAATCGTCGGCGCCCGTCTCGAGGCCGACGACCTTGTCGGCGGCGTCGCCTTTCGCGGTGAGCATCAGGATCGGCAGCGTCTGGCCTTCGGCGCGCAGGCGCCGGCACACGCTCAGGCCGTCCTCGGGCTCCATCATCAGGTCGAGCACCAGCAGGTCATACGGTTCGCGCTGTAGCAGGCGGTCGAGCCGCTTGCCGTCGGCGACCGCGCGCACCTGGAAGCCGTGGCCGGTCAGGAAGCGCTGCAGCATGTTGCGCAGCTCGGCTTCGTCGTCGAGCACGACGATCCTGCAGGACTGTTCCATCGCTTGCCTCCCGGTGCGTGCGCGGCCGGATTCTCGTGCGGGTTCAACGGGCCGCCATGCGCTGGCGCATGAAACCGGCGAGCTGCTCGAGCGTGACGTAGCCGTTGTGCTGCGTGTCGATTTCGTCGAAATGCTGCGCGACCATTGGCATGCCCGCGGCGGCCTGCTCGCGGGTGAGCTTGCCGTCGTGCGTCGTGTTCGCGCTGGCGAAACGGGACTGCAACTGCATCAGCGCACGTTCGACGCGTGCACCGCCGTTCGCCGCGCCGGGCGGCACCTGCTGGGCCGACGCTGCTGCTGAGACGATACACAAAACGACGATGGCAATCATCTTCTTGATGGACTTCATGGGGTTTCTCCTTGCGTGGCCGACGGTCTGCGCCGGCCGGGTGGTTGATGAAACAAGCGGATGGAAAACGAAGCGAAACGAAGCGGCGCCGGGTTATGCCCAGTGCGCGGGTATCCATACGCGGCCGGCCCAGTGGGCGGGCACCCAGATGACGGCGCGCGGCGGGTGGGCGACATACACGGCACGCGGGGCGACGTACACGGAACGCGGCAGCGGCGGCGCGAGGTACAGGACCTTCGGCGGCGGCGGTGCGACGTAGACGACTCGCGGCGGGGGTGCGACCACGACAGCCTTCGGCGCCGCAACGCGCACGACCTTCGGCGGGGGCGGCGGGACGATGACAGCGGCAGGTACGGGCGGCGGGGGCGTGACCACGACGGCGGCCGGTGCAGGTGCCGCGACAGCGACCGTGGCGGCGGGCGGTGGGGTCGTCACGACCACGGCGGCCGGCGGAGGCGCCACGACAGGCGCCGGCACCGGGACAGGAACCGGCACCGTTCCGCCGGCCACGACCACCGTGCCGCCCACTGTCGTGCTGCCGTGGATCACGGTCGTGCCACCGGTCGAGACCGTGCCGCCGTGTACGACCGTCGAGCCGCCCGACGTCGTCACGACACCCGGCGCCACGCGCGTCGCGCTGCCGGAATGCGTGACGGTTCCGCCGTCGGTGCCCGTCACGGTGCCGGAGCGCGAGCAGGTCGAGCCCGCGCAATTCGTCGACGCCGTGTGGCTGGCCGTGTTGCCGTTCGCGCCCGTGATCGTGCCGCTCGACGAGTACTGGCCCGGGCCGTTGCGCGTCACGCTGCCCGACGTCGTGGCGCTGCGGCCGTCCGAGCCCGTCAGCGAACCGGTGTG
The DNA here is from genome assembly GCF_902499175.1 of Burkholderia aenigmatica. GTDB lineage: Bacteria > Pseudomonadota > Gammaproteobacteria > Burkholderiales > Burkholderiaceae > Burkholderia > Burkholderia aenigmatica. Next base: position 34,261 of record NZ_CABVQC010000067.1, read on the forward strand.
CGAGCAGGTGCCGCCCGCGCAGCTCGTGTCGCCGCTGTGTTCGACCGAGCGCCCGTTCGGCCCGACGGCCGTGCCGCTGTTCGAGAATTGGCCGGGCGCGGTGCGCGTGACGGTGCCCGTGTTGGTCGCGATACCGCCGCCGGGGCCGATCACGCCGCCCGCATGTGAGCAGCTGCCGCCGCCGCACGAGCCGGCGTGCGCGCCGTTGTAGGTGCCGCGCGGCGTGTACGCGGTGCCGTGGCCGGCCCAGCCGGCGAAGGCCGGTGCGCAGGCGAGGGTGAGAGCAGTGGCGGTGACGAGGAAGCGGGTTTTCATCGGGTGTCCTTGCGGTTCGTTTCGGTGCACGCAGTGGCGTGGCGACGGGACGAACTTTAGGGCGATGACACCCGCCCGTCGCGTCATAAAAGATGTCGCGGTGTTACACGTGGCGTGCTGTTTCGAAGTACGACGAATGCGTGCGCCGGCCACGGCGATCGCGGGCATGCCACGCCGGGCAAGGCTGTCGGCGATGCGGTCGCGTGAGGGCACGGTGCCGCGGCACGCGAGCGGACCGTGTCGTGCGCAGCGCGAAAGCGTGTCGCGGCGACATGCGGCGACATATTTGCCGGCCGATTCATGCGTGTTTTGTGTCGAGCCGCGTCACGCGATTTGAACGCATGCAGTACGCCATGTGCGACTGGAACGTGCTTCGCCGTAACAGGGCGCGACCGTCGCCAGCCATCCGAAGAATCGATTTCCTTCCGATCGGTAACGACAGGGTTCAGCTGTCGCGCAGGGCTTGTCCGTCGGCCCGTGTCATGCCGTGTACGACGCCGTCGACCGGCTTCGTCACGGGCGACACATTTTCCGCAGGACAGGCGTACGCGCAGCCCCAAACCGGCTCGGCTCCAGTCCACAAGCGCCCGCGCCCGCCATGTAGCACCTGATCGCCTTTCCCGCGACATGCGGCGACACATTCCCCGCCGGACACACATACGCGCAGCCCCAAACCGGCCGTCCTCCAATCCACAAGCGCCCTTGACCGCCACACACCACCCGAACACCTTTCCCCGCGACATACGGCGACACATTTCCCGCGTGGTTTTTCCATTCCGCGCCCACTACAGTGCGTTCCATTCGACGCGATGGCAGCCCGTGCCGCCCATGACGCGTCCGACTCAACCGAAGGAAAGGCCCATCATGCTCACCACCACAGGAAAGCTCACGTACTACGTCACGCTCTTCATCGTCGCCGTCTCGCTCGTCGAGGCGGCCGTGCTCACCTGGCGCCGCGCCCGCGGGCCCGAACCGTTCGACTGGAACGAGGTGTGGTTGTCGCTCGCCGATCTCGCGGGCCGCAAGCTGCTCGCGCTGGTGCCGCTGTCGCTCGCCACGCCCCTGTTCGACCTCGCGTGGGCGCACCGGCTCTTCACGATCCCGCTCCACAGCGTCGCGCTCGCGCTGCTCGTGTTCGTCGGCCAGGAGTTCTGCTACTACGGGTATCACCGCGCATCGCACCGCGTGCGCTTCTTCTGGTCGACCCATGCGGTGCATCATTCGCCGAACCAGTTGACGCTGTCGTCCGCATTTCGCCTCGGCTGGACCGGCAAGATCGCCGGCGCCGCGATGTTCTTCACGCCGCTCGTATGGCTCGGCGTGCGTCCGGAAGCCGTGCTGGCGATCCTGTCGTTCAACCTGATGTACCAGTTCTGGCTGCACAACACGTGGATGCCGAAGCTCGGCTGGTTCGAATACGTGTTCAACACGCCGTCCGCGCACCGCGTGCACCATGCGTCGAACCTCGACTATCTCGATGCGAACTACGGTGGCGTGCTGGTGGTGTTCGACCGGCTGTTCGGCACCTATGTCGCCGAGCGTGCTGACGAGCCGTGCCGCTTTGGCCTCGTCACGCCGACCCGCTCGCGCAATCCGTTCGTCGTCGAGCTCGAGCACTGGGCGAGCCTCGCCCGCGACGTCGCCACGGCCCGCGACGTGTGGACCGCGATCCGCTTCGTGCTGCTGCCGCCGGGCTGGCGCCCCGACAACCAGGGCGAAACGACGGAGGAATTGCGCCGCCGCAGCCTCGTCGCGGTGCGCACGGATGCGTGAACGGCGCTACGCTGTGGCGCATTGCCGGCCGCGCCCGCATGTCGCGGCCGGCATGACTCATGCAACACGCATCAAGCAACCCTCGATCCAGGAGAAAACATCGATGGAACACGAACTCAAAGGCAAGGCAGTCGCGATCACCGGCGGATTCGGTCATCTGGGCGTCGCGACGGCCGCGTGGCTCGGCGAGCGCGGCGCACGCGTCGCGCTGATCGGCCGCGGCGCGGCCCCGGCGGCGCAGGCGCTGCCCGGCGTGCCGGCCGACGCGCTGCGCATCGGCGGCATCGATCTCGTCGATCCGCAGGCCGCCGCGCAGGCGCTCGATACCGTACAGCGTGAATTCGGCCGCGTCGATGCGCTGCTGAACATCGCGGGCGCGTTCGTGTGGCAGACGATCGCCGACGGCGACGCCGCCACGTGGGACCGGATGTACGAACTGAACGTGAAGACCGCGCTGAACGCATCGAAGGCCGCGCTGCCGCACCTGCTGGCGAGCCCGGCCGGGCGCATCGTCAACATCGGCGCGGGCGCGGCGTTCAAGGCCGGCACGGGGATGGGCGCCTACGCGGCCGCGAAGGCCGGCGTCGCGCGGCTCACCGAGGCACTGGCGGCCGAGCTGCTCGACCGCGGCGTGACGGTGAACGCGATCCTGCCGAGCATTATCGATACGCCGCCGAACCGCGCGGACATGCCGGATGCGGATTTCACGCGCTGGGTGCGGCCGGAACAGATCGCGGCGACGATCGGCTTCCTGCTGTCGGCCGACGCGCAGGCGATCACCGGCGCGTCGATTCCGGTGACCGGCCGCGTGGCGTAACGCGGCGGGGGCAAGGGCAGGGGCTCGCGCCGTGGCCGGCCGTGCGTACAATGTCGAACCGGATTGCGCGAGCCCAGCCAGAGACCATGCATCAGCCCAATATCCTGATCGTCGAAGATGAAGTGGCGATCGCGGACACGATCGTCTATGCCCTCGGCACCGACGGCATGCAGACCGTCCACTGCACGCTCGGGCAGGCGGCGCTCGACCATCTGCGCGACGCGCGCTTCGATCTCGTGGTGCTCGACGTCGGCCTGCCGGATCTCAGCGGCTTCGAAGTATGCCGGCGGCTGCGCACCTTCTCCGACGTGCCGGTGATCTTCCTCACCGCGCGGCACGATGAAATCGACCGGATCGTCGGGCTCGAAATCGGTGCCGACGATTACGTGGTCAAGCCGTTTTCGCCGCGCGAGCTGGCGGCGCGCGTGCGCGTGATCCTGCGGCGTTTCTACCGGACGGCCGCACCCGAAGCGGCGCCCGCGCCGGCTGCGGCCATCGCACCGGGTTTCACGCTCGATACCGACGGCGCGCGCGTGTCGTGGCTCGGCCACGCGCTGGATCTCACGCGCTACGAATTCGGGCTGCTGGCGCTGCTGGTCCGGCATCCCGGGCGCATCTATTCGCGCGAGCAGTTGATGGACCTCGTGTGGCACGAGGCATTCGACTCGGCCGACCGCACGGTCGACACGCATATCAAGACGCTGCGCGCCAAGCTGCGCGCGGTCGACCCCGAGCGCGACCCGATCCGCACGCATCGCGGGATGGGTTACTCGCTGCAACCGTAACGAGCGGTACCGCCCATGCATATCGGCCTGCGCATCTTCTTCGGTTTTTTCCTGATCGTCGGTCTGGCCGCGCTGATCACGCTGCGGGTCTTCGTGCAGGAGGTGAAACCCGGCGTGCGCGAGGCGATGGAGGACACGCTCGTCGATACCGCGCAAGTGCTCGCGACACTGGCCGCCGCCGACATGGCGAACGGCGACATCGCCGATGGCGCGTTCGCGCGGCAACTCGCGAACCTGCACGAGCGCCCGGTCAGCGCGAACGTGTGGGGCGTGCAGAAGAACACGATCGGCTACCGCCTCTACATCACCGACGCGCACGGCATCGTGCGCTACGACTCGTCCGGCAAAGCGGTCGGGCAGGACTATTCGCGCTGGAACGACGTGTATCGGACGCTGCGCGGCGAATACGGCGCGCGCAGCACGCGCAGCGATCCGAACGACGACAGCAGCACCGTGATGCACGTGGCGGCGCCGATCCGGCGCGGCAACGAGATCATCGGCGTGTTGACGATCGCGAAGCCGAACCAGACGGTTGCGCCGTTCATCGCGCGCAGCCAGCGCAAGATCATGCTGTACGGCGCGCTGCTGATGGGCGGCGCGATCCTGATCGGCGTGGCCTGCACGTGGTGGCTGGTGGTCGGGCTGCGGCGCCTGCAGCGCTATGCGCGCGCGATCGCGGCGGGCGAGCGGGCCGACATGCCGCTGCAGGGCGCGAGCGAGCTGGCCGAGCTCGGGCGTGCGGTGGAAAGCATGCATCAGCGGCTGGAGGACCGGCAGTACGTCGAGACCTACATCCACACGCTCACGCACGAGATGAAGAGCCCGCTGGCGGCGATCAGCGGCGCGGCCGAACTGCTGCAGGAAGACATGCCGGTGGCGAACCGCCGGCGCTTCACCGGAAACATCCGCCGCCAGGCCGGCCGCCTCGAACAGATGATCCGCAAGCTGCTCGCGCTCGCCGAAGTCGAGCAGAAGCAGCGCCTGTCGGTGCGCGAACCGGTCGCGCTGCGGCCGGTGCTCGAACAGCTCGTCGACGATATCGAGCCGCGCGCGCGGCAGCGCGGCGTGAACCTGGCGATCGACGCACACGACGCGGCCGATCCGGCGATCGTCGAAGGCGATCCGTTCCTGTTGCGCCAGGCGCTCGGCAACCTGCTCGACAACGCGCTGGATTTCGCGCCGCAGGGCAGCACGATCCGCGTCGTGCTCGAACGGCAGCCGGCGGGCAGGGCGCACGTCGCCGTCGTGCGCGTGGCCGACGACGGCCCCGGCGTGCCCGACTACGCACTGGCGCGCGTGTTCGAGCGCTTCTATTCGCTGCCGCGCCCCGACGGGCAGGATCGCAGCACGGGTCTCGGGCTGTGTTTCGTCCGCGAAGTCGCGATGCTGCACCGCGGCCAGGTCGCGCTCGCGAACCGCGACGAAGGCGGTGCGTGCGCGACGCTCACGCTGCCGTCGGCGGGCTGAGCGCGCTTCACGTTCGCCACACATTCGCTTCACACCGGCTTCAATCGCCCTTCACCGGGGCTGCTCATGCTGACCGTACCCTTTTACTCCGGTACCCGTCGGCCATGAATCGAGTCCTGTTGTTCAAATTCGCGATCACCGCGTTTCTCGCGCTGCTGATCCTGATCCCGCTGCACATGGTGCAAAGCATCGTGCAGGAACGCTCCGCGTATCGGATGGATGCACTGCAGAGCATCTGGTCGAGCTATGCGGGGCCGCAGACGGTGACGGGCCCGGTGCTCGTCGTGCATTACACGGAAGTCACGCGCGTGCGCGACGACACGCCGGCCGGCGGCGCGACGAAGACGAGCCTCAGAAGCGAGACGAAGCGCCTGCTCGTGTTCCCGAAGACGCTGAACGTCGACGGCACGCTGACGACCAGCGTCCGCTATCGCGGCATCCACAAGGCGCTGGTGTACGAGCTGGCGAGCCGGCTGACCGGCACGCTGCCGTTGCCGGACCTGAAGAAGCTGCCGCAGGCGGACGGCCACGTGAGCTTCAAGGTCGACGACGCTTACGTCGCGATCGGCATCGGCGACATTCGCGGGCTGACCGCGCAGCCCGACCTGCGCATCGGCGGCGCGCGCTTCGACGTCGAGCAGGGCACGCGGCTGGACAGCCTGCGCCAGGGCGTGCACGCGAACGTCGATCTCGCGGCGCTGGCGGACGCAAGCGCGGGGGCGGCCGTGCCGTTCAGCATCGACCTGCCGTTGCGCGGCGCGGATTCCGTCGCGATCGCGCCGGTGGGCGACCAGAACGATTTCTCGCTGAAATCGACGTGGCCGCATCCGAGCTTCGACGGCGCGTTCCTGCCGAACAACCGCACGGTCGATGCGCACGGCTTCACCGGCAACTGGCGCGTGACGTCGTTCAACACGAAGGCGCGCGAACAGATTGCGTCGGGCAACGGGGAAGGTGCGATCGAAATGGCGTCGGTGTCGGTGATCGAACCCGTGAACGTCTATCTGCAGGCCGAACGCGCGACGAAGTACGGCGCGCTGTTCGTGATGCTCACGTTCGCGAGCTTCTTCATGTACGAGCTCGTGAAGCGGTTGCGCATTCACCCGATCCAGTACGCGCTGGTCGGCCTGTCGCTCGCGCTGTTCTTCCTGCTGCTGCTGAGCCTGTCCGAGCACATCAGGTTCGCGTATGCGTATCTCGCGGCGAGCGGCGCATGCATCGGGTTGCTCGGCTTCTACCTGTCGTTCGTGCTGCAAAGCGTGAAGCGCGGTGCGGTGTTTGCCGCGCTGCTCACGGTGCTGTACGCGGCGCTCTATGGGCTGCTGCTGTCGGAAGACAATGCATTGATGCTCGGCTCGTTGCTGCTGTTCGCGATTCTCGCCGGCATCATGACGCTCACGCGCCGCGTCGACTGGTATTCGCTCGGTGCCGCGTGGCAGCCGTTGGCCGACAAGGCGGGTGCGGGTGCCGCGAAGCCGGGCGCGCAGGTGAAGTAAGCACGCGGGTCGAGTGCAGCGCGCCGGTCGGCATGTTCTGGCCGGCGCGTCAAACGGCGCGGCGTCGCGTCGCCGATTCACGCACGCGATGCAGGCCGGCGAAACCGCTCCAACGGAATTTCGGCGACGGCGGTGATCTCGATCAGCAGATCGGGATGGTAGAGGCGCTCGACCTGGACGGTCGTCGTCACGGGATAGGGCTCGGAGAAGTACGTCTTGCGGATGTCGCCGGCCTGCATGAACGCATCGATGTCGGTCGCGTAGTGCACGAGCGAGATCACGTCCTGCATCTGCCCGCCCATCGCAAGGAGCACGGCGCGGATGTTGTCGAGCGTCTGCCGCACCTGCGTGCGCATGTCGCCGTGGCCGACCACCTGGCCGTCGCGGTCGAGCGCCACTTGTCCCTTCAGATGCACGATCCGGCCATTGCCCTGGATCACGGCCATCGAGAATGCGCCGAACGGCGCCCAGACTTCCGGCGGGTTCACTGCTTCGGCCATGATGCAGCTCCATTGAGTCGAGAATGGGTCGGGCAAAGCGGATCGATGCTGTCGACCATCGCGCCATTATGGATGAGTTCGTTTTTGCCGCCGCTCGCGGCCTGTGCAACCCGCCTGCCCTGATCGGGTGGCGCCCGGACGGCCACATTTTTTCATTCGCGGCGTGAATCGATTCGACTGTTGACGTAGCAGTAATTCCGCAGTGATTTGCGCCTGTCGCACGTTTGCACCGTTATGATTCACACGCGCTTTCGTCAGTTGGAAATGCGCACATTCCGAGGGGCGGGACGATCACGCGCCCGCTATTGCTTCTCGTCAAAACAAGGAAAACAACATGTGTACGAGTTTTGTGATCCGCACGGTGGATGAGCACGTCGTCTATGGCAGAACCATGGAGTTCGCGCCGGATCTGGGTTCGGTCCCGGTCGTCGTCGAGGCCGGCAAGACGCTGAACGCGTCGGAGCCGCTCGGCAAGCAGGGCTTGAGCTGGACGACGAAGTACAAGGCGATCGGCATGAACGGGCTGCAGATGCCGATCCTGGTGGACGGCATCAACGAGAAGGGGCTGGCCGGCGGGATCCTTTACTTCCCGGGGTTCGCCGCGTATCCGGCGCTGACGCCGGAGAACACCGCGCGCGCGTTGGCGCCGTGGGATTTCCTCACGTGGGCGCTGACCAGCTTCGACAACGTGAGCGACGTCAAGCAGGCGCTTGGCGGCATCGTCATCGCCGATATCCCGCATCCCGCGTTCAATGGCGCGCCGCCCGTGCATTACACGCTGCATGACGCGAGCGGCGCGTCGCTCGTCGTCGAGCCGGTCCACGGCGAACTGCGCGTCCACGACAATCCGCTCGGCGTGATGACCAACTCGCCGCCGTTCGACTGGCATTGCACCAACCTGCACAACTACCTGAACCTGTCGCGCGTCACACCGGCGAGCAGGACGCTGTCGCTGTCGCGCGATGCGAAACACGTGAAGCTCAAGTCGTACGGCCAGGGGTACGGGATGCTTGGCCTCCCCGGCGACATCACGCCGGCGTCGCGTTTCGTGCGCGCGGTCGGCTATGTGACGTCCGTCGAGAATCCGCACGGCGGCGCCGACGCGATCCGGCTGGCCGAGCACATCGTCAATACCTTCGACATTCCGAAAGGGTGGATCAAGGAGGAGGTCGATCACGACACGCCGGTCTACGAATACACGCAGTGGATCTCGATCGCCGACCTGGAGGCGCGCAAGTATTACTTCCGGACGTATGACGATACGGTGATGCGTGTGATCGACCTCGCGACGTCGAAGGTGTCGACGGTCGAGTCGTCGACGCGGGTCGAACTGACAGTGATCTAGCCGTTCGGTCTGCTGAAAGCGGCGGTGGCCCGGATCGACCTATACTGATCGTCTTACTTCACCGGACCACGCCGTGCCGAACCAACCTTCCGGGGATCCGTCCGTCGACGATCCCCGTCCGACCCCGCCCATCCAACCCGAACTGGAAGACTGCTGCAACAGCGGCTGTTCGCCGTGCGTCTTCGATCTCTACGACGAAGCACTCGCGCGCTATCGCGTCGAGCTGGCCGAATGGGAAGCGCGCCAGGCACAGCGCAAGCATCACGCGTGAGCCGGGTGCAGGGGAGCGGCTGCGTCTACACCGTTTCCGCGTCAGACCCTGCCTGCGCCGCGATTCCCGTTTCGCTTACGTGCCTGCATGCAGCTGCCGATGCAGCGGCCCAAGCATGGCCGACAGCGCGATGCACACGAGCAGCACCACCGTCAGCGCGAACATCGACGTCCTGAAGCCCTGCACGTAATTGAGTGCGGCCGGATGCGCGCCGAGCCGGGCGAAGAACATGCCGCCGAGCGTTGCCGCGCCGACGGCCGCACCGATCTGCAGCATCGCGGTGACCATGCCGGATGCGACACCCGCGCGTGCCGTGTCGACTTCCGCGAGCACGATCCGCACGACCGACGGCAGCACGAGTCCCTGGCCGATTCCGATCGCCGCAATTCCCGCGTAGAAACCGGGGCCCGGCGCGGCCGCGCCCGCTAGCGCGGCGGCCGTCGCGACGCCGGCCGCGAGCATCGCGAAGCCGAGCGTGAGCACGCGATAGCCGCCGAACCGGCCGACGAGTCGCGGCATCAGCAACGGGCTCGACAGGAAGCCGAGCCCGAGCGGCAGGATCGCGAGCCCCGACGCAAGCGGCGACCAGTTCAGGCAGCCCTGCAGGTAGATCCCGTAGCTCAGGAAGAACGCGCTCAGCGTATAGAACAGGAACGCCAGCACGAGCCCGAGCGCGACGACGGGGTTACGGAACAGGCGCACGTCGAGCAGCGGATCGTGTCCGCTCGTGAGACGGCGCGCTTCGACCGCCAGCAGCGCGCCGAGCATCGGCAGCGCGCCGGCGAGGCACGCGATCATCCACAGCGGCCAGCCGGCCTCGCGCCCGTGCGTGAGCGGGTACACGAGCATCAGCAGGAACAGCGACAGCAGCGCCATGCCCGGCACGTCGATGCGCTGGCCGCGCGGCGGCCGGCTTTCCGGGATGAAGCGCCAGCTGCCGATCAGCGCGAGGATGCCGATCGGCAGATTGACGAGGAAGATCGCGCGCCAGCCGAGCCCGAACGGATGCAGGCTGATCAACGCACCGCCGCCGAGCTGGCCGATCACGGCCGCGAGGCCGAACACGAAACCGTAGAAGCCCATCACGCGCACCTGCTCCTGCGGGCTGAACACGCTGCGGATCGTCGCGAGCACCTGCGGCGCGAGGATCGCGGCGAACAGGCCCTGCAGCACGCGGCCGCCGACCAGCACCGCGCCGCTGCCGGCGAGCCCGCACAGCGTCGACGCGACGACGAAGCCGGCCATTCCGATCATGAACATGCGCTTGCGGCCGTACAGGTCGCCGAGCCGGCCGCCGGTGATCTGCACGACCGCGTTCGCGCACGCGTATGCCGACACGACCAGCTGCAACTCGGCCGGGCGCGCGCCGATGCCGTCGCGGATGGCCGGTAGCGCGAGATTCACAATGAAGTAGTCGAGCGGCGGCAGAATCGCGCCAACCAGCAGGACCACCAGCGCCCAGCCGTGGTGGCTGCGCGGCGTCGCCGCGGCGGCCGTGCCGGCCGGCACGCAGGGGGCAAGGGTGTCGTTCGTCATGGAAGCAAGTCCGAAAGAATGAGTGCCACATTCACGCCGGACGTGACGTCAGGGGCGCCGGTTCGGCCGTGGATGGGCGATTGCCCCCCATTCTGGGTGGTGGTAATGAATCGGAAAAGCGGGAATTGGTGGTAGCATCCATCGGGTTAATCGATGGATGGAGAATGGCGATGCGCGGTTTCGATCTGGATCAGTTGCGTACTTTCGCGGCGGTCGCGGACGCCGGCAGCCTGACGGCCGCGGCGCCGCTGCTGCACCTGTCGCAGTCGACGGTCAGCGAGCAGGTGCGCAAGCTTGAATCGCGCGCCGGCGTGCCGCTGTTCGTGCGCAGCAAGCGCGGGGTCGAGCCGACCCCGGCCGGCTCGCGGCTGCTGCAGCACGCGCGGCGCATCGTCGCGCTGAACGAGGCCGCGTTCGACGAAGTGCGCGGGCAGGCGATCAAGGGCGAGCTGCGCGTCGCGATCACCGATTACTACCGAACCAACGAAGTCGCGGGCCTGCTCGCGCGGCTGCGGGAGTGCTACCCGCAGCTGAGCCTGCACGTCAGCGCGATGAAGAGCGCCGATATCGAGGCCGCGCACGCGCGCGGGCAGGTCGATCTCGGTGTGGTGATGAACCTGTCGAGCGGGCCGTTCCGGCCGGCGTCGGCCGATACGCGCTGGGTGCTGCGGCGTGAGCCGCTGTCATGGGTCGCATCGCCCGCGCTCGCCGAGCAGTTGCCCGAGCCGTTGCCGCTCGTGCTGCTACCGGACGATTGCATGATGCATCAGGTCGCGGTGCGCTCGCTCGACGAGCAGCACACGCCGTACCGGCTCGTGCACAGCGCGTCGGGGGTCGCGGGGCTGCAGTCGATGCTGGCGGCGGGGCTCGGGGTGGGCTGCCTGTGCGCGTCGGCGATCGGCGAGGGCCTGATGCGGCTCGGCACGAAATACCGGCTGCCGCCGCTGCCCGACGCGGTGTTTTCGCTGACGCCGCCGATGCCGGGCGAACGCGAAACCGTCACGCAGGCGCGCGAGGTGCTGTCGCGGCAATTGCTGATGTAAAACCGGGCCGCACGACCTGCGGCGGCGCGTATCTGAGAGGCGCGCGAAGGAACATAAAAATGAACGACGAACTGCAACGCCAGATGGCCGCGAAGCTGCAGGATGCGCTGGAGCGCGTGGTCGATGAACGCTCGCTGATCCACTTCCTGCGCGTGCTTGGGCACGACTGGAACAAGGAGCGCCAGCTCGAGGCCGACGTGCCGCCGTCGCCGTACGCGCGCGCCGCGCTCGGCTGGGAAAACCACTCGATCGGCGAATACCTCGACGCGATGGTCGACTGGGCCGAAGCGTCGGAGGAAGGGCTGCGCTGCTACGACCTGCCCGACAATCCGTGGCGGCGCATGGCGGACATCCTGTTCGCCGGGAAAATCTACGAATAGCGCCGCTCGGGCGCTTCGTTCACTTCGTTCGCGTACGCCGCCGGAACCGTCTATTCGACGGCTTCGCCGTCCACATACGCACGCAGCCCGTCGGCCAGCGCATCGAACACCGCGCGGCAGCGCGGGCTCGTCCGCAGGTCCTCGTGCATCACGACCCAGGTTTCCAGCTGCATCGCGGGCCCGTCCGGCAGCACGCGCACGAGCCGTGCGTCGCGTTTCGCGAGCCCGGTCTGGCAGAAGCCGATCCCGTACCCGGCGCGGATCATCGCGAGCTGCGCGAGGTTGCTGTCGGTGCGCAGCGAGAACGCATCGCGCTTCCACAGTGGCATGCTGCGGCCCACCGAGCGGATGAACGGCGTGACCGTGTCGAAGCCGATCAGCGCGTGATGCGCGAGTTCGTCGGTCGTCGCGGGCACCCCGTTGCGCGCCAGGTAGTCGTCGCGCGCATACATCCCGACATCGATTTCGCCGATGCGCCGCGCAACCAGCGCCTCCTGCACGGGCGGCGCCATCCGGACCGCGATGTCGGCCTCGCGCTTGAGCACGTCCTGGATGCGGTCGGTCGGCACCAGTTCGATGACGAGCCCCGGATGGTTGCGCCGCAATTGCGCGAGAATCGGCGGCAGCACTTCGACGGCGATCACGTCGCTGGCGGAGATCCGCACGATGCCGCGCACGCCGGCGCCGTGGCTCGCGGCCGCGCGCTCGAACGCGGCCGCCGCGCTGCGCAGCGCCTCCGCATGGCCGCGCAGCGCAAGCGCCGCCTCGGTCGGCAGCAGGCCGGACGGCGAGCGCGTGAACAGCGTCTGGCCGAACCCGGCCTCGAGCGCCGCGACGTGGCGGCCGGCCGTCGGTTGCGTAATGCCGAGCGCGCGGGCCGCGCCGGACAACGAGCCCTCTGTCAGCACGGCGAGGAAGGTGCGGTAGCGTTCCCAGTTCAGATCGGCGGTCATACATAAATGTATAGCTGATCAACTAGGTTCGGCAATTCCTTGATAGCTGAAGGCGCGCCAGAATGCGTGTCATCACGGAAGTTCATTCAAGGAGAGCGGCAATGACGACCCACGCAGGCGGGACCCAACGACAGGCACTCGTGCTCGGCGCGAGCGGCGGGATTGGCGGGGAAGTCGCGCGGCAGTTGCGCGATGCGGGCTGGCAGGTGCGTGGGTTGAAGCGCGGGCTCGACGCCGAGGTCGTGGAGCGCGACGGCATCGCGTGGATGCGCGGCGACGCAATGGACCGCGACGCGGTCGTCCGGGCCGCGCGCGGCTGCAGCGTGATCGTGCACGCGGTGAATCCGCCCGGCTATCGGAACTGGGCCGGGCAGGTGCTGCCGATGATCGACAACACGATCGCGGCGGCGAAGGCGGAGCAGGCCACCGTCGTGCTGCCGGGCACCGTCTACAACTACGGCGCCGATGCATTTCCGGTGCTGGTCGAAGATGCGCCGCAGCATCCGTCGACACGCAAGGGCGCGATCCGCGTCGAGCTGGAGCGCCGGCTGCAGGATGCGGCCGGGCAGGGCGTCCGCACGATCATCGTGCGTGCCGGCGATTTCTTCGGGCCGAAGCTCACCGGCAACAGCTGGTTTGCGGCGGGGTTCGTCAAGGCCGGGCGGCCGGTTGCGGCCATCAGCGTGCCGGGGCGGGACGGCATCGGGCATCAATGGTCGTATGTGCCGGACGCCGCGCGCTCGATGGTCGAGCTGATCGAGCGGCGCGACACGCTGGAGCCGTTCGCGCGCTTTCATCTCGGCGGCCATTGGGACGCGGACGGCACGCAGATGGCGGAGGCCGTGCGCCGCGTCGCGCAGCGGCACGGGCTGCGGCCGACGGTGCGCAAGTTCCCGTGGTGGTTCGTGTGGGCGGCGGCGCCGTTCGTCACGACGCTGCGCGAATTGCTCGAGATGCGCTATCTGTGGCGCGAGCCGATCCGGCTCGACAACACGCGGGTGACCGCGGTGCTCGGCCGCGAGCCGGTGACGCCGCTCGACGCGGCGGTGGAGGCGACGCTGGCGGGGCTCGGGTGTCTCAACTGAGCAACGGCGGTCGCGAACGGAATCGCGTTCTGCTATGATCCGCGCTCCCTTCCTCGACGCTGCTGCAGGAAGGTACCCACGACCGCCGGAAGGCCGGAGGTCGCGTCGTACCTTTTTCATTTCCAGCAGCGATGTCTACTCTTCCTCGCTTAAAAAAGGCCTTGCAACGGCAAGGCATCCATGTCGACTATCACGCCGGCATCTATCACCTGCGCAATGAACTGACGCAGGCATCCGTCCTGTTGCCCGCTTCGCTCCCGCTCGAGGAGAAGGCCGTTCAGCAGTTGCTCGCGTTCGCGGCCGTCCGTTCGCCGGACGGTCATCAGCGCGTATGCAATGCGTGCGCGACGCCCGATTTTCATCCGGGCGGGGTCGCGCCGGTCGGCTCGATCGTCGCGACCGACGACGCGTTCGTGATTCCCGCCGCGATCGGCACCGATATCAATTGCGGGATGCGTCTCGTCACCACGGGCCTCAAGCGGTCGGCGCTCGCGCCGTTCGAGACGGCGCTCGTCGAGCGGCTGACGCGCGCGATTCTCGCGGACCGGCGCGACGTGCCGGTCGGCAGTGACGCATTCCGCGCGCTGTTCGATGCGGGCCCGGCGGCATTCGTCGATCGCGTTGCGCCGCAGGGGCTCTGGCAGCACGTCGACCGCGACCGGCTCATCGACGAACTGTCGGCGTGCATCGGCCTCGACCGGTTCGACGGCAGCGCGAAATACGCGCCGGACGCACACGTCGGGTCGCGCGAGGTATTCCGCGATCCGTGCCTCGGCACCCCCGGGGCGGGCAATCATTTCGTCGAACTGCAGGTGGTCGACGAAGTGTTCGACCGACATGCGGCCTACCGTGCGGGACTCGCGAAGGACGATGTCGTCGTGATGATCCACAGTGGTTCGCGCGATGTCGGTTTCTACGTCGGGCGCCGCTGGATGGACCGGGCGCGCGCGGCGTGGCCGGCGGGCGTCAGGCATCCGGAAAGCGGCCTGTACGGTCTTTCCGGCGAACTGGCGCGCGAATACCTCGTCGCGATGGGCACGGCCGCACGCTATGCGTGGCTCAACCGTGTCGTGCTGGCCGAGATGGTGCGCAAGGAACTGGCGGAACTCACCGGCGAGACCCGCTCGGCACTGGTGGTCGACGTGCCGCACAACGTCGTGCTGCGCGAAGACGGGATGAACATCCATCGCAAGGGGGCGACGCCCGCCCGCGACGGCGATCTCGCGCTGATTCCCGGATCGATGGGCGATGCGTCGTTTCTCGCGACGGGGCTCGGCCATCCGGACTGGCTATGGTCGTGCAGCCACGGCGCCGGCCGCAGCGTGCGCCGGCAGGCGGTGCGGCGGATGCGCACGGAGCAGGCGCCGGGCACGTGGCGCTGCGTCACGCTGCGCGACGAGCGTCGCATCGAGGAAGCGCCGGAAGCCTACAAGCCGATCGGGCCCGTGATCGACGCGCAGGAGCAGGCCGGCCTCATTCGCAGCGCGGTCCGGTTGAAGCCGTGGGTCACGTTCAAGGCGTGACGCGCGGCGGCGTGCTCCGCGGCCGCCGTCATCGCTTGCGCGAGGAACGGCGACCCGCCGTCCGCCTACCCGTGCCGCGGGCTGCGCCCGGGCACGGGGAACGCGTCATCGCGAACCGCGGAACCCGCGCGACAACAATTTTCCACATAACCGGGCGCGTCCGATGCGCATCATGGCGGTCAACGTCGAAACAGCGAAAACGGGGGCGCCATGTTGCATATCGGATGGAAAGTGTCGGTTGTGGGGGCAATCATGTTTGCATTGAGCGGGTGCACCAACCTGGTCGGTGTGCTGTATTGCGGCAACTCACAGTTCAACTTCCCGGACTATCACTGCTTTTAGCCGTACCGGCAGGGACACGCGCGGCGACAGACAGCTGTCGCGCCCGTGTGCCGCGCGATGGCTCATGGCCCGTTACGCGACGACCGGCAACACCTCCACCGCGTAGCGGTGCCGAAGGCTGCGCCCGAGCACCGGATCGTGCAGTTCCATCTCGAACGCATCGCCGTCGCCCATCGCCGCGATTGCGCCATGCACGGCGACCGTGCCGCCATACATCGCGCCGCGCGCGGGCATCGTGCGGCGGTCGTCGAAGCGCTGCCACAGCACGTCGGGCGCGAGCAGGCCGCTCACCGCGCCGTGCTGGTATGCGGTCCGCTCGCCATCGCGCGAGATCAGCCACGAACGCATCTCGATCGCATCCCAGTGATCCGCGACTTCCGCGTAAAGCCACGCGTCGCGGCCGAGCGGTTTCGCGCACACCTGCTTCGACACCGCGACGCCGTAGGCTTCGACTTCGCGATCCGTATGATCGGAGCCGACGGTCACGAGCGTGCCGGCCGGGCTGTCGACCAGCACGCATTCGATCTCGCCGCCCGAGCGCGCGCCGAGCACGCCGATCGACGGCGCCTGCGTGAGCAGTGCGGCCGACACGCGATAGAAGCACGGCGTGGTCGATGGCGGCGCGACGCCGAGCGCCGCGAGTTCGTCGATATGCGCGCGGATCGCGGCCGGATCGCGGCCGGCCCAGCCGGCGATCACGACGCGCTCGATCTCGACCTCGACGGCGGCCGGCGCGTGTTGCCGGGACATCACGTTGAACGACAGGGTTTGCATGCGGGTATCCGTTTGAAGTACGAAGGAATGAAACGGCTGGCGGCGACGTTCAATCCGCGAGCGGCTGGTGCGCGGTTTCGCGCGCGGCGAGGAGCGCGATCGACGTGACGACCAGCGCTGCGGCGACATACAGCGATACGGCCGTCGTCGTGCCCGTCTGCCGGAACAGCGCGGCGATCACGAGTGGCGCAAAGCCGCCGCCGACGATGCCGGCCAGCGTGTACGCGAGCGACGAGCCCGCATAGCGCACGCGGGTCGGGAACTGTTCGGTCACGAACGCACCCTGCGGGCCGTACATCACCGCATGGATCACGAGGCCGATCGCAACGGCCGCGACGACCGCGCCCGGGCGCGCGGAATCGAGCAGCGTGAAGAACACGAACGCCCACACGATGCCGGCGAGCGCACCGGCGAGATACACGGGCCGGCGGCCGAAGCGGTCCGACAGCGCGCCGAAGAACGGCACCGCGAGCGCGTTGCAGGCCGTGCCGATCATCACGGCCGTCAGGGCGACGGGGCGCGACAGATGCAGCACGGTCGTCACGTAGGTCAGCGTGAACACGACGATCAGCGCATACAGCACGTCCGAGCCGATTCGCGAACCGCCCGCGATCAGCAGGCGCTTCCAGTGGTATTTCAGCACGTCGGCGACGGGCACCTCGGCGGTCGCGTGCGATTCGGCGAGCTGCTCGAACTGCGGCGTTTCGTCGACACCGCGACGCAGCCAGAAACCGAACACGACGAGCAGTGCGCTGGCCGCGAACGGCACGCGCCAACCCCACGACAGGAAGTCACCCGACGTGGTCGACAGCGTCACGAGCGCGATGCAGCCGGTGCCGAGCAGCGTGCCGAACGACGGGCCGATCTGCGTCCACGATGCGGACAGCCCACGCCGTTTCTGGTCGCCGTGCTCGACCGACAGCAGCACCGCGCCGGCCCATTCGCCGCCGAGCGCGACGCCCTGCACGAAGCGCAGCGCGACGAGCAGGATCGGGCTCAGGATGCCGGCCTGCGCGTAGGTCGGCAGCGCGCCCATCAGCGCGGTCGTCACGCCCATCAGCACGAGCGTGAGCATCAGTACCGCGCGGCGGCCGATGCGGTCACCGAGATTGCCGAACACGAAACCGCCTAGCGGGCGCGATACGTAGCCGACCGCATAGGTCGAGAACGCGAGGATCGTGCCGGCCAGCGGATCGACCGACGGAAAGAACAGGTGATTGAAGACGAGTGCGGCGAGCGTGTTGTAGATCGTGAAGTCGTACCACTCGAGCGACGTACCGATCATGCTCGCGGTCGCGAGTCGGCTGTTGCGGACGCGGCGGGGCGCGTGGGCGGCGGGCTGGGCGAGAGTGCTCATGGTGTCGGGCATGTCGTGATGGATGACGGGAGGGCGCGCGTGGACGACGGGCCGGCCCCGCGTGCTGCGAGCGCGCGGCGCGGCCGTGTCGGCGTCGGGGTTCAGGCGGGCAGCGCGGCGGCGGCTACCGGCTTCGTTTCGGTATCGAGACGAGCGACCGCCAGCGGCGCGGCCGCGCGCCACAGCAGGTCGAACGTGCGCACGTCGTCGTGCCCGGCGAG
>NZ_CABVQC010000068.1 GCF_902499175.1 Burkholderia aenigmatica
CGGCGCCCGCCGGCCCGGGGCCGCGCGTGGCGGCGCTGCCGGGGCTCGGCTGGGGCGTGGCGCTGATGGTCGCGCTGGCCGCGGCGGCCGGGATGGCGCTCACTGCACACCACGCCGAAACCGATCGCACGGTCGACGAACTCGTGGCGAGCCACGTGCGGGCGGGCCTGTCGGCGCGCGACATCGACGTGATCTCGACCGACCGGCACACGGTGAAGCCGTGGTTCAACGGCCGGCTCGACTATGCACCGCCGGTCGAGGATCTCGCCGCGAGCGGCTTCGCGCTGGTCGGCGGCCGGCTCGATTACGTCGGGCATCGCCGCGTCGCGGTGCTCGTGTACCGCTATCGGCAGCACGTGATCGACGTCTACGTGCGGCCGGCCGGCGAAGGCAACGCGCAGGCGCCGTACGCAACCGTGTCGCAGGGCTACGCGCTCGACCGCTGGGACGCCGCGGGGATGACGTGGTGGGCCGTGACCGACGCCGAAGCGCCGGCACTGACCGCGTTCAGGATCGCGCTCGACGCGCGGCTCGCGGGGGCGCGCAGCGAATAGCGGCAGGGCTGGCGCCTGCATCGCCGCGGGGGCGAGACGCGCGGGCATGGGCACCTGCGTCGGGCGCGCCGGAAGGCGGGCAGCCGGTGCGGATCGCACCGGCAAACGATCCGACCCCGAACGTGAAACGACCGCTCGTCGGCCGTTTCGGCGCCGCACGCAGCTCAAGTCGTTGAAAACACGGCCGAATCCGGCGGGAAATCGTCGATCGACCTTGCACATGCCCCGTATCCGGGTTAGAATCTTCGGCTTCTCACTTGCCACACCGGTTCAGACGCCCGGGTGGCTTTAATCCATAAGGAGTGTGTATGCGTCATTACGAAATCGTATTCATCGTGCACCCCGATCAGAGCGAGCAAGTGCCCGCGATGATCGAGCGTTACAAGACCACGATCACGTCGCACGGCGGCCAGATCCACCGTGTCGAAGACTGGGGCCGTCGCCAGCTGGCCTACATGATCGAGAAACTCGCGAAGGCTCACTACGTCTGCATGAACATCGAGTGCGACCAGACGACGCTCGACGAACTCGAACACGCGTTCAAGTTCAACGACGCCGTGCTGCGTCACCTCATCGTCAAGATGAAGAAGGCCGAAACCGGCCCGTCGCCGATGATGAAGGAAGTTCAGCGCGAAGAAGCCAAGAAGGCGGCTGCAGCTCAGCCGACCGAAGCGCAGGCTTAAGTTCGTCGTTATTTAAGCCATCAAGGAGCGCGCCACTCACGTGAACAGGTTGCAATTGAAGGCAAGCGTCGTCGAACGCGCACCGGTGCGATATACGCCGGCAGGTGTTCCGATCGCAAGCGCCACGTTGCATCACCGCACGGAAGTCGTCGAAGCAGGCATTCCCCGTCAGGTCGAAATGACGATCGAGGCGGTGGCGGCCGGTGAGGCGAGCGGCAAGCTGGAAAGCCGTGAAATGGGCGTCGAGACGCTGTTCACGGGCTTCCTGGCAAAGAAAAGCCGCAACGCGAGAACCTTGGTGTTTCACATCACAGCATTGCAGGACATTGGAAAGGACTGAACATGGCCCGCCCCACTGGTAAGAAATTCGACAAGCGTCGTCAGCAACAAAACCCGCTCTTCAAGCGCAAGAAGTTCTGCCGCTTCACGGCAGCCGGCGTCGAGCAGATCGACTACAAGGACACGGAAACGCTGAAGGACTTCATCGGCGAAAACGGCAAGATCACGCCGGCTCGTCTGACGGGTACGAAGGCGCACTATCAGCGTCAGCTGGACACGGCAATCAAGCGTGCGCGTTTCCTCGCGCTGCTGCCGTACACCGATCAGCACAAGGCGTAATCAGGCGACGCAATAAGGAGAATTCGAATGCAAATCATTCTGTTGGAAAAAGTCGCCAATCTGGGCAACCTCGGCGATATCGTCAAGGTCAAGGACGGTTACGCTCGCAACTTCCTGATCCCGAACCGCAAGGCTCGCCGTGCAACGAAGGAAGCGATCGCTGAATTCGAAGTTCGCCGCGCTGAACTCGAAAAGATCGCCGCTGAAAAGCTGGCAGCATCGCAGGCAGTCGGCGAGAAGCTGAACGGCCAGTCGTTCGAAATCACGCAGAAGTCGGGCGTTGACGGCCGTCTGTTCGGCTCGGTCACGAACGGCGACGTCGCGGAACTGCTGAAGAAGGCAGGTTTCGAAGTCGAGAAGCTGCAAGTTCGCATGCCGGAAGGCCCGCTGAAGATGATCGGCGAGCACAGCGTCCAGGTCGCGCTGCACACGGACGTCGTCGTCGACGTCACGATCAACGTGATCGGCGACCACGCGTAAGCGTACGCAAGCTTTCCGGGCGGCTTCCGCCGTCCGGACAAGGGCAGGCGCCCGGGAAACCGGGGCCTGCCTTTTTTATTGCCCGCTCGCCGGCGACTGCCTCTCGCTGGCGTCGTCGTAGGTTATTCGCGATAATCCCAACCCATGAACGCGCCGCAAGATCCTCAAATCGAATCGCTGAAAGTCCCGCCGCACTCGGTCGAAGCCGAACAATCGGTGCTCGGCGGCCTGTTGCTCGACAACGCGGCCTGGGACCGGATTGCCGACTTCCTGTCGCAGGGCGATTTCTACCGCTACGACCACCGGATCATCTACGAGCACATCGGCCGCCTGATCGCGTCGACGCGCCCGGCCGACGTCGTGACCGTGTACGAAGCGCTGACCACGTCCGGCAAGGCCGATGACGTCGGCGGGCTCGCGTACCTGAACGCCCTCGCGCAGAACACGCCGAGCGCCGCGAACATCCGCCGCTATGCGGAAATCGTGCGCGACCGCGCGGTGCTGCGCCGGCTCGTGTCGGTCGCCGACGAAATCTCGGCCGATGCGTTCAACCCGCAGGGCAAGGAAGTCCGCCAGCTGCTCGACGAAGCCGAGTCGAAGGTGTTCTCGATCGCCGAAGATGGCGCGCGTGGCAACCAGGGCTTCCTCGAGATCGGCCCGCTGCTGACCCAGGTCGTCGAGCGCATCGACACGCTGTACCACACCGCGAACCCGAGCGACGTCACGGGCACGCCGACGGGCTTCGTCGACCTCGACAGGATGACGTCCGGGATGCATGGCGGCGAACTGATCATCGTCGCGGGGCGCCCATCGATGGGTAAGACGGCCTTCTCGATGAACATCGGCGAATACGTCGCGGTCGAGTACGGGCTGCCGGTGGCGGTGTTCTCGATGGAAATGCCGGGCACCCAGCTCGTGATGCGTATGCTCGGCTCGATCGGCCGGCTCGACCAGCACCGGATGCGGACGGGCCGCCTGACGGACGAAGATTGGCCGAAGCTGACGCATGCGGTGCAGAAGATGAGCGAGGCGCAGCTTTTCATCGACGAAACGGGCGGCCTGAACCCGATGGAATTGCGCTCGCGGGCGCGGCGTCTTGCGCGGCAATGCGGCAAGCTCGGCCTGATCATCGTCGACTACCTGCAGCTGATGTCGGGTTCGTCGCAGGGCGAGAACCGCGCGACGGAAATTTCGGAAATCTCGCGATCGCTGAAGAGCCTCGCGAAGGAACTCGACGTGCCGGTGATCGCGCTGTCGCAGCTGAACCGCGGCCTCGAACAACGCCCGAACAAGCGCCCGGTGATGTCGGACTTGCGTGAATCTGGCGCAATCGAACAGGATGCGGACGTGATCCTGTTCATTTACCGTGACGAAGTTTACAACCCGGACAGCCCCGACAAGGGCACGGCCGAGATCATCATCGGCAAGCAGCGTAACGGTCCGATCGGGCCCGTTCGACTCACGTTCCTGGGGCAATACACGAAGTTCGACAACTTTGCAGGGGCGCAGACCTTCTACGGCGAGTAACGCCGGTTTGTAAAGCCCTAAATCGCCAAACGTTGTATCCAATCCCGGCGCGCGCATGTGCGCGCGTCGCGTCGCGACCGAAAACGGTACAATGTCGCCCGTTTTCGTGACAGTAGTTTGACAATCTCTCAGGAATCCCATGTTCGGTCGATTCATGCCCACCGAGGGCAAGTTCTTTGAACTTTTCAATGCGCACGCGAAGTACATCGTTTCCGGTGGCCGCGAGCTCGAACTGCTGATCGACAATCTCGCCAACGCCGAGATTCACAAGCAAAACGTGCAGACGGCCGAAAAGGCCGCAGACAAGCTCACGCACGAAACGATCGATCTGTTGCACAAGACCTTCATCACGCCGCTCGATCGCGACGAGATCCACAAGTTGATCACGACGATGGACGACATCCTCGACCTGATGGAGGACGTCGCGACGGCCGTGTCGCTGTACGACGTGCGTGCCGTCACGTCCGAAGCGAGCCAGCTCGCGCACATCGTCACGCAGTCGGCGCAGCACGTGCAGCAGGCCGTCGGCATGCTGTCCGACATGAAGCAGTCGGCGCAGATCCTCAAGGCGTGCGAGGAGATCGACCGCTGGGAGTCGGAGGCCGATCGGGTGCTGCGCGCGGCAATGTCGAAGCTGTTCCGCGAGGAAGACGACGTGAAGACGCTCATCAAGCTGAAGGCGATCTACGAGCTGCTCGAAGAGATCACCGACAAGTGCGAGGACGTCGCGAACATCATCGAAGGCATCGTGCTGGAAAACGCCTGAGCGGATCACGATGCATTCGATACAACTCGCCCTCTGGATGGTCGCGACGCTGGTGCTCGTCGCGCTCGTATTCGACTTCATGAACGGCTTTCACGACGCGGCGAACTCGATCGCCACCGTCGTGTCCACCGGGGTGCTGAAACCCCAGCAGGCCGTCGTGTTCGCGGCGGCGTTCAACGTCATCGCGTATTTCATCTTTCACCTGAAAGTCGCGCAAACCGTCGGTAAAGGCACGATCGACCCCGAGATCGTCGACCACTACGTCGTGTTCGGTGCGCTGGTCGGTGCGATCGGCTGGAACGTGATCACGTGGTACTACGGGATTCCGTCGAGCTCGTCGCATGCGCTGATCGGCGGCCTGGTCGGCGCAGCGCTCGCGAAGTCCGGCTGGAGTTCGCTGAACATCGACGGGCTGCTGAAGACCATCGCGTTCATCTTCATTTCGCCGCTGCTCGGCTTCATCCTCGGCTCGCTGTTCATGCTCGGCGTGTCGTGGCTGTATTTCCGTACCGCGCCCAGCAAGGTCGACCGGCGCTTCCGCCGGCTGCAACTGCTGTCGGCCGGGCTGTACAGCCTCGGCCACGGCGGCAACGACGCGCAGAAGACGATCGGCATCATCTGGATGCTGCTGATCGCGTCGGGCTATGCGTCGGCGACGTCCGATGCGCCGCCTGCGTGGGTGATCGGCGCGTGCTACCTGTCGATGGGCCTCGGCACGCTGTTCGGCGGCTGGCGCATCGTGCGCACGATGGGCCAGAAGATCACGAAGCTCAAGCCGGTCGGCGGGTTCTGCGCGGAAAGCGGCGGGGCGATCACGCTGTTCATCGCGTCGTTCCTCGGCATTCCGGTCTCGACCACGCATACGATTACCGGCGCGATCGTCGGTGTCGGCGCGACGCAGAAGCTGTCGGCCGTGCGCTGGGGTGTCGCCGGCAACATCGTGTGGGCGTGGGTGCTGACGCTGCCGGCGGCCGCGCTGTTTGCGGCCGGCGGATGGTGGCTCGGCCACCAGATCTTCTGATCGCCGACGCTGACGGATCGACATGAAATGCGCCGCAAGCCGAAAGGCTGCGGCGCATTTTCTTTTGGAACTGGGTATTCGTGGCGGACGATGAGCGACGGATGCGGGCCGAGGTGGCCGGCGTGGCTGGCGAAGCGGGTCAGTAACTTCCGTTCGCGAACCGTGCAATCGGATCGTCTGCGGTGGCGGTGCGCGGGCTGGCGGGGGCGGATTGCGTCGACGCGCGCAATACCTGGACAGGGGCGGGCTCGGCGCTGCGCGGTGACGTCGCTGCGACGGCGGGCGGCGGTTCCGCATCGAATGCGGCGGCCTGGGCAGCCGTCAGGGCCGTCGTCGGAATCCGTGTGCCAACCTCGGCTGGGCCGACCGGCGCGGTATTCGCCGCCACGGCGGCGGTGCCCGTGCCGTCATTCACGGACGTTGCCTGCTGTTGAGCGGCCTGCATGCGCGGCGGCGGCGGTTCATACGGGTCGGCCGACGCGGCTGTGGGGGCAACCGCTGCGGTCGATGCGACCTGCGTGGCCGGCATGACTGGTGCGGGTGCCTGGGTCGCGGCAGGTTGAGGCGGCGCATAGGCTGGCTGTCGCGGCGCGGCGGCAGTCACGACCACCGGGGCAGGTGCGACCGCCGGCGCGCTGCGCGGCTCGTCACGCTTCGCCTCGTAGGTCGGCGCATCGAACGGCGTAGGTGCCCCGCGCGGCGGCGCGACGCGGCGAATGCCGTCGAATCGCTTGGCCCAGTATGGGTTCGTCAAGTAGTCGAGCCGTACGGTACCGCCCGTCGACGGCGCGTTGACGAAGCGCAGCTTGCCGACATAGATGCCGACGTGCGAATGCGGCCGTCCGGTCGTATTGAAGAAGATCAGGTCGCCTGGTGCGACCTGGTCGGGATCGATCGACACGCCGCGGCCGCTCATGTCGGCGGTCGTGCGCGGCAGGTTCACGTCGGCCGCACGGCCGATCACGTAGCGCACGAGCCCGCTGCAGTCGAAGCCGCTTGTCGGCGTGTTGCCGCCCCAGCGATACGGGACACCGACGAGGCTCATCGCCTGGATCGAGATTTCTTCCTGGCCGACGCTGTGATCGACGAACTTCGGGAAGTTGGCGGGGGCGGGGAATGCGCGCGGCGTCGTGATCTTCATGCCCGAGGCGGGGCGCGATGCCGACTGCGGCGGCACGCTGGAGCAGGCCGCAAGCAGTGAAACGACAGCAACGGGAACCCAGATTCGAAGCATGGCAAGGCGGGCGAGCGCGACACGCTCGCGAATCGTATGACAACAGACAGACCCGATGGTAGACGCTCCGGCGGGGCTTAAGCAACCATTCTTGAGAATTTACTTGAAGTTTCGCGCGTAAACCGGGGTGTTGCGTGACGATGTATGACTTGTGATTTCGACCCCAAATAAAAACGGCGCTCCGGAAACGGAGCGCCGCGAGGCGTCGGGTGCCGGCCGACGGGCCGGCTCAACGCGTGATTACAGGATGTCCGACGCGTAGTCGGCGAGCCGCGAGCGTTCGCCGCGCGCGAGCGTCACGTGGCCGCTGTGGCCCCAGCCCTTGAAGCGGTCGACCACGTACGTGAGGCCCGAGCTGCCTTCGGTCAGGTAAGGCGTATCGATCTGCGCGATGTTGCCGAGGCACACGATCTTCGTGCCGGGGCCCGCGCGCGTGACGAGCGTCTTCATCTGCTTCGGCGTCAGGTTCTGCGCTTCGTCGATGATCAGGTACTTGTCGACGAACGTGCGGCCGCGCATGAAGTTCATGCTCTTGACCTTCAGGCGCGAACGGATCAGTTCCTGCGTCGCCGCGCGCCCCCATTCGCCGGCAGCGTCGTCGGTCTTCTGCAGCACTTCGAGGTTGTCGTCGAATGCGCCCATCCACGGCTGCATCTTCTCTTCCTCGGTGCCCGGCAGGAAACCGATGTCCTCGCCGACGGGCACGGTCGCGCGCGTCACGATGATCTCGTTGTAGCGCTTGTCGTCGAGCACCTGCGCGAGGCCGGCCGCGAGCGCGACGAGCGTCTTGCCGGTGCCGGCCTGGCCGAGCAGCGTGACGAAGTCGATCTCGGGGTTCATCAGCAGGTTCAGCGCGAAGTTCTGCTCGCGGTTGCGCGCGGTGATGCCCCACACGTTGTTCTTGTGGTGGCTGTAGTCGCGCAGCGTCTGCAGCAGCGCCGTCTTGCCGTTCAGTTCGCGGACGATCGCATGGAACGTCGGCTCGCCGTTCTGCGGCTCGAGATAGACGAACTCGTTGACGAGCATCGACGCGACGAGCGGACCCGTCACGCGGTAGTACGTGGTGCCCGTCTTCGTGTCCTGCCAGCTCTCCATGCCCTTCGCATGCTTGGTCCAGAAATCCTGCGGCAGTTCGCGCACGCCGTTGTACAGGAGGTCTTTATCCTCGAGCACCTGGTCGTTGAAGTAGTCTTCCGCGGGCAGGCTGAGCGCGTGCGCCTTGATCCGCATGTTGATGTCTTTCGACACCAGCACGACCTGGCGATCGGGCCGGTCGCGCTGCAGCGCACGCACGACGCCGAGGATCTGGTTGTCGGCCTTGCCTTCGGGCAAGCCTTCGACGGGCGCGATGTCCGCAAGCTTCGTCTGGAAGTACAGGCGGCCGAGCGCCTCGCGGCTGCCGAGGCGCGACAGCGGGATGCCGGCCGTGATCGGGCCGGCATCGGCGACGAGCGCGTCAAGCGTGCGGCTGACCTGGCGTGCGTTGCGCGCGACTTCGGACATCCCCTTCTTGTGGTTGTCGAGTTCCTCGAGCGTCATCATCGGCAGATAGACGTCGTGTTCCTCGAAGCGGAAGAGACTGCTCGGGTCGTGCATCAGCACGTTGGTGTCGAGCACGAACAGTTTCTGCAGTTCGGCTTCGGCGGGCTTGCGGCTGCGCGATTTCGTCGCGGCGCCGGTGTCGCGCGCGGGGGCGGCGGCCGGTTTGTCGGCAGCCGGTTTGTCGTTGCGTGCAACGACCGGTGCCGCGGGTTCGGCGGGCGCCGGCATCGGCTGCAGCAGGGCAGCCGTCTGTTTGGTCTTGCGGCCGCGTGCGGGTGCGCTCGCGGCATCTTGCGCCGAAGATGCGACGGCGCGCAGCGGCGCGGCCGTGTTTGCGGCTTCGGTCATCGGTTGGGCCACGCTAGCCGGACCAAAGTCACCGGCTGTGGATGCGTCCCCTTCGGCGGATTTCTTCGCGGCTTTCGCGGGCCGCGCTTTCGCCTTGTATTCGTCGGGCGGCAGCAGGCTGCCGAGCTTGCTGGGGGGAGTAGGCAAAGGCATGGTGTCCCTCGGGAGGAATCGTGTCGCATGGCGTGCGCCGCTGATCGCATCCTGCGTGACGTAGACGCATGCAGTTTGCGCGCGGTGGCGCACAGGAAGTTCGTCTAGCCGGTTCGCCTAGGTGTCGGTCAGCTCCTTGACGCGGTGAGGGCCGGACCGGGGGCCGGCGCGCGATCCATAAAAAAAGCCGCTGCCTCGTCGAAAGAGGCATGCGGCTCGGCTGATACCGTCGTAATGCGCGTCAGGTGCCGGCAAGCATCGCGACGAGCACCGGCGCAGCTACGAGAAATATGGGGCGAACTGGCATTCATTGCGGCCCAATATAACGCGCCTCAAAGCGCTTGTACAGCACTTAGCACGTCGTCCACATGACCCGGTACCTTGATGCCGCGCCATGCCTGGCGAAGCACGCCGTCGGCGTCGATCAGGAACGTGGAACGCTCGATTCCGCGTACTTCCTTGCCATACATTTTCTTCATCTTGATGACATCGAACAGCGCGCACAGCGCTTCATCGGCATCGGAAATCAGCGGGAACGGCAGTTCGAGCTTTGCCTTGAAATTGTCATGCGAGCGCAGGCTGTCGCGCGACACGCCGATGACTTCCGCACCGGCTTTCTTGAACTTCGGATAGAGATCGCGGAACTGCAGCCCTTCGGTCGTGCAGCCCGGCGTGTTGTCCTTCGGATAGAAGTACAGCACGAGCTTCTTGCCCTTCAGGTCGGACAGCGAAATGTCGCCGCCCGTGGCCGGTGCGGTGAAATCGGGAACTTGACGGTCAACTTCGACGGACACGTGTTTCTCCTGTTGTTATGGAGGCGCACAGCCGCCGCGATGCGCGCGGGTGGCGCGCGGCGGCAACTGTGCGGGAAGGTCTGGAGAGCGGCGCCGGCGTGCGCCTGGACGAACTCAGTCGGGCTGGACGATCAGTTCGCCGGAGCGGCCGGGGATTTCGCCCCACGTGACAGGGTACGATGGCAGCGAGTCGCGGTCCAGCGTCGCGTGATAGTCGCCCATCGTCGCAAACGTGTGGCCTTGCGCGCGCCAGCCGGCGAGCAGTTGCTCGAACACGGGCGCGAGCTTCTGGCCTTCCAGTTCCGCATGCAGCGTGAACACCTGGTCGTGCGGATTGGTTTCGGTGAACTTGAGGATGTGCGCGGCGACGTTGTGCGTGTCGACGCCGTCGATGCCGAGCACTTCGTCGAGCGTCGGCAGCGTGGTGGGCATCTGCACGTGCGACAGCGTGCGGCCATCGACGACCGGCAGGTACGGCGAGTGGCCGCGACCATCGGACGCATAGCGCATCCCCCAAGCGTCGATCTGCTCGAATGCGGAATCGTTCATCTGCCAGCCCGCTGCGCCGTGCGTGACGGGCGGCGCGCCGAAGATATCGATGAAGCGCGCGTGACTCTTCTGCATTTCACGTGCGGTCCAGTCGCGGTCGCGCACGCGGACGTTGTCCTGCCAGTACACGTGATCCCATGTGTGGATCCCGCATTCGAAGCCGGCTTCGTGAATCGCGCGCATGTCGGCGATCGCGCGGCGGCCGATGTCGGGGCCCGGCAGCAGCACGCCGTACATCAGCTGCTTCACGCCGTAGTGCTCGACCACCGACGTGCGCGACACTTTCTTCAGGAAGCCGGGGCGGAACACGCGCCGCAGCGCCCAGCCCGTGTGATCCGGACCGAGGCTGAAGAGGAAGGTCGCGCGCGCACTGAAACGGTCGAAGATGCGCGCGAGGTTCGGCACGCCTTCGCGCGTGCCGCGCAGCGTGTCGACGTCGATCTTGAGGACGATACGAGCCAAGCGAGCGTCCCGATCAGCCTTGCTGTTCGACGAGCGCGCGCGCGTCGGCGACGTGGCCGCGATACGCTTCGAAGATGTTGCGCAGTGCGTCGTCGAACGTCGCTTGCGGCGCCCAGCTGAGTTCCTGCATCGTATTCTCGATCTTCGGCACGCGGTTCTGCACGTCTTGGTAGCCGTTGCCGTAGTAGGCGCCGGACGTCGTCTCGACGAGCTTCACCTGCTTGGCCGAATCGGCGTACTCCGGGAATTCGGCCGCCAGCTCGAGCATCTTGTGCGCGAGTTCGCGAACCGAGAAATTGTTCTTCGGATTCCCGATGTTGTAGATCTTGCCCGACGCGACGCCGTCCTTGTTCTCGATGATCTTCATCAGTGCGCTGATGCCATCGCCGATGTCGGTGAACGCGCGCTTCTGCGAGCCGCCGTCGACGAGGCTGATGTTCTCGCCGCGCACGATGTGGCCGAGGAACTGCGTGACCACGCGCGAGCTGCCTTCCTTCGGCGTGTAGATCGAGTCGAGGCCCGGGCCAATCCAGTTGAACGGGCGGAACAGCGTGAAGTTCAGGCCTTCCATCCCGTAACCCCAGATCACGCGGTCCATCAGCTGCTTCGAGCACGCGTAGATCCAGCGCGGCTTGTTGATCGGGCCGTAGGTGAGGGCCGACGCATCCGGGTCGAACTGCTCGTCCGAGCACATGCCGTAGACCTCGGAGGTCGACGGGAACACGAGGTGCTTGCCGTACTTGACGGCGGAACGCACGATCGGCAGGTTCGCCTCGAAGTCGAGTTCGAACACGCGCAGCGGCTGCTGGACGTAGGTGGCGGGCGTCGCGATCGCGACGAGCGGCAGGATCACGTCGCACTTCTTCACGTGATACTCGACCCACTCCTTGTTGATCGTGATGTCGCCTTCGAAGAAATGCATCCGCTCGTGGTTGACGAGGTCACCCAGTCGATCGGTCTGCATGTCCATGCCGAACACTTCCCAATCGGTGGTTTCAAGAATGCGCTTGGACAGGTGATGGCCGATGAAGCCGTTCACACCCAGGATCAGGACTTTTTTTGCTTTCATGAATGACGGGAAGAATGAATGAACTGCGCGAATTCCGCGGGCGTCACGACGGTTTCGCTGCCGTCGCGCTGCTGCCACAGCTCGAGAATGGATAGGGCGCGGCTGTCGCCGCAGACGCCGAATAGCGCATTATCGCTTACGTGCAGGCCGGGCGGCAAATCCGCGGCGGCGGCCGCCGCCGCGCTGCCGGGTGCCGCGAGGCGCGCGCGCGCGATCACGAAACGCGTGCCGTCGACGTCCGTGAACGCGCCCGGATACGGGGGCGCGACCGCGCGCACCAAGTTATAGACCTGCACGGCCGGCTTCGACCAGTCGACGCGGCCATCCTCGGGCTTGCGCCCGCCGTAGTAGCTGCCGGTGGCGAGATCGTTCGGCAGGTGCGGCGCCTCGCCTGCGAGCAGTGCGGGCAGTACGCGCCAGAGCGTCTGTTCGGCGGCAACCGTGACCTTGTCGAACACCTGCGTGGCCGTGTCGTCCGGCAGGATCGGCACCGCGGTTTGTCCGATGATTGCGCCCGCGTCGGGCTTGGCGGCCATCTCGTGCAGCGTCGCGCCGGTTTCGGTTTCGCCGTTCAGCACCGCCCAGTTGGTCGGTACCCGACCCCGGTATTTCGGCAGCATCGAACCATGCATGTTGTACGCACCGCGCGGTGCGATCGCGAGCAGGTCCACCGGCAGCATGTGCCGGTAATAGAACGAGAAGATGAAGTCGGGCTGCGCGTCGGATACCGCGCGGCGCAGCGCCGGATCGGCGGGATCGGCCGGCGTGACGACCGGAATCCCGTGCTCGGCCGCGACGGACGCGACACTGCCGAACCAGATGTTCTCGTTCGGGTTGTCCTCGTGCGTGACGACGAGTGCGACGTCGACACCGCGCGCGAGCAGCACCTGCAGGCACCGCACGCCGACGTTGTGATAGGCGAAGACGACTGCGCGTGGCTTCATTGCGTGGCCCCCGAGCGGTTTGCGCCGGCCGGCACCGCCGGCACGCCGTCGTGCTGTTCGAGCACGGCCTGAATCAGGTAGCGCGGCCGCGCGCGCACCTGCTGGTAGATGCGGCCGACGTATTCGCCGAGCAGGCCGAGCGCGAAGATGATCACGCCGAGCAGGAAGAACGTGATGGCGAACAGCGTGAACACGCCTTGCACTTCCGCGCCGACGATGAAGCGGCGCACGAGCAGCAGCACGAACAGCGCGGCGGAGCCGATCGACAGGATCACGCCGATGAACGACAGCCACTGCAGCGGCACGACCGAGAAGCCCGTCACGAGGTCGAAGTTCAGCCGGATCAGGCTGTACAGCGAGTACTTCGACTCGCCGGCGAAGCGCTCCTCGTGCGCAACCTCGATCTCGGTCGGGTTCTGCGCGAACGTATACGCGAGTGCGGGGATGAACGTGTTGACTTCGCCGCACACGTTGATCGTGTCGATGATGCGGCGGCTGTACGCGCGCAGCATGCAGCCCTGGTCGGTCATCTTGATGCGCGTGATGCGCTCGCGCAGACGGTTCATCATCTGCGACGCCTTGCGCCGCCACAGGCTGTCCTGGCGCTGCTTGCGGATCGAGCCGACGTAGTCGTAGCCCTCGCGCATCTTCGTGATCAGCTTGCCGATTTCCTCGGGCGGGTTCTGCAGGTCGGCATCGAGCGTGATGACGATCTCGCCGCGCGATTGCGCGAAGCCGGCGAGGATCGCCATGTGCTGGCCGTAGTTGCCGTTGAGCAGCACGATGCGCGTCGTGTCGGGCCGTACGTGGAACTGATCGGCGAGCATCGCGGCCGAGCGGTCGCGGCTGCCGTCGTTGATCAGGATCACTTCGTATGACGTGTCGAGTGCGTCGAGTGCCGGATACAGCCGCGCGAACAGCGCAGCGAGGCCGTCTTCCTCGTTGTACACGGGGATGATGACCGATACTTCGGGCTGCCCGGCGACCGGATGCCCGGCGCGTGCTTCAAGGTGACTCATGTACGCTTATTTTCCGTATTGTTCGCAAATCTGGTTGATGGCGTCGACCACGCGACGCACGTCGCCTTCCGTCATCTGTGTGAAGAGCGGCAGCGTGACGGTCGACGCGCCGTACCGTTCGGCGTGGGGGAACATGCCCTCCTTGAAGCCGCGCGCACGGTACAGCGTAAAAAGATGGATCGCTGGGTAGTGGATGCCGGTGCCGATGCCGCGTTCCTTCAGCTGCGCCATGAACTCGGCGCGCGAGATCGTCAGCCGTTCGAGCGGCAGCGTGATCAGGAACATGTGCCAGTTGCCGTTCTCGAATTCGGCGATCGGCAGGCCGACGCCGAGCTTCACGGCCGCACTGCCGTCGAACGCGGCGAAATACGCGCGCGCGAGCGCGCGGCGCTGCGCGGTGAAGCGCTCGAGGTGGGGCAACTGGCCGAGGCCGACGCGCGCGGCGACGTCGGTCAGGTTGTACTTGCCGCCGAGCACGTCGCAGTCCATCCCGTCGAAGCCGGTGCGCGTGATGCCCTGCAGCCGGTATTTCTGCGCGAGCGTCGCTTCTTCCTCGTTGTTCAGCACGAGGGCGCCGCCTTCGATCGTCGTCAGGTTCTTGTTCGCGTGGAAGCTGAACGACACGATGTCGCCGATCGCGCCGATGCGCTTGCCGTTCCACGTCGAGCCGAACGCCTGCGCCGCATCCTCGATCACGCGCAGCTTGTGTGCGCGTGCGATCGCGTACAGGCGGTCCATGTCGACCGGCAGGCCGGACAGGAACACGGGGATGATCGCCTTCGTGCGCGGCGTGATCGCCTGCTCGAGCTTGTCGAGGTCGATGTTGCGCGTGACGGGATCGATGTCGGCGAACACGGGCGTCGCGCCGGTTTCGATGATCACGTTGCTGGTCGAGACCCACGACGCCGGCGTCGTGATCACCTCGTCGCCGGCACCGACGCCCGCGATGCGCAGGCCGATCTCGAGCGTGCAGGTGCCCGAGTTGAACGCGCGGACCGGACGGCCGCCGCAGTATTCGGACAGCGCCGCTTCGAATTTCTGGCTCTGCGGGCCGGTGGTGATCCAGCCCGAGCGCAGCACTTCGACGACGCCCTGGATGGTTTCCTCATCGATCTCGGGGCGGGTGAACGGCAGAAACGGAGCGGTAGTCTGGCTCATGTACGCTTTGGCCTGTAATGGCGTGTAATAAAAGGGTCGGGCGGTCCCGGCCGAAACCGGCATTAGACACCGGTTGGCGGAATCGCACCGTGATTTTTTGTAGGCGGGCGCTTAACGCGGCGGGCCTGCTCAGCTTCGCGCGAGCACCAGTACGCCGATCAGGATGATGCCGATGCCGATGAGCCGCTGGACCGACAGCACTTCGCCGAACAGGTACCAGGCCGCGAATGCGTTGACGACGTAGCCGAGCGACAGCATCGGGTACGCGATCGACACGTCGACCCGCGACAGCCCGAGGATCCAGACCACGACGCTCAGCACGTAGCAGCCGAGGCCGCCGATGATCGGCAATTGGGTCGCGATCTTCAGGCCGACCGGGATGATGTTCGCACGGCTGAATTCGAAGTGTCCAACAGCGTTGACGCCGGCTTTCAGCAGAAGTTGCGCACAGGCGTTGAGCATCACGCCGGTGATGATGCAGACGAACGAAACGGGATTCATGCGGCAGGCGTCCTTACGATTGCGGTTTCTCGACGATCACGCGGCGGTTGTCGCGCGCAATCACGCGCATCGGCACGCCTTGCTTGACCAGGGTGTCGTACTGGCCGGGCGGCATGATCGCGAGCGCATGGGTTTCCTGTTTCCAGCGCGTGATCCACTCGTCGACGGTCGGAACCCACTTGTTCGGCTCCATCGAGATCCCGAACGCGAGCTCGTCCTGGCGCTGGACCATGATCGTCGTGTGGCCCATATAGAACGGGAACGTGTGATCGAGCATCTCGATCGAGTAGAACGGCGTGTCGGCCGGCAGCTTCGCGAGTTCGGCGCGTACCGCGGGCGCGAGCAGCGCGCCCGAGCTGTAGCGGCCGAATTCGTCGTGGCCGGTGCCGCCGATCGTGCCGAACGCGAACCAGGCGGCGCCGAACACGGCGAGCGCGGCAGCCACACTCGCGCGACGGTTCAGCCATGCGGCCGCGAGCGTCAGGGCGGCCGCGACCGCGAGGCCTGCGTACAGCCACATCTGGAACGCGCGGTACAGCGCGTTCGGCGTGCGGGCATCGCCCAGGTACGCGAGGGCGATGATCCCGAATGCCGCGACGACGAGGAACACGAGGTAGCCGAGCAGGTGGCGGCGGAACCGGTCGGCGCTCATCAGCGGCAGGTACGCGCCGATGATCAGCGCGAGGGCCGGCGCCACCGGCAGCACGTACGAGATCAGCTTCGAATGCGACGCGCTGAAGAACAGGAAGATGAATGCGCTCCAGATCAGCAGCACGAGCATCGGCGAGAAGCCGTTCGGCTGGCGCGGCATCCGCAGCGCATGGCGGATGCTCTGCCACGCGACCGACAGCCACGGCAGGAAGCCGACCAGCAGCACGGGCACGAAGTAGTAGAGCGGGCCCGGGCGGTTCTGTTCCGGGGTCAGATACCGGCGGAACTGCTGGACGATGAAGAAGAAGTTGAAGAACTCGGGGTTGCGCTGCTGGACGAGCACGAACCACGGCGTGACGATCGCGAAGAAGATCACGAGGCCGCTCACCAGGTACAGGCGCTTCCACAGCGCCCAGTCGCGCGCGATCAGCGTGTAGAGCACCAGCACGGCGCCCGGCAGGATCAGGCCGACGAGGCCCTTCGACAGCACGGCGAACGCCATCGCGGCCCAGCATGCCCACATCCAGCCGCGCGCCGCGGCCGGGCGCAGCCCGGGCCGCTGCGCGAGCAGCAGCGAGCACAGCGACAGCGTCATCCAGAACGCCAGCCCCATGTCGAGCGCGTTGAAGTGGCCCATCAGGTTCCAGTACGGCGACGACGCGAGTACGACGGCCGCAAGGAAGCCCGACAGCGGGTTGAACAGGCGCGCGCCGGTGAAGCCGACCAGCAGGATGCCGGCGAAGCTGGCGACAGCTGTGTAGAGGCGGGCCTGCCATTCGCCGATGCCGAACCACGCGAACGTGAGCGCGTTCATCCAGGTCTGCAGCGGCGGCTTCTCGAAGTACTTGTAGCCGTTGTAGCGCGGCGTGATCCAGTCGCCGGTGACGAACATCTCGCGCGCCATTTCCGCGTAGCGGCCCTCGTCGCTCGGGATCAGGTGGCGCAGCCCGAGCGGCGCGAACCAGACGATCGCGAGCGCGATGACGAGGAGGACGAGCGTGATGCGATTGAGCGGTAGCCTCGACGGCGTATCGTTCATGGATTTTCAGCCTGTTGGTTATTGTGACGGGCCGCCGGCGGGTTGCGCCGGGGGCGGGCGGCCTGGCCGGGCCGATCCGGAGGATCGACCCGCTGCGCCGGCCCGAGTTTTACCGCATCGGGGATTAACGTTCAATTAAGAGCGCGGCGGCGACTTTGCGGCCTTCGGCCATCAGGATGTTGTAGGTGCGGCAGGCAGCCTGGAAATCCATCGTCTCGACGCCGATCCGCTTCGCGGTGAGCGCCGCGACGAGCCGCGGGTGCGGGAAGCGCAGCCGCGCGCCGCTGCCGAAGATCACGAGTTCGGGCGTCGGGTCGAGCAGCATCGCGAAATGCTCGGGCGCGAGCGCGTCGAACGACGACACGGGCCATACCTGGACCGGCGCGCCGGGCAGTACGATGACGCTCGTTTCATGGCGTTCGAGATTGACGTCGACATAATCGGGGCCGTAGCCGGTGACGGTGTTGAGCGCGCCGCTCGCGTCCTGGTGCAATTTCAAATCGGTATTCCGCGGTTCCGTAGGGGAATGTGGTGCAGGGCCACACGGGCCCGGATGGCCGGTTTCGCTTGCCTGAGCACGCGGGGCGCCTGACGGCGCGGCCCCGGCGCGGCTATGGTGCATTGCGAAAGTCGGCCAAAATCCGCTAAATTATAACTTTTTGGTCGCCCCCGGGCGCCACTTGCGTCGCGCGTCGCCACAAGCCGCGCCCGACCGCCCGCTTTTTCCCAGTCTAGACAGCGCGCACAGACCGGCCGCTTTCCAGTTTTGATCCCGTCCCCCCGGCCGCAAGGCCAACCCAGGAACCGTGTCGTCGTGAAACCGATTCAGAAGTCGAACAAGCTGCTCAACGTCTGCTACGACATCCGTGGCCCGGTGCTCGAGCACGCGAAGCGCCTCGAGGAAGAAGGCCACCGCATCATCAAGCTGAACATCGGCAACCTCGCGCCGTTCGGTTTCGACGCGCCGGACGAGATCATCCAGGACA
This sequence comes from Burkholderia aenigmatica, assembly GCF_902499175.1. Lineage (GTDB taxonomy): Bacteria > Pseudomonadota > Gammaproteobacteria > Burkholderiales > Burkholderiaceae > Burkholderia > Burkholderia aenigmatica. The sequence goes on from NZ_CABVQC010000068.1 coordinate 18,099, forward strand.
TGATCCGCAATTTGCCGACGTCGTCCGGCTATTCGGATTCGAAGGGCGTGTTCTCGGCGCGCAAGGCCGTGATGCACTACACGCAGGAAAAGGGCGTCGTGGGCGTCGGCCTCGACGACATCTACATCGGCAACGGCGCGTCCGAGCTGATCGTGATGGCGACCCAGGCGCTCCTGAACGACGGCGACGAAGTGCTGCTGCCCGCGCCCGACTACCCGCTGTGGACGGCGGCGGTCAGCCTGTCGGGCGGCACGCCGGTGCATTACATCTGCGACGAGCAGAACGCGTGGATGCCCGATCTCGACGACATCCGCCGCAAGATCACGCCGAACACGAAGGCGATCGTCGTGATCAACCCGAACAACCCGACGGGTGCGCTTTATTCAGACGAATTGCTGCTCGAACTGCTCGCGATCGCGCGCCAGCACGGGCTGATCGTGTTTGCCGACGAGGTGTACGACAAGATCGTCTACGACGGCCTCGAGCACACGGCGCTGGGCTCGCTGTCGGAGGACGTGATCACCGTCACGTTCAACAGCCTGTCGAAGAGCTATCGCTCGTGCGGCTACCGCGCGGGCTGGATGGCCGTGTCGGGCCTGGGCGGCGACAACCGCCGGCACGCGAAGGACTATCTCGAGGGGCTCGGCATCCTGTCGTCGATGCGCCTGTGCGCGAACGTGCCCGGGCAGTTCGCGATCCAGACGGCGCTCGGCGGCTACCAGAGCATCAACGAGCTGATCGTGCCGAGCGGGCGCCTGTACAAGCAGCGCGAACTCGCGTACGACATGCTCACGTCGATCCCGGGCGTGACCTGCGTGAAGCCGCAGGCCGCGCTGTACATGTTCCCGCGCCTCGACCCGAAGCTTTATCCGATCCAGAACGACCAGCAGTTCATTCTCGACCTGCTGCTCGAGGAGCGCGTATTGCTCGTGCAGGGCACGGGCTTCAACTGGACGACGCCGGACCACTTCCGCGTGGTCTTCCTGCCGAACCTCGACGATCTGACCGATTCGATCAACCGGATCGCACGCTTCCTCGACGGCTATCGCAAGCGCCATACGGCGTAAGCGGCAGCCCGGACGAAACCTATTCTTTTTACTCATCGATCACACGCAGCATGGAACCGATCAAAGTTGGCCTGTTGGGCTTCGGCACGGTAGGCAGCGGCACCTTCACGGTGCTGGGCCGCAACCAGGAAGAAATCAAGCGACGCGCGGGGCGCGGCATCGAGGTGACGCGCATTGCGGTGCGCAACCCGGCCAAGGCGCTGGCTGCGCTCGGCGGCGACGCCGGCGCCGCGCAGATCACCGACGATTTCAACGCAGTCGTCGATGATCCGTCGATCGCAATCGTCGCCGAGATGATCGGCGGCACGGGCATCGCGCGCGAGCTCGTGCTGCGCGCGATCGCGAACGGCAAGCATGTCGTGACGGCCAACAAGGCACTGCTCGCGGTGCACGGCACCGAGATCTTCGAGGCCGCGCGCGCGAAGGGCGTGATGGTCGCGTTCGAAGCGGCCGTCGCCGGCGGCATCCCGATCATCAAGGCGCTGCGCGAAGGCCTGACCGCGAACCGCATCCAGTACATCGCGGGCATCATCAACGGCACGACCAACTACATCCTGTCGGAAATGCGCGACCGCGGGCTCGACTTCGCGACCGCGCTGAAGGCCGCGCAGGAGCTCGGCTACGCGGAAGCCGATCCGACCTTCGACATCGAAGGCGTCGACGCCGCGCACAAGGCGACGATCATGAGCGCGATCGCGTTCGGCGTGCCGGTGCAGTTCGACCGCGCGTACGTCGAGGGCATCAGCAAGCTCGACGCGACCGACATCCGCTACGCGGAAGAGCTCGGCTACCGGATCAAGCTGCTCGGCATCACGCGCCGTGCCGAAAACGGCATCGAGCTGCGTGTGCACCCGACGCTGATCCCGGAGAAGCGCCTGCTCGCGAACGTCGAGGGTGCAATGAACGCGGTCGTCGTGCACGGCGACGCGGTCGGCACGACGCTGTACTACGGCAAGGGCGCGGGCGCGGAGCCGACCGCATCGGCCGTGGTCGCGGATCTCGTCGACGTCACGCGCCTGCACACGGCGGACCCCGAGCACCGCGTGCCGCATCTCGCGTTCCAGCCCGACAGCCTGTCGAACACGCCGATCCTGCCGATCGAGGAAGTGACGAGCGGCTATTACCTGCGCCTGCGCGTCGCCGACCAGACGGGCGTGCTGGCCGACATCACGCGCATCCTTGCTGCGTCGGGCATCTCGATCGACGCGCTGCTGCAGAAGGAATCGGAGCAGGTCGACGACGCGAACGGCGAAACCGACATCATCCTGATCACGCACGTCACGCTCGAGAAGAACGTGAATGCGGCGATCGCGCAAATCGAGAGCCTCGAGACGGTGGTATCGAAGGTGACGAAGCTGCGCATGGAAGCGCTGAACTGAGCTGAGGACGACATGAACTACATCTCCACGCGCGGCGCCGGCATCGGCGAGCGCCACACGTTCTCCGACATCCTGCTCGGCGGTCTCGCGAAGGACGGCGGGCTCTACCTGCCGACCGAGTATCCGCAGGTGTCCGCCGACGAGCTCGCACGCTGGCGCACGCTGTCGTACGCGGATCTCGCGTTCGAGATCCTGTCGAAGTTCTGCGACGACGTGCCGGCCGACGACCTGCGCGCGATCACGCGCCGCACGTACACGGCCGACGTGTACAGCAACACGCGCCACGGCGAGAATGCAGCCGACATCACGCCGCTGAAGACGCTCGGGACCGAAAACGGCGCGCCGATCTCGCTGCTCGAACTGTCGAATGGCCCGACGCTCGCGTTCAAGGACATGGCGATGCAGCTGCTCGGCAACCTGTTCGAGTACACGCTCGCGAAGCACGGGCAAACGCTGAATATTCTCGGCGCGACGTCCGGCGACACCGGCAGCGCGGCCGAATACGCGATGCGCGGCAAGGCCGGCGTGCGCGTGTTCATGCTGTCGCCGCACAAGAAGATGAGCGCGTTCCAGACGGCGCAGATGTTCAGCCTGCAGGATCCGAACATCTTCAACCTCGCGGTCGAAGGCGTGTTCGACGATTGCCAGGACATCGTCAAAGCCGTGTCGAACGATCACGCGTTCAAGGCGCAGCAGAAGATCGGCACGGTCAACTCGATCAACTGGGCGCGCGTCGTCGCGCAGGTCGTGTACTACTTCAAGGGTTACTTCGCGGCGACCCAATCCAATGACGAGCGCGTGTCGTTCACGGTGCCGTCGGGCAACTTCGGCAACGTCTGCGCGGGCCACATCGCGCGGATGATGGGGCTGCCGATCGCGAAGCTGGTGGTCGCGACCAACGAGAACGACGTGCTCGACGAGTTCTTCCGCACCGGCGCATACCGCGTGCGCAGCGCCGAGAACACCTATCACACGAGCAGCCCGAGCATGGACATCTCGAAGGCATCGAACTTCGAGCGCTTCGTGTTCGACCTGCTCGGCCGCGATCCGGCGCGCGTGATGCAGCTGTTCCGCGACGTCGAGGAGAAGGGCGGCTTCGATCTCGCGGCGAGCGGCGATTTCGCGCGCGTCGCCGAGTTCGGCTTCGTGTCGGGCCGCAGCAGCCACATCGACCGCATTGCGACGATCCGCGACGTGTTCTCGCGCTACGACACGATGATCGATACGCACACGGCCGACGGCGTGAAGGTCGCGCGCGAGCATCTCGACGCAGGCGTGCCGATGGTCGTGCTCGAGACGGCGCAGCCGATCAAGTTCGGCGAGACGATCCGTGAAGCGCTCGATCGCGAAGCCGAGCGTCCGGCTGCATTCGACGGGCTCGAGGCGCTGCCGCAGCGCTTCGAGGTCGTGAAGGCCGACGCGCAGCAGGTGAAGGACTTCATCGCGACCCATACGGGCGCATGACGCACGGCCGGGCCGCGGGCCCGGCTGCGCAGGACGGCCGGAATGCCGATTCGTCGAACGGATCGGGGTTCCGGCCGTTTCGTTTGGTCGCTGCCGCGCGATTGCCGCCGTACCGCGCGCGAAACAAGTGCCAGACCCGCGCGTTCGCGCGAATCACAGTTTCCGCATGTCCGCCATATCGCGCGCCCGCGCGACGGCGTCGCTACAATGACGTATTGCATCCCACGATCCCCGATTCCATCGATGTCGAACCCGAATCCCGCGGCGCCGCGCGCGCCGATGCTGTCGACCGCCGAGGCGCTCGCCGCACTGCTCGAGGCCGCGAAGCCGTTGCCCGGCACCGAAACCGTCGCTACGCTCGACGCGCTCGGCCGCGTGCTGGCGGCCGACGTGAGCTCGCCGCTCGACGTGCCGCCGATGCATACGAGTGCGATGGACGGCTATGCAGTGCGCGTCGCCGACCTGCTGCATGGCGATCGGCGCCTGCCGGTGTCGCAGCGTATTCCGGCCGGGCATCCGGCCGCGCCGCTCGCAGCCGGCACGGCCGCACGGATCTTCACCGGCGCGACGGTGCCGCCCGGCGCCGACGCCGTCGTGATGCAGGAGCAGGCGTCGGCCGACGGCGATGCGGTCGAGATCCTGCACACGCCGAAGGCCGGCGAATGGATCACCGCGCAGGGCGCGGATATCCGGCAGGGCTCGGTGATCCTGCCGGCCGGTACGCGGCTCACGCCGCAGGCGCTCGGCCTGGCCGCATCGGTCGGCTGTGCGCAGTTGCCGGTCGCGCGGCGGATTCGCGTCGCGGTGTTCTTCACCGGCGACGAGCTGACGATGCCGGGCGAGCCGCTGAAGCCCGGCGCGATCTACAACTCGAACCGCTTCACGCTGCGCGGGCTGCTGGAGCGGCTCGGCTGCCACGTGACCGACTACGGGATCGTGCCCGATTCGCTCGCCGCGACGCGCGATACGCTGCGCGAGGCCGCACGCGATCACGATGTGATCCTGACGAGCGGCGGCGTGTCGGTCGGCGATGAGGATCACGTGAAGCCGGCCGTCGAGGCCGAAGGGCGGCTCGCGCTGTGGCAGATCGCGATGAAGCCCGGCAAGCCGCTTGCATACGGCGCGGTGCGCCGCGGCGATGAACGCCCCGATGCGCATTTCATCGGGTTGCCCGGCAATCCGGTGTCGAGCTTCGTCACGTTCCTGCTGTTCGTGCGGCCGTTCCTGCTGCGCCTGTCCGGCGTGCGCGACGTTGCGCCGCGCGCGCTGTCGCTGCGCGCCGATTTCTCGCAGAGCAAGGGCGACCGGCGCAACGAATTCCTGCGTGCGCGCGTGAACGCGGCGGGCGGCCTCGACCTGTTCCCGAACCAGAGCTCGGCGGTGCTGACGTCGACGGTGTGGGGCGATGGTCTGATCGACAATCCGCCGCAGCACGCGATCAGCGCCGGCGAGACCGTGCGTTTCATTCCGTTTTCCGAACTGCTGTCGTAACCCGGCGGCTTCCCGAACCATGAAGATTCAGCTGAAATTTTTTGCAAGCGTGCGCGAGGCACTGGGTGTTGCCGACGAACAGGCCGAAGTGCCGGACAGCGTCACGACCGTGGGCGACGTGCGCGCGTGGCTGCGCGTGCGCGGCGGTGCGTGGGCCGAGACGCTCGCGGAAGGGCGCGCCCTGCGCATGGCGTGCAATCACGAGATGACCGATCCCGACACGCGGCTCACCGAGGGCTGCGAAGTCGCGTTCTTTCCGCCGGTGACGGGCGGTTGAGGCACCGGCGATGGCAACGGTACGAATCCAGACGGACGACTTCGATCTGAACGCCGAAGTCGCGGCATTGCGCGCGCGCAACCCGAAGATCGGCGCGGTCGCGTGCTTCGTCGGCACGGTGCGCGACCTGAACGAAGGCGATTCGGTGGCCGCGATGGAGCTCGAGCACTATCCGGGAATGACCGAGAAGGCGCTCGAGAAGATCGCCGCCGAGGCCGGCCGGCGCTGGCCGGGCACCGACGTCGCGATCGTGCATCGCGTCGGCAGGCTTTTGCCGCTCGACCAGATCGTGATGGTCGCGACGGTTGCGTCGCACCGCGGCGATGCGTTCGCGTCGTGCGAGTTCGTGATGGACTACCTGAAGACCGAAGCGCCGTTCTGGAAGAAGGAAACCACGCCGGATGGCGAGCGCTGGGTCGATGCGCGCAGCACCGACGATGCCGCGCTCGCGCGCTGGGGCATCGAATCGGGCAACACGCGGCGCTGAGCGTGGCGCCTGCGTCGTGCGGCGAGATGCCACATGCGCGCAAGGGTCGCGCGTGGCGGCTACCCGTTACGCGTCCGGGTCGGTGCTGCGCCCGATGATCTTCGTCGGAAACGGCTCGCCGCGGGCACGCGACGGCAACGCGTGCGGATCGTCGCCCGCGTCGCGACGGCGCGGCGCGATCGCGTCGAGCAGCGCCTGCTGCTCGGGCGGAATCTGGTAGTCCCAGCCGAACCGGCTCAACTGCAGGCTCTGCGCGATCCGCAGTGCGGGTTCCATGAAGCGGATCGCCGCGGGCGGCGCGTAGCGCGTCTCGACGGTCTTCAGGAACAGCGACAGCCAGCGGCTGAAATGGGCCGGCTCGATCCCGTCGAGCGGCTGGTGCGCCTGCTGCACGTTGCCGCGATAGCCCTTGGTGCCGAGCACGAGGCTCGACCAGAACGTGACCATCTTCGGCAGGTGGTCGTCCCAGCGGCCGGCCAGCTTCGCGTCGAACACGGGCCCGAGCAGCGGATCGGCGCGTACGCGGTCGTAGAACGCGTAGACGAGATCGCGAATGTTCTCTTCGGTCGGCTCGGTGTCGCGAGGGCGGGCCGGTGCGGTATCGGGCGAGGCGGGCAGGACGGTCATGGCAAAAGGGCCGGGAGAGAGGGGCAACGACGGGGTGGCGGCGCGGGCATCGTGGAGGACGCCGGCCGGATTTTGACGCAAAATAGCGTCCAACACCCCCTGAAAAACGTGTAGATGTCATGAATCTTATTGCGCGCGCGCCATCCCGGCAACCCGGGGCCGCGGAACAGGGCCGCTAGTCGGCCCCGTGCGCATCCCGATCGGCCCGGCTCACGTAATCGGGGCATGATCGATCTTTTCCGTATTCGCCAATGAGACTCACCGACTACACCGACTATTCGCTTCGCGTGATGCTGTACCTTGCCGTGCGCGGCGACGGACTCGCGACGATCCAGGAGATCTCGGATGCCTACGGCATCTCGAAGAACCATCTGATGAAAGTCGTGCAGCAGCTCGGCGAGCTCGGATGGGTCGACACCGTTCGCGGCCGCAACGGCGGGCTGCGGCTGTTCCCCGAATCGCTGCAATTGACCGTCGGCCAGGTCGTGCGCGCGACCGAGAACGATTTCGCGCTGGTCGGCTGCTTCGCGGCCGAGGGCGAGTCGCGCGGCTGCGTGATCGAGCCGCAGTGCCGCCTGAAGGGTGTGCTGGCGGCCGCGCGCGATGCGTTCTTCGCCGAACTCGACCGTCACACGCTCGGCGAGCTGGTCGAACACGCTGAGCCGCTCGTCGCATTGCTCGGCATCCGTCCGGCCGTGCGCGTGCGTGTCGTGACGGAAGAAGCGGCCGCATCCGTCGAGCCGCCGTCGACGGCGGGCTGACAAGCACGCGCCGCGCGTTGCGATCCGGCCGTGGTCCGTCCCAAGGCCGCTTCAGGGACATCCATCGATTTTTGCGCTGAATCAACCCGAATTTCGCTTGAAAGCCGCATAACCATCCTCATCTTGGTGTTAATCGAAAATTGGAGGTCTCGACTAAATGAGAATCGACAAGCTCACCACCAAGTTCCAGGAAGCACTCGCGGACGCGCAAAGCCTCGCGGCAGGCCGCGACAATCAATACATCGAACCCGTTCACGTTCTCGCGGCGCTGGTCGCGCAGCAGGACGGCTCCGCCCGCTCGCTGATGTCGCGCGCGGGCGTTCACATTCAGGCGCTGCAAGGCGCGCTGAACGAGGCCATCTCGCGCCTGCCGCAAGTGACGGGCACGGGCGGCGACATCCAGATCGGCCGTGAACTGGCCGGGCTGCTGAACCAGGCCGACAAGGAAGCGCAGAAGCTCAACGACACGTTCATCGCGAGCGAGATGTTCCTGCTCGCCGTGTCCGACGACAAGGGCGACGCCGGCAAACTCGCGCGCCAGCACGGCCTCACGCGCAAGGCGCTGGAAGCCGCGATCGCCGCAGTGCGCGGCGGCTCGCAGGTGCACAGCCAGGACGCGGAAAGCCAGCGCGAGGCACTGAAGAAATACACGGTCGACCTGACCGAGCGCGCCCGTGCGGGCAAGCTCGATCCGGTGATCGGCCGCGACGACGAAATCCGCCGGTCGATCCAGATCCTGCAGCGCCGCACCAAGAACAACCCGGTGCTGATCGGCGAGCCGGGCGTCGGCAAGACCGCGATCGTCGAAGGGCTCGCGCAGCGGATCGTCAACGGCGAAGTGCCCGAGACGCTGAAGGGCAAGCGCGTGCTGTCGCTCGACATGGCCGCACTGCTCGCAGGCGCGAAGTATCGCGGTGAATTCGAGGAGCGCCTGAAGGCGGTACTCAACGACATCGCGAAGGACGAAGGCCAGACGATCGTCTTCATCGACGAAATCCACACGATGGTCGGCGCGGGCAAGGCCGAAGGCGCGATGGATGCGGGCAACATGCTGAAGCCGGCGCTGTCGCGCGGCGAGCTGCATTGCATCGGCGCGACCACGCTCGACGAATACCGCAAGTACATCGAGAAGGATGCCGCGCTCGAGCGTCGCTTCCAGAAGGTGCTCGTCGACGAGCCGAGCGTCGAGGCGACGATCGCGATCCTGCGCGGGCTGCAGGAGAAGTACGAACTGCACCACGGCGTCGACATCACCGACCCGGCGATCGTCGCCGCGGCCGAGCTGTCGCACCGCTACATCACCGACCGCTTCCTGCCCGACAAGGCCATCGACCTGATCGACGAAGCCGCTTCGAAGATCAAGATGGAAATCGATTCGAAGCCCGAAGAGATGGACAAGCTCGACCGTCGTCTGATCCAGCTGAAGATCGAGCGCGAAGCCGTGAAGAAGGAGCAGGACGAAGCGTCGCAGAAGCGCCTGCAGTTGATCGAGGAAGAGATCGACCGCCTCGGCCGCGAATATGCGGACCTCGAGGAGATCTGGACCGCCGAGAAGGCCGCGGTGCAGGGCAGCGCGCAGCTCAAGGAAGAAATCGAGAAGGTGCGTGCGGACATCGCGCGGCTGCAGCGTGACGGCAAGCTGGAGAAGGTTGCCGAGCTGCAGTACGGCAAGCTGCCGCAGCTCGAGGCGCAACTGAAGCAGGTTACGCAGGCCGAAGAGCAGGAGCAGCACAACCCGACGCGTCCGCGTCTGCTGCGCACGCAGGTCGGCGCCGAGGAAATCGCGGAAGTCGTGTCGCGTTCGACCGGGATTCCGGTGTCGCGGATGATGCAGGGCGAGCGCGAGAAGCTGCTGCACATCGAGGAAAAGCTGCATGAGCGCGTGGTCGGCCAGCACGAGGCGATCAGTGCGGTGGCCGATGCGATCCGCCGTTCGCGTGCGGGTCTCGCCGATCCGAACCGTCCGTACGGCTCGTTCCTGTTCCTCGGCCCGACGGGTGTCGGCAAGACCGAGCTGTGCAAGGCGCTGGCGTCGTTCCTGTTCGATTCGGAAGAGCACCTGATCCGCATCGACATGAGCGAGTTCATGGAGAAGCACAGCGTTGCGCGGCTGATCGGCGCGCCGCCGGGCTATGTCGGCTACGAGGAAGGCGGCTACCTGACGGAAGCCGTGCGCCGCAAGCCGTACAGCGTGATCCTGCTCGACGAGATCGAGAAGGCGCATCCGGACGTGTTCAACGTGCTGCTGCAGGTGCTCGACGACGGCCGCATGACGGACGGGCAGGGGCGCACGGTCGACTTCAAGAACACGGTGATCGTGATGACGTCGAACCTCGGCTCGCAGGTGATCCAGGCGATGACGGGTGCGCCGCAGGAAGAGATCAAGGACGCGGTGTGGCTCGAGGTGAAGCAGCATTTCCGCCCCGAGTTCCTGAACCGGATCGACGACGTCGTCGTGTTCCATGCGCTCGACCGCAGCAACATCGAATCGATCGCGAAGATCCAACTCGCGCGCCTGCACGAACGGCTCGCGAAGCTCGACATGGCGCTCGACGTGTCGGAAGCGGCGCTCGAACAGATCGGCAAGGTCGGCTACGATCCGCTGTTCGGTGCGCGTCCGCTGAAGCGCGCGATCCAGCAGGAGATCGAGAACCCGGTCGCGAAGCTCATCCTCGCGGGCCGCTTCGGTCCGAAGGACGTGATTCCGGTCGACGTCCACGACGGCAAGTTCGTGTTCGACCGCGTCGTTCACTGATCGCAGGTCATTGGCCGCCGCCCGGTTCGCACCGGGCGCGCAAAAACAAACACCCCGCCTCGGCGGGGTGTTTGCCTATGGAGCGTCGCAACGACGCGGCGCGTCAGCCCTGCTTGTTGCCGCCGAACATGCCGGCGATCTGCGACAGCGAGCCGAGCACGTTCGACGGGTCGACCTGCGCCTGGCCGTCGGCCGGCACGGCGCCGTCCGGCGTCGCGTGGTTGACGACGTGCGGCAGCACCTGCGCGAGCACGGTCGAGGCCATCGACGGATCGACACCGAACTTGCTCGCGAGCGCGCCGATCGCGTCCGAGCCGAGCACGTTCTGCAGCGCGTCCGGCGAGATCGGCTGGTTCTGGCCGTTGCCGACCCACGAGCCGATGATGTCGCCGGCGCCGCCGGCCTTGAACTTCTCGATCAGGCCGTTCAGGCCGCCCGGCTGGTTGTTGATGAATTCGAGCGCGGTCGTGATCAGCGCGCTTTGCGAGTTGCCGCCGGCCTGGCCGCCGATCAGACCGCCAACGATGTCGAGGAGACCCATGGTTCTTCACCTTTACTGAAAAGGGCGCCACGCAGTGGGCGCCCGTTGAACGAATGCCGCGCGCACGCCGTCGCGCGCGCGGCGCATATCAGGCGCCCGACGCCGCGGCGGCGGAGGCTGCCTTGTCCTTCTTGCTTTTCTTCTTGGAACCCTTCGTCGCTTTCGTCGACGATGCTGCGGCCGGTGCGCTCGCACCCGCATCGGCGGATGCTGCCGCTGCTGCAGCCGCTTTTTCCTTCTTCGTCATGCGCTTGGCCTTGGCCGGCTTCGCCGCCGTATCCGGCGCGCTTGCCGCCGGTGCCGGTGCGGTGGCCGTCGTGCCGGCCGTCGCGGTCGTGGAGGTCGACGCGGTGCCCGCCGACGTCGTGGCCGACGTGGTCGCCGAGGTCGTTGCGGCCGGCTTCGACAGCTTCACGCCCTTCGGCGGCGTCGACGAGCCGCCGATCGTCAGACCGTTTTCTTCGAGATGCCCGACCGACTTCGTGCCGAGGCCCTTGACGCGGTTCGCGAGATCGTCCGCGTCCTTGAACGGGCCGTTCTTGGTGCGTTCGTCGATGATCGCCTTCGACTTCACGGGCCCGAGACCCTTCACGGATTCGAGCGTGGCCTGGTCAGCCGAGTTGACTTCGACGGCCGCGGCGAGGCCTGCGGCGAGCGACAGCGATAGCGCGACGAACAGCATCAGCAGCTTCTTCAGCATGGCAAAGGCTCCCTGGTTCTGACGGATGAATGGCTGTTGCAACGGACGGCGGGACGAGGCGCGGCCGGGCGTCGCCGTTAAGCATAGGACAAATGCGTGCCCTTTTTAAGACAGGCTGACCGAATCTTGCTGAAGGCTTGCGGCGCTGTAAAGACCGAAGCCCGCGCCGCGCGGCGATTTTGACCATTGTTTACGGTGTCGCCGGGGTGTCGCCGATGATCGTCGCACTGGCTGTTCGACAGGGCTTGACTTAGAGTGAACTCTAACTCCTAACCTTGTTCCTGCCATGTCGAAAACCGTATCCCAACCTTCCTCCGCCGGCCCGCTGACGATCGGCCAGGTCGCCGAAATGACCGGCCTGTCGACGCATACGCTGCGGTACTACGAGCAGGCCGGCCTGCTGCGCGCGATTTCGCGCACGGCGGCCGGGCACCGGCTCTATGCACCGGCCGACCTTGACTGGCTGGCCTTCGTGATGCGCCTGAAGGCGACCGGCATGCCGATCGCGCAGATGCAGGCATTCGCGGCGCTGCGCGCGCAAGGCGAGCCGACCTTCGGTGCGCGGCGCGACCTGCTGGTCACGCATCGCGACGCGGTGCGCGCGCATATCGCGGAGCTGCAGGCGAGCCTCGACGTCATCAGCGACAAGATCGCTTACTACGAGGCACAGGAGCGGGATGCGGCGCGACGGGCGAAACCTTCTCACTCTCCCTCGGAACAGGACGGACACAATGGAACGACTCTTTGAAGACCGCTACACGCGCGGCTGGAACAAACTGAAGGAAATCGACGGCGAAGTGGGCGAGCGCGTGATCGCGGCGCTCGCGCCGATCGCGCCGGACTTCGGGCGGCTGCTGGTCGAATTCGGTTTCGGCGACATCTACAGCCGGCCGCAGCTCGACCTGAAAGCGCGCGAAATTGCGACGATCGCGGCGCTGGCCGCGCTCGGCAACGCGCAGCCGCAACTCAAAGTGCATATCGAGGCTGCGCTGAACGTCGGCTGCACGCGCGACGAGATCGTCGAGGTGTTCATGCAGATGGCTGTCTATGCGGGTTTTCCGGCCGCGCTCAACGCGCTGTTCGCCGCGCACGAGGTGTTCGTGCGGCGCGACGAAGCCGAAGCGGCCAGCAAGTCGGGTGACACCGCGAACGCGCGTGAAGCGGCGGCGCATGCGTCATGAGCGGTAGACGCGCCGGCGGCGCGTCACGCGCGGTGCGGCGCGACGATCCGGTGTTTCGCGATACGCCGGTACAGCGTCGCGCGCGAGATGCCGAGTGCCTGCGCGGCCGCGTCGGGCCGCCAGCGGTGCGCGGTGAGCGCCGCGACGATACGGCCGCGTTCGTCGTCGGGCAGCGTGCCGGGCGCCATGCCACCGAGTTGCGCGGCGATATCGGCCGGCAGGTCATGCCGCGTGACGCGCGCGGCGTCGCACACCGCGCACGCATAGCGCAGCACGTTGCGCAACTGCCGCACGTTGCCGGGCCACGGGTACGCGGCAAGCTGTTCGGCGAGCGTTGCATCGAGCGTCAGCACGTGGCCGGTGGCCTGCGCCTCCTCGGCGAACACGGCGGCAATCACGTCGCGCACGTCGGCGCGCTCGCGCAGCGGCGGCAGTTCGAACGTCGCGCCGCTCAGCCGGTAGTACAGATCCTCGCGGAACGTGCCGTCGGCCACCATCTGCGCGAGATCGCGGTGCGTCGCGCAAATCACGTCGAGATCGACACGTACGGGCGTATCGCTGCCTAGCGGCACGACTTCGCCGTCGGCGAGCACGCGCAGCAGGCGCGTCTGCAGCGCGAGCGGCATGTCGCCGATTTCGTCGAGGAACAGTGTGCCGCCGTCGGCGAGTGCGATCTTGCCGCGCGCGCCGTGCTTGCGCGCCCCGGTGAACGCGCCGGCCGCATAGCCGAACAATTCGCTCTCGATCAGCGCTTCCGGTAGCGCGCCGCAGTTGACCGCGACGAACGGCCGCGCGCGCCGCGCACCGGCGTCGTGGATCGCGCGCGCGAACACTTCCTTCCCCGCACCGGTTTCGCCGAGCACGAGAATCGGCAGCCGCTTGCTCGCGACCCGCAGTGCGAGTTCGGCTTGCTGCGCGATATGTGAGTCGCTGCTGTTCAGGAACGGCGTCAGCGCGCCGACGTGGCGTTGCGCGGTGCCCGGGCGGCGCGTGGCCGTGCCGGGTTCGCGGCCGATGCGCCGTAGCGGCGCACGCAGCCGCGCATAGAGCGGCGCGCCGGTCGCGCGCAGCCGCAGCGCGACGATGGTATCGAGCCGCGCGGCATCGCGCAGCGGCATCTCGGTTGCGTCGAAGATCTCGTCGATATGGCGCGGTTCGCGCAGTGCCGGCAGCGCGTCGCGCGCCTGCCGGTTCGCGGCGACGATATTGCCGCATTCGTCGAACGCGATCAGCCACTCGGGTTGCGCTTCGACGTAGTGACGATTCGGATGCCCGAACAGGATCCAGTGCTGCGCGGTGCTGTGCACGAAGTAGCCGTCCTCGATCAGTGCCGCGCTCTGCCGCACGAGCTGATAGACGAGACGCTGGCTGTCGCGGCCGTCGGGCGAATGAACGGCCGACGCGTCGAGCACGCCGATCAGTTCGCCGCACGGCGAGAAGATCGGCGCCGCGCTGCAGGTGAGCGTCGTGAACGCCGCGCGAAAGTGATCGGTCTTGTGCACGGTGATCGGCGCGAGATCGGTCAGCACGTTCGCGACACCGCAGGTGCCTTCCTCGCTTTCCGACCAGCACGAGCCGATGTGCAGCCCCGCGTGGCGGAAGTCGTTGCGGCGTTCACGGTCGATCCGGTAGTCGATCGTCACGCCATGCGCATCGGTCAGCATCACGCAGTAGTCGGCGACGCGAATCATGTCGTGCAGCCGCGTCAGGCACTGGCCCGACGCGCGCAGGAAGGCTTCCTCCTTGTCGCGCACTTCGCGCAGCTCGGCCGCGGTCAGCACGCGCGGGCCGATCGACGAAGCGGGGTCGAGACGGTAGCGCTCCAGCGATCGTTGCCACGACGACACGAGGCGCGTGGAATCGGCCGGCGCGGGCAGGCGTCCGGCGAGCGCGCCGAGCACACGGTCGGCGTGCTGGGCCTGGGGGACGGCGTAGGGCATGGTCGGCTCCGGTTCCGTACTGCGGGGAATGCGATGTTCTTGTAGCACATCCCGCTCGGCGGATCACATTGCATCGCAGCACGCAGCGGGCGTGAGACGTTCGTCTCACCGGTATCGCGGGCCGTCTCGTGTCGTTGAGACGCGCTCATCTGCGACACGTGGCGGTCGTCGGGCATGACGCGGCATGCGCGGCGCCGCGATATGGCGGGGCTTGCGGGCGGAACGGTGCGCTTGCACTGGCGCCGCGGTGGTCGTTTGGTCGCATCGGCGATGTGAGACGAACAGGCCGAATTGCCGCGCACGCCGTCCTTCCAGCATCGAATCAAGAACGCGTGCATACCGGCCGCTCCAGCATTCACAAGGGTTTCACGTTCATCGCATGCACGATGGCACGCCGCTTGCAGAGATCACGGGCAAGTCGGCGCGGTCGCGTCGATGACGACGATCCGCCGCCCGGCGATGGCAGCGGACGAGACAGGCAGGGCCGCGGCGCACGCCTATGCACCGCGGCCGGCCAACTGGATGGAGACGAACCCGTGACGACGCCCGTTACCGTCGGTGTGATCGCGAACCCCGCATCGGGGCGCGACATCCGCCGCCTCACGACGCATGCCTCCGTGTTTCCCACGGCGGAGAAGGCGAACATGATCGTGCGCCTGCTGGCCGGCCTCGGCGCGATGGGCGTCGAGCGCGTGCTGACGCTGCGCGACCGCACGGGCATCGCGACGCTGCTGCTGCGCGCGATCGACACGCATCGTGCGGTCGCGCCGCACGAGCGTTGGCCCGAGGTCGAATTCGTCGACCTGCCGATCACCGATACCGTCGCCGATACACAGGCCGGCGCCGCGTACCTGCACCGGATGGAAGTCGCGCTGATCGTCGTGCTCGGCGGCGACGGCACCCATCGCGCGGTTGCCGCGCACTGCGGCGCGACGCCGCTCGTCGCACTGTCCACCGGCACCAACAACGCGTTTCCCGAACATCGCGAAGCCACCGTCGCGGGCGTCGCGGCAGGGCTCGCCGCGACCGGCGCCGTGCCGGCCGAAGTCGCGTTCACGCGCAACAAGCGGCTCGTCGTGCGCTGCGTGGCGGGCGCGCAGCCGGGGCGCGAGGAGATCGCGCTCGTCGACGTGTGCGCCGCGCGACAGCGCTTCATCGGTGCCCGCGCGATCTCGGGATCCGACGACATCGATTCGCTCTACCTGACGTTTGCGGAACCGGACGGGATCGGCCTGTCCGCGCTCGGCGGCGCGTGGGCGCCGCTCGAACGCAGCGCGCCGCACGGGCTCGCGATGCGCTTCGCGGCCGAAGGCAAGACGGCCGGCACGCCGCTCGTCGCGCCGATTGCGCCGGGCCGTGTCGATCGCGTCGTGATGCGCAGTTGCGAGCGGCTCGAGCCTGGCGCGTGGCAGACGATCCCGTTCGAGCGCGGCACGCTCGCGTTCGACGGCGAACGCGAGATCGAAGTCGCGCGTGGCGATCGCTACGAGATCTCGCTCGACTGGCGTGGGCCGCTGACGGTCGACGTCGGCCGCACGCTGCGCTACGCGTCGTCACGCCAATTGCTGCGCGAGGCCGGCGAGTGGCGCTATTGAGACACCATTTTGCCGAGAGGAATTTCGGCATCCATAACGATCATCAAGGAGACATCGCCATGACAGCTTCACTCGAAGGACAGGTCGCCATCGTCACGGGCGGCGCGCGCGGTATCGGCCGAGGCATTGCACTGACGCTCGCCGGCGCGGGCGCCGACATCCTGCTGGCCGATCTGCTCGACGACGCACTCGACGCCACCGCGCGCGAGATACGTGCGCTCGGCCGCCGGGCGACGGTCGCGAAAGTCGACGTCACGCAAGCCGCACAGGTCGACGCGATGGTCGCACAGGCGCTCGCCGACCTCGGCCGGCTCGACATCCTAGTGAACTGCGCGGGCGTGATCAGCATTCATCCGGTTGCCGAGCTGACCGAGCGCGACTGGGATTTCGTGATGGACGTGAACGCGAAGGGCACGTTCCTCGGCTGCCGCGCGGCGCTCACGCATCTGAAGGCGCAGGGTCGCGGCCGGATCATCAACGTCGCGTCGATCGCCGGCAAGGAAGGCTTTCCGAATCTCGCGCATTACAGCGCGTCGAAATTCGCGGTCGTCGGCTTCACGAACGCGCTCGCGAAGGAGCTCGCGCGCGACGGCGTGACCGTCAACGCGATCTGCCCCGGCATCGTGCGCACCTACATGTGGGACCGGCTGTCCGACGAATGGAAGACCGACGGCGAATCGGTCGAGGAGTCGTGGCAGCGGCACCAATTGACGCTGATCCCGCAGGGCCGCGCGCAGACGCCGGAAGACATGGGCCGGCTCGCGCTGTTCTTCGCGACGATGGACAACGTGACGGGCCAGGCCGTGAACGTCGACGGCGGCTTCACGTTCCACTGACGGCCGCGGGCCGAACAATCCGTCGCCGCGGCCCGGCCGAGGCGGCATTCGCAGTCAGACCTACCCAGGAGACACACATGACAGCTTCGACACAGCTCAGCAGGGACAAGCTGCTGGACGCCTACCGGCTGATGCGCACGATCCGCGAATTCGAGGAACGCCTGCACGTCGAATTCGCGACCGGCGAGATCCCCGGTTTCGTTCACCTATACGCGGGCGAGGAGGCGTCCGCGGTCGGCACGATGCTGCACCTCGGCCTCGACGACTACGTCGCGACCACCCACCGCGGCCACGGCCATTGCATCGCGAAGGGCGTGGACGTGCACGGGATGATGGCCGAGATCTACGGCAAGAAGACGGGCGTCTGCCACGGCAAGGGCGGCTCGATGCACATCGCCGACCTGTCGATGGGGATGCTCGGCGCCAACGGGATCGTCGGTGCGGGCGGCCCGCTCGTCTGCGGCGCGGCGCTCGCGGCGAAGCACAAGAAGACCGGCGGGGTCGGCGTGTGCTTCTTCGGCGACGGCGCGTCGAACCAGGGCGTGATCTTCGAATCGATGAACCTCGCGTCGGTGTGGCGGCTGCCCGCGATCTTCGTTGCCGAAAACAACGGCTACGCGGAAGCGACGTCGTCGAGCTGGTCGGTCGCGACCGACAACATCGCCGATCGCGCGAACGGGTTCGGGATGCCGGGCGTGATCGTCGACGGCTTCGACTTCTTCGCGGTGCACGAAGCGCTCGGCGAGGCCGTCGAGCGCGCGCGCAACGGCGGCGGCCCGACGCTCGTCGAGGTGAAGCTCACGCGCTATTTCGGCCACTTCGAAGGCGATGCGCAAACGTATCGTGCACCCGGCGAGGTGCAGAGGCTGCGCGACGAGAAGGACTGCCTGAAGCATTTCGAAACGCGCGTCGTGCGTGCCGAAGCGCTGACGACCGCCGATCTGCGCGCGGTCGATGCGCAGGTGAAGTCGCTGATCGACGATGCGGTCGCGCAGGCCAAGGCTGCGCCGCTGCCCGACGCGGCCGACCTGCTGGCCGACGTCTACGTGTCGTACCCGTGAGCGCGGTCTGACACCGCGGCCGACACGGCGAACCGAACATTCCAGGAGACAGACATGGCAAGGAAGATCACTTATTCGCAGGCGATCAACGAGGCGCTCGCGCAGGAAATGGCACGCGACGACAGCGTGATCGTGATGGGCGAAGACAATGCAGGCGGCGCGGGCGCGCCGGGCGAGGACGACGCGTGGGGCGGCGTGCTCGGCGTGACGAAGGGGCTGTTCCACAAATTTCCGGGCCGCGTGCTCGATACGCCGCTGTCCGAAGGCGGCTACATCGGCGCGGCGGTCGGCGCGGCCGCGTGCGGGATGCGGCCCGTCGCGGAGCTGATGTTCATCGATTTCATGGGCGTGTGCTTCGACCAGATCTTCAACCAGGCCGCCAAGTTCCGCTACATGTTCGGCGGCAAGGCCGTGACGCCGGTCGTGATCCGCGCGATGTACGGCGCCGGCTTGCGCGCGGCCGCGCAGCATTCGCAGATGCTCACGTCGCTGTTCACGCACATTCCGGGGCTGAAGGTCGTGTGCCCGTCGACGCCGTACGACGCGAAGGGGCTGCTGATCCAGGCGATCCGCGACAACGATCCGGTGATCTTCCTCGAACACAAGCTGCTCTATACCCGCGAAGGCGATGTGCCGGAGGAGTCCTATGCGATTCCGTTCGGTGAAGCGAACGTGATGCGCGACGGCGACGACGCGACGATCGTCACCTACGGCCGCATGGTGCACCTCGCGATGGACGCGGCCGTGAAGCTCGCGAAGGACGGCATCCAGGTCGACGTGATCGACCTGCGCACGACGTCGCCGCTCGACGAGGAAACGATCCTCGAAAGCGCGGAGCGCACCGGGCGTGTGGTGGTCGTCGACGAAGCGAACCCGCGCTGCTCGATCGCGACCGACATCGCCGCGCTCGTCGCACAACGCGCGTTCCATGCGCTGAAGGCGCCGATCGAGCTGGTGACCGCGCCGCATACGCCCACGCCGTTCGCGAGCGTGCTGGAAGACCTGTATATCCCGTCCGCCGATGCGATTGCGCAGGCGGTCCTGAAGACGAGGAGCTGACACGATGTCGATTCACATGATCACGATGCCCAAGTGGGGGCTGTCGATGGAGCAGGGGCAGGTCAACGGCTGGCTGAAGGCGATCGGCGAACGCGTGACGAAGGGCGACGAAGTGCTCGACGTCGAGACCGACAAGATCTCGTCGGGCGTCGAATGCGCGTTCGACGGCACGCTGCGCCGGCAGGTCGCGCAGGAAGGTGAGACGCTGCCGGTCGGCGCGCTGCTCGGCGTCGTCGCGGCCACCGACGCGAGCGATGCGGACATCGATGCGGCAATCGCCGATTTCCAGCGCGATTTCGTGCCGAGCGCGGCCACTGACGAAGCGGCAGGCCCGCAGCCCGAAAAGGCGCAGATCGGCGGCCGGACGGTGCGTTTCCTGAAGCTTGGCGAAGGCAACGGCATGCCCGCCGTGCTGATCCACGGCTTCGGCGGCGACCTGAACAACTGGCTGTTCAATCACGCGGATCTCGCCGCGCACCGGCCGGTGTGGGCGCTCGACCTGCCCGGTCACGGCGAATCGGGCAAGGTGGTCGAGACGGGCAGCCTCGACGAACTGGCCGACGCGGTGCTCGCGCTGCTCGATGCGAAGGGCATCGACCAAGCCCACCTGATCGGCCATTCGATGGGCGGCGCGGTCGCGATGGCGGCGGCCGAGCGCGCACCGCAACGCGTCGCGTCGCTGACGCTGATTGCGAGCGCGGGGCTCGGCACCGACATCAACCGCGCTTACATCGACGGCTTCGTCGCCGGCAACAGCCGCAACACGCTGAAGCCGCACCTCGGCGCGCTGTTCGCGGACAACGCGCTGGTCACGCGGCAACTCGTCGAGGATCTGGTCAAGTACAAGCGGCTCGAAGGCGTGCAGGCCGCGCTTGAGAAGATCGCGCATGCCGCGTTCGATGGCGCCGCACAGCGGCGTGTGTTCCGCGACCGGCTCGCGGCACTTGCGCCGCGCACGCTCGTGATCTGGGGCGAGCGCGACCAGGTGATCCCCGCGCAGCACGCGCAGGGCCTGCCGGACGGCGTGCGTGCCGAGGTGATCGCCGGCAGCGGGCACATGGTGCAGATGGAGGCGGCCGCTGACGTGAACCGCCTGATCGTCGCGTTTCTCGGAGGCTGACGATGGCCGCCGCGCTCGAACGACCCAGCCTCACGGCGCTCGGCCAACCGGGCGCGCGAAGCCGCGACAAGCTCGCGCGCATTCCGGTGCGCGTCGAGCCCGCGACCGGCGCGGCGTTGCCGAAGCCGCCGTGGCTGCGCGCGCGGCCGATGATGAGCGCGGCGGTCGCCGACATGGCGGCCGTGCTGCGCGACCATCGGCTGCATTCCGTCTGCGAGGAGGCGATGTGCCCGAACATCGGCGAATGCTTCGCGCAGCGCACCGCGACCTTCATGATCATGGGCGGGTTGTGCACGCGGCGCTGCCCGTTCTGCGACGTCGCGCACGGCCGTCCCGAGCCGCTCGATCCCGACGAGCCGGCGCGGCTGGCCGATGCGGCCGCAGCGCTCGGGCTGCGCTACGTCGTGATCACGTCGGTCGACCGTGACGATCTGCGCGACGGCGGCGCCGCGCATTTCGCCGCGTGTATCGCAGCGGTGCGCGCGAGCGTGCCGGGCATCGGCGTCGAAGTGCTGACGCCGGACTTCCGCGGCCGCGTGGCCCGCGCGCTGGAGGCGCTGTCGACGGCGTGGCCCGACGTGTTCAACCACAACATCGAGACGGTGCCATCGCTGTATCGTGCGGCGCGGCCGGGCGCCGACTATCGCGGCTCGCTCGAACTGCTCGCGCAGGCGAAGCGGGTGCGGCCGGGGCTGGTGACGAAATCGGGGTTGATGCTCGGGCTGGGCGAGTGCGACGACGAAGTGCGCGACACGCTGCGCGACCTGCGTGCGCATGACGTCGACGTGCTGACGCTCGGCCAGTATCTCGCGCCGTCCGCGCACCATCTGCCCGTGCGGCGCTACGTGAGCCCGGACGCATTCGCCGCGTGGCGCGACGAGGCGCTGTTGCTCGGCTTCAGGGAAGTCGTCGCCGGCCCGCTCGTGCGGTCGTCGTATCACGCGGCCGACGTGCTGGAGGAGACGTAACGGGCGGCGCGTCAGGCGGATGCGGAGGCATGCGCACGACTGACGTGGCGCAGATACAGCACGAGCCCGGCGCCCGCGAGCACCAGGCTGATCGTGTTCGCAAACCAGAAGCCGCGCGCGCCGGTCAGCCACGCGGGCGCGATGCCGCCCACGTCGAAGCCGAGCGCGTAGCCGCCGCTGAGCCCGACGCCCCACAGCGCGACCGCATAGATCACGGTCGGCACGACCGCGACCTTGTAGGCGCGCAGCACGAACGCCGACGTGACCTGCACCGCGTCGAAGACGTGGTAGCACGCGACGATCGCGACGAGGGGCATCGCGGCCGCGGCGACGGCCGGGTTCGGCGTATAGCCGCCGATGATCAGCGGTCGCAGCACGAACACGAGCAGGCCGTAGGTTGCGGCAATGCCGCACGCGAAGATCACGCTGTGCCGGCCGAGCAGCCGGGCTTCCTCGGGCCGTCCGGCGCCGAGCGCACGCGCGACCAGCGTCGACGCCGCCACGCCGATCGACAGCGGCGTCATGTACAGCACCGCGCCGATGTTGCCGGCGATCTGGTGGCCGGCGAGCGTCGTCGTGCCGAATTGCGCGATGAACAGCGCCATGCACGTGTACGACGTGACCTCGATCAGGTACGACAGGCCCATCGGCACGCCGAGTTTCAGGATTGCCTTCTGGCGTTCCCAGACCGGCCAGCAGAAGCGCGAGAAGATCGCGAGCGGCGCGAACACGTCGAGCTTCGCGAGCAGCGTGTAGCCGATCAGCGCGAGCGCCCAGTTGATCAGCGTGCTCGCGAGCCCGCAGCCCGGGCCGCCGAGAGCGGGCACGCCGAACCCGCCGAAGATGAACCACACGTTGAGCGGAAACTTGAGCAGCAGCGCGCCGATCTGCAGGATCATCGCGAGGCGCGGCTTGCCGGCCGCGTTGGTCAGCGCGTTGTAGATGCGGAACACGAGGCTGGCGGGCAGCCCGTACGACAGGATGCGCAGGTAGTCGACGGTGCGGTCGTGCAGCGCGGCGGGCGTGTGCGCGACGCGCAGCAGCGGCTCGGGAAAATGCAGCAGGAGAAAGCCGGGCACCGCGAGCAGCAGCGCGAGCCACAGCGCCTGGCGCACTTCCTCGCCGATCTCGGCATAGCGCCGCGCGCCGTACAGTTGTCCGGTGATCGGCTGCAGCGCGGACAGGATGCCCGTCAGGCCGATATAGATCGATATGTAGATCGACGAGCCGAGCCCGAGCGCGGCCAGGTCGACGGCCGAGTAGCGCCCGACCATCGCGGTGTCGATCACGCCGAACGCGATGATCGCGAGCTGGCCGACGAGCACCGGCCACGCGAGACCGACGATCCGGCGGATGTCGCCGAACATCGTCAATCGGCCGGCTGGCGGCGCGGCGGACGTCGCTTGACGGGAGTCTTCGGCCGTTCGATGCGCTCGTACAGGCGGAAGCGCTCGTCGCGGTCGGCGACGCGGCGGCCTTCCCACACGAGACGCCACACGTATTGCGACATCGAGCTCGGCTCGCCGAAGTCCGCATGGTCCTGGCGCAGGATCAAGTCGCAGTCGCCGGAGAAATCGAAGCGCATGTTGCCGAAATACGCGAAGGTCGCGATCTGCGCGTCACCGAGCCGCACGGGCGAGATGCACTCGTAGTCGGACGGCAGGTGCACGGCGATCTGCTGGGCGACATCGCGATAGGTCCGGCCGTAGTTGACGATCGGCAGCCACAGCGTCATCAGCAGCACCCACATCAGCGTGGTACCGGCGCCCGACAGCACGACGCTGCGCCACAGCACCTTCGGATGCCGCGAGATGCGCCAGCGCACGAGGAAGCACCAGCACACGGTGGCGATCACCGCGCAGATGAACGACAGGATCTTGAAGTGGGGCTCGTAGCCGGGCACGAGGCGGGCGAGGTTGCGCGCGAGCGGATGCGGGAAGCCCGTGAGCGACGCGAGCCACACGAGCCACACGAAGGTGCCGAGGATCGTGAAGCTCAGCACCGCGAACCAGTCGATCGCGTTGATCGCGCCGCGCTTGAGGGTCGGCAGCGCGAACGTCGCGAGCACTGCGAGCGGCGGCAGCAGCAGCATGTACATGCGGTTCGACTGCTGGCTCTGCAGGATCACGAGTGCGACGAGCGGCACGGCGACCGACAGCGGAATCGCGATGTGCGCCCGGCGGCGCATGCCGGCCCAGCTCCACCACGCCCAGATCGCGAGCGGCCAGGCAGGCCACGTGAACAGCGGCAGGTTCTTCGCCGCATAGCCGAGCACCGTGGTCGGCGGGCCCGAAAAGCGCATCAGGCTGCCGTGGATCCACTGGTTGAAGAACCATGCGGCGTCGTCGGGCGCCGCGACGAACGCTGCCAGCGGCCACAGCGCGAAGATCGCGGCCGCGAGCGGCACGCCGATGAGCGGCAGGCGCAGGTTGCGCATCTCGGGCGTAACGAGCCACAGGACGGCCGTACCGGCGAGCAGGGCGACGACCAGCACCGGGTTGCCGGACAGCGCGACGAGGCCGATTGCGAGGCCCCACCACAGCGCGCCCTGCATCGGCTTGTCGATGCCGCGCACGATCCCGTAGACGAGCATCGCGATCCACGCGAATTGCGCAAGCTGAGGTGTCGTTTCGTGGCCGCGCTCCGCGAGGCCGAAGCAGGCGACGAGCACCAGCAGCGCGCCGTCGGCGAGCGTGCGGCCGTAGTCGCGCGGCTCGGGTTCGCCGCCGAATGCGTATTTGAACGGCTGGACCTCGGCGCGCCGGCCGAGCAGGTAGGCCGCGTACCAGACGAATGCACACGCGACGCAGAACAGCACGCCGGTATCGACACGCGACGCGTTGCTCGCGTCGACCCACGGGCCGAGGCCGCGGATCGACAGCGCACCGAGCCAGTAGCTGAGCGGCCCGTCGGTCGTGATGTACTTGCCGACCAGGTTCGGCAGCAGCCAGTCGTGCCAGCCGCCTTTGGCCATCGTCCACATCACGCCGAAGCCCGCCGCGTCCTCGTTCTTCCACGGGTCGCGGCCGAACAGGCCGAACGCTGCGTAGACGAAGCAGAGCGTGAGCAGCAGCCAGCGCGGCAGCGCGCGCGTGGCGGAGGCGGTGAGACGGACGACAGGCTTCATGCAGATGAGCGATTTGTTATGGGCGGGTGGCCGGCGCGGATGCGCGCGGTCGAGCCGGTTTCGAGCATCCGGCATTGTAGACGCGCCCGCTGTTGCGCGTCAGGTCGTTGCCCGGGCGCCGGCTGGCGCCTGCCGGGCGAGCAGAGACAAAAAAGGGCAGCCTGGGCTGCCCTTTTGTGCGACACCGGTGGGTTGCAACCACCGGATGCAATGCGAAGCTTACTTCGCCTTGCCGCTGGCGCGAACGCCGAACTTGTTCTTGAACTTCTCGACACGGCCTGCCGTGTCCATGATCTTTTGCTGACCCGTGTAGAACGAGTGCGATTCCGACGACACTTCGATCTTGGCGAGCGGGTAGGTCTTGCCGTCGAGTTCGATGTTTTCGCGCGTCTGGATCGTCGAGCGCGTGATGAACTTGAAGCCGTTCGACATGTCTTGGAAGACGACTTCGCGGTAGTTCGGGTGGATGCCTTCTTTCATGGTCTTTCCTTGGTGAGAGCGGTAGCCAACCCGCCGCTTGCCGTGCCGGAACGCGCAGATTGCGCAAACCAGACGACGCCAAGCCCGGCGCGAGCCACTTGCCTAAGGTCGAAAAACGGCGATTATGCCAGAAAATCAGATGGTTGACGAATAATTTTCAGGGTGCGTCGAGCGCGCCGGTGCCGGCCGGATCCTGCCGGTAGTAGCGCGCGAGCAGCCGGTACAGCTCCGGAAATTCGGACTCGAATGCTTTTGGCCGCACGAACAGCGCTTCGCTGCATACCGCGAAGAATTCCGACGGATGGTCGGCCGCATACGGATCGATCAGCGAGTCCCGCTCGAAGCGCGCCCACGCGCGGTCCGGCACCGCGTCGACGCGCGCGCAGAACTGGTCGTACGCGTGCTCGAACACGTCGGCCCAGGCCTGCGCGTCGAGGTGCGGCGCGTGCCAGCGGCGAAAAAGGGGCGGATAGCCGTCGGCCGCGCCGTTGAGCATGTCGATCTTGTGTGCGAACTCGTGGATTACGACGTTGTACGCGTCGCGGCCGTCCGTCATCTGCGCGTCTTCCCAGGACAGGATCACGGGGCCGCCTTCCCAGGCTTCGCCGCTCGCATCCTGCTCGACTTCGTGGACGACACCGTCCTCGTCCTGCACCGTCTTGCGGATCACGAATTCGCCCGGATACACGACGACGCCGACCCAGCCGTCGTACAGCGACAGGTCGAGATTCAGCACGGGCAGGCAGGCCTGCGCGGCGATCGCGACGATCATCGCGTCGGTCAGTTCGAGCCCGTGCGCGGTCGAGAACGATTTCTTCGCGATGAACAGGCTCGTCAGTTCGCGCAGCTGGCCGAGCGCGTCGGGCGCCAGCGCCGCGAGGAACGGCAGGCGCTCGACGGTGTCCTGCCACAGCGCGTCGGGGATCGGGTGGCTGCGCAGCGCGCGGTCGCGGCGGCGGTCGTCGAACCAGCGGGTCAGTTTCGAGAGCATGAAGGCGGCTCGCGGAAATCCAAAGCCTGTCTTTTAACTCAATCGATCTCTTTTTGCCATGCCGCGAAGAGGCCGCCGACGAGCGCCACGCCCGCCAGGAAGTAAAAGCCGTCG
This sequence comes from Burkholderia aenigmatica, assembly GCF_902499175.1. GTDB lineage: Bacteria > Pseudomonadota > Gammaproteobacteria > Burkholderiales > Burkholderiaceae > Burkholderia > Burkholderia aenigmatica. Next base: position 44,120 of record NZ_CABVQC010000068.1, read on the forward strand.
AGCGACGCGAGGAACGACGCCTGCTGCGCGACCATCCGCGCGATCGATGCGATCGCGAGCGCGTGCGCTTCGTTCAGTGCGTGACCGGCGGCCGCGTAGCTGCGCGTGAGCGTGTCGACGGTCTGCTGGAACAGCGGATCGAACACGTTCGCGCGCTCGACGAGCCGCGTCTGGTGCACGGCGAGCCGGTGCTGCTCGACGATGATCACCGACGACGTCGCGAACGAGATCGTCAGTTGCCGCACGATGTTCTTCAGCCGGTAGCCGTGCGTATATTCGTCGATCGCGAAGATCCGGAACGTCAGGTTGGCCACCGGCAGCACGATGAAGAGCAGCAGCAGCCCGCGCAGCAACAGCGGGACGATCAGCGCGGCTTCACCGACCTGCGGCGTCATCCGCGTCATCCATAGCGCGGCCGTGACGGCGATCGCGAACCCCGGTACGACGAACCATTTCTTGTGCGTGACGAATTTCGCGTAGCGCAGGTATGCGAACAGCGCGGTGGCCGAGATCAGCGACATCGTGCCCACCAGCCGCCCGGAATTCTCGACCGGGTAGCCGAGCCCGCCCTCGAGAAACCGTGACGTCAGGTAGCTGAAGCCCGTCGACTCGTAGTAATAGAACATGTACAGCAGCAGCCCGACCTGGAATGTCCGTTCGCGGAACGCGTGCAGCCGCACGAGCGGCGTCGGATGGTTCCACTGGTGATACGCAAACCACGCAAGCGCGCCGATCCCCGCGATCGTCAGCAGGATGAGCACCGGCGAGCCGCTGTAGAGCTGGTAATGCACCTGCTGCAGCACGATCTGCAGCGCGCCTTGCGCGAGCGCGAACACGACATACGGCCAGAAGTGTCCGGAGCCGCGTTCGTCGTCGGGTGTCCGGCCCGAATCGGGCAGCGTGAGCAGCGCGAGGATCGCGAACGCGATGCCGGCGGGCGCCGAGCACGCGAACAGCGCGCGCCACGTCGAATGCGCGACGAGCAGGCCGCCCACGATGGGCGCGAGCGCACTGCCGAGCAGGATCATGATCAGGAACGCGCGCGTCGCGGGCGGCCGTTCCTGCGGCTTGAAACTGATCTGGATCAGAATCCGGCACGCACCCATCATCGGGCCGATGAAATACCCCTGGAAGCCGCGCGCGAATGCGAGTTCGAGCGACGTATCGGCGAGCGCGGCCGCGATCGCGCCGAACGAGAACATCAGCATGCAGCCGGCGACGTAGCGGCGATGGCCGAGCCGGTCGACCCACCATTGCTGTTGCAGGATGCCGAGCACGGCCGTGACCGCGTAGGCGCTCGACGACCACACGAGTTCGTCGGGCGACGCGTTGATGCCGCCCGCGATGTAGCTCGCGAAGAACGAGAAGATCGCGTTGTCGAAGTAGTCGATGCCGGTGACGAGCGCGAGCGCCCACGGGAACAGGTCCGCACGCAGGTTCGCGCGGCTCCATAGCGGCGGGCGACCGGGCATCGCGTTCATTCGCGATCCTTGCGCGTGCGCCGCGTGCCGGCTTCGGCCTGCCGCTGCGCGATCAACGCATCGGCGTTTTCGCCGGCAAGACGCCGTTCGACGTAGTCGATGTCGTGCTGCAGTTCCTTGCGCAGTGCGACGGCTTCCTTCAGTTCGCGCTGGACGGCCGCGATCCGCCGGTCGAGCGTGTCGACCTGCTCGGCCAGGCCGGTACGGATGTCGCGCAGCGACGCGTCCGAATAGCGGCGCCGGCCGTCGCCCGTTTCTTCCAGCGGGCGCTTCAGCATCTCGGTGATGCCGTGCAGCGAGAAGCCGAGTGCGCGCAGCCGCAGGATGCGCGCGAAGCGCTCGAGGTCGGCTTCGTCGTAGAGACGGTAGCGGCCTTCGCTGCGCGTCGGCGTGACGAGCCCGCGCTCTTCGTAATACTTCAGCGTGCGTGGCGTGACGCCGAGCCGCGATGCGGCATCGCTCACGGTCAGCAGCGGGGCGGAGGCGTCGTTCGGCATCGGGCGATGGGGATCTGGTCTGGACGATGACGCGATTATAGATCAACCTGTACGTTCACGTTCAGGTTGGCACCGAAAAACGGCCGCCGGGCAGAATGCGCGGGCGGCCGTTTTTTTGGTGCGGGGCGGGGGGATCAGCCGCCGCGACGCATCAGGTCGAAGAACTCGGAGTTGCTCTTCGTCTGGCGGATCTTGTCGAGCAGGAATTCCATTGCCTCGACTTCGTCCATGTCGTGGATGAACTTGCGCAGCACCCAGATCTTTTGAAGGATCTCGGGCTTGATCAGCATTTCTTCGCGACGCGTGCCCGACTTGTTCAGGTTGATCGACGGATACACGCGCTTTTCCGCGAGACGGCGCTCGAGGTGCACTTCCATGTTGCCGGTGCCCTTGAACTCTTCGTAGATCACGTCGTCCATGCGGCTGCCGGTTTCGATCAGCGCGGTGCCGATGATCGTCAGCGAACCGCCTTCCTCGATGTTGCGCGCCGCGCCGAAGAAGCGCTTCGGACGCTGCAGTGCGTTCGCGTCGACACCACCCGTCAGCACCTTGCCCGATGCCGGGATCACGGTGTTGTACGCGCGAGCGAGACGCGTGATCGAGTCGAGCAGAATCACGACGTCGTGCTTCATTTCGACGAGGCGCTTGGCCTTCTCGATCACCATTTCGGCGACCTGGACGTGGCGCGTGGCCGGTTCGTCGAACGTCGATGCGATCACTTCGCCAGCGACCGAGCGCTGCATTTCGGTCACTTCTTCAGGGCGCTCGTCGATCAGCAGCACGAACAGGATCACGTCCGGGTGGTTCTGCTTGATCGCGTGCGCGATGTGCTGGAGCATCACGGTCTTGCCGGACTTCGGCGACGCGACGAGCAGGCCGCGCTGGCCTTTGCCGATCGGCGCGATCATGTCGATGATGCGGCCCGTGACGTTTTCCTCGCCGCGCATTTCGCGTTCGAGCGACAGCGGCTTGTTCGGGTGCAGCGGCGTGAGGTTCTCGAACATGATCTTGTGTTTCGAGGCCTCGGGCGGCTGCCCATTGACTTTGTCGACCTTCACCAGCGCGAAGTAGCGCTCGCCGTCCTTCGGCGTGCGGACTTCACCTTCGATGGTGTCGCCGGTATGCAGGTTGAAGCGGCGGATCTGCGACGGACTGATGTAGATGTCGTCGGTGCTCGCGAGGTACGACATTTCCGGCGAGCGCAGGAAGCCGAAGCCGTCCGGCAGCACTTCGAGCGTACCGTCGCCGAAGATCGTCTCACCCGTCTTGGCGCGCTTTTTGAGAATGGCGAACATCAACTCCTGCTTGCGCAGGCGGTTCGCGTTTTCGATCTCCAGGCCATTGGCCATTTCGATCAGTTCGGAGACGTGCAGAGACTTGAGCTCGGATAAATGCATACGGAGAACCCGCCAGGGAGGAGACGACGAAAGAAATAAAGGGAGGAGGGCGAGCGGAAGCGCTCAGAGACTTAAATGCGTCTTGTAGACGTTTTTTAATTCTAGCATAGGCCGATTCGCGCTTGAGCGAGCGATCGGCGGCTTGATGCCGGACGTGTTGCCGGTTGACAACACGTCCGCGGAACTGCCTGTATTACAGGTGGCTGTCCAGGAATGCGGTGAGCTGCGACTTCGACAGCGCGCCGACCTTCTGCGCAGCGGCTGCGCCGTTCTTGAACAGGATCAGCGTCGGGATGCCGCGCACGCCGAACTTCGCGGGCGTTGCCTGGTTGTCGTCGACGTTGATCTTCGCGATCTGCAGCTTGTCGCCGTAGTCCTTCGCGACTTCGTCGAGGATCGGGGCGATCATCTTGCACGGGCCGCACCATTCGGCCCAGAAATCGACGAGCACGGGCTTGTCGGACTTGACGACGTCCTGTTCGAACGATGCGTCGCTGATGTGTTTGATCTGTTCGCTCATTGGGTCAATACCTCTTACGGTTCGGGGACTGCCTGCTTGCGCGTTGCGGCGCGCCGGCCGCCGTGGGCTGCCGGCCGCTGCGGCAGGTCACTCCGCTCTCCGGAAAGGAGGGGTGTAAGCGCTGCATGCCGCGGCTCGCGGGTCGTTCGGGCGTCATATTAGCCTAAATTGCTATCTGCTGCGGGCGGCGATAGTAGCCGCTACGCGAGTAGGGGTACGACGCGACGTTCGACCGTTGTGTCCAGCAGATGGAGGCCGGCCCGCAAATTACAAGAGGTGGGCGCGCAGGCGATTCGATTCGGGCAGCCATCGTGCAGCCCGATGCACGACGGTTTGTCTGGTCAAATTCGCATTGGTGCGAACAAACGGTCGCATTCGTTCGGAAGCGGTGATAGAATATGTCGTGACGGGCCTCCTCGCATGGTGGGGCGGTGAACCTGGTCAGGTCGGGAACGAAGCAGCCACAATCGTTTCCCGCCAGTGCCGAGGGTTGGGCTCGTCACCTTCCTTCTCGCCCCGTTCGCCGGGCGTTTTTATTTCTGCATCACACTCCGTTTTTACCTGCGCGTTGCCTGTCTTCCGTACCGTTTCGCGTGTCGGCGCGACGCAGCGTTACTGATACAATTTCCCGATGACCTATCAAGTTCTCGCACGCAAGTGGCGTCCGAAGGATTTCGCTTCGCTCGTCGGCCAGGAGCACGTTGTCAGGGCGCTTACGCACGCGCTCGACGGCGGGCGTCTCCATCACGCCTATCTGTTTACCGGAACCCGCGGTGTCGGCAAGACGACGCTGTCGCGGATCTTCGCCAAGGCACTCAACTGTGAAACCGGCGTCACGTCGCAGCCGTGCGGCGTGTGCCGCGCCTGTCGCGAGATCGACGAAGGGCGTTTCGTCGATTACGTCGAGATGGATGCCGCGAGCAACCGCGGCGTCGATGAAATGGCCGCGCTGCTCGAGCGCGCGGTGTACGCGCCCGTCGATGCGCGCTTCAAGGTCTACATGATCGACGAAGTGCACATGCTGACGAATCACGCGTTCAACGCGATGCTGAAGACGCTCGAGGAGCCGCCGCCGCACGTCAAGTTCATCCTCGCGACGACCGATCCGCAGAAAATTCCCGTCACCGTGCTGTCGCGCTGCCTGCAGTTCAACCTGAAGCAGATGCCGGCCGGGCACATCGTGTCGCATCTCGAACGGATTCTCGGCGAAGAGCAGATCACGTTCGAGCCGCAAGCATTGCGCCTGCTCGCGCGTGCCGCGCAGGGCAGCATGCGCGACGCGCTGTCGCTTACCGACCAGGCGATCGCGTATTCGGCGAACGAGGTGACCGAGTCGGCCGTGTCGGGCATGCTCGGCGCGCTCGACCAGACTTACATGGTGCGTCTGCTCGACGCGCTTGCCGCGGCCAGCGGCCCGGAAATCCTCGCGATTGCCGACGAGATGTCGCTGCGCAGCCTGTCGTTCTCGACCGCGCTTCAGGACCTCGCGAGCCTGCTGCACCGGATCGCGTGGGCGCAGTTCGCGCCGGGTTCGGTGCTCGACGAATGGCCCGAAGCGAGCGACCTGCGCCGCTTCGCCGAGACGCTGAGCCCCGAGCAGGTCCAGCTGTTCTATCAGATCGCGACAGTCGGTCGCGCCGAGCTCGGCCTGGCGCCGGACGAATACGCCGGTTTCACGATGACGCTGCTGCGGATGCTCGCGTTCGAGCCGGCGGTTGCCGCCGGCAGTGCGCCGGGTGGCCAGCCGGCGGTGCCGCGTGCGGTGCCGGGGCCGCGCGTGGTGGCGGCATCGGCCGCTTCGGCGAAGCCGGTATCGGCCGCACCTGTCGAAGCAGCGCGGCCGCAAGCTGCTGCACCGGCTGCACCCGCGGCGCCGGTTGTGCGTGTAGCGCCGGTGCAGTCCGGCGACGAAGCAGGCAAGCCGCCCGTGAAGCCGGCTGCCGTGCAGGCATCTGCGCCGGCCCCGGTTGACGCGCCCGTCATCGAGACGCCGCAGCCGCAGGCGGCCGCAGCACCGCAAGCAGAGCCGGCCGGCGACAGGCCGGCACCCGTCCACAAGGAACCCGAGCCGCCTGCTGCCGTTGCGCAGCGAAGCGACGAACCGGCCGTGCCGGCCGAACCGGTGCCGCGCGCTGCGCCGCCCGAGCCCGCCGCGCGTCCGGCAGCGCGTTCCGGCGGTGCCGCC
>NZ_CABVQC010000069.1 GCF_902499175.1 Burkholderia aenigmatica
GCCAACGCCGCGGCGCCGAGGGCCGCGAGCCTGCCGCCGATCCGGCGCCCGCACCGGCCGCACCGGCCCGCCAGCGACGCGCAGCCGCTCGTCGCCACGCCGCGCGACGACAACCACCGTGCGACGGCCCCCGCGAAGGCGGCGGACGCCGGCACCGCTCATTAACGGAGAAAGGCATGCAATTCGACAAGCGCGCCTGGCTCGACAAGATCAAGCAGATGTTCGCGGGCTTCGACCGCCCGCTCGCCCTCATCGTGTTCCTGCTGCTGTGCGTCGGCATCGTCACGCTGTACAGCGCGGCGATCGACATGCCGGGCCGCGTCGAGGACCAGTTGCGCAACATCCTGCTGACGTTCGTGCTGATGTGGGTGATCGCCAACATCCCGCCCACCACGCTGATGCGCTTCGCGGTCCCGCTCTACACGTTCGGGGTCGCGCTGTTGGTCGCGGTCGCGCTGTTCGGGATGACCAAGAAAGGCGCAAAGCGCTGGCTGAACGTCGGCGTCGTGATCCAGCCGTCGGAAATCCTCAAGATCGCGACACCGCTGATGCTCGCGTGGTACTACCAGCGCCGCGAAGGCGGGGTGCGCTGGTACGACTTCGTCGCCGCGTTCGGGATCCTGCTGGTGCCGGTCGGGCTGATCGCGAAGCAGCCCGACCTCGGCACGGGCCTGCTCGTGTTCGCGGCCGGCTTCTTCGTGATCTACCTCGCCGGCCTGTCGTTCAAGCTGATCGTGCCGGTGCTCGTCGCGGGCGTGATCGCGGTCGGCTCGATCGCCGTGTTCGAAGAACGCATCTGCCAGCCCGAAGTGCAGTGGCCTCTGATGCACGACTACCAGAAGCACCGCGTGTGTACGCTGCTCGATCCGACCTCCGACCCGCTCGGCAAGGGCTTCCACACGATCCAGGCCGTGATCGCGATCGGCTCGGGCGGCGTGCTCGGCAAGGGCTACCTGAAAGGCACGCAGGCGCACCTCGAATTCATTCCGGAAAAGCACACCGACTTCATCTTCGCGGTGTTCTCCGAGGAATGGGGGCTCGTCGGCGGGCTCGTGCTGCTGACGCTTTACATGGCGCTGATCGCACGCGGGCTTTATATCGCCGCGCAGGGCGCGACGCTGTTCGGCCGCCTGCTCGCGGGCTCGCTCACGCTCGCGTTCTTCGTCTACGCGTTCGTCAACATCGGGATGGTGAGCGGCGTGCTGCCGGTCGTCGGCGTGCCGCTGCCGTTCATGAGTTATGGCGGCACCGCGCTCACGACGCTCGGCATCGCGATCGGGATGATCATGAGCGTCGGGCGGCAGCGGCGGCTGATGAAGAGCTGACCGCGCGGCACCCATCGCAGAAAGAAAAACGGCGCCTCGGCGCCGTTTTTTTCGACCAGGCATGTCGAACGCAGTCGCGCCGCGCGCCCCCGCTCACGGCGGCGGCGCATGCGCGCCGCCCGGCTCCGCGCCGCCCCCCGATGCCGGCCCCTGCGCCTTCAGCCGCGCGCTCAGCTCCTTGAATTTCAGCCCGGCCGTCTCGTCGCCCTGCGCGGCCGCCGCCGCGTAATACGCCCGCGCGATGTTCAGGTTCTGCGCGACGCCGTCGCCACCGCGCTCGTAGAACGACGCGGTCACGTACTGCGCGGTCGGCTCGCCCGCGTCGGCGGCCTGCTTGTACCACGCGAACGCCTGCCGGTTGTCGCGCGGCGTGCCACGCCCGTCGAGGAACTGGTTCGCGAGCGACAGCTCGGCCTGCACATGCCCCTGCTTCGCCGCCCGCAGGAACCAGCGATGCGCTTCGGCCGGATTGCGCGCGACAAACTCGCCGTCGTCGAGCATCCGGCCATACACGTACTGCGCATGCGACATGTTTGCGTCGGCCGCGCGCTTGAGCCAGCGCAGCCCTTCGTCGACGTTCGCCGTCACGCCTTCGCCCGTCAGCAGCATCATCGCGTAGTTGAATTGCGCGAGACGGTCGCCGCGCTCGGCCGCGTCGTGGAACTGCACCAGCGCCGCACGATAGTCGCCGGCGTTATAGTCGGCGACCGCCGATTGCGTCTCGTGCGACGGATCGGGCTTCGCTTGCGGCGCGCCCTGCGCGGCGGCCGCGATACACACGGCCCACAGGCCGAGCATCGCGCCGACCTGCCCACGCACCCCGATCGCGCCCCGTGCGCACCCACGGCACGCGCCATCGCCACCGTTCATGACCGCACCTCCTGCAGCGCCTGCCGCGTGGCACGCAACAGCCAGGTCACGTCGGCCGACAGCGTAATCATCCGGTAGCCGGCCTCGCGATACTGGCGCGCGGCCGCCGTGTCGCCCGCGAAGATGCCGACCGCGACGCCGGCCTGCCGGCCGGCCGCGAGCACGCGCGCCATCGCGATTTCGACGTCCGGGTGGCGGATGTCACCGAGATGCCCGAGGCTCGCCGCGAGATCGGCCGGGCCGACGAACAGGCAGTCGACGCCGGGCAGCGCCGCAATCCGCTCGACTTCGTCGACGCCGCGCGCCGATTCGATCTGCACGATCACCGCGACCTGCGCGTTCGCCGTCTGCACGTAATCGCGGCGCATGCCGAACGCCGCCGCGCGCACCATGCCCGCGACACCGCGCAGCCCGTCCGGCGATTCGGGCGACGGATAGCGCGTCAGCCGCACCGCGTGCGCGGCGTCGTCCGGCGTCTCGATACCGGGAAACATCAGCGTGCGCGCGCCCGCATCGAGCGCGCGCTTCACGAGCCACGGTTCGCGCGCCGGCACGCGCACGACGGGCTCGCTCGGCAGATGGGCGGCGGCGATCGCGCGCAACTGCGATGCAACATCGCGGCTGTCGTTCGGCGCGTGCTCCATGTCGATGCAGAGCCAGTCGTAGCCGGCATGCGCGAGCGCTTCCGCGGCCGAGTCGCTGCCGAGCGACAGCCACAGGCCGTACAGCGGCTCATCGCCGTCGCGCAGGCGTTGTTTGAGGGAATTGGTGAGCGTGCTCATCGATACGGCCTCCTGGACGGAACGGCAATCGAACGGGACAAGCAACGGGCAAAGCGGAGCGCGACACGCCGCGCAGCGAAGCACGGCGGCGCCAGGACCGGGCCCTGGAACCTTGGTCGGCCGTGGGCGGCCGATCTGACAGCGCCGGCCGCGCGATGGCGCACGGCTGCGTTTTTCGGCGCCACGCAACGATCATAGCGCGGCGTTACGCGGAATGTGGAAACGGACGGGGAGCGAGACGGGGAAGCCGCGGGATGCGGCGTCGGCAGGCAGCCCGCGCCGGCTGGCGGGGCTGCCCGGAAGGCGGGATCAGCGGCCGGGCTGGCGCTCGACGTCGGCCCAGCAGTTCGGCGTTTCGTACAGGCGCACGCGCTCGAGCCGCAGGTTCACGCCGTAGTGCGCGTCGTACACGCTTGCGAGGATGTCGAACGCAATCGCCGCGAGGTTCTCGACGGTCGGGATCCGGTCGATCACGACCGTCTTGTGGTCGGCCATCTGCTCGAGGAACGAGCGCACGACGTCGTCGCGCGCATAGACCAGGAACGCATGGTCCCACTTGCCGACCAGGTGCTCCATCGCGAGCGCCTTCACGTCGGCGAAATCCATCACCATGCCGCGGTCGGGCGCCCCCTCGGTATCGACGAGATCGCCGCGCAGCGTGACTTCGAGCACGTAGCGATGACCATGCAGATTCCGGCACTGGCTGCGGTGATCGGGAATGCGGTGGCCCGCGTCGAATTCGAGTTTTCGGGTAATCAGCACGATGTCAAAAGCCGTGGCTCAGGGAATGTTCAGATATTTGTGGGTCTGCATCGACAGCCGCCACTGCGGATGACGCTTGCACCAGTCGATCGCGAGCTTCGTGTTGAGGTCGCGCGACGGGCCGTCCATCGGCTGGACGAGGAAATACTCGAAGTCGAGCTTCGCGTACTCGGCCAGCCGCTGGTTGTCCTGCGGGATCACAACCTTCAGTTCGTTGCCCTTCGTGACGACGAGCGGCGCGTCGGCCTTCGGGCTCACGCAGATCCAGTCGATCGATTCGAGCACCGGCAGCGAGCCGTTGGTCTCGATCGCGATCTCGAAGCCGGCCGCGTGCAGCGCGTCGACGAGCGGCTGGTCGAGCTGCAGCATCGGCTCGCCGCCCGTGCAGACGACGAAGCGGTGCGCCTCGCCCTCCGGCCACAGGCCGGCGATCGTCGCGACGAGCGCTTCGGCGTCCTTGAACTTGCCGCCGTTCTCGCCGTCGGTGCCGACGAAGTCGGTATCGCAGAAGCGGCACACGGCCTCCGCACGATCCTCTTCGCGGCCCGACCACAGATTGCAGCCGGCGAACCGGCAGAACACGGCCGGCCGGCCTGCGTTCGCGCCCTCGCCCTGCAACGTGTAGAAAATTTCCTTGACCGCGTAAGTCATCGTGCTTCGTCCGGCTCGCGCCGCTCGTTATCGATCAAAATCCGGATCGGAATCCGTTGTTCATTCACCGTGCCGCGGCGCGCTTCACAGCGGCGCTTCGGTCACGCGTTCACCCTTCAGGTAGGCCTCGTAGCCGCGCTTGCGCAGCTTGCAGGCCGGGCATTCGCCGCAGCCGAAGCCCCACTCGTGCAGTTCCGCGCGCTCGCCCACGTAGCAGGTGTGCGTCTCGACGCGGATCAGTTCGACGAGCGCTTCGCCGCCGAGTTGTTCGGCGAGCTGCCAGGTTTGCGCCTTGTCGAGCCACATCAGCGGCGTCTCGAGCACGACGCGCGTGTCCATCCCGAGGTTCAGCGCGACCTGCAGCGCCTTCATCGTGTCGTCGCGGCAATCGGGATAGCCCGAGAAGTCGGTCTCGCACATCCCGCCGACCAGCACGCGCAGCCCGCGGCGATAGGCGATCGCCGCGGCGATCGTCATGAACATCAGGTTGCGGCCCGGCACGAACGTGTTCGGCAGGCCGTTCGCCGCCGTCTCGATCTCGATCGTGCGCGTCATCGCGGTATCGCTGATCGCGCCGAGCACCGACAGGTCGATCATGTGATCGTCGCCGAGCCGGTCCGACCAGGCGGGAAAATCACGCTTCAGCGCTTCGCGCACGCCTTCGCGACATTCGAGCTCGACGCGGTGGCGCTGGCCGTAATCGAAGCCGAGCGTCTCGACCGTCTGGTAGCGTTCGAGGGCCCATGCCACGCACGTGGCCGAGTCCTGCCCGCCGGAAAACAACACGAGCGCGCCGTCTTTAGCGTCTGTCCGAATCACCGTGATACTCCGTGAATGTGTAGGCTCGCGTCGCGCTGCGCCCCGGGGCCGGCTGCCGCCGGGCGGCCCGACGCGTGCCGGCCTGGGCCGGCTCGACCAGTATAGGCAGCGCAATCGGCCGCGAACGCGGCGGAGCGCTTATACCGCCCATCGCGCGGCATCGTTGCCGCGCGCCACGACGGCGCCACGCTGGCAGCCTGCCGTGCGCATGAAGCGATGCGCTAAGTTATTGAGCGGGCACGGATTTTATCACGCCCACACGAATGCTGCCGGGCAGCCGCCCCACACCACTCATCACGCAAACCCCACCACAAACGAAAAACCCCAAGAACCTTCCGATTCTTGGGGTTTTAATTCTGGTGGCCTGGGACGGAATCGAACCATCGACACGCGGATTTTCAATCCGCTGCTCTACCAACTGAGCTACCGGGCCAACGAAGAAGAGAAAGTATAGCGACCCTTCTTCACTTGAGCAAGTACTTTCGCAAAATATTTTATACGGCGCCTTCGGACGGCTTCTTGCCGAGCTCGACACCGAGCTGCTTGAGCTTGCGATACAGGTGCGTGCGCTCGAGGCCCGTCTTCTCTGCGACGCGCGTCATGCTGCCGTTTTCGCGTGCGAGATGATACTCGAAGTACGCACGCTCGAACGCATCGCGCGCTTCGCGCAACGGGATGTCGAACGGGATCGCGGCCGTCTGGCCCGCGAGGCCCAGTGCCGAAGCCATGTCTTCGCCGAGCGTCGGCAGCGCGGCCGCGGAGGCAACCGCCGCGGGCCCTGCCGCCTGCCCCGCGCCGACCTTCGCCGCCGCGTTCGCGGACACCGGCGCCGCACCGCGTGCGAGGCCGTGCTCGACGGACTTCAGCAGCTTCTGCAGCGCGATGGGCTTCTCGAGGAAATCGAGCGCGCCGATCTTCGTCGCCTCGACGGCCGTATCGATCGTCGCGTGCCCGGACATCATGATCACGGGCATCGTCAGCAGCCCCTGCGCCGCCCACTCCTTGAGCAACGTCACGCCGTCGGTATCCGGCATCCAGATATCGAGCAGCACGAGATCGGGCGCCTGATTCAACCGGTATTCCCGCGCGGCCTGCGCGTTCTCCGCCGCCTCGACGACATGTCCTTCATCGCTGAGGATCTCCGAGAGCAATTCCCGGATGCCCATTTCATCATCTACCACCAGGATGGTTGCCATTTACGCTGCCTTTGTCTGCTCACTTGCTTTTGTCTTGGCGGGGGCCGCCCCGTCCTGCACGCCCGATTCGGCGCCTGGCGCATCGCTCGCCATCTGCAGGAACAGGATCGACACCTGCGCACCCTCGACGGTCTCGCCGTGCATGCGATTGCGCAGATCGATCCGCGCACCGTGCTCATCGACGATTTTCTTGACCGTGGCCAACCCCAGCCCCGTGCCCTTCGCCTTCGTCGTTACGTAAGGCTCGAACGCGCGGGTCAGGATGCGCGCCGGAAAACCGGGCCCGTTGTCGGACACGGTAAGACGTACCGCGACGCGCGTTTTGCCCTCGGCGTCGGGATCGCCATATTCTACTGTCTTGGTTTCGATCAACACACGCGGATGCGCCGACTCCGCGACCGAATCCTGCGCATTCTGCAGCAAGTTGTGAATCACCTGGCGCAGTTGCGTCGCGTCACCGCGTATCACCGGTAGCGACGGTGCGAGTTCGGCGACGATCGCGCTCTTGCCTTCGCCGACACCGTACAGCCCGAGCACCTCGCTCGCCAGTTCGTTCAACTGCAGATTCGAAAGCACGGCCGGCGGCGTGCGCGCGTATTCGCGGAAATCGTCGACCATGCGCTTCATCGCGGCCACCTGGTTGACGATCATCGTCGCGCCGCGCTTGAGCACATCGGCGTCGGGCGGGTCGAGCTTGTCGGACAGCTTCATCTGCAGCCGCTCCGCCGACAGCTGAATAGGCGTCAGCGGATTCTTGATCTCGTGCGCGAGCCGGCGCGCGACCTCGCCCCACGCGACCGAACGCTGCGCGGAAATCACGTCGGAGATGTCGTCGAACACGACGACGTAACCGGACGTCTGCGGATCGTCGGCCTGCCCCTCGACGGTCGACACGAGGCGCGTGCCGCGCACGAGCAAAGTCAGCGGATCGGCTTCGCCCGGCACCTCGATCGCGAACTGCTGCTGCCAGTGGCCGTGATCGCCGCTGCCGCCGTCGGACGCTGCTTCGCGATCGGCGAACGCCTTGCGCACCATCGCGCCGAACCCGGCGGCCATGCCGATCCGGTCGAGCGTCGTGCCGATCAGCGCGTTGAACGGCTGCCGGAAGATCCGCTCGGCGCCGCGATTGGCCGTCGTCAGCCGGAACTGGCGGTCGAGCACGAACACGCCGGCCGTCAGGTTCGCGAGGATGCTCTCGAGATACGTCTTCGAATGCTCGAGCGCGACGCGGTTCTTCTCGACCGCGAGCCGCGCCTCGGACAACTGGCGCGTCATCGCGTTGAATGACTGCGTGAGGAAGCCGAGCTCGTCGCGCGTCTTGATCTCTCGCTTCGGCGTGTAGTCGCCTTCCGCGACCTCCTTCGTGCCCTGCGCGAGCAGGAACAGCGGCCGCGCGAGCTGCTGACCGAGCGCGAGCGCAAGCATCATCGCGATGAAGGTCGCGAGGAACAGCGCGAGCGTCAGCGTGCCGATGTACATCTTGCGCAGCCCCGTGCGGCCGAGCGCCTTTTCCTGATACTCGCGATACGCGCGCTGCACCGCGTCCGCGTTGTGGGCAAGGGTGGGCGGCACCGGCTGCGTGAGCTGCAGGAAGCGTTCCGCCGGCTGCAGCAGCGACGTCGTTGCGTCGGGAATCGGCCGCACGACGCGCAACCGCAGCGCCCCCTTCGCGCCGTGCGCGCGCGGGTCGCCGTCGACTTCGCCCTCGATCGCCGCGTATGCGCCATGTTCGCGCGCTTGGTTCAGCATTAGCGGCGTCGGCAGGTCGTCCGGAATCAGCGCCGCGAAATTGCCCGATGCCTGCGCAACGATGTGCAGGTCGGGCGCCGCACCCGAGCCGCCGCGGCTCGGCTCGACGATCGTCGCGTCCTGCACGCCGAACTGGTCGCGCAACCGCAGCAGCGTGAGCGTCGTGCCGTTCGTATTCGCATCGACGCTCGCGAGCTGGTCGGACATCAGCCGCGCCTTCGTCTGCAGATCGGACAGCGAAGCATCGAGCATCCCGCGGCCGAGGTTCAGGCCGGCCGTCAGCGCCGTCTCGACGTTCACGTCGAACCACGACTCGATGCTGCGCGACACGAACTGGTACGACACGATGTAGATGATCCCGCCCGGCACCACGCCGACCAGCGCGAAGAACACCGCGAGCTTCGCGAGCAGCCGCGTGCCGAACTTGCCCCTCCTCAGGCGCACGACGATCATCCCGATCAGCCCGAGCACCACGAGCAGGAACACGAGCGCGACGACGATGTTCGTCGCGTACAGCCACGAGTAATAGCGGTCGAAGAATTCGGTGTTAGCGCTCGCGGCTGCGAGCAGCACGAGCAGCAGCAGCGCGGTAAGCGCAACGGTCGAAACGATGACGCGAACGAGGAGGCTCTTCCCGCTGGCCGCGCGGCGCACTTTATTTAGCACGTTCGGTCACCGTGAAGTTGAAGCGCTTCCAGTCCGACCCGAGCGTCCAGTCGCGGTTGTTCACGGCGTCAACCTGGAATGGCTTCGGCATCAACGCCGTATCGAGCTGCATCCGCACAGATGCCGTGTAGGTTTCGCCCGAGCGCACCTGGTTGCGATCGATCACGTGCCACGACGTGATGTGCCGGACGACCGCGAGCGCGTCCTTCAGCGACGGGAAGCCGAGCTGCAGGCCGCCCGTCGACACGCGATACTCGCGCGTGAGCGGCTGGAACGACAGGCGGATCGTCTGCGTCACCGCCACCGGCTGCTCGTCGAACCAGTACCAGCGCGCACGACTCAACTCGAAGTCGGTCGTGAAATACAGCGGAATGCCTTTGTTGACGGCATCCTCGAGGTTCGGGTTCAGCTCGAAATCGAAGCGGGCGTCGAGGCTCCAGCCGCTTCCGTCGGACTGGAGCGACGCGCGCTGCACGGCGACCGACTCGGCATGCGCCGGCCGGACGACGGCCAGGCACAGCGTCAACGCGACCATCAGGACGGCCGCGAGCCGAAGTGGAAAAAGGTGTTTGATCGTCACCGTTTCTGAAACCGCGCGTAGAAAAATCCGTCGTGATCGGTGTTGTGGTCGAGTGCGCCGGCGGCCGCCCCTCCCTGCACGCTGCCCGGCAGCAGCTGGCCGGGGGCGTCCAATCGTACCGCATCTTCACAGGCCGCTTCAAACCAGCGGGCCTGCAATTCCCCTTCTTCCGGGAAGACCGAACAGGTCACGTAAAGCAGTTCGCCGCCCGGCTTCACGAGCGGCCACAACGCCGACAGGATGCGGCGCTGTTCCGCGACCAGCGCCGGAATGTCGGCCTCGCGGCGCAGCCAGCGAATGTCGGGGTGCCGACGCACGATGCCCGACGCCGAGCACGGCACATCGGCCAGGATGCGGTCGAACGGACGCCCGTCGTACCACGCGTCAGGTGCACCCGCATCGCCGACGCGCACGTCCGCTTCGAGCGCCAGCCGCACGAGGTTCTCGCCGATCCGTGCCGCACGCGCCGCGTCGCTTTCCAGCGCGACGACTTCCGCATCGGCGAGTTCGAGAATATGGCCGGTCTTGCCGCCGGGCGCCGCGCATGCGTCGAGCACGCGCATGCCGTCGCGCGCGCCGAGCCATTCGGCTGCGAGCTGCGCGCCGGCGTCCTGCACCGACACGACGCCGTCGGCAAACCCCGGAATGCGATCGACCGGCAGCGCCGACGCGAGCCGCACCGCATGCCGGCCGATCGCGGTCGCTTCGATCCCGTTCGCGCGCAGCGTATCGAGATACGCGTCGACGCTCGCGCGGCGCGCATTCACGCGCAACGTCAACGGCCCCTGGCGCTCGCCGGCCGCGAGGATCGCCTGCCATGCATCGGGCCATGCGCGCTTCACCGAATCGACCCACCATGCGCGGTAGTTCCAGCGCGCGACGACATCGTCCTGCAGCGCCGCGACGAGCGCGTCGCGCTCACGCAGGAAACGGCGCAACACCGCGTTGACCATGCCCTTCGCGAACGCATATTCGCGGCGTGCGCCAATCACGGTCACGGCCTGGTCGACCACCGTGAACGCCGGATACGCGGCTTCGTCCGGCGGGTCGAGCAGCAACGCGAAGGCACCGGCGAGCACCGCGTGCACGTGCGCGGGCGGTGCCTTGCTGATGAACCGGCCGATCAGCCAGTCCGCGCTGCCGAGGCGACGCATCGTCCGATACGCGACGTCCTGCGTCGCCCCGCGCCCAAGTGCCTGCGCACCGGACGGCATCTGCGCGAATACCGTCGACAGCGCTGCCGGCAGCGCGGTGCCGCGCCGCACCGCATCGACCGCCTGCGCAGCCGCGTCGAGCGCGAAGCCGAGCGAATCGGGCGCGAGATGCAGCGCGGACAGGCGCGCCGGGCGGCCGGAAGAAGACGGAGCGGTAGAGCGGGTTCGTGTCATCGGAGCAAATTCGGCAAACAAGCGCGGCAAACAAATACGGCAAACAGCGGAATCGCGGCGCTCGCGTGGCCCTGCGATCCCAAACCGGGCATTGTAGCGTGCGACGCAGCAGGCCCTTTGGCCCCTTTACGGCACACACAAATGAAACACCCCGCAGCGCGAAGCGTGCGGGGTGGCGTGACGGCCCCGCGCGGCAACTGCCGCACGGTGTGCCGTGACCTAATCGAAGCGGCCGGTGCGCGCCATCTCCATCAGGCGCGCGATGCGCTCCTCGGTGGCCGGGTGCGTCGAGAACAGATTCTGCAGGCCGCCGCCGTGCAGCGGGTTCATGATCATCATCTGTGCGGTGGCCGGATGCTGCTCGGCCGCCTGGAACGGAATGCCCGCCGCATAGCGATGGATCTTGTCGAGCGCGGTCGCGAGCGATTGCGGATCGCCGGAAATCTGCGCGCCGCCGCGATCGGCCTCGAACTCGCGTGCCCGCGAAATCGCCATCTGGATCAAGGCGCCTGCGATCGGCGCGAGCAGCGCGACCGCGATACCCGCGATCGGGTTGGCCGGCCGGCCGTTCTCGTCGCGCCCGCCGAAGAACATCGCGAAGTTCGCGATTGCCGAGATCGCGCCCGCCATCGTCGCGGTGATCGTCGAGATCAGGATGTCGCGGTGCTTCACGTGCGCGAGCTCGTGCGCCATCACGCCGCGCATCTCGCGCTCCGACAGCACGCGCAGGATGCCCGTGGTCGCGGCAACCGCCGCATGCTCGGGGTTGCGGCCCGTCGCGAACGCGTTCGGCGCATCCTCGTTGATCAGGTAGACGCGCGGCATCGGCAGGTTCGCGCGCGTGGCCAGCTCGCGCACCATCCGGTAGAACTGCGGCGCGGTGTTCTCGTCGACTTCCTGCGCGTTGTACATGCGCAGCACCATCTTGTCCGAGAACCAGTAAGAGAAGAAATTCATGCCGAGCGCGAACAGCAGCGCAATCGTCATGCCGCGCGAGCCGCCGATCATCCCGCCGATCACGATGAACAGGGCCGTGATCGCGGCCATCAGCATCGCCGTTTTGACCCAATTGAACATACCCACTCCTTATCCGTCAGGGGACCCGCCGCACATCAAAGGGCACGGCGGAAAATTGTAAGCGATTTGTTAGATAAGGTCTTGCCGGAAAAATTCAATCTCAGCGTTGCGATGCTGCAAGACGAAGGCCGAGGCCGACGAAAGCGCTGCCGACCGTGCGGTCGAGCCATTTCTTGACGCCCGGCTTGCCGGAAAAGCGCGCCGTGACACTGCCCGCGACCCAGGCGACCAGGCTGGTCCACCCCGTGCTCATGGCGACGAACACGCCACCGAGGGTCAGGAACGCCCATGCCTTGTGCGGGCTGTCGGCCGTCACGAACTGCGGGAAAAACGACACGAAGAACAGCACGACCTTCGGGTTCAGCACGTTGGTCCAGAAGCCCTGCATGAACAGTTGGCGAAGCGGCTTCGCGGCTTGCGTGGCGGCCGTGCCCGACGGCTCGGCCGCCTGCTTCGCGATGATCATCCGCACGCCGAGGTAGATCAGGTAGGCGGCGCCGACCAGCTTGATCACCGTGAACGCGGCCGCCGACGCCGCGAGCAGAGCGGTCAGGCCGAATGCGCAGGCGAGCGCGTGAACGCAGCAGCCGGCCGAAATGCCGAGTGCCGACATCAGCCCCGCGCCGCGGCCCTGCGCGACGCTGCGGCCGACGATATAAGCCGTATCGGGGCCGGGCGTGACGTTCAGCAGGAAGACTGCCAGCACGAAGAAGCCGAAATGGGTGATGCCGAACATGAAAACCTCAAAACCGGAAAGCGCAGGGAAATTCTACGCGCGCCTGCCGCACCGCGCGACTCGGCCCTCCGGCCGATTGCGCACGTCCGGCAGGCCGTGTCGAATGACAGTCAGGCCGCTTCAGGCAACGTCAGTCAGCGCAAAACGCTGGCCCGCGGCGAGCGGCGAGCCGGCCAGGAATTCGCGCGCGGGCAGCCGCTTGCCACCCGGCTTCTGCAACTGCGTGACGCGCAGCGCACCGCTGCCGCACGCGACGATCACACCTTCCGGCGCGGCTTCGACGACCGTGCCGGGCAGCGCGTCGCCGCGCGCCGCCACGGGCTCGGCCGCCCACAGCTTGATCGCCGCGCCGTCGAGCGTCGCGACGCCGCCCGGGAACGGATCGAACGCACGCACCTGGCGTGCAAGCACGTCGGCAGGCTTGCGCCAGTCGAGCGCCGCTTCGTGCTTGCCGATCTTTTCCGCATAGGTCACGCCGTCGGCCGGCTGCGGCGTCGCGGGCAGCGCGCCGTCGCGCTCGAGCTGCACGAGCGCGTCGACGATCAGTCGCGCGCCTTCGGCAGCGAGTCGGTCGTGCAGGGTCGCGGTCGTCTCGTCGGGCGCGATCGCAACGCGTGCCTCCTCGATCATCGCGCCGGTGTCGAGGCCGATATCCATCTGCATCAGCGTGACGCCCGTCTCGGCGTCGCCGGCCTCGATCGCACGGTGGATCGGCGCGGCGCCGCGCCAGCGCGGTAGCAGCGACGCGTGAATGTTGATGCAGCCGTCGCGCGGAATGTCGAGCACTTCCTGCGGCAGCAGCAGGCCGTATGCGGCGACCACCATTACGTCATGCGGGGTCGTGCGCAGCAGCTCGATCGCATCGGCCGCCTCCACCGGGTACTTGCCCGCGCGGCGCAGCGACGTCGGCTGCGCAACGGGCATCCCGTGCTCGACGGCGTAGCGCTTCACCGCGCTCGCCTGCAGTTTCATCCCGCGCCCGGCAGGACGATCGGGCTGGGTGAGCACGAGCGGCACCGGAAAACCGGCCTCGTGGATCGCGGCGAGGGCAGCCGCGGCGAATTCCGGCGTGCCGGCAAAAACTACGCGCAACGTATGGGTCATGACATCGTTCGGGGTCGGGCAGGGTGAACGCGCGTCACATCGCGCGTTCGAGTTTCTTCATCTTCGTCTTGATGCGCGTCTGCTTGAGCGGCGACAGGTATTCGACGAACACGCGCCCCATCAGGTGATCCATCTCGTGCTGGACGCACACGGCCAGCAGGCCCTCGCAGTCCAGCTCGAAGGCCTCGCCCTGCTCGTTGAGCGCACGCACGCGCACGTGATCGGGACGCTCGACTTCGTCGTAGATGCCGGGCACCGACAGGCAGCCCTCTTCATAGATCTGCTTCTCGTCGCTCGACCACACGATCTCGGGGTTGATGAACGCGCGCAGCTCGTTCTTCTCCTCGGAGACGTCGATCACGATCACGCGCTCGTGCACGTCGACCTGCGTGGCCGCAAGGCCGATGCCCGGTGCCGCGTACATGGTCTCGGCCATGTCGGCGACGAGCTTGCGGATCCGGTCGTCGACCTTGTCGACGGGCTTCGCGACCTTGTGCAGCCGCTTGTCGGGGTAATGAAGAATATTGAGTAAAGCCATGGCGTTCGGTATTCGGTGGAGCGGCGTGCCGCATCGGCCATCCGGCCGGCTGGCGCTGCTGCCGGGATGCAATGAAGATGAGGCGGACGCGCGGCGAATCAATGCCGCGGATCATGCCTCCTGCAATCGGCCGGGCGCCTGCGCGCGCGGCCCTGTCGAGTATTTCGGATGATGAAAATTTTATCATGGCGCCACGCGGTCCGCTGGTCACCGCATTCGAGGGGCGCCTCATGTCGCCGCAAGCGCTGACCACCTCCGCACTGCGCGCGTGGCTGCAGCTCGCGCATGCGCCCGGCCTCGCCCCCGCCGTGCTGCAGGCACTGCTCGATGCGTTCGGCTCGCCGGACGCGCTGCTGCGCGCCTCCGACCAGGCCATCGCCACCGTCACCAGCCCCGCCGCCGCCCTGGCCGTGCGCGCGAGCGAGCGCGACGGTCTCGACGCGCGCACCGACGCCGTGCTCGCCTGGCTCGACGCACCGGGCAATGCGCTCGTCACGCTCAACGATCCGGCCTACCCGCCACGGCTGCGCGACCTGCACGATCCGCCGCCGTTGCTATATGTAAAGGGCCGGCTCGACCTGCTGCACGCGCGCGGGCTCGCCGTGGTCGGCAGCCGTCACGCAACGCCGCAGGGGCTCGCCGACGCGACGCGCTTCGCACGCGAGCTGTCCGACGCCGGGCTGCCGATCGTGTCGGGCCTCGCGCTCGGGATCGACGGCGCCGCGCATCGCGGCGGGCTCGACGGCCGGTCGGGTACGGTCGCGGTGATCGCGACGGGCGCCGATCTCGTCTATCCGGCACGGCACCGCGCGCTCGCCCACGAGATCGCCGCACACGGCGCGATCGTGTCGGAATGGCCGCTCGGCACGCCCGCCCGCGCCGCGCACTTCCCGCAGCGCAATCGGCTGATCGCCGCGCTCGCGATCGGCGCGCTCGTCGTCGAGGCAGCCCCGCGCTCCGGCTCGCTGATCACCGCGCGGCTCGCGAACGAACTGGGGCGCGATGTATTCGCACTACCGGGCTCGATCCACGCGCCGCTCGCGCAGGGCTGCCACGCACTGATCCGCGATGGCGCGAAGCTGACGGCGGCGCCGCTCGACGTGCTCGAGGAATACGGGCTGGGCGAACCGAAAGCTGGCGTAGCGGGCGGTGCCGCGTGCTCCGGGCATCCGGGCGCAAACGCCGGCGACCTCCGCGATACCGAAGCCGCCACTCGGCGTGCCGCTACCGGGGTCATCGAAACTGGCGGCGCCGTTCCAGCCATCGCGCCCGTCCGGGACGAAGCACCGGCGCCACCGCTGCCCGCCAGCCCGTCCGAACAGGCCGTGCTGGCCGCATTGGGATACGGCCCCGTTACGTACGAATGGTTGACCGAGCACAGCGGCCTGCCTGACGACGTGCTGCATCGCGCGCTGCTTGCACTGGAACTGGCCGGCCGCGTCGCCAGCCTCCCCGGCGGACGCTTCGCGCGGCTTGACGCGGCGCGCACCCCGCCCGTGCACGGCGTGCTACATTCCCCCGCATAGGGGCGGCCAAGCCGCCGACGATACCCAAGGAAACCCATGCCCGCGCTGAATCTCGACACCGATGCGGATCGGATCGCCGAGCGCCTCGCCGATCCCGGCACGTTGCTGGTCGCCTGCCTGTGCGCCGAGTGGTGCGGCACGTGCCGCGACTACCGGACGGCCTTCGACCAGCTCGCCGACGCGCATCCTGACGCCTGCTTCGCCTGGATCGACATCGAAACGCATGCCGACCAGCTCGACGATCTCGACGTCGAGAACTTCCCGACGATCCTGATCGAAGATACCCACACCGCCCGCTTCTTCGGCACGGTGCTGCCGCATGCGGCGATCGTCGAACGGATGCTGTCCGACCTGAGCGCGGTACCCGGTGCGCCGCACGCACCGAAATTGCGCAACGTCCTGACCGTCGAAGCCTGAATTCGCGAGCCGGCCCGGTGGTTTTGCGCGCGTTTGCGCGCCCCGCCGCGCCGGGCGCTTGCCGCCGTTGCGGCCCCCCTCTATGATGAGCCGCTTTTTGCACGCTGAGCCGCCATCGCTGCGGCGTGTGCTATAAAGCGGTCGTAAAAGGGACCCACAACCGGCGAACCCGGTCTACCAACACACACCTGTCATGTCCAAAGCACTGATCATTGCGGAAAAGCCTTCTGTCGC
Organism: Burkholderia aenigmatica; assembly: GCF_902499175.1. GTDB lineage: Bacteria > Pseudomonadota > Gammaproteobacteria > Burkholderiales > Burkholderiaceae > Burkholderia > Burkholderia aenigmatica. The sequence goes on from NZ_CABVQC010000069.1 coordinate 16,421, forward strand.
GAACGACATCGCACGCGCTTTGGGCGGCTTTACCAAGCATGACGAGTATTACGAAAGCGACGATTTCGTCCTTTCGTCCGCTGTCGGCCACCTGCTGGAAATCGCCGCCCCGGAAGAGTACGAGGTCAAGCGCGGGAAATGGAGCTTCGCGCATCTGCCCGTCATCCCCCCGCATTTCGACCTGAACCCGATCGCAAAAAGCGAGTCGCGCCTCAAGGTGCTCACCAAGCTGTTGAAGCGCAAGGATGTCGACCGCCTGATCAACGCATGTGACGCGGGGCGCGAGGGCGAGCTGATTTTCCGCCTGATCGCGCAGCACGCGAAAGCGAAGCAGCCGGTCCAGCGCCTGTGGCTGCAGTCGATGACCCCGCAGGCGATCCGCGACGGCTTCGCGAACCTGCGCAGCGACGCGGACATGCTGCCGCTCGCCGACGCCGCACGCTGCCGCTCGGAAGCCGACTGGCTGGTCGGGATCAACGGCACCCGCGCGATGACCGCGTTCAACAGCAAGGGCGGCGGCTTCTTCCTGACGACGGTTGGCCGCGTTCAGACGCCAACGTTGTCGATCGTCGTCGAACGCGAAGAGAAAATTCGCCGCTTCATCCCGCGCGACTACTGGGAAGTGAAGGCCGAGTTCGCGTGCGCGGGCGGCTTCTACGAAGGCAAGTGGTACGACCCGAAATTCAAGCGCGACGAATTCGATCCGGAAAAGCGCGACTCCCGCCTGTGGAGCCTGCCGGCTGCCGAAACGATCGTCGCCGCATGTCGCGACCACGTCGGCACGGTCTCCGAGGAATCGAAGCCGTCGACGCAACTGTCGCCGCTGCTGTTCGACCTGACGAGCCTGCAGCGCGAAGCGAACAGCCGCTTCGGCTTCTCCGCGAAGAACACGCTCGGCCTTGCGCAGGCGCTGTATGAAAAGCACAAGGTGCTGACCTACCCGCGTACCGACGCGCGCGCACTGCCGGAAGACTACCTGTCGACGGTCGAGTCCACGCTCGAGATGCTGAAGGAGAGCAACAACTACCTGCCGCATGCGAAGCAGGTGCTCGACAAGGGCTGGGTGAAGCCGAACAAGCGGATCTTCGACAACTCGAAGATCAGCGACCACTTTGCAATCATCCCGACGCTGCAGGCGCCGAAGTCGCTGTCCGAGCCGGAGCAGAAGCTGTACGACATGGTCGTGAAGCGCTTCCTCGCCGTGTTCTTCCCGGCCGCTGAATTCCGCGTCACGACGCGGATCACCGAAGTCGCCGGCCATCACTTCAAGACCGAAGGCAAGGTGCTCGTCGAGCCGGGCTGGCTGCAGGTGTACGGCCGCGACGCCGAAGGCGCGGATGCGAACCTGGTGCCGGTGCAGAAGGACGAGAAGGTGAAGACGGACGAAATCGCCGCCGTCGCGCTCGTCACGAAGCCGCCCGCACGCTACTCGGAAGCGACGCTGCTGTCCGCGATGGAAGGCGCAGGCAAGCTCGTCGAGGACGACGAGCTGCGCGAGGCGATGGCCGCGAAGGGCCTCGGCACGCCGGCCACGCGCGCGGCGATCATCGAAGGCCTGCTCGGCGAGAAATACCTCGTGCGCGAAGGCCGCGAACTGATCCCGACCGCGAAGGCATTCCAGCTGATGACGCTGCTGCGCGGGCTCGGCGTGAAGGAACTCACCGCGCCCGAGCTCACCGGCGAATGGGAATACAAGCTGTCGCAGATGGAGCGCGGCAACCTCGGGCGTGAAGCGTTCATGCAGGAAATCGCCCGCATGACGCAGCAGATCGTCAAGCGCGCGAAGGAATACGATTCCGACACGATCCCCGGCGATTACGCGACGCTCGAGACGCCGTGCCCGAACTGCGGCGGCCAGGTGAAGGAAAACTACCGCCGCTTCGCGTGCACGAAGTGCGAGTTCTCGATCTCGAAGATCCCGGGCAGCCGGCAGTTCGAGATCGCGGAAGTCGAGGAACTGCTGCGCGAGAAGACGATTGGCCCGCTGTCCGGCTTCCGCAGCAAGATGGGCCGCCCGTTCTCGGCGATCCTCAAGCTGTCCTTCGACGACGAGACGAAGAACTACAAGCTCGAGTTCGATTTCGGCCAGGACACGGGTGGTGAGGAAGGCGAGGCGCCCGATTTCTCCGCGCAGGAGCCGGTCGGTGCGTGCCCGAAGTGCAAGGGCCGCGTGTTCGAGCACGGGATGAGCTACGTGTGCGAGCACTCGGTGGCCAACCCGAAGACCTGCGACTTCCGCTCGGGCAAGGTGATCCTGCAGCAGGAAATCACGCGCGAGCAGATGGGCAAGCTGCTGGCCGACGGCCGCACGGATCTGCTGCCGAACTTCAAGTCGTCGCGCACGGGCCGCAACTTCAAGGCCTTCCTCGTGAAGCAGCCGGACGGCAAGATCGGCTTCGAGTTCGAGAAGAAGGAACCGAAGGCCGCCGCGAAGAAGACGGCAAAGTCGGCGACGACGGATGCCGAAACCGTGACGGAAGGCGCCGAAGAGAAACCGGCACCGGCTCGCAAGACCGCCGCCAAGACCGCGACCAAGACAGCCGCTCGCAAAACGACGGCACGCAAGACCGGCTCGTAACGATCCGGCCGCCGGGGCTTCCCCCGGCGCATCCGGCTCCGGCTGGCAGCCATAAAAAAACGCGGATCGATCGCTCGATCCGCGTTTTTTCTTTGTGCCGGCGGCAACTGCCGCCCGGCCGTCGCGCCGTTACAGCGGCGACGGCACCGCGACGCGCGTGCGCGACGAACGCGGCAGGCGCGGCGACAGGTTCGGGTCGGCCGCTTCCGGCTGCTCGGCACGCGTCTCGACACCGATCGGCGCCAGCGCAGAGCTCTGCGCGGCCCACTGCTCGCCCATCATCGCGTCGGTCGAGTGGCTGAAATGCTCGACGAGGTGGTCGATGAACGTGCGCACCTTCGCGGGCAGATGGCGCCGGCTCGGGTAAGCGATGTTGATCTCGACCTGCGGCAGCCGGAAATCCGGCAGCAGCCGCACGAGCGCGCCACGCGCGATGTCGCTGCCGATCAGGTAGCTCGGCAGGATCGCGACGCCCATCCCGAGCAGCGCGAACTGGCGCAGCATCGCGGTATTGTTCGCGACGATCACGTTGGTCGGGCGCACGCGCACTTCGCCGTCCGGCCCCGTGAACACGCGCTCGTCGCCCCAGTATTCGGTCGGCAGGCTCAGGCTCGGGTGCTCGGCGAGATGCTCCGGATGGGTCGGCACGCCGTGCTTCTCCAGATAGCTCGGCGTCGCGCACACGGTCATGCAGCCGGTAGTCAGGCGCCGCGTGACGATGCTCGCGCTGCGCATCTGGCGCGTGACGACGATGCCGACGTCGAAGCCTTCCTCGACGAGATCGACCTGCCGGTCGACCAGCGTGAGATCCGGCACCACTTTCGGGAAATTCTCCGTGTACGACTGCAACACGGGCGCGAGGTTATGCAGGCCGAACACGACCGGCGCGACGATGCGCAGCGTGCCGACCGGCTCGTGATTGCGCGCGACGACCATCTGTTCGACGTCCTCGAGCTCATCGAGGATCTGCCGGGCACGCTCCAGATAGACCTGGCCCGACTCCGTCAGGGAAAGGCTGCGCGTGGTGCGGTTCAGCAAACGCGTGCCGAGCCGGCCTTCCAGATCGGCGACGTGACGCGTCGCGACCGCGTTGGAGATATCCATTGCACTCGCGGCCCGCGCAAAACTGCCGAGATCTGCAACCTTGACGAACACGCGCATCGACTGCAAATGATCCATAAACGACTCCTGCCGCTGTTACAACTTCAAAAAGATGAAGCAAATGCGTAATTCTCCTACGACAGCGGAAATGATGCAGAGTTGCTCAACAAGGCCCCGGTTGACGATAAAAATAGTCAAAAATCCTCGCCTTCTGCGGATAGTTGATCCAATTATTCTGATTGGAGCAACAATTGGGTGAACCTCGTCGAGTAAGTGGCCGAATCAGGAAGGACGTATTTGATGCGACACAACAGCGCACCCTTCCACCCGTCTCGCAAGCGGCGCCGGGTCAGGCTGCCGCCAATTGCGGCGGAGCGTAACAACCTGTTAAAAAGACACCATGGAGGCGGCCGACGTAGCATCATGTCGGCCCCGGCCGGGCGGGACGGGTGCGCGACGTGCGCCGCCGCCACCGCCGCTTTCAACGCGCGACACCCGCTCACCATGAAAATTGCCATCCTCGACGACTACCAGGACGCCGTCCGCAAGCTGAACTGCTTCGAGATGCTTGCCGACCACGACGTGAAGGTCTTCAACAATACGGTGCGCGGATTGGGACAGCTCGCCAGCCGTCTGGCGGAAGTCGAGGCGCTCGTGCTGATTCGCGAACGGACTCCGATTTCGTCGCAACTGCTCGCCAAGCTGCCGAACCTGCGCATGATCAGCCAGACCGGCCGCGTGTCGAGCCACATCGATCTCGAGGCCTGTACCGACCGCGGCATCGCGGTGCTCGAAGGCACGGGCTCGCCGGTCGCGCCCGCCGAACTGACCTGGGCGCTCGTGATGGCCGCCCAGCGCCGCATTCCGCAGTACGTCGCGAACCTGAAGCAGGGCGCCTGGCAGCAGTCGGGCCTGAAGACGTCGGCGATGCCGCCGAACTTCGGCCTCGGCCAGGTGCTGCGCGGCCAGACGCTCGGCATCTGGGGCTACGGCAAGATCGGCCGGCTCGTCGCCGGCTACGGCAAGGCGTTCGGGATGAACGTGCTGATCTGGGGCCGCGAGCATTCGCTCGAGGCCGCGCGCGCCGACGGCTATACGGCCGCCGAAAGCCGCGAAGCACTGTTCGAGCAGAGCGACGTGCTGTCGCTGCACCTGCGCATGCATGACGACACGCGCGGGATCGTGAAGCAGGAAGACCTGATGCGGATGAAGCCGACGTCGCTGCTCGTCAACACGAGCCGCGCCGAACTGCTCGAGGAAAATGCGCTGGTCAACGCGCTGTCGCACAACCGTCCGGGGATGGTCGCGATCGACGTGTTCGAGAGCGAGCCGATCCTGCAGGGCTACAGCCTGCTGCGCATGGAAAACGTGATCTGCACGCCGCACATCGGCTACGTCGAGCGCGAAAGCTACGAGTTGTATTTCAGTGCAGCGTTCCGGAACATCCTCGCATTCGACGACGGCGACATGTCGAGCGTCGCCAACCCGGAAGCGCTGACGCCGATCCGCAAGCGCTGACCGCACGGGCTGCGCACGCCGCGCGGCCCGCTTTTCCGATTCCCGCCATCAGGCGGCCACGCGGCCGCCCGTCATCGCGTCGACGCGCGTGAGGAAATGCTCGCCGTCGCGCCGCCCGAGGTCGTACGCATGCCGCATCTGCGACGGGCTCGTGTAATCCCAACTCGAAATCGGCACCTTGCTCGACGGCTGGACGTACAGCCGCCGCTGCTCGCCATGCGCGACCGTGAACATCTGCGGGCGCGGATACAGCCGCGTGACGAGCACCAGCACGTCGCCCGGCGTCGGGTCGAGCGCGTCGACCGGTACGTTGTCGACCATCCCGCCATCGAGCACGGGCCGGCCGCCGCGTCGCAGCACCGGCGTGAACGGCGGCGTGCAGGACGACTGCAGGATCAGGTCGGCAAGTTCGTCGACTCGCGTGCAGGCCTGCGCGCGCACGAATTCCGGCCGAAAGCCGAGCGTGCGCCCGAGTGTCGGATGCAGCGTCTTGCGCACGTACTTCTCGATGTTGTACGCGACGAGGCCGGCGGCGACTGCACTGCGCGCGCCGAGCCAGCGCGGCACGTGCGACACGCCGATGCGGATCTCCGGCGCCGCGGCAAGCTGCGCGAACGGCTCGCCGTAGATGTCGAGCAGCGCCTGACGGTAAATCCGGTAATGCGGAAACACGGGCTCGCGCCCGAACAGGTTGCCCCAGTACGCGTTCTTCCGGTTGTGGCGCAGCGCCTCTTCGTAATAGCGCATCACCCAGGCGGCGTCGCGCGTATACAGCATGCACGCGGTCGCCGCGCCGGCCGAGATGCCGGTGATCACGCGCGGGCGCAAGCCGAGCGCCGGCTGGGCGACATCCCAGAAGCCGGCCTGCCACCAGCAGCGATTGCCCCCGCCCGCGAAGACGATCTGGTCGAACATCGCGCCGCTCAGCTGACGAGCGCGTAGGTCGACGTCGCGTGGACCGCCATCTTGCCGTCCTCGTCGAACAGCTCGACTTCGCCGAATACGAGATTGCGGCCCATCCGCAGCACGCGCGCGGTGACGAGCACGTCGCCCTTGCGCACGGGACGCATGAAGTTCGTGTTCAACGATACGGTCGTCATCGGCCGGAACTCGCCGAGCGCGGCCGAGATCGCGACCACCATCGCGGTGTCGGCGGCCGCCGTGAACACCTGGCCGCAGATCACACCGCCGGAATGGCGGAATTCGCCGGAAAACGGCAGGCGCAGCGTGACGCTGTCGTCGCCGATCGACACAGGGACCAGACCGAGCGAGCGGACCCAGGGGGCCAGCAGGCGATCCAGCAATTCGCGGACTGCGTTTTCGTCCATCTTCGAAAGCCCAGAAAGCGTTGCGCGACCGCCGCGCAACACGGTGGCGTCATCATACCGGGAGCGCGGAAACTGCGATCGCTCGTTATCGGGCCGACAGCTGCCGTAGTCGTGACGAAATATTTTGAGAAATTTGCAGAAAGGGCTTGCAAGGTCTGAAATACCCGTGCATAATCTTTCTTCTGTTGGGGGCGTTAGCTCAGTTGGTAGAGCAGCGGACTCTTAATCCGTAGGTCGAGTGTTCGAGTCACTCACGCCCCACCAGGAATTCCGAAGCCCGGTTAGCGAAAGCTGACCGGGCTTTTTCCTTTTCCGCCGCCGCACTCGCGACGCCCCCCCCCTTTCGCAGTACGCCACCGCACGCCCGTTCCGCATCGTTTCCGCTAGAATCGTCCGACAAATATCACACGACCGGCGCAGGCACTGCCGTTTGCCCGCCGGCACTGAGAGAACATGGGACGTCACACATGGAAGCATGTAACCGAGACGCGACCATTCAGAGAGCCTGGTTGCGCCGATATCGGCGAGTCCGTCGGGACACGCCACTCCCCCGATCACACCGGCATCCGCAGTGCGACGCACGAACCGGATCCGGTCATGCCGGGTAAAGACGCGCTCGTCGCAATCGCGCTCGGCGTCCTGCTGCTCGTGCTGGCCGGCATGCTAGCCGTCACGGCCGGCCAGGCGACCGGCCAGCTGGTTCGGGCGCCGGGCACCGTCGTGCGCATCGTGCAGGACAGCGACGCGATGCGCGCGTATCGGCCGATCGTCGCGTATCTCGCGAACGACGGCCAGCGCCGCGAAGTCGCCGGCAATACCGCATCGACCGTCCCCGCCTACGACATCGGCGAGAACGTCGAGGTATGGCTCGACCCGACCCACCCCGACCGCCCCGCACTGATCGACGATTTCGCGCAACGCTGGTTTCCAGCCGCCGTGCCGGCGCTGCTCGCCATCGCGTCGTTCGCGATCGGCGGCCTCCTGATCGTCGGCGAACGCCGCCGCCGGTCGTCCGCCCCGCAGCCGGCCCGCCCTGCCCGCAAGCACGCGCGGAGCCGCTGGGATATCGCGATTGTGCTGATTCCGATCGCGATCGGCACGGGCTTCGTCGCCGGTGCCGGCGCGGCCGGCCTGCGTCAGTGGCAGATCGTCCACCACTACGCGCGCTCGACCGGCCACGTCGTCGAGATCGCGAAAAACGCGCGCTCGACCCGCTCGCGCACGTCGCTGTATTCGGCGATCGTCGCGTTCACGACCGACAGCGGACGCCAGATCACGTTCGCCCAGGGCTCGGCGTCGTCGCATCCGGGCCTGCACGAAGGCGAAGCGGTCAACGTGCTGTACGACCCCGTCACCCCCGAGCGCGCGATCGTCGACCGCTTCTGGGATCGCTGGGGCCTCACGGCCATCCTGTTCGTGATCGGCGCGCCGTTCCTCGCGGCCGGGCTGTTCATCGCCGTGACGCTCTGGCCGGAACACCCGCAGCACGAAGCCGCTCGATGACGCTCGCGCGCCGGCCGCGCACCGCGTGGCACGGCAACCGGCCCGGCGCGCGCGTCACCGCTCCCTGAACGCCTCCACCTTCGCGCGGTTCCCGCACGTGCGCATGTCGCACCAGCGGCGCCCGACGCCGCGGCCGCGATCGACGAAGAACCACGTGCACCGGCCGCACTGCCGCACCCGCGCGAAATCGTCGCTGCGCAGCAGCTGCTCGAAGCCGAGCGCAGCCGCATCGACCCAGCGCGATGCGGCGCGCGCGTCGGGCCGCCATGCGAACCGGCCGTCGACCGCATCGAACGCGCTGCGCCCGATCGCCTCTCGGATCGCGACGGCGAGCCGGTCCGCCGCGCGCGCGCCGGCCGTGCCGCCACCACCGGCAGTCAGGTGCGCGATCGCGGTGTAGGCATCCTCGCGAAAGCGATGCAGCGTCGCCAATGCGTCCGCACCGTCCTGCCGCGCATGACGCAGAAGCCGCGCCAGATCGGCCGGCGCCAACAGCCCCGATCGTTCCGCCCACGCATGCACGGCCGGCCAGTCGACGAGCTTGTCCGCGTCGCGCGTCTTGCCCGTGTCGGCCACCGTATTGAGGAAGTCGAGCGCCGGATGGCCGCCGACGAAATCGGCCGCACCCCATTCGTGCGCAGATCGCTCAGGCTCGTATCGAGTAACCATTTAATTTCACCTATCAGTTTCACACCCGGACGATCCGGAGTAACCTGTTAACAACCAAAACAGGTTAGCACGGAGATGCCGATGCTCGAACTCGCCAATCGCTTCACATTCGAAGGCCACCGGATTGCCTGGGGCACGCTCGGCGAAGGCCCGCCGCTCGTGCTCGTGCACGGCACGCCGTTTTCGTCGCAGGTGTGGCGCCGCATCGCGCCGTGGCTCGCGCGGCGTCATCGCGTGTTCTTCTACGACCTGCTCGGCTACGGTCAATCCGACATGCCGGACGCGGACGTGTCGCTCGGCCGCCAGAACGGGCTGTTCGGCGCGATGCTCGATGAGTGGAAGATTTCACGCCCGCGCGTGCTCGCGCACGACTACGGCGGCGCAACCGTGCTGCGCGCACACTTCCTCGACGGCGTCGCCTACGCGGACCTCACGCTCGTGAATCCGGTCGCGATCGCGCCGCAGGGTTCGCCGTTCGTGCGCCACGTCGCGCAGCACGAAGCCGCCTTCACCGGATTGCCCGCGTATGCGCATCACGCGCTCGTGACGGCCTATCTCGGCAATGCGGTCGCCCGGCCGCTGAGCGACGACGCGCTGTCGATTTACCGCGCGCCGTGGCTCACACCCGACGGTCAGGCCGCGTTCTATCGCCAGATCGCGCAGATGCGCCAGCGCTACATCGAGGAAGCCGAGGCACGTTACGCGCTGCCGGACTTTCCGGTGCGCATCGTGTGGGGCGAGGACGATGCGTGGATTCCGCTCGAACAGGGCCAGGCGCTGGCCGATCGCATCGCGAACGGCCAGCTGATCAGGGTGCCGCGCGCAGGCCATCTGGTGCAGGAAGATGCGCCGGAGGCGATCGTCGCGGCGGTGCTCGACGGATCAGGGCAAGGTTGACGCCGCCGGTGCCGTTTGTCACGGGTCGCGTCAGAACACCGGCACGCCCTGCGCGAGCGTCGAGATGAACTTCGCGGTGCGCGGATCGCGCGGGCCGCCGAACAGGTCGCGCGACGCACCGGCCTCGACGACGCGGCCCTCCGCGAGAAACACCGCATCGTGCGCAATCGATGCGGCCAGGCGCAGGTCGTGCGTCGCCATCAGCATCGTCGTGCCTTCGCGCGCGAGCTGGCGCAGCACCTCGACCACTTCGACCGACAACTCCGGATCGAGCGCCGACGTCGGCTCGTCGCACAGCAGCACCTGCGGCGACGGCGCGAGCGCACGTGCGATCGCGACGCGTTGCTGCTGGCCGCCCGACAGCGTGCCGGGCCACGCGTCGGCCTTGTCCGCGATGCCGACCTTCTCGAGCAGCGCGAGCGCGCGTTCGCGGGCCCGTTCGCGCGGCCAGCGCTGCACGGTGACGAGCCCTTCCATCACGTTCTGCACGACACTCAGGTGCGGAAACAGCTGGAAGTTCTGGAACACCATGCCGGTCTGGCGACGCACCGCGAATACGGCGTCGCGCGCCGGCCGGTGCGCCGGCGAGAAGTCGATGCGTGCATCGCCGACCGTCAGCGCGCCCGCCTCGGGCACTTCGAGCAGGTTCACGCAACGCAGCAGCGTGCTCTTGCCGCTGCCGGACGGCCCGATCAGCGCCGTCACGCTGCCGGGCTGCAACGCGAGGTCGATCCCGTGCAGCACACGATGCGTGCCGAATGACTTGTCGATGCGTTCGAGCCGGATCATCGCCACTCCGCCTGGAACAGCGCGTGACGGCCGAAGCGGATTTCGAGGCGACGCTGCAGCGTGGACAGCACCGAGCTGAGCAGCAGATAGATCAGCGCAGCCTCCGTATAGAGAATCATCGGCTCGTAGGTCACGGCCGCGATCCGCTGCGCGGCCTGGAAGATCTCCGGCACGGTCAGCACGGCCGCGAGCGACGTGTCCTTCACGAGCGAAATGAAAGCATTCGACAGCGCCGGCAGCGCGACGCGCGCGGCCTGCGGCAGGATCGCGCGGCGCAGCGCCTGCGGGCGCGTCATCGCCATCGAGTATGCGGCCTCCCACTGCCCCTTCGGAATCGATTCGATCACGCCACGGATCACCTCGGCGTTGTACGCGCCGACGTTCAGCGAGAAACCGATCACGGCGGCCGTCAGCGGATCGAGCACGATACCGACGCTCGGCAGGCCGTAGAAGATCACGAACAACTGCACGAGCAGCGGCGAACCGCGAAACAGCCAGATGTAGAAACGCACGGCGGCCTGCGCCCAGCGCGGCCCGAACAGCCGCACGAGCGCCGCGCCGAAGGCGAGCAGCAGGCCGATCGCGAACGACGCGAGCGTGAGCGGAACCGTGAACACGAGCCCCGCGACGAGCAGGGGCCGCAGCGATTCCGCCATCAGGTGAAGCCAGGCCGGCATCGTTCAACCTCGCGTCACGGCTGCGACACGTCGCGGCCGAAATACTTCTGCGAGATCTTCGCGTAGGTGCCGTCTGCCTTGATGTCCGCGAGCGCCTTGTCGATCGCGGCCACCAGCGCGGGGCTGCCCTTGCGCAGCAGCACGCCCGATGCGTCGCTGGCGCCACCCGTGTCGGTCGCCGCGATCTTCAGCTTCGCGTCCGGCTTGTGCTTGCGGAAATCGAGGTACGACAGCGAATCGTTGATCGTCGCGTCGACGCGCCCCGAGCTCAGCAGGTCGATCGATTCGTTGAAGCCCTGCACGGGCACCACATATGCGCCGTGCGCGGCCGCGAGCTTGCCGAAATTGCTGGTCAGCGTGTTCGCGGATTTCTTGCCCTTGAGATCGTCGAACGAGCGGATCGTCGTGTTGTCCGCGCGCACGATCAGCACCGCGCGCGACGTGATGTACGGCGTCGAGAAATCGTATTTCGCCTTGCGCGCGTCGGTGATCGACACTTCGTTGACGACCGCGTCGTAGCGGTTCACGTCGAGACCCGCGATCAGCCCATCCCACTTGCCTTCGACGAACTGCGGCTTCACGCCGAGACGCTGCGCGATCGCAGTCGCGATGTCGACGTCGAAGCCCGTCAGCTTGCCGGTTTCGTCGTGGTACGTGAACGGCGCGTAGGTGCCTTCGGTACCGACCCGGAACACGCCGGACGACTTGATCTGCGACAGGTCGTCGGCAGCCAGTGCGCTCGTGACCGAAACGGCCTGCAGCATGGCGACGACCAGGATGGAGCGAAGGAATTTCATGGTGCGGACCCCGAATGATTGGAGGGAATATTCCCGAGGCACATGCATGCCGTTCGAGAGGTCCGCGAATTCTACCGACGCGTCGAGGCCCGGCAAAAACGCAAATCGGCTATCGATATGAGCGCGTCGAATAACGCGCCGGCCAGCCACGCTCATTCCGCAGATGAAATCCGTCGCGATGCAGCACGACGATCGTCCGACGATTCGTTACCAGCGGTTACAGAAGCGACACCGCGGTATCACCCATTCGGCATGCGCTACGTACCATGAAGACAGGTGAACCTGTTGCTCGCGGGCCTAGCCCCCACGAGCGGAGTGAACGGCAAATGAAACGCATCCTGTTGTCCAGTGCTCTCGGCATCGCGGCCGCCTGCCTGTCGGCAAGTGCGTTCGCGCATGCCGACATCGGCGTGTACTTCGGCGTACCGGGGCCGGTGATCGAGGCGCCGCCGCCTGTCTACTACACGCCGCCGCCCGTCGTGTACGAGCCTGCGCCCGTCTATTACGGTCCGTACTACGGCGAATATCGCTATCGCCGCTACCGGCACGACAACGGCTGGCATCGCGGCTGGCGACATCACCGCGACGACGACGATTGACCGTCGCCTGGCGCCTGTCGCAGGCGCATCCCGCCGGGGGACATTCCGCGCGCCGGCCTTCGAGCCGGCGCGTCCGCATTACACGTCGCTTACCACGGCAGCGAATACGTCTTCGTATTCGTGAAGCTCTTCATCGCTTCCTGCACGCCTTCCTTGTAGCCGAGCCCCGAATCCTTCACGCCGCCGAACGGCGTCAGTTCGAGCCGGTAGCCCGGTACTTCGCGCACGTTCACGCTGCCGACTTCCAGCTCGGTGATGAAGCGCGTAATGTTGTCGAAGCGGTTCGTGCAGACCGACGACGACAGCGCATAGTCGGTACTGTTCGACATCCGGATCGCTTCGTCGATGTCGCGGAAACGCATGATCGGTGACACCGGGCCAAAGGTTTCATATTTCACCAGCGGCATGTCGGGCGTCACGCGATCGATCACCGTCGGCGAATACAGCGCGCCATCGCGGACGTTGCCGACCAGCAGCCGCGCACCGCGCGCGATCGCGTCGTTCACCTGCTGCTCGCAGAACTTCGCGGCTGCCTCGTCGATCACCGTGCCCATGTCGACCGACGGATCGGCCGGATTGCCGTACGACCACGCCTTCGTTTTCTCGACCACCAGCTCCGTGAAGCGATCGGCCACCGACTCGTGCACGAGCATCCGCTTGATCGCGGTGCAACGCTGCCCCGAGTTCTTGTACGAACCCGACACCGCGAGCGTGCTCGCTTCGTCGAGATCGGCGTCTTCCATCACGATGATCGGATCGTTGCCGCCAAGCTCGAGCACCGCGCGCCGGTAGCCCATCCGCGACGCGATCGACTTGCCGATCGATACGCCGCCGGTGAACGTGATGAGGTCGATCGCCGGGTTCGTGATCAGCTCGTCGGCAATCTCCTTCGGGTCGCCGGTGAGCACCTGCAGCATCTGCGGCGGCAGGCCGGCTTCGTACAGGATGTCCGCGAACAGGTAGCACGACAGCGGCACCTTCTCCGACGGCTTCACGACGATCCGGTTGTTGGTCGCGACCGACGGCACGATCTTGTGCGCGACCTGGTTCATCGGGTGGTTGAACGGCGTGATCGCCGAGATCACGCCGAGCAGCGGGTCACGCTGCGTGTACACGCGGCGCTTCTTGCCGTGCGGTGTCAGGTCGCACGAGAAGATCTGCCCGTCGTCCTTCAGCACTTCACCGGCGCCGAACGTCAGCACGTCGGCGACGCGGCCGGCCTCATACGTCGAATCCTTGATGCACAACCCTGCCTCGGCCGTGATCAGCGCTGCAATCTCGGCCGTGCGCGAGCGCACGATATCGGCCGCGCGGCGCAGGATCGCCGCGCGATCGTGGCGCGTGAGCGTCGGCCGGTACGCACGTGCGGTCGCGAACGCACGCCGCACGTCGTCCAGCGTCGCCTTCGGCACGGTGCCGACCAGCGAGCCGTCGTACGGGTTGCGCACTTCGATTACCGCGTCCCGATGAATCCGTTCGCCGTCGATTCGCAGTGCTTCGCGACGAATCTCGCGGACGTCCGTCGATGCTGCAATGGCGTTCATGAGTGTGTCCCCTTACGGATGCGTGCGCATCACTGCAGATGGTTGAGCGCGATGTCGATGATGTCGAAGTTGCGCAGCCGCGCGCGGCCCGTGACGTCGCCCGCGACCGGCTTGCTGAAGATCAGCGGCACGATCTGCTCGGAGATCCCGCCGTGCGAGCGCAGCGGCACGTCGAGGCCCGACAGGTCATGCTTGATCCGGCGCGTGCCGAGCACGACGTCCTGCTTCGAGATCACGATCAGGTCGCCCATCCGCGCCGGCGGCAGTTCAAAGCGCGCGCAGCCTTCGGCGCCCGTCAGCACGACCTCGATGCCGTCGACCGCGGCGAGCCGCGCGCGCAGCGCCTCGGCATCGGCCGTCGCCGGCACGTAGACGGTCGCGAACGAACCAAGCGCGCCGTGGTGCACGACGTACGGGTCGGTGATCGGCAGGATCACGCGCGCCGCCTCCTCGCCGAGCCACTCGTCGAACAGTTCCTGCAGGTAGATCACGTTCGGCTCGCCGGTTTCATCGTCGTGCTTCGCGTTCATCCCGTGGTCGGCCGTGATCGCGACGATCGCGCCGAGTTCGTCGAGGCGCTGCAGGTACTTGTCCATCATCGCGTAGAACTCGTTCGCGCCTTCCGTGCCGGGCGCGCACTTGTGCTGCACGTAGTCGGTCGTCGACAGGTACATCAGGTCGATCGGGCGCGTCTCGAGCAGGCGCACGCCGGCCGCGAACACGAATTCGGACAGATCCGCGCTGTACACGCTCGGCACCGGCTTGCCGACCAGTTCGAGCACGTTGTCGATGCCGTTTTCCGAGAGGCTGGCTTCGTCGGCCTTCTCCGACGAGAAGCAGATCCCCTTCAGCCCCTTGCCAAGCAGGCGGCGCAGCTTGTCCTTCGCGGTGACGACCGCGACCTTCGCGCCTTGCTCCGCGAACGTCGCGAGCACGGTCGGTGCGACCAGGTACTTCGGATCGTTCATCAGCACCTCGGCGCCGGTGTCGCGATCGTAGAAGTAGTTGCCGCTAATCCCATGCACCGCCGGCGGCACGCCTGTCACGATCGACAGGTTGTTCGGGTTCGTGAAGCTCGGCACCACGCACTCGCCCTTGAGCGCCGTGCCCGGCTTCAGCAGCGTGCGCAGGAACGGCGCGACGCCGGCCTCGGCCGCTTCTTCCAGATATTCGTATGCGCAGCCATCGACGCAGACGACCACCACGGGCCGGCTCATCCAGTTGTAGCGGCGGCCGTTCACTTCCACGAATACAGGCGTTTCATTCATGACGTTCATTCCTTTCAGTTCGAAGGGTAGAGCCGTCGGCGCCCGCGTCGCGCCGAAGGGAGGTGTTTTCCATGCTTGACATTAAAATTGATGATTTGTAGATTGTCAACAACATGCAGAGAACAGAAAGCAAAACAACGTAGCAGCAAGAGGGCTGGTCTCCACTCATCCGCCGCGTGCCGCGGCGCCACAGTCAAGGGGTCTGAAGATGAACGAAGTGCCGGTAAACAAGCGTTTGAACGCATGGGCGGCGGGCGCGGCCCGCTTCGCACTGGCCGCGGCGGTCGCGCTCGGCGCGGTGCAGGCGGCGCACGCGAAGACGTCGCTGCTCGTCTATACCGCGCTGGAAGACGAGGCAATGAAGCCCTACAAGGACGCGTTCGAGAAAGCGAACCCCGATATCGAGATCCGCTGGGTGCGCGACTCGACCGGCTCGGTCACCGCGAAGCTGCTCGCGGAGAAGAACAACCCGCGCGCGGACGTCGTGCTCGGCCTCGCCGCGTCGAGCCTCACGCTGCTCGACCTGCAGGGGATGCTGATGCCGTACGCGCCGAAGGGCTTCGACCAGCTCACGCGCAAGTACAGCGACGCGAACACGCCGCCGCACTGGGTCGGCATGGACGTGTGGGGCGCGACGATCTGCTACAACCGCGTCGCCGCGCAGGCGAAGGGCATCCCGAAGCCGACGTCGTGGGAGGACCTGACGAAGCCCGTCTATAAAGGCGCGATCGTGATGCCGAGCCCGGTTTCCTCCGGCACCGGCTACCTCGACGTGACCGCGTGGCTGCAGACCTTCGGCGACGACAAGGGCTGGAAATTCATGGACGCGCTCGACAAGAACGTCGCTCAATACGTGCACTCGGGCTCGAAGCCGTGCACGCTCGCCGGCACCGGCGAATTCCCGATCGGCATCTCGTTCGAGTTCCGCGGCCACGAACTGCAGTCGCAGGGCGCGCCGATCGATCTCGTGTTCCCGAAGGAAGGGCTCGGCTGGGACATGGAAGGCACGGCGATCATGAAGACGACGAAGCAGCCCGATGCCGCGAAGAAGCTGGCCGATTTCATGGCGAGCAAGGATGCGAACCAGATCACCGCGCGCTGGTGGGCGATCGTCGCGTACCCGGGTGTCGCGCGCAAGCTCACCGGTATCCCCGACAACTACTCGGAGCTGCTCGTGAAGAACGACTTCGTGTGGTCGGCGAAGAACCGCCAGTCGATTCTCGACACGTGGCAGAAGCGCTACGGCTCGAAAACGCAGCAGTAACGCCGCGACCGGCAGCGGGGCCGCGCCGCGCGCCGCCCCGCGCCACCCTTTCCGTCGTCGAATCCGGCCCCCGGGCCGCCCCAGCATGGAGGCGCGCATGGCACCTTATCTGAGCGTAGAACGCATCGAGAAGCGGTACAACGACACGCAGGTCCTGACCGACATCAACCTGAGCGTGATGAAGGGCGAAATGATCTGCTTCCTGGGGCCGTCCGGCTGCGGGAAAACCACGCTGCTGCGGATCATCGCGGGGCTCGAGACGCAGAACGCCGGCCACATCATGCAGGACGGCCGCGATATCTCGCGGCTGCCGCCGCAACTGCGCGACTACGGCATCGTGTTCCAGTCGTACGCGCTGTTCCCGAACCTCACGGTGTACGACAACGTCGCGTACGGGCTCGTGAACCGGAAGATGAAGCGCGACGCGATCCACGAGCGCGTGCACACGCTGCTCGCGCTGGTCGGCCTGCCCGACAGCCATCGCAAGCATCCGGGCCAGCTGTCCGGCGGCCAGCAGCAGCGCATCGCATTGGCGCGCGCGCTCGCCACCTCCCCCGGCCTGCTGCTGCTCGACGAGCCGCTGTCGGCACTCGACGCACGGGTGCGCGTGCGGCTGCGCCAGGAAATCCGCGCACTGCAACAGCGGCTCGGCGTGACGACGATCATGGTCACGCACGACCAGGAAGAAGCGCTGTCGATGGCCGATCGCATCGTCGTGATGAACCATGGCGTGATCGAACAGATCGGCACGCCGCTCGAAATCTACCGGCAGCCCGCGTCGCCGTTCGTCGCGGACTTCATCGGCCGCGTCAACACGATTCCCGCCGAAGTCGCGCAGGACGGCACGCTGCGCGCGGGCGCGGTCGGCCTCGACTGCCGCCATGGCACGGCCCGCCCCGCGCAGGGCGCGGCGGTGTCGGTGTACGTGCGGCCTGAAGACCTGCGCATCTGCGTGCCGGGCCAAACGGCCGACAACGTGCTGGCCGGCCGCGTCGAGAAGCTCGAATTCCTCGGTGCGTTCTGCCGCGTGAGCTTCCGGATCGACGGGCTCGACGGCCAGGAGATCGTCGCCGACCTGTCGTATCACGACGTCGACCGCACCGGCGTGCAGGCCGGCGCGCGTATCGACCTCGCGCTCGATCGCGACCATGTCCGCGTGTTCCCGAGCGCGAAGGAGCGACTGCAATGAGCACCGTCCTGACCGAGCGCCGCCGCGGCGCCTCCGCCCCCGCCGACGTGCGGCAGATCACGCACTGGCACGACCGCATCGCGCAGCTCGCGCTCGTCGCGATGGCCGCGCTGATGTCGATGTTCCTGCTGCTGCCGCTCGCGCTCGTCGTGCAGAAATGCTTTGTCGATGCGGACGGGCGATTCGTCGGCGCGCACAACTTCATCGAGTATCTCGAGGACAGCGGCGTGCTGCGCTCGATGCTGCATTCGCTGACGGTCGGCGCGCTCGTCACGTCGATCGTCGTGCCGATGGCGTTCACGTTCGCGTATGCGCTGACCCGCTCGTGCATGCCGTTCAAGAACGCCGCGCGTACCGTCGCGCTGCTGCCGCTGCTCGCGCCGACGCTGTTGTCCGCGGTGTCGTTCATCTACTGGTTCGGCAACGCGGGGCTGCTGAAGCCGCTGCTGCACGGCCATTCGATCTACGGGTTGCCGGGCATCGTGCTGAGCATGGTGTACGCGTCGTTCCCGCACGTGCTGATGATCCTCGTCACCGCGCTGTCGCTTGCCGACGGCCGGCTCTACGAGGCCGCCGACGCGATGGGCACGAGCCGCACGCGCAAGTTCTTCACGATCACGCTGCCCGGCGCGAAGTACGGGCTGATCAGCGCGACGATGGTGGCGTTCACGATGTGCATCAACGACTTCGGCGTGCCGGTGGTGATCGGCGGTTCGTACAACGTACTGTCGACCGACATCTACAAGCTGATCATCGGCCTGCAGGACTTCAACCGCAGCGCGGTCGTGAGCCTGATGCTGCTGTGCCCCGCCCTCGTCGCGTTCGGCGTCGACTTCTTCATCCGCCGCCGCCAGCAGTCGCAGCTCGGCGCACGCTCGACGCCGTATCAGCCGAAGCCGTCGCGCGGCTTCGACGCCGCGATGCTCGCGTACTGCGGCCTCGTGTGCGCGTTCTTCATCGCGGTGGTCGGCATCTCGGTGTTCGCGTCGTTCGTGAAGTTCTGGCCGTACCAGATGAGTCTCGGGCTGCAGCACTACAAGATGGGGCTGATCGGCGCGGGCATCTTCGACGCGTACAAGAACAGCCTGCGGATGGCCGCGACGGTGGCGCTCGGCGGCACGATCGTCGTGTTCGGCGGCGCATACCTGATCGAGAAGACGCGCGGCGCACGCTGGCTGCGCGGCTTCATCGCCCTGTGCGCGATCCTGCCGATGGGCGTGCCGGGGCTCGTGCTCGGCATCAGCTACATCTTCCTGTTCAACGCGCCCGGCAATCCGCTGAACGGGCTGTACGGGTCGTTGTGGCTGCTCGCGATCGTCACGGTGGTGCACTACTACGCGTCGAGCCACCTGACCGCCGTCACCGCGCTCCGGCAGATCGACAGCGAGTTCGAGGCCGTGTCCGCATCGCTGAAGGTGCCGTTCTACAAGACCTTCCTGCGCGTGACCGTGCCCGTGTGCCTGCCCGCGATCCTGCTGATCGCGCGCTACCTGTTCGTCAACGGGATGACCACGGTCTCGGCCGTCGCGTTCCTCTACTCGCCCGACACGCAGCCCGCGTCGGTCGCGATCCTGAACCTCGACGACGCGGGCCAGATGGGCCCGGCCGCCGCGATGGCCACGCTCGTGCTCGCGACGTCGTCGTTCGCGTGCGTGCTGTTCGCGTGCATCTCGCATCGACTGTTGCGCCGTACGCAGGCCTGGCGCAACCCGCATCGCCACTGATTTTTTAACCGCATTCACGTGACGTCCCGACTTCATCAAGGAGACACCATGACGCTCGCCGCCCAGCCCATCCTGCTCACCCCAGGCCCCCTGACGACCTCCGACACCACGCGCGACGCGATGCTGCGCGACTGGGGATCGTGGGACAGCGACTTCAACGCGATCACCGCGCGGCTGCGCGAACGCCTGCTGCAGATCGTGCACGGCGAAGGCACGCACGAATGCGTGCCGCTGCAAGGCAGTGGCACGTTCTCGGTCGAAGCGGCCATCGGCACGCTCGTGCCGCGCGACGGCCACGTGCTCGTGCCGAACAACGGCGCGTACTGCCAGCGCATCGCGAGGATCTGCCGTGTGCTCGGCCGCAAGCTGACGACGATCGACTACAGCGAGGATCGCCGCGTCGATCCGGCCGACGTCGAGCGCGCGCTCGTCGCCGATCCGACCATCACGCACGTCGCACTCGTGCACTGCGAAACGGGCGCCGGTGTACTGAACCCGTTGCACGACATCGCGCAGGTCGTCGCGAAGCACGGCCGCGCACTGATCGTCGATGCGATGAGCTCGTTCGGCGCGATCGACATCGACGCGCGCACGACGCCGTTCGACGCGGTGATCGCGGCATCCGGCAAATGCCTCGAAGGCGTGCCGGGGCTCGGTTTCGTGATCGCGAAGCGCAGCGCGCTCGAACGCTGCGAAGGCAACAGCCACTCGCTCGCGATGGACCTGTACGACCAGTGGGTCTACATGCAGCGCACAACGCAGTGGCGCTTCACGCCGCCGACGCACGTAGTCGCGGCGCTCGACGCAGCCGTCGGGCAATACGTTGACGAAGGCGGGCTCGCCGCGCGCGGCGGCCGCTACCAGCGCAACTATCGCGCGCTGATCGACGGGATGCTCGCGCTCGGCTTCCGGCCGTTCCTCGATCCGGCGATCCAGGCACCGATCATCGTCACGTTCCATGCGCCGGACGATCCGAACTACGACTTCAAGCGCTTCTATCAGGAGGTCAAGAAGCGCGGCTACATCCTGTATCCGGGCAAGCTGACCGAGGTCGAGACGTTCCGGGTCGGCTGCATCGGCCACTTCGGCGAAGCCGGCATCCCGGGCGCCGTCGCCGCGATCGCCGACACGCTGCGCGCGATGGGCGTGCGCCGCGTGTCGGCCGAAGCGGCCGCCTGACGTGACGCAGGACGACGTGACGTGATGGTCCCCGCCGCGTGCACGTTCGCACGCGGCGGCCAGTTGTTTCGGGCCGTGCGCGGCACGGCCCCTTTTCGAAGAACCCTCCGATGCGCCCCTTCTGGATCGAACAAGCGCTGTTCAACGACGGCGATCTCGCCCCCGCGCTGCAAGGCGCGACGCAGGCCGACGTGTGCATCGTCGGCGGCGGCTTCACCGGGCTCTGGACCGCGATCCAGGCCAAGCAGCAGAACCCCGCGCTCGACATCGCGATCGTCGAGGCCGACCTGTGCGGCGCCGGCGCGAGCGGTCGCAACGGCGGCTGCCTGCTCACGTGGTCCGCGAAATTCCTGACGCTGCGGCGCCTGTTCGGCGAAGCCGAGGCGATCCGGCTCGTGAAGGCATCCGAAGCGGCCGTACAGCACATCGCCGATTTCTGCCGCGCGCACGACATCGATGCCGAGCTGCGGCTCGACGGCACGCTGTACACCGCGACGTCGCGCGCGCAGGTCGGCACGCTCGCGCCGGTGCTCGACGCGCTCGCCGCGTGCGGCATTCACAGCTACGAGCCGCTGCCGCCCGCCGAAGTCGCGCGCCGCTCGGGTTCCGCACGCAATCTCGACGGCGTCTACTCGCCGATCGCCGCGACCGTGCATCCCGGCAAGCTCGTGCGCGGGCTGCGCCGCGTCGCGCTCGCGATGGGCATCCGGATCTACGAACGCACACCGATGCTCGACTTCACGCCCGGGCAACCGGCCGTTGTTCGCACGCCGTCCGGCAGCGTGAGCGCGGGCAAGCTCGTGTTCGCGATCAACGCGTGGATGGCGAGCCGCTTCCCGCAGTTCGAGCGCACGATCGCGGTCGTGTCGAGCGACATGGTCATCACCGAGAAATGCCCCGAGCTGCTGGAGCAGACCGGGCTCGTGGACGGCGTGTCGGTGCTCGATTCGCGGATCTTCGTCTACTACTACCGCACCACCGCCGACGGGCGGCTGATGCTCGGCAAGGGCGGCAACACGTTCTCGTGGCGCAGCCGTATCGCACCCGTGTTCGACCGGCGCTCGCCGTACGAGGCGCAACTCACGCAAAGCCTGCGCGAATTCTTTCCGTCGCTCGCTGGCGTGCCAGTCACGGCAAGCTGGAACGGGCCGTCGGATCGATCCGTCACCGGCTTCCCGTTCTTCGGCCGCCTCGACGATGCGCCGAACGTGTTCTACGGCTTCGGCTACTCGGGTAACGGCGTGGGGCCGACCTACATGGGCGGGCAGATCCTGTCGTCGCTCGTGCTCGGCCTCGACAACGCGTGGACGCGCAGCCCGATCGTGCGCGGCCCGCTTGGGGCGTTCCCGCCGGAACCGATCCGCTATGTCGGCGCGCACGTCGTGCGCAATGCGATCCGCCGCAAGGAGCGCGCGGAGGACGAGAGCCGGCCGCCGGCGGCTGTCGACACGTGGCTCGCGAAATTCGCGAGCGCGGCGGGGAAAGCCGACAAGGCGTGACGATGCGTCGACCTGCAGGACCCGCATGACCTGAAGACGCAATGAAAAAGGGACGCTGCGAAGCGTCCCTTTGCTTTTGCGCGGCAACCCGTGCGGGCGTCGCCGGGCGCTTACGCGCGCACGGTCTTCTCCCGCGCCGCCTTGCCCGTCGCGGGCAGCCCCTGCTCGTGCGTGCGGCGCATGCGCGCGAGACCGTGCGTGACGTGCTCGCGCACGAGTGCCACCGCCTGCTGCTCGTCGCCGCCCGCGAGCGCCTGGACGATCTTGTCGTGCTCGGCGGCGGACACGGCGATCGCATCCTCCTCGGCCTCGATCGCGGCCTGGCGCAGCAGGCCGAGCTGGCGCACGAGCCGGCGGTAGGTATCGGTGAGGTGCGTATTGCCGACGCCGACGACCATCGCGTCGTGGAACTGCACGTTCAGCTCGGTATAGCGCGTGACGTCGTGCGTCTTCGCGGCGTCCTTCATCGACTGGATGATGCCCTTCAGCACCTTCAGCGTGTCGGGCGAGATGCGCTTGGCGAGCGCGCGCGCGACCGATTCGTCGAGCATCGCGCGCACTTCGTAGATCTCCTCGGCCTCGCGCAGCGGCACGACGCGCACCGTCACGCCGCGGTTCTTCTCGTTACGCAGCAGGCCGGCCTGTTCGAGCGCGCGGAACGCTTCGCGCACGGGGCCGCGCGACACGTTCAGCTTGGTCGCGATCTCGACTTCGTTGAGCTTCTCGCCCGGCGCGTATTCGCCGGAGACGATCGCGCGCTCGAGCATGTCCTGGACGATCATCGCGAGCGACTGGCTTTGCAGGAGTTCGATGGCGCTGAGCGCGTTCGGGGCTGTCATGGTCGGGCAGGCAGCAAGGCTGCGGTAGAAATCGAGGGCGCCATATCGGCGAATGATCCTTATATACCCTCAGCCCGGCACATTGTCAACAGTTTTCAGTTTCCAAAAGCCAATCCCGCCTGCCGGGATGCAACCGAAACGCACCCGGCAGGCGGCAGTCGCGCGACGGGCCGACCTCGCCCGTATCGCGCGACGCGTGCCGGCCGTCAGGCCGTCGTGTGCTTCACCGGCCCCGGATCGCTGTGGCTCGACCGGCCCGTCTCGACGTGGCCCGCGAAGCGGCGCACGACCTTGTCGTCGCCGCCGCGCAGCGTCGTCGCGGTGATCGTCAGATCGTACCAGCCGTGGCTCGACGACAGCTCGAAGTGATCCTCGACGCGCTCGCCCGGCTCCAGCGTGTAGGTGCGCGCATGCGCATGGCTGTACGCGTTGTCGACCGTCACGCGGCACGTCGCGCGCCCGCTGTTGCGCAGTTGCAGATACACGTGGCGGTTGCGCACGTCGTAGCCGATCCGCGCTTCGGGGTTCGCGTGGCGGCCGTCCGCCGCGAGCCGCGTGTTGCCCTGGAACTCGCACAGATAACCGTTCGGGCCGTATGCCGCGAGATGGTAATCGCCGCGCGCGGCCGACGTGTTCCACGTATCGACGAAGCGGTCATGCGCGGACACCGCGTAGCGACGCGGCGGCGTCGTCGGGTTGCGGCGGTCGTACACGTAGAACGCCGCGCCTGCGTCACCGGTGTTCGCGAAGTCGAGCGACACGCTGTCGTCGTGCGCGCTCACCCGGCTGTGCACGAACAGCTCGTACGGCAGCGCGCGTGCCGGCCGCGTGCCGGGCTCTTGCGCCGGCATCGACTGCTGCGCGGGCACCTGGTACGCCTGGCCGGCCGTCGCGATGTGCTGCGGCACCGTGAAGCTCACCGTGCGCGTATCGGGGCGTGCGGAGAAGTCGAACGCCGACGTGAGGTCGCCGCAGATCGAGCGGCGCCATGCGCTGATGTTCGGCTCCTTCACGCCGAAGCGCGCTTCGAGGAAACGCAGCACCGACGTATGGTCGAACGTCTCCGAGCAGACCCAGCCGCCCTTCGTCCACGGCGAGATGATGATCAGCGGCACGCGCGGCCCGAGGCCGATCGGCTGGATGCCGCCCGGGTCGGCGCCCGGCACGAGCGGGCTCATTTCGCCCGGGTACTTGTTCAGGTCGAGCAGCTCGTCGCCGAGATTCGACAGCAGGTTCGACGACACGATGCCCTGGCCGCCCACGCCGCTCGTCACCGGCGGCACCGGCGGCACGACGTGGTCGAACAGCCCGTCGTTCTCGTCGTAGTTGAGGATGAACACCGTCTTCGCCCACACCTCCGGGTTCGACGTGAGCGCCTCGAGCACCATGTTGATGTAGAACGCGCCGTCGGTCGGCGATGCCTGCGGGTGCTCGCTGTACTTGTACGGTGACACGATCCACGACACCTGCGGCAGCCGGTTCGCCTGCACGTCGGCCTTCAGCTCGGCGAGCGTGTGGTCCGACGCGCCCTTGTCGACCAGCGGGCCGCTCGCGCCTTCCTTCACCTGGAAGCGCTTGAAGAACATCAGCGAATTGTCGGTGTAGTTGTCGGTCGGGTCGCCCGGGATGCCCGTGCCGCCCTGATACACCTTCCAGCTGATCTTTGCGTTCTCGAGGCGTTCCGCGTAGGTGGTCCACGTGTAGCCGTTCACGTCGTCGCGCTCGCCAATGCCCGGGCCGTTCGGCGGGTTGCCGTAGATGTTGCGCGGGTCGACCGTGCCGGTCCACAGGTAGATGCGGTTCGGCGCGGTGTCGGCGTGTGCGGAACAGAAGTACGAATCGCAGATCGTAAACGCGTCGGCCAATGCGTAGTGGTACGTGAGATCCTGGCGCTTCAGGTAGCCCATCGTCAGCACGTCCTGCTTCTGGTTCACCCACTGGTCCCACTGGCCGTTGTTCCAGGACAGGTGGCCGCTGCTCCAGCCGTGGTTGGTGCCCGGCTGGAATTCGGTCGTCTGCTTCGGATCGAGGTAGAACGGCAGCACGTACGGCGCCGACGGATCGAGGCCGCGCGAATGGTAGTTCTTCGTGAACACCGACGCCGGCGGCTGCTGCCACACCGGTGCGCCGCTCGGCAGCAGGTGCGGGCGCGGGTCGTTGAAGCCGCGCACGCCGCGCAGCCCGCCGAAGTAATGGTCGAACGAACGGTTTTCCTGCATGAAGATCACGACGTGTTCGACGTCGCGGATCGTGCCCGTGCGATAGGCGGCCGGCATCGCCAGCGCATTGCGGATCGCGGGCGGGAAGCCCGCGTAGGCGGCCATCGCGCCGGCCGACTGCGCGGCGAGGCGCAGGAAATCGCGTCGATTGTTCGAGGACATGAAGAGAACCCTGTTGTCGGTAGGAGTGGGGGCGCCAGTCGAGCGGGGCCGGCGGTTTGCGTCGCCGCTATTACCCCGCATCGGCATGTCCCGGCCGTGACCGGTTACCGCAGGTTTCTTTGGGTTACCCACAAGAATTTTTTCGAAGTGGCACACGACGCGCCTTTCATCCCGCCGACATACGCATGCGCTACGCTGACGCGCGATACAGAGGGGGAAGCCGAGTCGTGTTCGATCAGCTGAAGGCGTTCCACGCGACCGTCCGGCAGGGCAGCATCACGCGCGCCGCGCGTCACCTGGGCGTGAGCCAGCCGACGATCGCCGCGCAGATCCGGCAGGTCGAGCAGGTGTATGGCGTCGAGCTGTTCTACCGCAGCGGCCGCAAGCTCGAGGTCACCGAGACGGGGATCGAGCTGTTGCCGCTCGTCGAGAAGATGATCGCGCTCGAAGCGCAGGCCGACATCATGCTGCGCAACGTCGGCGGCCTGTTCGAAGGCCAGCTGCGGATCGGTGCGACGGGGCCTTACTACATCATGGAGGCGGTCGGCCGCTTCTCGAACGCGCATCCGTCGATCGCGCTCACGTGCCGGATCGGCAACTCCGAGGAGATCCTGCAGGCGCTGCAGGAATTCCGCATCGATCTCGCCGTCTCGTCGCAGCGCAACGATGCCGACGGCCTCGAACGCAAGGTGATCTCGACCGACCCGCTCGTGCTCGTCGTGCATCGCAACCATCCGCTCGCGCGCTTCGACGCGATCGATCCGGCGCGGCTCGCCGACGTGCGGCTGCTGATTCGCGAGGAAGGCTCGGTCACGCGCCGCTGCACGGAGACGATTCTCGAGGCGGCCGGTGTCGCGGCCGTCTCGGTTGCCGAGATCGGCAGCCGCGAAGCGATCCGCGAGGCGATCCTGCATGAGGTGGGCGGCAGCCTGTTTCCGCTCGGCGAGGCCGAACGTCATCCGGACCTGCGCGTGATCGCGCTGCGCGGCGTCGACACGACGATCGACGAATACGTGTACTACCTGAAGGCGCGCCGCCAGAGCCCCGCGATCGACGCGTTCCTCGCGTGCATCCTGCCGGCCGGCAGTGACGCGGCCGGGGCGGATGAAGCGGGACGAACGGCGCGGCGGGCGAACGCGCGCTGAATTGCCGCGCGCTCACCGGTTCCGCACTTTACGTGGCGCTGTTTCCGCGCCTTCCCTCTGTCGTTGCGCTCACATCATTTCGGCAGCGCCGGAATCATCCACGTCAGCACGTGCTGCTGCAGGAACACCAGCACGCCGAGCAGCAGCGTGAGGATCACGCTGTGCCAGAAGGTGCGCGCGAACACCACGCCCTCCTGCCCCTTCAGATCGGTGGTCGACACGCCCGTCGCGATGTTCTGCGGCGAGATCATCTTGCCCATCACGCCGCCCGACGAATTGGTCGCGGCCATCAGCACGGGATCGAGGCCGAGCTGCCGCGCGGCGACCACCTGCAGGTTGCCGAACAGCGCGTTGCCCGACGTGTCGCTGCCCGACAGGAACACCGCGATCCAGCCGAGCGACGCGGACACCAGCGGGAACAGCGCGCCGGTCGACGCGACGCCGGTGCCGAGCGTGTAGCTGATCCCCGAGTAGTTCAGCAGGTACGCAAGCCCGACGATCATCATCACCGTGACGATCGCGATCCACGTCTGCCGCCAGGTCTTGACCACGCATTCGAAGAACGCGCCGACGCCGGTGCGCGTCAGCGCCGCCGTGACGATCGCCGAGACCAGGATCGCGGTGCCGGTGCCGAGCGGCTGGAAGTCCCAGATCGCCGCATAGGGCTTGTGGTACAGCGACACGAACACCGCGTTGTGCAGGCCCGGCCACTTGATCTTCACGTCGCCGATCGCCGCGATGTTCGCGTGCACCCAGACGATCACGACCACCGACACGACGAGCCACGGCAGCCAGCCGCCGAAGCCCGCGCGCGCGGCGCCGGCCGTTGCGGGCACGCCGCGCGCGAGCGCGTATTGCGGATCGGGCTGCGGCTTCCATACCTGCAGGAAGCCGATCGTGACGATCAGCGACGTGAGCGACGACAGCACGTCGGTGAGCTGGTAGCCGAGGAAGTTCGACGTGACGAACTGCGCGATCGCGAAGCTGCCGCCCGACACGAGCAGCGCGGGCCACAGCTTCGAGATCGAGCGCAGCCCGCCGTACGCGCCGACCACGTAGAACGGCAGCAGCAACGCGAAGAACGGCAACTGGCGGCCGACCATCTGCGCGAGCGTCGCGGGCGGCAGCGACGTCACCGCGCCGAGCACGGTGATCGGCACGCCGAGCGCGCCGAACGCGACCGGTGCCGTGTTGAACAACAGCGTATAGGTGAGCGCTTCGAGCGCCGGGAAGCCGAGCGCGATCAGCAGTGCGCTCGTGATTGCGACCGGCGTACCGAATCCCGAGATCCCTTCGAGCAGACAGCCGAACGAGAACGCGACGACGAGCAGCACGAGACGGCGATCGTCTGGCAGGTTGTCGAGCATCCATTGCCGGAACTGGTCGAAGCGGCCCGACTTCACCGCGATGTTGTACAGCAGCAATGCGTTGAAGACGATCCACATCACGGGCACGACCGCGAGCGCCATGCCGGCGCCGACCGCGTTGAACGCGAGCCCGGCGGGCATCCCCCACGCGCCGATCGCGACCGCGAGACCGGCGACGAGCCCGGCGAGCGAGGCCTGCCACGCAGGGCGGCGCAGCACGCCGAGTGCGATCAGCGCGACCGCAATCGGGATCGCGGCGACTAGGAAGGACAGCAGCAGCGAGTTGGCGACCGGCGTCAATGGCTGCGCGAAGACGATGCCGGGCGGTAGGGCGTCGGTGGGGTTCATCGTGTCTCCTGTCGATCCGGCTTGGCGCTTTAGCGCCTACCCGGATCCCATGGCGTGGCTGGTTGGAGTTAGCGCTTCAGCGCTTACTTCACCCCCACGGCGGTCGATCGGAGTTGGCGCTTTAGCGCCTACTCGGGTCCGATGCCTCGTTCGAGCAACCCAGGTTGGCGCTTCAGCCTTCCCGGACTCAATTCACCTCAACGTTCTGCAGTCGCGACAACGCTCAGGCGCTTGCGCACGCAACGACGTCGCGCGGCCAACCGATCAGTCGCTTAAAAGAGGTTAGGAGGCGCGCAGCGCTTGTACAAGGGGGACAAGCCCGATGCGTAGCGACCCGATACGAACCACCCGCCGCCCGCTGACCGGCAGCAGGCGGCCCGCTGTCGCATCCGACAGGAAGCCCGTCGCGAGCGGTTCGCCGGCGCAGCGCGACGCCGCCCCCGCGCAATGTTGCACGTGCGGCAAAGGTGCCTGACGGCGGGCGGGATGTTTCGTTTGGCGTCCGAAGCCTAGACTGGTCGCATCGATTCCGCCCGCGCCGGCCACGGCAGGCACGGCACCGGAACCTCACGGAGTGAAACGATGAAGACGATGAAACAGGCGGCATGCGCATGCGTGCTGATCGGCGCGGCCTTTGCCGCCCACGCACAGGCCGCATCGACGCTGACGCGCGCCCAGGTCCGCCAGGAACTCGTGGAGCTGCAGGCCGCCGGTTACCGGACGAGTCTCGCGAGCAGTCCCGACTTTCCGGACGACATGCAGGCGATCATGCGCCGTGCCGCGCAGGCGCGCGGCGAGAGCGCCGGCTACGGCAGCGACGGCGGGGCAAACGTGGAATCGGGCAAGCCGGCGCTGCCGCCTGCGATCGATCGCGGCACGTACGCGCATCACTGACGGCTGATCGAACCGGATCGAGCGCACCACGGTGAACGGTGCGCGCCGACCGGCGATGGAGAGGCGCCTCGCGCACCGCGCCGATCGACGCGATGCACGTGCGCAAGCATCAAACGCTGAAGCGGTTCAGCGTATACGCGCGATAGGCCGCGACGAATGCGTCGAACGATCCGGCCTCCTTCGTTTCGAGCTCGGCCTGCTCGGCCAGCGACTTCGCGGCGAGCGCCTGCCCGGTGCGCAGGGTGTCCGCCGACGGCGGATTCGCACGGAAATGCGCGGCATGCGCTTCGCTCTGCGCCAGCGCAAACCCAAGGAACGACTGCCCGCGCTCGCGCATCGTGCGCAGCACGTGCGCGGACGGCGTGCGCTCCGGATCGGCGAGCTTCTCGCGTTGTGCGGCGATCGCGCGCGCATGCTCGTCGCCGCCGCGGATTTCGTCGAGACGGCGGCCGACGGTTTCGATATCGGCCATCAGATCGTCTGCCCACGCCTGCAACGTGACCGACTCGCCGTCGCGCTGCAGCGTGAGCCCCGGCTTGCGCCCTTCCATCGTCACGCTGCCGAAGTTCGCGTTCGCTTCCTGGTACGCGGGGCAGTCGAGCGCCGGGCTCTCGTCGAGCGCGCACGCGAGCAGGAACGCGTCGATGAAGCGCGCGGTTTCCAGTGCGATACCGGTCGGCTCGAACGGATCGATGTCCAGACAGCGCACCTCGATGTACTGCACGCCGCGCGATGCGAGCGCATGCAGCGGCCGCTCGCCCGAATACGTGACGCGCTTCGGCCGGATCGTCGAGTAGAACTCGTTCTCGATCTGCAGCACGTTCGTGTTGATCTGGATCCACTCGCCGTCGCGATGCGTGCCGATGGCCTCGTAGGCCGGATACGGCTCGCTCACGGCCTTCGACAGCGCGTCGAGATAGCCGGGCAGCGTGTTGTAGTCGACATGCAGCGCCGCCTGGGCGGTCGTGTTCGAGTAGCCGAGATCGCTCATCCGCAGGCTCGTCGCATGCGGCAGGTACAGCGTATCGGCATCGAACGTGTCGAGCTTGTGCGGCTTGCCACGCAGGAACTTCGTATCGAGCGCGGGCGACGCGCCGAACAGGTACATCAGCAGCCAGCTGCGGCGGCGGAAGTTGCGGATCTGCGCGAGATAGCGCTCCGACTGATAATCGACGAGCGTGGCCGTCGAGCCTTCTTCCGCATGCAGGCGCCGCCACACCTCTTCGTGCAGCGAGTAGTTGTAGTGGATGCCGGCGATGCACTGCATCGTGCGGCCGTAGCGATACGCGAGGCCGCGCCGGTACACCGTCTTCAGGCGGCCGATGTTCGACGTGCCGTAGTCGGCGATCGGAATCTGGTCGTCGGCCGGCAGCAGGCCGGGCATCGAGTCGTTCCACAGCATCTCGTCGCCGAGCGACGCATACACGTAGCGATGCAGATCGTCGAGACGTTCGAGCGTGATCGCGGCGTCGCCTTCCGCAGGCGTGATCAGCTCGATCAGCGCTTCGGAATAGTCGGTCGTCAGCGACGGATGCGTGAGCGCCGAACCGAGCGCGCGCGGATGCGGCGTGAACGCGATCATCCCGTCGCGCGTCACGCGCAGGCTTTCCTTTTCGATGCCGCGCAGGCCGTCGGGCAGATGCTGCCGCGTCGGGCCCGAGCTCAGCGCGTCGAGGCGATTCAGCAGCAGTTCGGACTGGCGGTGAGTCATGGTGTTCGACATGGAGACGCAAGTGCGTGACGGCCGCGCGCAGAACGCCGCGCGCGGCCGGCTGGATTGTTGGTCGCTTCGTTGGTAGCGGGCACTTTAACATCTCGCCGAAACACGCGCTTGAGGTGGCCCCGGGCAGCGTGCGCGGGCCGAAGCGGGCCGCCGGACGGGCCGGTCGCGGCGGTCGCCGCATGTGTCACCGGTTCCAGGCGGCGGCAACGGGCACGCCGGTCACGCGAATTCGTCCGAAGGAACGTGATGTGCGAACGGGTGGCGGCAGGTGCAACCGTGTGGCCGGACCGGCCGCGGAAAGCGGGGTAAATGTGCTTCGCGCGCCCGGCACCCTGCGGGCGACGGAGGCGCGGTATGGCCGTGACGGCCGGTGTCCGGCAGGTCGCGTGCGCATGTCGGCACGACCTGCGCAACGGGTTGCATCGCAGCCTCGCCAGGTCGCACCCGGCCGCGTGCGGCCACGATCGCGGCCGCCCTCACCCGCCGCGCGCGCCGCCCGCCCGGTCGGCCACTTCGTTCCACAAATGCAGCGCCGCGTACGCGCGCCACGGCCGCCAGCCTTCGGTGCGGCGCTTCTGGGTTGCAAGCCGGTCGAGCGCCGGATCGCGCGCGGCGATCGACTGCATCAGCACGAGATCGGAGGCCGGCCATGCATCCGGATCGCGCCATGCGCGCATCGCGATGTATTCGACGGTCCACGGGCCAATGCCGGGCAGATCGAGCCACGCACTGCGCAGCGTCGCGAGATCGGCGTGCTCGCGATCGACCGGCACGTCGCCGGCCGCCACCGCGCGCGCCACGCCCGTCAGTGCCGCCACCCGCTTGCCGGGCATCCCGATCTTGTCGAGATCGCAGGCGGCCAGCGCGTCGGGCGTCGGGAAGCGCCACGCGGGCGCGCCGTCGTCTTCATGCACCACACGCTCCCCGGCACGCTCGACGAGCCGCCCGACGATCGTCGTCGCAGCCTTCACGCTCACCTGCTGGCCCACGATCGCGCGCACGGCCAGCTCGAACCCCGACCATGCGCCCGGCACGCGCAGCCCCGGCGCGGCCTCGACGAGCGGCGCGAACCACGGATCGCGTGCCAGCCCGCTGCCGATGGCGGCCGGATCGGCACCGAGGTCGAACATCGTCGCGACGCGCGCGGCGAACGCGTCATCGACATGACGCGCGACCGCGCCTTCGACCGTCGCGACCAGGCAATGCTTGCGCGGATGTTTCGCGACCGTGAGCCGGCCGGCGTCGCCGTGCAGGTCGACGATACGGCGATACACGCCGTCCGCCACCTGCTCGACGCCCGGAATCGCGCGCCCGCTGAAGAAACGCAGCACGCGCGCCCAGTCGTAGGGCGCATTGAAGCGCAGTTCCATTTGCGCGGACGGCGGCACCTGGCCGCCGTTCACGATGGATGTGATCGTTGTTTTTGCGATGCTCAAGCTGCGCTGCCCTCCGCAACGGATTCGGTTTGATCGTCGTGCACATGACGCGCCTCGGACGCCAGCAACGTCGCCTTGCGGCGCACGCCCCAACGATACCCGGAAAGCGCGCCGCCCTTCTGTACGACGCGGTGGCACGGGATAGCGAGTGCGACCGGGTTCGACGCGCACGCGGATGCGACCGCCCGCACCGCGCGCGGCGAACCGAGCGCCTCCGCGATCTCCGAGTAGCTCCGCGTTTCGCCGTACGGAATATGCGTCAGCGCTTCCCACACGCGCTGCTGGAACGCGGTCGGCGCGATGTCGAGCGGCAGGTCGAAGGCGTGCCGCGTGCCGTCCAGGTACGCGCGGATCTGCGCGATGAACGGCGCGAGCCGGGCCGGCGCTTCGACCAGTTCGGCGCGCGCGAATGCGTCTTTCAGCTCGCCGGCGAGCGCTGCCGGTTCGTCGCCGAACGCGATCCGGCAAATGCCCTGTTCGGTCGCGGCGACGAGCACCGTGCCGAGCGATGTCGATGCGGTTGCATAGTCGATCCGCAGGCCGGCGCCCTGGCGGCGGAATGCCGACGGCGCCATCCCGAGTTCGCGCGGTACCGACGCATAGAGCCGCGACGGCGAGTTGAAGCCCGCGTCGACGGCCGCCTGCGTGACCGGCTGCCCGCTTTGCAGCGCCTGACGCAGCGCGGCGCCGCGCTGCGCGGCCTGGTACTGCCGCGGCGACACGCCGACCACGCGCTTGAAGAGGCGTTGAAGGTGAAACGGGCTCACGTGCACGGCGTCGCTCAGTTGCTGCAGCGTGAGCCGTTCCGCATGCGCGTCGAGCACCGCGCATGCGCGGTTGACGATCTCGAGCTCGCGCGGCAGCCCTTCCGGCTGGCAACGCTTGCAGGGCCGGAAGCCGGCCGCACGCGCGGCGGCCGTATCGGCGAAGAAGGACACATTTTCGCGACGCGGCAGCCGCGACGCACAGGTCGGGCGGCAGAACACGCCGGTCGTGCTCACGGCGTAGAAGAACGCGCCGTCCGCATGCGGATCGCGCTCGGTGACGGCGCCCCAGCGGGCATCATCGGTCGGATAGGCGGTTTTCATCTGAACCTCGCACTCTCTAGTGTAGCGTTCGATTCTTGATTGAACGTAAATGAATCGCCTGCCTCCAACGTCTACTTTGGTTTGCATTGGAGC
>NZ_CABVQC010000070.1 GCF_902499175.1 Burkholderia aenigmatica
CCTCGGCCGCCACGCCGAGCGCGGGCCAGCCCGGCCGCGCCGCGCGCAGCCGCGCATGCGCGCCGATCAGCACGTTGTCGAGCACGCTCAGGTTGCCGAACACGCGGCCGTGCTGGAACGTGCGCGCGATGCCGAGCGCCGCGAGGCGTTCGGGCGCCGTGCCCGTGATGTCGCGGCCGTCGAACGTCACACGGCCCGCATCGGGCCGGTCGGCGCCCGCGATCAGGTTGAACAGCGTCGACTTGCCTGCGCCGTTCGGCCCGATCACGCTCAGCAGCTCGCCGTCGGCGAGCGTCAGGCTCGCACCGTCGAGGGCGGTCACGCCGTCGAAGCGGCGCGTCAGGCCCTGCACGTCGAGCAAGGGTCGATGGGTGGTCATCGCAGGTCTCCTCACACCGTGCCGAGCAGGCCCTGCGGCCGGAACCGGACGAGCAGCAGCAGCACGAGGCCATAGATCAGCATCCGGTAATCGGCCGCCCAGCGGAACAGTTCGGGCAGCCCGATCAGCGCGATCGCGCCGGCGATGCCGCCGAGCACGTTGCCGAGCCCACCGAGAATCACCATCGTCAACGCGAGGATCGACACCTGCGAATCGAAGGTCTGGTGATTGATGTAGCTGTACAGGTGCGCGGCGATCCCGCCGCTCACACCGGCCGCGACGCCGCCGACCGCGAACGCGATCGCCTTGTAGCGATTCGGCGCGATGCCGTGTGCGCGCGCGGCAACGTCATCCTCGCGCACCGCGCGCAGCGTGCGGCCGAGATGCGAGCGCAGCAGCCGCACCTGCACGAGCGCGAACACGACGAGCACCGCGAACGTGAACCAGTACGCGGCACGCGCGGTCGTCGCCCATGGCAGCGGCGCGATGCCGGTGATGCCGAGCGGGCCGCGCGTGAGGCCGTCCCAGTTCAGGATCACGAGGCTCACCACTTCACCGATGCCGAGCGTCGCGATCGACACGTAGTGACCGCGCAACCGAAACGCCGGATAGACGAGCAGCGTGCCGAGCGCGGCAGTGATCACGCCCGCGCACGGAATCGTCACGGCCGGCGACCAGCCGAGATCCGACGACAGCAGCGCCGACGCATACGCGCCGATCACGAGCAGCGCCGCGTGGCCGAGCGAGATCTGCCCGACCGTGCCCGCCACCAGCGTGAGGCTCAGCGCGAGCAGCCCGTACAGCCACGCATTGGTCAGCGTCTGCAACACGTACGGCGACGCACCGAGCCATGGCAGCACGGCCGCCAGCACGGTCAGCGCGATGAGTACCGGGCGCGGCACACGCACGGCCTTCGCAGCCGCGAGGAAGGTGCCCGTCATCGGCTCGGGCGGCAGCGCGCGGTTCGCGCTGAACAGCCCGTTCGGCCGCCACACGAGGAACACGATCAGCAGTCCGAATGCGAACAGGTCGCGGTAGCTCGTGCCGAACAGCGCGACGCCGTAGCTTTCGACGAGACCGAGAAGCAGGCTGCCGGCGATCGCGCCCGGCACATTGCCGAGCCCGCCGATCAGCAGCGCGACCACGCCCTTCAGCGTGGCCTGGAAACCCATCGCCGGGTCGATGCTGTTGTAGTACATGCCGACCAGCAGCCCGCTCACACCGCCGAGCGCGCACGCGATCGCGAACACGGTCTGGTTCACGCGGTCGACGTCGACCCCCATCTGCAGCGCCGCGTCGCGATCCTGCGCGGTCGCGCGCACGGCCCAGCCGAGCCGCGTGAAACGCAGGAAGCCGTACAGCAGCGCGGCCGCCGCGATGCCGATGCCCGCGATCAGCAGGTCCAGCGAGCCGAGCGTCGCGCCGGCGATCCGCAGATGCCAATCGGGCAGCGGCGTCGGCACCGCGCGCGGGTCCGCGCCGAATGCGAGCTGCGCGAGCTGGTCGAGGATGAAGCTGATGCCGATCGTCGCGAGCAGCGGCGCGATGCGTGCCGCGTGGCGCAGCGGCCGCAGCCCGATCCGTTCGATTGCGACGCCGAGCGCGCCGCAGCCGACCACGACCGCCGCGAGCGCGACCGGCAGCGGCAGCCCGAAGCGCGTCAGGCACAGCCAGCCGATGAATGCGCCGACCATGTAGACCGAGCCGTGCGCGAAGTTGATCAGGTGCGACACGCCGAAGATCAGCGCGAGCCCGACCGCGAGCAGCGCGTAGATGTTGCCGACGATGAGGCCGTTGAGCGTGTAGTCGAGCCAGGAAGCCATCACGATGCGTCCGTTACGTGCATGCTGTTCAGGGCCGGGTTCAACGCGCGGCGAGCTGCGGTTTCGCGCCATCCCACAGCGCCCACTGCCCCTGCTTCACGACCAGATACACGGTGCGCGCGCCCGCGACGCGACGCGTCTGCGGATCGAAGCGCACCCTGCCGAAGATCACGCTCGGCACGTCGCTGATTTTCGCGAAACCGTCGTGCGCGGCCTGGCGCGTCGTGCCGTAGCGGCGCAGCACCTCGGCCGACAGGATCAGCGCGTCGTACGCCCGCGCGACGAACGAATCGGGATCGGCATGGAATTTCGCGCGATAGCGCTGCACGAACGCCTGCACCTCGGGGCGCGGCTCGGCCGGGAAGAAATTCGATTCGGTATAGACGCCATCGACGGCCGCGCCGCCCAGCTCGAGGAATTTCGGCGAGTACACCGAGCCGACCGCCGCGATCGGCAGCGTGACGCCCGACGTGCGCGCCTGCCGCACGATCTGCGCGCCGTCCGCGTAGTACGAGATCAGCACGATCGAATCGGGCTTCGATGCGCCGATCCGCACGAGCGTCGAACGGAAATCCTTCTCCGTCGGCTGATAACCTTCGGCCGCGACGACCTGCGCGCCGAGCCCGGCCACCGCCTTCGCGAAGATGTCCTTGCTGGTGCGGCCCCAGTCCGTGTTCAGGTACAGCACCGCGATCCGCTTGAAGCCGAGTTCCTTCACCGCGTAGCGTGCGAGCAGCGGCTGCTCCTCGGCCTGGCTCAGCGCGGTGCTCCACAGATAGTCGCCGCCCTTCGTGAAGTCCGGATGCGAGTTCGTGAAGCCGAACTGGATCAGTTGCCCGCGCTGGTAGATCGGCGACGCGGCCATCGACGTCGCGCTGGAGAAGTCGCCGAGTTCGATCGCGATGCGCGGATCGGCGACGAACTTCTGTGCGATCGCCACCGCCTGGCGCGGGTCGCTGCGGCTGTCCTGGAAGTCGACCGCGAGCGGCCGGCCGTGAATGCCGCCGCTGCCGTTGATCTCGTCGAGCGCGAGATCGAAGCCGCGCTTCCATTGTTCGCCGTACTGCGCATCCTGGCCCGTGAGCGGCCCGCTCACGCCGATCACCACCGGCTCGCCCGACACGCCCGCCGCGAGCGCGCCGCCCGTCGACAAGCCCCATGCGGCAGCGAACGCCGCCACCGTGCCCAACACGCGCCGCCATGCGCCGCGTGCGTCGTTCCCCGAAACGTTCATGCGTCCCCCAGCTTCAGTCAGTCGAAAAGAGTGAGGGCATGTAACCATCCGGTTCAGGACGATCCAACGAAGTTTTGCGCATATCGATATCGTGCGCGGCGCGAAGCGGATGAGAGTCGCGAACGGCCACCCGCACGTGCTGCACCGCGCGATGTATCCGCACACAACGCATCACTTTGATTCGATTGGCGTTTAGTTCGCGTCACCTGCCGCCACCCACGCGGACGCACGCACAACCGGCTATCGCGACGATCGGGCGCTTCGAAGTTTTCACGCTGTCGATAGCAAAAATCATTATATGAATCGCGCATGCTCGCCCTCCTACAATGCGCAAATCGCATCATCGGAACGCGTCATGGAGCTGCATCAACTCGAAGCCTTTTCCGCGGTCATGTCGGCCGGCAGCGTGACCGGCGCGGGCGAGCTGCTCGGCCGCTCGCAGCCGGCCGTCACGCGGCAGATCCAGGAGCTCGAAGCCGATCTCGGCTACGCGCTGTTCGACCGGCACGGCCCGCGCGTCACGCCGACACGGCGCGCGTTCCTGCTCTATGAGGAAGTCGAACGCTCGCTGGTCGGCCTGCGTGCGATCGAGGCGCGCGCACGGGCGCTCGGCGATGCAACCGCCGAACCCGTCCGCATCGCGGCGACGCCTTCGCTTGCGGCCACGCTCGTGCCGGCCGCGCTCGCCGCATTGCCCGACGGCGCGCAGGCGCCGCACTATCAGTTGCGCAGCGAATCGGCCGAGCATGTCGTGCACGAGGTGCTGGCCGGCACGGCCGATGTCGGCGTCGTCACACTGCCGATGGCGCATGCGGGGCTCGACGTGCACTGGATCGCGCAGACGCCGTGCGTCGCCGTGCTGCCCGCCGGCGACCCGCTCGCGGCGCAGCCGCGCATCGCGCTGCGCGATCTCGCGCGCCGCCGCATCGTGACGGTCGCGAACCGGCACCGGCTGCGTCAGCGGATCGACGCGGCATTCGCGGCCGCACGAGTCGACGCACGCGTGTTCATCGAAACCAATGCGTCGTTGAACGCGGTCATGGCCGCACGCGCAGGCATCGGGATCGGCATCGTCGATCCGGCGACGGGCGTCGCGCTGCCGGTGGACGGTGTCGTCGCACGCCCGCTCGACGTCGACATCCCGTTCGCGTTCGGCGTCGCGACGCCGGCCGGCAAGGCGCGCACGGCGGCCATCGATGCGCTGCTCGACACGCTGCACCGCACGACGCGCGCACTGCTCGACGACGTGACCTTTCACGAAGCCGCCGCGCACGACGCGCTGCTGCGCGGCGACCGGCTGCGCACCGAGCGCCCGCCACGCCCGTCACGTACGACACGCACGACACGGTCGCGCCGCACACGCCCGGAGGCCGCATGACGACGCCACTCGACGCACTCCACGCACTCGAAGCCCGGCTCGCGCAAGACCTGCGCTGGCTCGACCTGCCTGCGCCGTCGTGGGTGCCGCCGCGCGACGCGGACGGCACACGCGTGCTCGACGTCGCGATCGTCGGCGGCGGCATGGCCGGGCTCGCCGCTTCCGCCGAACTGCGCCTGCTCGGCATCGACAACCAGTGCGTGATCGACCGCGCGCCGGCCGGCTACGAAGGCCCGTGGGTCACGTTCGCGCGGATGGACACGCTACGCTCGCCGAAGCAACTCGCGGGCCCCGCGCTCGGCCTGCCCGCGCTGACGTTCCGCGCCTGGTTCGAAGCGCAATGCGGCCGCGACGCATGGGACGCGCTCTACAAGATTCCGCGCACGCAATGGATGGACTACCTGCGCTGGTACCGGCGCGTGCTCGACCTGCAGGTGCGCAACGACACCACGCTCGTCGCGCTACGTCCGCGCGACGACGGCCTGCTCGCGCTCGATGTGCGCGGCAACGGCGAAGCGCAGACGCTGCTCGCGCGGCACGTGGTACTCGCGACCG
This sequence comes from Burkholderia aenigmatica, assembly GCF_902499175.1. Classification (GTDB taxonomy): domain Bacteria; phylum Pseudomonadota; class Gammaproteobacteria; order Burkholderiales; family Burkholderiaceae; genus Burkholderia; species Burkholderia aenigmatica. The sequence goes on from NZ_CABVQC010000070.1 coordinate 5,370, forward strand.
GCCGCGACGGGCTCGGCGGCCCGTATGTCCCGCCCGTCGCGCAACGTGCGCCGCGCACGCGCTGGGCCCATTCGTCCGAGCCGATCGACTTCGCGGCGCTCGCGGGCAAGCGCATCGGCGTGGTCGGCGCGGGCGCATCCGCGTTCGACAATGCGGGCACCGCGCTCGAAGCCGGTGCCGCGCGCGTCGACCTGTTCTTCCGCCGCGCGGACATTCCGCGCATCAACAAGCTGACGGGCATCGGCAGCCCGGGCCTCGTGCACGGCTACGCCGATCTCGACGACGCGACGAAGTGGCGCTTCATGCACTACGCGCTGACATCGCAGACGCCGCCGCCACGAGACAGCGTGCTGCGCGTGTCGCGCCACGCACACGCGCATTTTCATGCGGGCAGCCCGATCGAGACGCTCGCCGAACACGCGGACGGCCTCGATGTGACGACACCGCGAGGGCGTTACACCGTCGACTTCCTGATCTTCGCGACCGGCTTTCATTCGGACTGGACGACCCGCGCGGAATTCGCGTCGTTCGGCGCGCAGGTGCGGCGCTGGAAGGATCGCTATCGAGCGGAACCGGGCACGTGGCTCGACGAGCTCGCCGAGTCGCCCGATCTCGGCCCCGCGTTCGCGTTCCAGGAGCGCGAGCCCGGCACGTGCGCGGCCATCACGCGGATCCACTGCTTCAACCATGCGGCGAGCCTGAGCCACGGCAAGCTGTCCGGCGATATCCCGGCCATCAGTGCGGGCGCGCAGCGGCTTGCGCGCGGCATCGCGAGCCGGTTGTTCGACGCCGACCGCGACCGCCACTACGACGCGCTCGTCGCGTATGCCAATGCGGAACTGCAAGGCGACGAATGGCGCGACGCCGATGCGTAAGCGCGCATCCATCGATCACATTGACGACGAAGGGACCCGAAACGATGACTGAATCCATCACGCCGGCCGATGCGCCGGACACGATCGACGCGATCGCCGGCCTGCGCGACGGCGACGCGGTCGCTGCACTACGCCGCGCGCGCGACAAGGTGCTGCTGCATACGCGGCTGAGCGAAGCTGCGCTGTTCGATCCCGCGCTGCCGGATCTTTCGTTAATCGAACGATTGCATGCCGCACGCTATGTCGCGGAAAAATCGAACGCACGTGTGCTGGCAGACACCTATCGCGCACGACTGGTCGACGCAGGCGGCACGCTCGACGATATCGCACGCGCGGACGCCGATGCGTTTGACCTGCTGCCTCGACGCATCGGCGCGATCCTTGCGCATGCTCGACTGCTGACGCTCGCCCCTGTCGATGCGCGCCCGTCGGATCTCGACGCGCTGAAGTCGGCCGGACTCACGACGCCCGCGATCGTCGCGCTGTCGCAGCTCGTGGCATTCGTCGCGTATCAGTTGCGTGTCGCCGTTGCCGCGCAAGCGCTTCAGGCACGTGCCGCCACGGAGGCCGCATGACGACGACCACCCACGGCTTCACGTCCGACACGCTCGGCTGGCGTGCCTGGCTCGACACCGTTTCGCTCGATGCCGCGACGCCCGACCAGCTTGCCGTGCTCGAAGCGAGCCACCCGCACGCGAAGACGTCCGACTATTACCTGCTGCTCGTCCATCTTCCCGAGATCCTGCGGCAACGCTCGGGCGTGTTCAACGCGATCATGTACGGCCCCGGCGGGTTGTCGCGCGCGGAGCGCGAACTGGCCAGCACGGCCGTGTCGCGCGTGAACGGCTGCGTGTATTGCGCTTCCGTGCATGCGCAGCGCTTCGCACAACTCGCGAAACGCACCGACGCGATCGAGCAGGTGTTCGACGATCCGGCGACGGCCGGCACGACGGCGCGCGAGCGCGCGATCATCCGTTACGCGATCGCGCTGACGGAGCGGCCCGATACGGTCGACGCGCGCGATATCGCCGCGCTGGAAGCCGAAGGGCTGACACATGAGGAGATTCTCGACCTGTCGCACGCGGTCGCGATCTTCGCGTGGGCAAACCGGTTGATGCTGACGCTGGGCGAGCCGGTGTTTCCGGAGCCGGCGGCCCACGCCTGACCCTGCCGCGCGATTCGCCACCCGATTCGACGGAAACCGGCGCACGACGCTGCGCCGGCCCCACGCTCATGGCGCTCATCCACGATCAGGCATGGCGAGCGTTCGGCATGTCCGTCAGAACACGCCCGGAATCAGCCGGTACCGAACCCGGGCCCGGTACGCACGATAATCCGCGTCGTCCGACAACAGGCGCTCCTCCAGCATGATTCTCCCGATCTGCAACACCATCCAGACACTGATCGTGACCAGGTTTCGGGTACTGAAGTTGGCGAGCAGGAAACCGATTTCAGACAGCAGATAACCGGCGTAGATCGGGTGACGCACGAAGCGGTACGCACCGGTCGAGACGACGCCCCGATTCGCCGGCAGCAGACCGAACGAGCGCCCCAACGACAGCTTGGCGAACAATTGCAATGCGATCCCGGCAATTTGCCAGGTGCCCCCGGCCCACTCCGGAATCAGTTGCGTACTGGCGGTCAGCTGATAGGCGAGGCAATAGAACGAACCGCCAAGCGTAAAAAACACCGCGACGGGATGCCAGTCGCGCCGCCTCGGCAAGTTCGCAAACGCCGACAAGCCAACGGTCAGAACGGAGGAGACCAACAGCAGGATCAGCGTGATCCGGCTCGTATCCAGTCGCCACTGCAGAAAGAGCATATAAGCAAACACGCCCAGCACCGTCACCGACGACACGCGAGCGCCAAGCTCGATCAGACTGATCGGCTCCGATTCCCTTCCCGCAGCTGCGGCGTGCACTGTTGGCGTACTTTGCGAGCACGCTCCCCGCCCCCCTGCATCTTCTATCGCCTGTTTCATGTTATTGATTTGTCATTTATTGAGGGCTTTTTTAATATTGCCGCTTCAGGCTAGCATGCCCGCCCCATTGGCGAGTGCCAAAGTTTTAACTTTCCGACGTTGATTGGTGTAATTCCCGAGTGCATCGGTCGAATGGCGATGCCGAAGCGACGAGGTGCGCCCGTCCGCCCACCCGTTCGTGGCGCGTATCGGTCTGCACGCGGACGAAATCCGCTCCACCGCCCGGCCAACGATTGGCTTGTACCCCCGGGAAAATGGGTCCGGATGCAGGCCATCCGTTGCGTAGTCGACGTGGCAACCGGACAAGGGTGCGACGCAGCACATTTCGCGCGGGTTCCTTTGCTTCGCCGCTGCGACGTGGCCGATCCATCCACGATCGAGCCTCCCGGCAGCAACCGGACCAACGCGGCCCCGCCCCTCGTCACGCCTTGTGCGTCGACAGCAGAATGCTCGTCTCGGTATTGGCGATCCCGTCGATCAGCCGGATCGCGCCGAGCACGCGATCGAAGTGCTCGAGCGAATCGGCATGCAGCTCGGCGACGAGATCCCAGCGCCCGTTCGTGCTGTGGATCGACGCGACGTTCGGATGCCCGCGCAGCACCTTCACCACTTCCGCGCCGCGATTGCCCTGCACGGCGATCGACATCAGCGCGCGGATCCGGTGCCGTTCCGCCGCCGGCTTGAGCCGCACCGTATAGCCGACGATCACGCCGTTTTTCTCCAGCCGCGTCAGCCGGTTCTGCACGGTCGCGCGCGCGACGCGCAATTCCTTCGCCAGCGCGACGACGGGCAGTCGCGCGTTGTCGCGCAGCAGTGCGATGAGCTGCCGGTCGACGTCGTCGAGCGTGATCATGAGCGGGCTTTCCTGTTGAGCGTGAACCGGCCGCCAGCGTGCCGGAGGCTGTGCATTCTGGCCACCGTGACTTAGTCAAATTGCCGGATCGGACCAGCATTTTGGCAAGTCTATCGATAAATCTGCCACTTTTGCCGTCTTTTTGTTGGCTCGACTCACGGAAATAATGACGTTCTCGACCGGCCAAACCGGCCGTGCCGCCGCTTTACAGGCAGCCCGAGCCGAAGCACAGCCCGGTCGACCAGAACGCCAGGGACACCCGTACCGGCACTGAGAATACTGGAGACAAACGCATGACCCGCTTCCTCGACGTTCCCGCCACCGCCCGACTGATCGCCAGGACCGGCGTCACGACGTTCCTCCGCGAGCTCGTCGACACGCTGCGCGCCGATTACCTGCACTGGGCCGACTTCGACAAATCGCCGCGCGTCGCGTGCCACTCGCGCGACGGCGTGATCGAGCTGATGCCTGTCGCGAACGCATCGCTGTTCGCGTTCAAGTACGTGAACGGCCACCCCGTCAACGCCGCGCGCGGCATGCACACGGTGATGGCATTCGGCGCGCTCGCCGAAGTCGATACCGGCTACCCGCTGCTGCTTGCCGAACTCACGCTGACCACCGCGCTGCGCACGGCCGCCACGTCGGTGCTCGCCGCGCAGGCGCTCGCACGTCCCGACTCGCGCACGATGGCGCTGATCGGCAACGGCGCGCAGAGCGAATTCCAGGCGATCGCGTTCCACACGCTGCTCGGCATCGACGAAATCCGCGTGTTCGACGTCGATCCGCGCGCGACCGACAAGCTCGTGCAGAACCTCGCCGCGTACCCGGCGCTGCGCGTCGTGCGCGCCGCGTCGACCGCCGACGCCGTGCGCGGCGCCGACATCGTGACAACCGTCACCGCCGACAAGGCGTACGCGACGATCGTCACGGCCGACATGATCGAGCCCGGCATGCACCTGAACGCCGTGGGCGGCGATTGCCCGGGCAAGACCGAACTCGAAGCGGGCGTGCTGCATGCGGGCCGCGTGTTCGTCGAATTCGAGCCGCAATCGCGCATCGAGGGCGAGATCCAGCAGATGCCGGCCGACTTCCCCGTCACCGAGCTGTGGCGCGTGCTGCAGGGCGAGACGACCGGCCGCGAACGTGCGGACGAAGTCACGGTGTTCGACTCGGTCGGCTTCGCGCTCGAAGACTACTCGGCGCTGCGCTACCTGTATGCGCTCGCCCAGCAGCACAACGCGGGCGTCGAGATCGCGCTGATTCCGCCGGCCGTCGACCCGAAGAACCTGTTCGCACTGATCGACGACCCGGCCGCGATCGCGCAGGGTCACGCGGCGTACGTCACCGAAGCCGTCGCCGCGTTCGCGCGCTGACCGCGATGCCCGGGCGGCACGCACGCCGCCCGGTTTCCAGCCTTTCGTCCTTGCCTTCCATGAATCTCGTATCGATCCAGGCGCCGGCCGCCGTCGTGATGATCCGGCCGCACCGCTTCCTGCCGAACCCGCAGACCGCGGCCGACAACGCGTTCCAGCGCACGGCCGCCGCCGACGGCACGCACGGCGCGGCATCCGTGTCCGCCGCCGCGCGCGACGAAGTCACGGCCGCCGCGCAGACGCTCGCCGACGCCGGCGTGCGCGTGCACGTGTTCGACGATCACGGCGAACGCGACACGCCCGATTCCGTGTTCCCGAACAACTGGTTCTCGACGCATCCGGGCGGCCACGTTGCGCTGTATCCGATGTTCAGCGCGAACCGGCGTCGTGAACGGCGCGCCGATATCGTCGAGATGCTGAAGGCCGAGTATCGCGTGCAGGACGTGATCGATTATTCCGGGCTCGAATACGACGACGTGTTCCTCGAAGGCACGGGTGCAATGGTGCTCGACCACGTGGCGCGGATCGCGTACACCGCGCGTTCGCGCCGCGCCGATCCGGTCGCGCTCGAACGCTTCTGCACGAACTTCAATTTCGAACCGATCTGCTTCGATACGGCCGACGCCGACGGGCGGCCGATCTATCACACGAACGTGATGATGAGCGTCGCGACCGAGTTCGCGATGGTCGGCCTCGACCTCATCGCCGACAGCCGCCGTCGCGACGAGATCGCACAACGGCTGGCCGAAACGGGGCGCACGGTGATCGCGCTCGATGCGTCGCAGATCGCGAATTTCGCAGGTAATACGCTGGAATTGTCCGGCAAGGAGGGGCGTGTACTCGCGCTGTCGCGGCGCGCGTACGACTGCCTCACGCCAGTGCAGCGCGCGACGATCGAGCGTTCCGCACGCCTGCTGCCGCTCGACGTGCCGACGATCGAACTGGCCGGTGGATCGGTGCGCTGCATGCTGGCGGGGATTCATCTCGCGCGGCGCGCGGGCGCACACGACGCACACGACATCACGCCGGGCGAACCGCGATACGAACCGGCGCTGCCGGGCTGAACGACCCGCACGGCCGCCATGCCCGGCAGCGCCGGTCCGCGTGCGTCAGCCGCGCTGGGTGCTGAGCCGCAACCGGTTATACACCACGCGCACGCCCGGCACCGCCTGCGCGGCCGCCACCGCGAGCGACACCTGGACGTTGTCCCGCACGGTCCCGGACAACGTCACGGCGCCGTCGCGCGCGCGCACGAGCATCCGGCTCGAGTCGAGCCCGGCCACCCGGCTCAGCACGCGTGCGACGCGCTTCATCAACTGGCGGTCGGCGGCCTTGGCCGCCTTCGTTGCCTTTCCGGCCGTCGCGGCATCCGGCGGCGACACCGGCGCCGCGGTCGACGCGCCTGCGTCATCGGCAGGCGTCTGCGCCGCCGCGGCGGCCATCACGAACATACCGGCCAGTGCCGCAATCGTGCGGCGAACGGGAATACGACGAACGCTCATTGCGCGCTCCTGAATGGAAGTGAATCAATGGACGCTTCGGCGCGGGCGACGCGACGGCCGCCCCGCGTCGAGCGCCCCGTCAGAACTGCGTGATCATGCCGATCGACACGCCGGTCACCGTTCGCCCGTCGGGCGTCAGGCTCAGCCCGGACACGTTGGTCGGGTCGCGCTTGTACGCGCCCGAAAAGCCGTTGCGGTCGAACTCCAGATAGAGCTCCGTGCGCTTCGACAGGAAATATTCGAGCATCGCGTAGGTGGTCAGCTTGCGGCCGTCGGCGCCGGACACGTTCTTCAGGTTGCTGGCGAAGTCGTAGTAGCCGGCGCCGGTGAACTGGAGGAACGGCGTGATCTGATAGACGAGCCCCAGCGACGGAATCCGGTCGCGCCGCTCGGGGCCGCCGGCGGAGGCTGCACTCACCGCGAGCGTGCTGTAGCTGAGGTAGGCACGCGCCGGCCCGATCTGCCAGGTCGCGCCGTTGATCGTCGATTGCGCCCACTGCGACGCCGATGCGTTGTAGGTCCGCTGAAACGCGGTCGCGAACACGAGCGTCTGATACTGATAGCTCGCGGCGAGCGCATAGTTCATGTTCGCGCGCGAACTGCCCGCGACGCCGCCCGGCGAATAGCTGCCGCGCAGCGTGAAGCCGCCGAACCGGCCGACATACTTGATCGTATTGTTGAAACGCGCATCGAGCGTGAAGAAGTTGCCGCCCCAGACAATGCCCGGCACGGCCGCCAGCGACGGGCCCTGCGCGGAATTCGGGTCGAGCGTGACGCCGACGTCCTCGGCCGCGTTCAACTGGCGCCCGAGCGTCAGGCGCCCGAAGCCGCCCGACAGCCCGACGTATGCGTTCTTGGTAAAGAAGGTGCTGCTCGACACCAGCGCGCCATTGCCCGAAGAAAACGCACTCTGCAACACGAATACGGCCTTCAGCCCGCCGCCGATATCCTCGGTGCCGCGTATGCCGAAGTAGTTTCCGGACACCGTGTTGTTGTCGAAACCCATCTGATGCCCACCCTTCACGCCGTCGACCCACCGTACCCCGGCGCCGATGGTGCCGAACAACATCACGCTGGACTGCGCGTGTGCCCCGCCGGCGATGGCGATCGTCATCGCGACACCGATCATTGCAGCTTTCTTCACGTCTCCTCCGTTATATTTGCACTACTGATTGATTGATCCGGTTCGAGCCGTATCGAACCGGATCGCGACACGTCGTCGAGCACTCCGCGACGTATCGCCCGGCATGCATCGCCGCGTCGCGATGCCCGGCTTGCCGGATTCGCCGATCCGGTTCGCCTCGCGAGCGAACCGGAGGCAGGCGACTATTCGCGCACGTCGCCGGGACGCGGCAGATTCACGACCGGAAACCGCACGCCCTTGGCCGACGGCAGCACGTCGGCCGTCTCCACCATCCAGCGCAGCAGGCGAGCGGCGAGCGCCGCCTCGATCGCCGCGTGCTCGGGCGCGCCGGCGAGATTGTTCATTTCGTGCGGATCGTCGCCGCGACGATAGAGTTCGGGGCTTTCATACAAACGCCACACGTAAGTCCAGTCGTGCGTGCGCACGACCGCCGCCTTGCCCACCGATTCCGGCTGCGCTTTCTGAAGGGCCGCCTTGACGTCGTACGGAAACGCCGCCCGCTCGAAATACTCGGCCTCATCGACCCGAAAACCGCCTTCGCTGAACGCGTACTCGCGATGCGCCGCGCCGGATTCCGTCAGGCACCGCGCAAAGCTTTTGCCGAAGTGCGCATGCGGCGCCTGCAGCCCGGCCAGCTGGAGCAGCGTCGGGAACACGTCGATCATCTCGACCATCGCATCCGAGCGCTCGCCTCGTACACCGCCCGCACCCGACACGATCAGCGGAATGCGCAGCAGGCATTCATTGACGCCCGACGGCCACTTCTCCGCGAGCCCGAAATCGCCGAGATATTCGCCGTGATCCGAGAAGAACGTCGTCACCAGGCTGCCCGGCTCGGCCACCCGCTGCGCGGCGTCCATCACGCGGCCGACGTGATGATCGAGACGGGACACCATCCCGTAGTACACGGCGCGCAGCTCCCGCCACTGGCGCCCGGTCAGCCGGTCCCAGCCGTGCGCGCGCGCGAGCGCGTCGACGAATGCCGGCTGCGCGCCGTGCGCGGCGAGCGGCGGCGGCACCGCATCGCGATCGACCATCGAGAACCACGGCGCCTCGACCTCGAACGGCGGATGCGGCGCGAACAGCGGCACATAGAGCACCCACGGCCCCTGCGGCGGATTCTCAAGCCAGCGTTCGGCCGTGCGCACGACGACTTCGTCGTACTCGACCGCGGCCGCGTCGGCCGTCCGCTCGCCGCGATAGAACGCGCGCGTCATCGGGTCCGACGGGTCGCCCGCCGCCTTGCTGCGCAGGAATTCGGCCGCGCTGCTGCGCGTTTCCTCGGGTAGGAAACCGTGCTCGTGCATCGACAGCTCGGTCGCGCCCGCCGCGAACGAATCGCCTCGACCGCCCGCCATCGCGACGTGATAGCCGTTGTCCTTGAACACGCGCAGAAAGCTCGGTTCGTCGGGGCCGAGCAGATATTCGAGCGTGCGGTGCCCGGCGACGTGCGGATACCAGCCGGACAGAAACGACACGCGCGACGGCGAGCACACGCTGTGCTGCCCGAACGCGTTGACGAAGGCGACGCCGTCGGCCGCGAGCCGGTCGAGGTTCGGCGTCTGCACGATCGTGTCCGGCTCGATCGCGTGTACGCAGTCGGCCCGCAACTGATCGGCGACGAAGATGATGAAATTCGGACGGGGTTGCATGATGAGAGGATCGTCAGGAAGTTATCGAACGGATTTCACGAACGCGATCGCGAGCGCACCGAGTGCGGTCACGACGCCGGCCGCCACGAACAGCGCGTCGTAGCGGATCGCGCCGCCGCTCGCGGTCAGCCACGGCGTGCACAGCGGCAGGATGATCTGCGGCACGACGTTGGCCAGGTGGAAGACGCCCATGTCCTTTGCGGCGGCATCGCGATCCGGCAGGACTTCGGTCACGAGGGCGAGGTCGACCGACAGATACGCGCCCTGCGCAATGCCGATCCAGGCCACCACCGCGATGAACTGCGCAAACGAATCGCAGGCCAGCAACGTCGGCAGGCCGAGCGCGAGCCCCATGCCCGCGCCGATCACGAACGGCTTGCGGCGCCGCAACCGGTCGGACAACCGGCCGAACGCAAGCGCGCTGAGCGTCATCGTCGCAGTCGCGACGAGCAGGCTGACGAACATCGCGTGCGGCGCATCCTGCTGCGAGAGTCCGAGCCGGTCCCGCAGAAAGAACAGCAGATAGGTCTGCAGGCTCGTCACGCCGAACAGCACCAGCGCGCGCGACAGCCACGCGAACCCGAAATCCGGATGGCGCACCGGGTTGGTCCAGAAACTCGACACCAGCATCCGCCAGTCGGGCCGGGTCACGCGCCCCGCCGCGAGCCGCCGGTCGTCCGCGAACACGACGAAGCCGAGCACGGTCGCCGCGACGAACGCGCCCTGCACCCACGCGACGGTGACGAGATCCGGCGCGAAGCGGCGCGTGATCCACATGCCGACCAGGATGCCGACGGGCGGCGTGAAGCCGACGATCGACGAATAGAAGCCGAGCTTTTCGCGCGGCACCTGATCCGGAATCACCGCGTTCAGGCCGCTCAGCGTCGCATTGAACGCGAGCGCCGTCAGCGCCCAGCCGAGCGCGAGCTGCCACGGCGTGCGCGCACCGACGATCACGGCCATCGCCGCGATGCCGGCCACCATCCCGCCCAGGATCCACGGCTTGCGCATCCCCCAGCGGCTGCGCGTATGGTCGCTCAGCACGCCGAACACCGGCTGCGCGACGAGCCCGGCGATCGCGCCGATGCCGAGCGCGTGCGCCAGCACGCTCGCCTTGTCGGCCGGCGCGATGCGCTCGGCCATCATCGGCAGGATCACCATCGGATACGGCAGCAGCGCAAGCCAGATGCCGACGAACGCGATCGTCAGCGTCACGCCGAGGTACCTGCTGCTCCGTTTGCCGCTCGCCGCGGCCATGCAATCGTCCATCTCGTCTCCGTTCACTGTGATGTGCGCGCGCCGCCGTGGTGCCGCGCTTCAGCGGCCGAACGCACGCGCGTCGAGCCGCACGTCGCCGACCAGCACCGGATCGGTGGCCGCCCGGGCGAGCACGACGCGATACGTGCCGTCGTCGATGCGCCACTGCCCGATGCGGCCGTCGAACCGCGCAAGCAGCCGCGGATCGACCGTCATCGCCAGTTCCGCCGATTCGCCCGCGCGCAACGTCACGCGCTCGAAACCAAGCAGGCGCATGTGGCCCATGCCGCAGGCATGGGTCAGGTAGATCTGCGGCACGTCGTCCCCGTCGCGCGCGCCGACGTTCGTCACGCGGAAACGGGCCCGCACGGTGTCGCCGCCCGTCAGCCGCAGATCGTCGTACGCGAACGTCGTGTAGCCGAGCCCGAAGCCGAAACCGAAGCGCGGCGGCTCGCCCGTCTTCGCGAACCAGCGATAGCCGACCTCCGCACCCTCGTGGTAATGCACGTCGATCGGCGTGCCGAGCTCGACGTCCGCGCCCGGCAAAGCCGGATGCGGCGTATGCGCGATGTCCGCCGGGAACGTGACGGGCAGGCGCCCCGACGGATTGACGCGGCCGGTCAGGATCTCGGCCAGCGCCCGCGCGCCCGCCTGCCCCGGATACCACGCCTGCACGATCGCGGCCACGTCGCCGGCCCACGGCATCGCGACCGGGTTGCCCGTCTGCAGCACGACGACGACGTTCCGGTTCGCGCCCGCCACCGCTTCGATCAGCGCATCCTGCCCGAACGGCAGCGACATGTCGGGACAGTCGAAGCGCTCGCCTTCGTGACGGATCGCGTGGACGATCACGACGTCGGCGCGGCGCGCGAGCGCGACGGCGTCGGCGACGTGCGCGCCGCTGTCGAACTCGATGACCGCGTCCGGCAGCATGGCGCGCAGCGCGCCCAGCGGCGAGGCGCCGCCGATGCAGAGCGCGGTCGGACCGAGCAGCGGATGGCTGCGCATCGGCACCACCGCGGCGTAGCCGCCGGCCGGCATGACCTGGCTGGAGCCGGACCCGGATACCACGCCCGCCTGCGCGAAACCGCCGATCACGGCGATCCGCCGACGCTCGGGCGCGAGCGGCAGTACGCGCTCGTTCTTCAGCAGCACGATGCCTTCGCGCGCGATCTGCAGCGCAACCGCGCCATGCGCGTCGAAATCGACCGGCTCCGGCGCCCGTTCGCGATCGATCCCGATCGCGTAGCACGAACGCAGGATGCGCCGGACCATCTCGGCGATGCGCTCGCGCGGCACCTTGCCGGCGTCGTACGCGCGCCGCAGCGGCTCGTTGAACCATTCGGCCTCGTCGAGCTGCGCGCCCGAGTGCTGATCGAGGCCCGCGAGCGCGAACTCCCAGCCGTACACCGCGCGCCAGTCGGACATGATCCAGCCCCGGAATGCCATCGCGTCCTTGACGACGTCCTGCAGCAACGCCCGGTTGCCGCTCGCGTATTCGCCGTTCACAAGGTTGTAGGCCGCCATCAGCGCGCCGGGCCGGCCGCCCTCGATCGCGAGCTGGAACGCGAGCAGATCGCTCTCGCGATGCGCGTCGGGATCGATGACGGCGTTCAGGAAGAACTTGTTGGTCTCGGTCGCATTGAGCGACACGTGCTTGAGCAGCGCAATCACACCCTCGCGCTGCGTGCCGTCGACGACGTTCGCGCCGATCCGGCCGGACAGCAGCGGGTCCTCCGACACGTACTCGAAGTTGCGGCCGTTGCGGACGTCGCGCACCAGGTTGATGCCGCCGCCGAGCGCGACGTTGAAGCCGCGCGCGCGCGCTTCGCGGCCGACCGCCTCGCCCATGCGGCGCGCCAGCGCCGGGTTGAAGGTCGCGCCAAGCGCGAGGCCGGCCGGGAACGCGGTCGCGCGCTCGCCCGGCGTTTCGGTGTGCCGCAGGCCGAGGCTCGCGTCGGCGAGCTTCAGCGCCGGCACGCCGAGCCGCGGCACGCCCGGCACGTAGCCCGCGATCACCGGCAGATCGGCCGGCACGCGCGGCTCGCGGCCGCTGCGGCCGAACACCCGGATCATCAGGCTGTAGAGCAGCGAAAAGCGCTCGTCGTCGGTCATCCGGGCTTCGGTCTCCCGCGCACGCGCGTCGGGGCAGGCTGACGCGTCGGGCGCGCCGTGCGGCTCCGTGAGACCGGCGTCGGGCGACGCGATGCGTTCGTGAGACAGGCTGGTGGGTATCGACATGGCGTGGCTTCGATCGTCTCCGCGAAATCGCGGACATCCAATAATTATCCGAGTGGATAATTATTTTTTGGAATGACCTGCGCTGTCAAGCGATCGCCATGAAAAGCGGCGCGGGGTTTTCCCGGACCCCGGTACGCGCCGGAGACACCGTATCGACGCCGAATGAAGTGCGGGAACACGGCCCGTTGCGGCCGATGCGGCCGGACGGCACAATCGACGGGTTCGATCGAGGAAAGGAAACATGCAGATTGCCCGTCAGGCACAACAGGAACGCAGCGAGCAAACCCGCTCGGAGATTCTGGGCATCGCGCTCGAGCAGTTCTCGACGCGCGGTTTCGATGCGGTCAGCGTGCGGGACATCGCCGATGCGGCCGGCGTGAATCACGCGATGATCCGCTACTACTTCGGCAACAAGGAGAACCTGTGGCGCGCCAGCGTGACGCAGCTGTTCGACCGGTTCATGGACGGCGTCGCGTTGCCGGACCCGGCGTCGGACACGTTTTCGATGGATGCCGTCAAGCAGTACATCCGCAACTACGTGCGTTATTGCGCGGCGCACCCCGAACACGCGCGGCTGATGATGCAGGAAGCGAATCGCGATTCGGAGCGGCTGAAATGGATGGCCGAAACGTTCGTGCGGCCGCGCCACGACCGCTCGGTCCCGCTGATCCGCTACGTCAGCGAAACGACCCGGGGGCTCGCGTCGATCGAGCCGGTCCAGTTGCTGTACATGATCACGGCCATCGCGCAGGTGCCCTATCTGCTGACGGCCGAAATGCGCTATGCGCACGGCATCGACGCACTCGATGAAAAGGCGATCGACGCGCACTGCGAGAGCGTCGTCGCCTTCATCTTCCGTTGAGCCCGCGCGCGCCGCCGCCGTCCGCTGGCAGGCTCACCCAGCCAGCAGCTTCAACCCCGCCGGCAGCGTTTCGCCGAACACGCGCACCGTGTCGGCTTCGTCGAACGCGATCGCTTCGCGCACCATGTCGATCCACGCCGTCGACGCATTCGCGGCCGACAAGCGCTTGATCACGGCCTCGCGTGTGTCGTCCGGCAGGTCGCGCGAACGGTCTCCGGTCATCCGCGCAATCTGTGCGGCCGCGAACGCGGCCGGTTCGACCTGCTTCCAGTCGAGCGTGAACAGCGCATCGAGCCAACCCTTCGCGGCTTCCGCCGGCACGACACTGTGCGCGCTCCCGTAGAACGGCCGCCGCGCGCCGATGCGCCCGAGCGCCCACGCACACAGCGCACGCTCGCCCGGCTTCTGCAACTGCGCGATCAGCCGCTCAGCCAGCTCGACCTTGCGCTCGACCGGCAGTCGCTCAAGCGACGCGGACAACCGCGTCATGTCGGCCGGCCCGACCTTGCCCGGATCGAACGGCAGCTTGCGCCGCTTGTCATCGGTCGGTTCGAGGAACGCGATTGCGTCGCGCACCTGCGTCTGCGCATCGTCGTCGAGGCCGCCGGCCACGCGCCGCCACAGCGTCCACCACTCCGACCACACCTGCCCGTCGGTCACGTATTGAATCCCGTCGTCGAACAACGGCCACAGCTGCTCGATCCGCCACGCGTCGAGCGGATGGCCTAAGCCCGGACGCAGGCAATAGCCGGCAAGATTCAGCCACGCACGTTCGTGATCGGCCGAGCGCCGCCGCCGCCGTGCGCGCGCGAGCAACGCGTCGAACAATTCGCGCGCGAGCGCGACATCCCAGTCTTCGCGCGCACCGAGCACCTGTTCGAGCTGCGCGCGCAGCCGGCGCGTGTCTTTCGGCGTGACGCCGGCGGCCTTGCTGCCGAACGAGCGCTCGATCAGTTCGATTGCCTGGTCAAGCCGCGGATGCCGCGCGAGTGCAGCGTCATCACCCTGCGCGGGCGCATCGCCACGCAACTGGAATTCGAGCCGCCAGCGGCGCGCCGCATCGTCGGTCGCGATGCAGTGCATTTCGAGCGTGCCGACCTCGGTCAGCGACGCGGTGAGCTTCACCGGCGTTTCGCGCGCATCGCCGCCCGCTTTTGCGTCGACGACCGTCGCAATCGGCGGCAGCCGCACGAAATCGCCGCCGTCGAGATCGACGAGATCGCCGGGCCGGTACGCCGTCTCGGCCACTGTCGACACGAGGTGGAAACGCACCGGCTGCCCGAGTTGCAGCGCGAACGTACGATCGTCGAGCCGGATCTCGTGGCCCTCTTCCGTGCCGCGCGGCAGCAGGCAGACGCCGCGCGCGGCCGTGTCTGCGGCGCCATCGTCGAGTACGAGGAAATAGCTGCGCGCGGAGCCGCCGCCGATACGCGGCGCATGCCCGGCGCGCGCGAGCCCATAGGCCACCGCGCCGCGCGCGACCGCCACATCCGGATGCGCGTTGTGCAGCACGTCGAGCGGCGCGCCGCGCCACGCGCCGAGCGTCTGCGCGAGACGGCCGGCGAGCGCGCCCGCACGGAACACGCCGCCGTTGAGCAGCAGCGTGTCGGGCAGCGGGCCTTCCGCATGACGATTCAGGAACGCGGCGACGTGGCGCGTCACGGCCGCGTCGCTCGCATACGGCAGCCCGAATTCAACGATCGCGGCGCGCGCACGGCGCGGCAGTTCGCCGGCTTCGACCCGCGGAAAAAAGCCATCGACGACGATCTGCTCGACTTCCTGCCGTGTCAGCTCGGCCGAACGCGCGCCGCCGACGAGCTTGCTGCCCGCGCCGAGCAGCGTGACGTTGACGGATTCGGGGGCATCGTCGCCGAGCAGCCGCTCCTTCGCTGCACGGCAACGCTCGACGAGCTGCGACAGGCTCGCGGCGGACAGCCGCGTGCCGGGCTCGGTCAGCCGCGACTCGACCAGCCGCGCGAGCGCGAGGTCCATGTTGTCGCCGCCGAGCATCAGGTGATTGCCGACGCCGACGCGCGTGAAGGTCGGCTCGCCATCGTCGCCCGGCGCGACATCGACGAGCGTGAGGTCGGTCGTGCCGCCGCCGACGTCGCAGATCAGCACGCGCCGCGCGGCGGCAAACGTGTCGCGCAACGTCTCGCGCTGGCCGTACAGCCAGTCGTAGAACGCGGCCTGCGGCTCTTCCAGCAGCCGCAGCGCGGGCAGCTTCGCGCGTCGCGCGGCCTCGACCGTCAGTGCGCGCGCGCCGTCGTCGAACGACGCGGGCACCGTCAGGATCACGTCCTGCTTCGCGAGCGGCGCATCGGGAAAACGTGCGTCCCACGCGTCGCGCACGTGTGCGAGATAGCTCGCGCTGGCATCGACCGGCGACACCTTGTCGACGCCGTCGGCCGCGCCCCACGGCAGGATCGCCGCGAGCCGGTCGACCGACGCGTGCGACAGCCAGCTCTTCGCGCTCGTGACGAGCCGGCCCGGCACCTGCGCGCCGAGCGTGCGCGCGTAGCGGCCGATCACGGCCGGCGTCGCACCGGCCGCGTTCGCTTTCGCGTGGGCGGCCCACGGCAGCCGCAGCGTCTCCGGCGGCAGCTCGCCCGCCGCCGGGTGATAGCGCACCGACGGCAGCAGCGGCTGCGCGGCCACCGCGCCGGGGCCGACCAGCTGCTCGACGTCGAACACGCGGATCGCGTCGGAACCGACCTCGACGTACGCGACGACCGTATTGCTGGTGCCGAGGTCGATCCCGACCGTATAGCGCTTCATCGCGCTCAGGCGGCGCCGCGCACGTCGAACTCGACCTTCCAGCGCTCGTTCGTGCCGCTCGGGATCGCCTCGAGTTCGAGCGTGCCGGCTTCGGTCACGCGCGCATGCAGCTTCACCGGCACGACCTCACCGACCGTGCGCCCTTCGGCGGGCAGCGTCGCCTGGATTTCCTCCAGCTCCTGCAGCTCTTCCGGCGACCAGTAGTCGAGCAGCGTGCCGACCTGATCCTGGCGGCGCACCGACGAACCGAAGAAGCGGAACTGCACCGGTTCGCCGACGACGAGGCCGAACTCCTGCGGCGGCAGCGCCGCGTCCGAGCCCTCCTCCATCCCGAACGGTGCGACGCACAGCGCCTGCACCGGCGGTTCGAGCCCCGGCACCGCGGGCATCGCCGATTCGATCGCGACGTAGTACGCGCGCGCCGTGCCGCCGCGAATGCGCACGCCACGGCCGCGCTTCACGAAGCCGTAGTACGCCGCGCCGCGTGCGACCGCGAGATCGAGATCCGCGCCTTCCAGCAGGCGGGCCGGCGGCGCGCCTTCAGCGGCGAGCCAGCTGTTGAGCGTATCGAGCACGCGCTGCGTGAGCAGCGTCGACTTGAACACGCCGCCGTTGAACAGCACGGCGGTCGGATGCAGGAACGTCGCGCCCGGCGGCAGCGTGCGCTGCACGCCTTCGAGCGAGTCGAGCGCCGCAACCTGGCGGCCGAGGAACGCCGCGAGATGGCGCGTGATGCCCGCGTCCTGTGCGTACGGCAGGCCGAGCTGCGTCAGGCCGACGCGCGCGCGGCTCACCGGGCGCGCGGCTGCGTCCACCTGCGGGAAGAAGCCTTCGAGGATCGTCTGCGTGAGTTCCGCGCGCGTCAGCTCCGTGCGGATCGAGCCGCCGATCAGTTTCGAGCCGCGGCTCGGCACGACGAGCGGCACCGCGTCGGTCGTCGGGTCGGACAGCAGCGTTTCCTTCGCGGAACGACACGCGTACGTGAGCGCGCGCAGTTGCCACGGATCGGCCTGCGTGCCCTGCTGCGCGAGCTTGCGCGCAACGATATGCGCAAGCGCGAGGTCCATGTTGTCGCCGCCGAGCAGGATGTGCTCGCCGACCGCCACACGATGCAACTCGAGATTGCCTTCGCGCTCGACCACCGCGATCAGCGACAGGTCGGTCGTGCCGCCGCCGACGTCGACGCACAGGATCAGGTCGCCGACCTGCACCTGCTTGCGCCAGCCGCCCTGGCTCTTCTGGATCCAGCTGTACAGCGCGGCCTGCGGCTCTTCGAGCAGCGTCATCCGCGAGTAGCCGGCGGCGCGGGCGGCCTCGGCCGTCAGTTCGCGCGCGGCCGGGTCGAACGATGCGGGGATCGTGACCGTCACGTCCTGGTCGGCGAACGGCGCGTCGGGATGCGTGTGGTCCCACGCTTCGCGCAGGTGCGTCAGGTAGCGGATCGAGCTTTCCAGCGGCGACACGCGCGACACTTCCGGCGGCGCATCGCTCGGCAGGATCGCCGCGCGGCGGTCGACGCCCGGGTGGCACAGCCAGCTCTTCGCGCTCGACACGAGGCGGATCGGCGTGCCGGCGCCGCGGGTGCGCGCCATCTCGCCGACCGCGAAGGCGCGCGAGGCCGTCCATGGCAGCGTCAGGTCGCCCTGCGTCAGTTCGCTTTCATGCGGCAGGTAGAGGAACGACGGCAGCAGGTCGCGCGACTCCAGCGCGCCGGGCGCGGTGAGCTGCGCGATCGGCAGCACCTGCTGCGTGATGGTTTCGCCGTCGCTCGCGGCGCTGTCGACATACGACAGCGCGCAGTGGGTCGTACCGAGATCGATACCGATCGAATAGCGCGGATCGCTCACAGTTCCACCTCCGCCGGTGCGACGACCGATGCGTCGTGGCTGCCCGTCAGCTTCGGCAGGCGCACGTCGGCCACCCGCCAGCCACGATGGCTGACCGTGCCCGTGAACGGCGCGGAGCCGACCACGTTGCCCGTCACGCGCACGGCCGTCGCGTCGAAACCGGCCGGCAGCGTCACGCGGCTGCCTTCGGCTTCGTCGCGCACCGGCACGATCGTGAAGTGTTCGCGCAACGCGGCACGGCAGCCGTCGTGCACGAGGCGCGCGGCCGCGCCGATGTCGGCGTCCGCGTAGCCGGCGATGTCTTCCTCGACGAAGTCGATGAAGCGCGCATCGCGCTGCAGCAGGCCGAGCAGTTGCAGGGCGGCCTGCGGGGTCGCTTCGCGCAGCTCGGGTGCCGGCGCCTTCACGGGCGCGGCGGCAGGCGCCGGGGCCGGGGCGGCAGCGGGTGCCGGCGCGACGGGTGCCGGCGCGCCATCGCGCACGCGCAGCACGCCGGCCGCAAACTCGCGGTTGCCGAGCACGGAGAAGAACGTCCCGACGGCAAGCGACAGCCGGCCGAAGAAGGACAGGTTGGATTCGGGCATGAGGTCTGGACTCCTGTGGGCTCGCGACATGGCGAGCGATCTTGCCTGGGCGCCCGGCGGTGGCGTGCGGATTGCGAACTGCCGCCGCCCGGCGCGTGATTCGGTCGCGCCCTCGCGGGTGCGGAAAACCCGTATTTTGCCCTGTGGCGGGCGAACCGGGCAGAAGTTGGGGGACAGAACGTTGCGACGCAGCGGTTTCGGCCGTGCCGGATCGCACGTCGGCCACGCTCGGCCGCGATGCTGCGGCGCGTCAGCGCGGCTTGCGCCGCCGGGCCGCCTTCGCTTCGAATTCGCGCGACAGCATGCCGAGCGTGACTTCGCCGAAGCGGGCCAGCAGCGTCGTCTCGGCATCTTTCAGCGTCGCCGACAGGTGTGCGTTGACGGCCTGCTCGACCAGGCATTCGGCCTCGTCGTCGGTGACGAGATCGGAGAACAGCGGCGGCTCACCCACCGCGCGATAGACGTCGAGCAGCGTGATGTCGTCGAGCGCGACACTCAGCACCCATCCGCCGCCGTGCCCCTTCTCCGACTGCACGTAGCCGCGGTCGCGCAAGCCGCCGAGCAAGCGCCGCACGACCACCGGATTCGTGCACAGCATCGTCGCGATCGCTTCGGACGTCATCGGGCCGTCGACCTGGTCCATGTGGATCAGCGCATGCAGCATGCGCGACAAGCGACTGTCGGTTCTCACAAGCGGCGCTCCCCTCTCTCGAAACTTTTGAAGTTGCGTGAATGATACCATCGCCCTATCATGCAACTTCTCGTGTTTCATGAGTTGGGTTGGCCGTGATCGGAACACGTCCGTCATTCACGCAGGTTCAGGAAAGGAGAAGGTGCATGCATGACCGTCATGAAGTGATCGTGATCGGCGGCAGCTTTGCGGGGCTGTCGGCCGCGATGCAGCTTGCGCGGGCGCGCCGCCGCGTGCTCGTGATCGACGCCGGCCGGCCGCGCAACCGCTTTGCCGCGCACGCGCACGGCTTTTTCGGGCAGGACGGCAAACCGCCCGCGCAGATCGTCGACGAAGCCGCCGCGCAACTCGCCACGTATCCGACCGTGCGGCGCATCGCGGGCGACGTACGCACGGCCGGGCGCGCTGCGGACGGCCGCTTTCACGTGACGCTGGCCGACGGCAGCCGTGCGAGCGCCGACCGGTTGATCCTCGCAACCGGCATCCGCGACGAACTGCCGGCGCTGCCGGGGCTCACGGAACGCTGGGGCGTCAGCGTGCTGCATTGCCCGTATTGCCATGGGTACGAGGTGAGCGGCCAGCGGCTCGGCGTGCTCGCCACGCATCCGCTGTCCGTGCATCAGGCGATCCTGATTCCGGATTGGGGCCCGACGACGTGGTTCACGCAGGGCGTGGCCGAAGCGAACGAAGAAGAGACCGTGTTGCTCGAGGCGCGCAGCGTACGCATCGAGCGGTCGCCGGTCGTTGAAATCCTGGGCGATGCGCCGCGTATCGAAGCATTGCGGCTCGCCGACGGGCAGGTCGTGCCGATCGATGCGCTGTTCGTCGGTGCGCGCACGGCCATGGCGAGCGATCTCGCGCAGCAGCTCGGCTGCGCATTCGACGACGGGCCGCTCGGCCCGGTCGTTCGCGTCGATGCGGGGAAGCAGGCGAGCGTCTCCGGCGTATTCGTGGCGGGCGACGCATCGACACCGATGTCCAACGCGACGTTCGCGTCGGCGTCCGGTGTGATGGCCGGGGTCGCCGCGCACCGGTCGCTGATTTTCGGCCTCGACCGGTAACGGTGCGTGGCGCCGCGGGCTGTATCGTTCGAAGCGGCGACGCGATCCGCATCCCCATCGATGGATTCGCGTCGCGATGTGCGGTTTAATGCTCGGCACATCCAGCATTAAGAGACATGAAATGCTCGACCTCGACGACCTTCGACTCGTGCGCGCAATCGGCACGTCGCGCTCGCTGGCCTCGGCCGCGCGGCTGCTCGATCTCACGCCGCCCGCGGTCACGATTCGCCTGCAGCGGATGGAAGCGCGCTTGAACGCACGGCTCGCCGTGCGGCAGCCGAAAGGGATCGCGTTGACCGACGAAGGGCAACGGCTGTACCAGGAGGCCGTCGACATTCTCGAGCGCGTGGAGGCGCTGCCGGTCAGCATCTCGGGCGACCACGGCGACGTGCGCGGCACGCTGCGTGTCGTCGCCCCGCTCGGCTTCGGGCGAAAGTACGTCGCGCGGATCGTGCGCGACGTGCAACGCGCGCATCCGAAGCTCGACATCGCGCTCCACCTGTCGGAGAGCCCGTTGACCGGCGCGTCGGGGGCCGACGTGGTCGTTCACGTCGGCAGCCTCAAGTCGTCGTCGTGGATCGGGTATCCGCTCGCGCCCAACGCGCGCTTTCTGTGCGCGAGCCCGGCCTATGCACGCCGCCTCAAGGAACTGAACCATCCGTCCGACCTGGCCCGCTACGACTGCCTGTGCCTGCGCGAGAACGACGAGGACATCCCGCGATGGCGCTTCTCGCAAGGCGGCGACGTCAAGGGCGAGCCGAGGCGGTCCGCCGTGATCCGCGTCACCGGCGCGCTGTCCTCCAACGACGGCACCGTCATCACGGAACGGGCGCTGGCCGGCCTCGGGATCGTCGAACGCTCCGAGTGGGACGTCGCCCCGCTGCTGGCGAACGGCAGGCTCGTCCGCTTGCTGCCCGACTGGCATCTGCCGCCCGCGCCGGTGACGGCGCTGCTGCCGTCGCGCACCGGCCGCTCCGCGCGGCAACGGGTGTTTCTCGAAGCCGCGACGCGGTTTCTGAGCCCGCCGCCGTGGCGCGGCAAGGCGTGAGCCGCGCCACGCCCCGCACGATTCGACCGATTAAGCAGCGTTTAATGCCGGATTAGCCACGCGTTAAACACGGGGCCCGTCGACGCCCCTACAGTGTCCGCATCGGCACCCCTCCGAGGCAACGCATCGTGGACCTTCAAACCCTCAACACGCCGGCCGCCCTGATCGACGTCAGCCGAATGCGTCACAACATCGGCCGCATGCAGGCGCATCTGGACGCGCTCGGCGTCAGGTTCCGGCCGCACGTCAAGACCACCAAATGCGCGCACGTCGTTGATGCGCAGATCGCAGCGGGCGCGCAGGGCATCACGGTGTCGACGCTCAAGGAAGCCGAACAGTTTTTCGCGCACGGCATCCGGGACATCGTCTACGCGGTCGGCATCGTGCCCGCGAAGCTGGGCCAGGCGCTCGCGCTGCGCCGGCAAGGTTGCGACCTGAAGCTGGTCGCCGACAGCCTGCCGGCCGCGCACGCGATCGCCGAGTTCGGGCATGCGCACGGCGAGCGCTTCGACGTATGGATCGAAGTCGACGTCGACGGCCACCGCTCCGGGATTCCGCCCGAGGCCGACCTGCTGATCGACGTGGGCCGCGCGCTGGTCGACGGCGGGATGGCGCTCGGCGGGGTGCTGGCGCACGCGGGCTCCAGCTATGAATACGACACGCCCGAAGCGCTGGCGGCAATCGCCGAGCAGGAACGCAGCCGCACCGTGGGGGCGGCGGAGCGCCTCCGGGCCGCCGGGCTGCCCTGCCCGGTCGTGAGCATCGGCTCGACACCCACCGCCCTCGCGGCGCAACACCTCGACGGCGTCACCGAGGTGCGCGCCGGCGTGTACGTGATGTTCGACCTCGTGATGCACAACATCGGCGTGTGCGACCTGGCCGACATTGCGCTGTCGGTGCTGACCACCGTCATCGGGCACCAGGAAGAGAAAGGCTGGGCGATCGTCGACGCGGGCTGGATGGCGATGAGCCGCGACCGCGGCACGCAGCGCCAGGCGCGCGATTTCGGCTACGGGCAGGTCTGCACCGAACACGGCGACGTGCTCGGCGACTACGTGATGAGCGCCGCCAACCAGGAGCACGGGATCGTGTCGCGCGCGGGCTCGCCCGACTCCGGCATCGCGCAACGATTTCCGATCGGCACCCGCCTGCGCATCCTGCCGAATCACGCGTGCGCCACCGGCGCGCAACATCCCGAGTATCAGGCCATCGGCGAAGACGGCGGCGCGCAGACGTGGCCGCGCTTCTATGGGTGGTGAATCCAACCGCGCGTCCACGCGGTGCCACCGATTAATTGACTATTTATCCAAATCTGGACAAAATTTAAACCTCCCTCCCCGATTCGCCTTGCACCGGAAAGGCCAACCCGACATGCCGACAGACGCCCGACTCCTGCTTCTCGACCGCGACGCCGTCGAACCCGCCCTCCAGGCCCCGCAAGTAACGGCGGCGGTTCGCGAAGCCTTCGTGCTGCACAGTCAACGGGCCGGACGCGTGTTCCCGGTGGTTCGCGAGAAGCTGCACACCGGCGGCGTGTTCGGCATCAAGTCGGGCGACGTCGCGTGCCAGGATCTGCTCGGTTTCAAGGCGGCCGGGTTCTGGCCCGGCAACCGGGCGCTCGGCGGCGAACCGCATCAGGCCACCGTCGCGCTGTTCGACCCGGCCACGGGCCGCCCGCTATGCATCATGGACGGCAATGCGATCACCACCGCGCGAACCGGTGCGGCCGGCGGCCTCGGGCTGCAACTGCTTGCGCGTCGCGACAGCACGCGAATCTGCGTGTTCGGCACGGGCGTGCAGGCACGGGTCCAGCTCGACTACGCGCTCGCGCTGCTGCCGCAACGGTGCACGGTGCAGTACGTGAACGTCAGCGGCGAACCGGATCCGGTGTTCGAATCGGCCTTCCGGGAACGATGCACGATCGGCGTGGCCCGCGACCAAAACGACGCGGTGGCCGACAGCGACGTGGTCATCACGGCAACGCCGGGCGGCGGCGCGCTGTTCGATGCGGATGCGGTTCAGCCGGGCACCCACCTGACCTGCGTGGGCACCGACACCGCCGGCAAGCGCGAGCTTCCGGCAGGCGTGCTGGCACGCGCGCGCATCGTCGTGGACGATCACGATCAGGCGCGCAGCATTGGCGAATGCCAGTGGGCGCCGGATTTGCCATGCACGGAAATCGGTGACATCCTCACCGGAACCGCGTCGGTCGAGCGCGCACCGCACGAGATCACCGTCTTCGACATGACCGGGCTCGCGCTTCAGGACCTGACCGTCGCACGCTTCCTGTATCAGCAGGCCCTCGAAAACGGCACCGGAATCGCCATTCCGTGGCCCTGGTAAACGAAATTCCCCGTCAATCGCCATGCGTCTCACCCAAGTTTCCGCCCTCTCGTTCGACCTGGACGACACCCTGTGGCCGTTCGGGCCGGCCGTCGTACGGGCCGAAGCCGCCCTCCGCGCGTGGCTGATCGAGCATGCGCCCGGTACCGCAAGCGTGCTGACCACGCAGCAGGCGCTGAGCGCGCTACGTGAGGAATACGAACGATTGTGCCCCGGGCTCGCCGGCGACTTCCGCGCGATGAGAATCGGCTCGATCAGGCTGGCGCTGGAGCGTGCGAACGAAGATATCGCGCTCACCGAGCATGCGTACGCCGCCTTCTATGCCGCACGCAACCGGGTCGAATTCTATGAAGATGCGCTGCCGGCACTCGCGTGGTTGAGCGCGCGCTTCCCGTTGATCGCGGTGACCAACGGCAACGCGGATCTTCAGCTGACCGGCGGCGGCGAATTCTTTCGTACGACGCTCAGCGCGCAGGCGTTCGGAGTCGCGAAGCCGGAGCCCGGGATCTTCCATGCGGCGGCGCAAACGCTCGATGTGCGGCCGGCGGAATTGCTGCATGTCGGCGACGACTATCACCTCGATATCGTCGGCGCATTGAACGCGGGACTTCAGGCAGCGTGGGTGGTGCGCGATACGCATCCGGAAACGGAGCGTGTTCGGCAGCAGGCCGCGACGCCGCACCTCACACTCAGCGACCTGTCGATGCTGTGTCGCGCGCTCGGCGGGCCTGACACCGTAGCGTGAGCGCCTGCGTGCGTCACACTCGCGACGCACGCTTCCCCGCCATGACACGCGGCTGACCACCGTTCACCGATGACGCAAATGGAACGACCGGCCACGCCGATGCGGCGCATGACCGGCCGCCGCCCATTCACGCCGCCTTGCGCGCGTCCGCGATCCGTTGCGGCGCCTTCGGCCGCGCATACAGCCGTTCGAGATACGCGCGCAGCTGCGGGAACGATTCGATCAGGTTGCACTCGCCGGCCCAATCGATCAGGTAGGCCGTCACGCAATCGGCCACCGTCAGCGTGTCCCCGACGATGAACGCGCGCCCTTCGAGATGCTTGTCGAGGATCGCGGCCATCGTCTTGAAATCCTCGCGCGCCAGTTCGATATCGGCCGGCGAGCGCTTCTCCGGCGGATAGATGAACGAATGCCGCGTGATCCGCCACAGCGGCTGCTCGAGCTCCGTCACCGCGAACATCACCCACCGGTAAGCCTCGGCCCGCAGCGCCGGATCGACCGGCAGCAGCGCCTTCTCCGGGTACTTGTCCGCGAGATACAGCACGATCGCGGCCGACTCGGGAATCACGAGGTCGCCGTCCACCAGCACGGGCACCTTGCCGGCCGGATTGAGGCGCAGGAATTCGGGCCGCTTGTGCTCGCCCTGGAGCAGGTTCACCGAGATGAACTCGAAATCGGCATCCAGTTCTTTCAGCCCCCACAGCGCGCGTTGCGAGCGGGTGCCGGCAAATCCGTAAAGCTTCATCGCCAGTCTCCATCCAGAATGTCGGGAAAATCTCCACTTGCCGGCCACGGCGCATCGCCGATACGCGATGCGCGGCCTCGCCCGTCGTTCACGCGCCGGGAATCGCCAGCACCGGCATCACGTCGATCGCCACGCCCGGGAACAGCGTGAAATGCGGATGGCCTTCGAACAGCGCGGCCGCGGCGTCGTGCGACGCGGCCCGCACGATGGTGAAGCCGCTCATCGCGTTCACCGTGTCCGCGACGCCGGCCGCATCGACGGTCTTGGTCTTGCCGAGCGGCCCGCCCATCTCGACGATCGCGTCGCGATGCCGGTCGACCCACGCATGCCATGCGGCGATGCCGTCGCGCTCGCGCGTGCGCCGCGCGTCCTCCGGCAGCGCCATCCAGGCCTTCATGGCCGGGCTATCCTTGGTCCCGAGAAATACCGCGAGATACAACTGCTGTTGAGCACTCATGCTGTCTCCTCCGGTGACGGACGCGACGGGCTGCCGCGCCTCGACCTTGACAAGATAGGTTGATATCAACACAATTGCAACATGGCACGAAAAGAAAAGCTCCCTTTCGAAACGACGCTGATGGTGCGCGATTGCTGCCTGTGCCTGCACATGCAGCGCGCGGCGCGTAATCTTGCGCGGATTTTCGACGATGTGCTGCGCCCGCTGGATCTCACCAACGGCCAGTTTTCGCTGCTGATGTCGCTGAACCGGCCCCAGCCGGCGCCGATGAAATCGGTCGCGTCGCTGCTTGCGATGGACCGCACCACGCTCACGGCCGCGCTCAAGCCGCTCGAGCGGCGCGGCCTCGTCACGATCGCGCAGGATCCGGACGACCGGCGCAGCCGCCTGCTCGAACTGACGTCGGCCGGGAACGACCTGCTGGCCGAAGCGTTTCCGCTGTGGCAGCAAGCGCACACCGAGATCGAACGGCCGTTCGCGCCGGAGGAAGTCGATCAGTTGCGCGGCCAGTTGCGCACGCTGTCGGTCGATCCGGCCGCGCGCGACTGAACCGAACCGGCGCGCGGATCGCTGCGGCAAGGACGCTTACTTCCGGCCCTTCTTCGGCAGCAGCAGTTGCGCGAACTCCTGCAGAAAGGCCACGGGCCCGTGCGCATGCAGCGCCTGCCCGCTGCTCAGCGCACCGTCGATGACGGTCGCGAGCCGCAATGCGAAAGTTTCCGGTTCGCCGACGCCGATCGCCCCCGCCAGCTCGGTCAGCCGGCGCCGTAGCTCCTGCTTGTGCGCGACGGCCACCTTGCGGGCCGGATGGTTGCCGTCCGCATATTCGGCGGCGATGTTGATCTGCGGGCAGCCGCGATAACCGGGGCGCGCAATGCGTTCACCGAGCCATTGCAGCTGCGCATCCAGTTCCTCGCGCGGCGTGCGCCGGTATTGCGCGGCCACCGCATCCCAATGCGCCCAGAAATCGGCGTCCTCGCGCAGCAGGAACGCTTCGATCAAATCGTCCTTCGTCGCGAAGTGGCGATAGAGGCTCGTCTTCGCGACGCCTGCCTGCGCGACGATCAGGTCCACGCCGACCGCGCGCGTGCCCTCCCGGTAGAACAGCTCACTGGCCGTTTGCAGAATGCGCTCGCGCGTATCGGGCGCGTTCGCTGATGACCCTGTTTCCTTTTTCATCCCGACCCGGCCGTGCTGGCCGCCCCTACCGCAACAGTGATCGGATCATAGCACCGCGCGCTTGACGACGCTACAGGTCTGTACTATAAAACAGACCGTTCTGTAGCGGAGTTGATCATGGACGATCGAATGACGGTTGCAGTCTATGGCGCCACGGGTCATACCGGGCGGTTTGTGGTCGCCGAACTGGCGCGGCGGGGCCTGCGCGCGATCCGCATCGGCCGCGATGCCGCGCGGCTCGCCGAAGACGGCGGCGACACGACGCTCGCGCGCGTCGCCGCGATCGACGATCCGGTCGCGCTCGACGCCGCATTGCGCGGCGCGGCCGCGGTGATCAACTGCGCGGGCCCGTACCTCGATACCGCGCTGCCGCTGGCCGATGCCGCGCTGCGGGCCGGCATCCCCTATCTCGACCTGACCGCCGAGCAGCCGTCGGTGCGGCTACTGGCCGAACACTGCGATGCGCGGGCGCGCGCCGCAGGCGTGACCGTCGTGCCGGCCGCGGCGTTCTACGGTGGCCTGGCCGACCTGCTCGTCACGGCCGTCGTGGACAAGAACCAGCCGATCGAGCGCGTCGACATCGCAACCGGGCTCGACCGCTGGCACCCGACGCGCGGTACGCGCGTGACCGGCGAACGCAATCGCGCGGTGCGGCTCGTGCAGAAGGCCGGCAAGCCGACGCCGGTGCCGTCGACCGCGCGCGAACGCGCATGGCCGTTCCCGCCGCCGATCGGCCGCGTCGACGTGACGCTGCTGCCGTTTTCGGAAGTGATGACGCTGTCGCGTCACCTTCGCATCGATACGATCGAATCGTGGCTCGCCACCCTCGCGCTGCGCGACGTGCGCGATGCCGCCACGCCGCCGCCCGAGGCGACCGACTCACTCGGCCGCTCGGCACAGCAGTTCGCGATGGACGCAATCGTCGTGCAGGGCAGCACGACGCACCGCGCGACGGCGTCCGGCCGCGACATCTACGCGGTC
This sequence comes from Burkholderia aenigmatica, assembly GCF_902499175.1. Taxonomy (GTDB): domain Bacteria; phylum Pseudomonadota; class Gammaproteobacteria; order Burkholderiales; family Burkholderiaceae; genus Burkholderia; species Burkholderia aenigmatica. Next base: position 33,569 of record NZ_CABVQC010000070.1, read on the forward strand.
AGCGCACCGATCATCGTCGAGGCAGCCGTGCGCCTGATCGCTGGCGACACCGTGACGTCAGGCGGCGTGCGTAGTCTCGGCGAGCTGTTCGACGCGCGCGATTTTCTCGCGACGCTCGATTCGGTGGCAGTATCGTTCGGCACGACAACCGACCCGGTTTTCCACAAGGAGACACAGGCATGAGCAGCAATGAGAAAGGCGCATATTTCCGTTCGCTTCACCGCGCGGGCCAGCCGCTGGCGCTGTTCAACGTATGGGACGCCGGCAGCGCGCGCACGGCGGCCGACGCGGGCGCTGTCGCGCTGGCAACCGGCAGCTGGTCGGTCGCGGCGGCCAACGGTTTCGTCGACGGCGAGCAGATGCCGCGTGCGCTGATGATGGAGGTGCTCGAGCGGATCACGCGTGCGACGGACCTGCCCGTCACCGTCGATCTCGAAAGCGGGTACGGCGAGCGGCCGGACGATGTCGCCGAAACGATCGCGCTCAGCATCAAAGCCGGCGCGATCGGCTGCAACCTCGAGGACAGCTTCCCGGCAACGGGTGAATTGCGTGACGTCGATGCGGCGGCGACCCGTCTCGCGGCGGCTCGCCAGGCTGCGGATCGCGCGGGCGCCGACTACTTCATCAACGCGCGTACCGACGTGTTCTTCAAGGCGCCGGCCGACACGCACGACGAGCGCCTGCTCGATGCCACGCTGGCCCGCGCACGCGCGTACGCAGCGGCCGGTGCCGACGGGCTGTTCGTGCCGGGGCTGCGCTCGCCGGCGCTCATTCGTGCGCTGACGGCCGCCTCGCCGCTGCCGGTGAACGTGATGCGCGTCACGGCCACGCCGACGCTCGCCGAATTCGCGGCATACGGCGTGGCCCGCATCAGCCACGGGCCGTATCCGTACCTGCAGGCGATGAAGACGCTGGCGGAGATGGTCAGGCAAGGCGGCTGACGCGCGTTTCATCGTGATCCAGGGCCGGCCGGCATCGCGATGCCGGCCGCACGCCGCACCGGCCGTCACAGATCGCCCGGCCTCTCCCAGACCTTGACGTGCTCCATTGCCCGCTCGACGTCGTCCATGTCGTCGGCGCCGAGCGACCGATCGAATTTTGCGGTGATGATCTTTCTCACCTCCGCCAGCCGCCGGGTCACGCGGCCCTCGTCGATGAACCGGTTGGTTTCCTGCGCATAGTCCGGATCCGGGCCGGCAGCGGCTGCCGGGCCAGCGTGATAGTAGCGGCCGATATTGCGCAACGAGATGAGGATGTACTCGATCTCCGCGAGCACACGCAATGCCTCCTCACCGGACAGTTCGATCGTTTCGTTATCCTTCTTCATCTCGCGTTCCGTCGCGCGCATGCGTCGATTGCCTCGCTATTTCCGGACGTCGATACCGTCGCGCCCGACGGTGTGGTCGAATTCGATCTCGCGAACGTCGAATGCGGGATCGGGTGCCCTGCCGGCCAGCACGTGAAAAACATCGCGAACATATTTCTCCTTGTCGGTCACGTCGTCCAGCGGAATCTCGTGCGGCACGATGCCACGCCAGTGCGCCAGCCATGAACCCGACACCAGCACATACTCCAGTGCGTCGACGACGCGGGACCGGGATTCGGCACCGTATCGCTCGAATCGGGTCTTCATCTGCTGGAGCAGCCACGCCCGCCCGTCATCGGAGTTGATGGTGAAATCGTCCAGCTCGTCATCGGTCATGATGAACAAGCACGTGTACAGCGGCGACAGATAGTTGAAGTTGATTACCGTCTTCATTGAGCCAAGCGCTTCAAGAATGCAGTTGTTGCGTGGAAAAATCCGGGAAGCCCATCACGCCGCGCATGCGAACGGCCAACGCGACCGCGCCCTCCCCCAGCACCGGCCAACGATCGCCCGCCCTTTCCGGCCACCGGCGCCAGCATCGCGCCACGGATGCTCGCACATCATACGATCGCATGCGCGCGCCACGCGAATCGGCCCGCTGGACCCGGGTGTGCCGCGCGATCGATGCGCGCCGTTCGCCGCCCCATCACGCCGGGTGATTACATCGCATGTAATTGGCGCACGACACGACCGCTCCTACGCTTCGGGTGTCGCGCCGCCATTCCGGCGGCGCTCATCGCCCGGGAGACATCATGTCCGCCTATCCGCTTCACACCATCGACTCCGCGCCGGCCGAATCGAAGCCCGTCCTCCAGCAGCTCCAGCAAACCTTCGGCATCGTCCCGAACATCGCGGCGGCCATGGCCGCATCGCCGGTGCTGATCAACGGCTTCATCGGCCTGTTCGAGCGCGTGCACGCCAGCAGCCTCACCGAGCCGCAGATCCAGACGCTCCTGCTCACCAACGCGGTCACGAACGCGAGCGAGTGGCCGGTCGCCTTCCATACCGCGCTTGCGCTGAAACAGGGTGTGACCCACGCCGACGTCGATGCGATCCGCCGCGGCGGCCTGCCCGGCGACGCGACACTGGCCGCGCTGTCGGCCCTGGCGCGCAAGCTGATCGACACCCGCGGCCGCCTGGCCGATGCCGACCGGCAGTCGTTCCTCGACGCCGGCTTCAGCGCCGAACAGTTGCTGGAAGTGATCGCGGTAGTCGCCGCCTCGACGATCACGAACTACGTCGGCAGCGTCACGCGGCCCATGCTCGAAGCGCCGTTCGACGCATTCGCGTGGCATGCGAACGCCGCGTGAGTCCGATATAGTCGATCGGTCGCTCATGGAATGCCGAGGGAGGCACGATGCACGCCAGCCGTCGCGATCGGCACGCGCCGCCGCATGAACTGGGCCAGTTGCTGCGCTACTGGCGCGACGTGCGCGGCGTGAGCCAGCTCGACCTGTCGCTCGATGCGGGCATTTCGCAGCGCCAGATCAGTTTCATCGAAAGCGGGCGCAGCGTGCCGGGCCGCGACACGCTGCTGACGCTCGCGCAGACGCTGGACGTGCCGCTGCGCGAGCGCAACGCGCTGCTGCTCGCGGCCGGCTATGCGCCCGTATATTCGGAAGCGCCGTGGGACGCGCAGGAGATGCAGGGCGTGATCGGCGCGCTGGAACGGGTCGTGCGCCAGCACGATCCGTTTCCGGCGATCGTGATGGACCGTCACTGGAACGTGCTGATGACCAACGACGCGGCGCCGCGCTTTTTCGGCTGCTTCATCGACATGGCCGCGCGCGACGGCCCGCGCAACCTGCTGCGCCTGATGTTCGATCCGCACGGCATGCGGCCGTTCCTGGCCGACTGGGATACCGTGTCGCGCAGCCTGCTGCAGCGCGTGCAGCGCGAATCGGTCGGCCGCGTGATCGACGACGACACACGGCGGCTGCTCGACGACCTGCTCGCCAGCCCCGATGCGCCGCGCGACTGGAAAACACCGCTGGCGCCAGCCGCCGCGCCGTCGCTGCCGGTCATCCCGATCGGCTTCGTGCACGAAGGCGTCGTGCTGCGTTACTTCTCGCTGGTCACGACGGTGGGTACGCCCCAAAGCGCCGCCGCGCAGGAACTGCGCATGGAGTGCATGTTCCCCGCCGACGACGCGACCGAAGCGCGCCACCGGCAGTTGCTCGACGCGCACGCACCGGTGCGCTGAGCGGCGGGCCGAGCGGCCCGCCGGTGCGACTCACTCCGCCAGCGGCACGGACACCACGCCGACGCGCTTCGGCACGCCGGTCACGATCGTCGCAACCGCGACGGCCAGCACGACGGCTGCCGCAACGAACACGCCGGCCGCGCCGTTCGCGTCGAATACGACACCGCCGGCTGCCGCGCCCGTCGCGATCGCAAGCTGGATCGCCGCGACGATCAGCCCGCCTGCGCTCTCGGCCTCATCGGGCACGGTACGCGTGACCCACGTCGACCAGGCGACGGGCACGCCGCCGAACGCCATCCCCCACAACGCGACGAGCACCGCGTCGATCATCGGCGCACGGCCCAGCGCGACGAGCGCGACGCCGAGCACGACCATCAACGCAGGCATCCCGATCAGCATCGGCCGCAACCGGTGTTCGAGCACGCGGCCGGCAAGCGACGTGCCGACGAAGTTCGCGATGCCGTAGCCGAGCAGGATCGCCGACAGCCCGTTCACGCCGACGCCCGCGACCTGTTCGAGGAACGGCCGCAGGTACGTGAAGAACGCAAAGTGCCCAGTGAACACGAGGATCGTCGCGAACATCCCAAGGCCGACGGTCGGCCGGCGCAGCACGTCGATCAGCGTGCGCAGCCGCGTCGTGCCGCTCGGCGGCATCGACGGCAGCGTGATGACCTGCGACACGAACGAAACGGCGCCGAGCACGGCGGCGATCAGGAACACGTTGCGCCAGCCGATCAGGTGACCGAAGTAGCTGCCCATCGGCGCGGACGCGATCGTCGCGACCGCCACGCCGCTGAAGATGATCGACAGCGCGCGCGGCACCATCGCGGTCGGCACGAGCCGCATCGCGGTGGCCGTCGCCATCGTCCAGAAGCCGCCGAGCGCGATGCCGAGCACGACGCGGCCGACCAGCAGCATCGCCAGGTTCGGCGCGAACGCGACCGCCAGGTTCGATGCGACGAGCAGCACCGAGAACACGAGCAGCACGCGCCGCCGGTCGATCGTGCGCGTCAGCGCCGAGATCAAGAGGCTCGTGACGAGCGCGACCGTTGCGGTGGCCGTAACGGCCTGCCCGGCCACGCCTTCGGTCACGCCAAGGCTGTCGGCCATCGGCGTCAGCAGACTGGCGGGCAGGAATTCGGCCGTGACGAGCCCGAAGACGCCGAGCGTCATCGAGAATACCGCGCCCCAGGCCGGTTCGCGGGGGGCCGCCGTCGAGGCGGCCGTGGAGATTCCGGGATTCATGCGTGGTTCCGTGTCGGTTAGGGAAAGTACTGATGAGGGCGTATCGTAAGGAACCACGCCAGGACGGTCTATGACATACAATCCGCTCTTGTTGATCGATCGTCCGAATCTCGAAATGTCCGAGCCCCTGCTGCCACCCATCCCCGACGTGCACGACCTCGTCAGCGAGCTGCTGCTGGGGATGCGCCTGAGCGGCGTGCAGTACCGCCGCATCCAGGTCGCGCGGCCGTTCGGGCTGAATTTCGGCCATGTGACGGGCCGCGCGCAGTTCCATTTCGTCGGGCGCGGGCCGGTGCTGCTGCGCGACGCGTCGGGCAACACGATGCGGCTCGAGGCCGGCGACGCAATCCTGCTGCCGCATGGCGGCATGCACGCGCTGGTGTCGGACCCCGATGCACCGTGCCGCGAGATCAACGGTTTCGAGGTCGCGAAGATCTGCGATACGGTGGCGTCGGTCGCGTCGGCCGGCGTGTCGCCGGCCAGTTGCGCGACGACCGAGCCGGGCGCCGGCGATGCGCTGATCTTCAGCGCGTGCATGGAGCTCGACCTCGGCGGCATGCAGCCGCTGGTCGGCACGATGCCCGAGTTCATGCACGTCGGCACGCTGCTCGCGCGCTACCCGGAAATCCGCCCGATGCTCGACGCGATGGAACGCGAAGCATGCTCGGCGCGCGCGGGCTTCGCGGGCATCCTCGCGCGGCTCGCGGACGTGGTCGCAGCCTTCATCGTGCGCGGCTGGGTCGAGTGCGGATGTGGCGACGCGACGGGCTGGGTGCAGGCGCTGCGCGAGCCGAAGCTCGGCCGCGCGATCGTCGCGCTGCATCGCGACCCGGGCCGCAACTGGAGCGTGGCGGAACTCGCCACCGAAGCAGGCGTGTCACGCTCGGTGTTCGCCGAGCGCTTTCTCGCGGCCACCGGGATGACGCCCGTGCGCTACCTGACCGAACTGCGGATGCGGCTCGCCGCGCAATGGATCACGCGCGATCACGAGGCGATCGAGGCCGTCGCATACCGGCTCGGCTACGGCTCGCTCGCCGCGTTCAGCCGCGCGTTCAAGCGCGTGGTGGGCAAGCCGCCGGGCGCGGTGCGCGCGGACGGCGAGGTGCGTGTCGAAGCGTAATGCGTCGCGCGTGAGGCTCGCGGCGGCCGCTAGGCGTCGCTCAAGTCACCGCCGCGCATGATGGCAGCCGTCAGCCGCTGCGCGCTTCCAGCCGGTCGACCAGCGCCGTCGCGCACTGCACCGCAAGCGCCGCGCACTGCTCCGCATCCACGACTGCGCCGCTCGCGACGGTACCCTGCACGATCCGGCCCAGCAAATCTTTCGAGAGATCGGCGATCTCGTAGTCCCGTTCCGTCATGATGTCCCTCCTGCACGTCGATCGATGGCCTCGACGCGCGCACGTCCCCTGCCCGTTCAACGCCCTTTCGCCCGCACGACGATCTGCGCCTGCGTGTCGCGTTCGATGTGTTCGAGCGACGCGCGCAGCGCCGTGAATTCGTCCGGCGTACACACCTGACGGCCGAAATCCGCGGTCATCCGCCGCGTGACCTGCACGACGCGCGCGGCCGCGTCGAATACGTAATGCGACGTGAAGTCGATGAAGCGGTCGTGCACGGCCGTATCGGCCGGCAGGTCGGTCACCGCGACGTCGGCCGGCAGCGCGATCTGACCGGTTTCGTCGAACGTGCCGCCGATGCAGCCCCACGGTTGCGTGCGCACCGGTTCGGCCAGCCAGCGCTCGACCTGCGTCGCGATGCCGCCCGTCAGGCTCGACAGCGCGGGCAACGCGGTCGTGCCGTCGGGCCACACGAAATGATCGAGGGTGCCCGAGACCGTCACGTCGAACGGCCCGTCGGTCACGCGCCGGTCGCTGGTCGACAGTTGCGCGCGGCCGCGCAAGCCGCTTTGCCGCAGGCGGTCGTTCGCGAGCTGCGCGATGAGGTCGGGCGTCGCGCGGCGAAACAGGTTGCGTTCGAGTTCGGCCGTCCAGCCGTCGTCTTCGACGTACGCATGAAAACGCGTGGCGCCGGGCCCGGCCGCATCGATCTCGACCCGCGCGATGCGGCCGCGCGGCTGCGTGGCCGGCGTGCGCGACAGCACGCCCGTGTCGACGAGCAACGCGGGACGATCCATCACGATCGGCGGCAGATAGCCGAACGCGATGCCGGCCGTCGTCGTGTCCGCATACAGTGCGAGATCGGGCAGCCACGTGATCGCGTGGTTGATCGCGCCGCTGCCGTAACCGGGTACCGACGGCAGCGTGTAGACCGACCCGAGATTGAGCAGCACCGGTTCGCTGCGGATGCCGACCGCCGCGAGCAGCGCGCCGAACAGCGCGACATGATCCTTGCAGTCGCCGTAGCGATTGCGCAGGATGTCCGTGACGCGATGCGGCGCGGCGGCCGTTTCGCCGAGAAACAGCCCGACGTAGCGGATGTTCGCCTGCACCCAGTCGTACAGGATGCGCGCCTTGTCGCGCGGATCGGCGGCATCCGCGGTAAGCGTATGCGCCAGTTGCGCGACGGCCGGATCGTCCGTGCCCGGATCGACGGCCGCGTTTCGGTAGCGCACGGCGAACGCCGCATAGTCGGGCAGCGTCGACACGACGAGCCGGTCGCCGTAGGTCGCGTAGCCGACCGCGCCGTTCTCGATGCGGTCGTACGGGCCGTGCCGGTAGTCGAATTCGTAGCGCGTGCGGCCGTTCGCAGTGACCGGCGGCAGCGCGACGTAGCCGCGCGCATCCGCGTACAGCGGCATGTCGGCCGGCACGTCGAAGATCAGCCGCTGGCTGCCGACCGGCTCGCGCGACGGCTCGACGGTGTAGCCGAAGTAGCCGCGGTTGACCGGCTTCGTGCGGGTCTTGCGGAACGCCACGCGCGTGCTGGACCCGGCTTCGACGCCGGGGAACACGACGGTGCGCAACAGCCCGTCCTGGAACGTCGGCGCGCCGGCCGAGCGCGGTTCCTGCACGTCGCGGATGCCGTCCGCGCCGACCGGATGCGCGACACCGTCGCGGTCGATCGTCTCGGCCGCCAGCAGGTCCACCTTCTCGAGATTCTTGTCGAACCACACGTAGCGCTGCGCGACCGCGTCGATGCCGCTCGCGTTGTTCGCGCGCAGCGTCGAGTCGTCGTGCTCGTCGAGCGAACCGTCGTGCTGGATCACGAATTCGTGGACATCGCTGACGATCGTGACGGGCGCGTCGGTGCCCGTATCGAGTGCGTTGCCTGGGTCGCGTACATCGGCCACGGCAGCGCCTGCGCCGGCGCCGATCGCGATCGCGCAGGCAAGCAGGCGGCCGGTCCAGCGGGAAGGAAAAAGCACCACGTCGAAGCTCTCCGCGCGTTCGTTGCCGGGCGCCAGGGTCACGCGCCGGCGCGGACGGTTCGATCCGCATGACGCGCACATGACGGCTCGCGCGCCGCGTGCCCGTCGTGCGAACCAGTGTGGGTGACGTGCCGGCGAGCGTCAAGCCGCGCGGCGGCGAGCCGGCCGCGCGTGCATCGCCCGCTTCGCCACGCCGGTATGCCGCCCCCGTGCGCGCTGTCCCGGACGAGAGGGCTTTTTTGTATCACGGTGCGACATATAATTTAGTAGATCCTCCATGCGTGCGACGTCGACGGAATGACACGCTGCCGGACACGACACGCCGACATGGGGAAGGAGGCATCATGCCAATCATCAATAGCGACTTCGAGATGGGTTACCTCGTGATCGCGTTCACGCTGCTGGGCCTGGTCCTGTTTGGCGCACTGCTGACGGCGCTACATCTACGGTGGCATCCGAGACTGGTCGGTGCCGCGATCGGTGCGTTGCTCGGCATCGCGCTGATCGAAGCGATACCGATGCTGACGTGAATACGGCGCGGCGCCCATTCGTCCGATCACGCGCCGCGCGGGGTCGGAACGACCGGCGTCTGCCACGGAGGCCGTCATGGCTTCGCCGCTCTGCCTGACCTATCGTCAGTGCGGGATTCGCGCGATCGCGCTCGTCGACCCGGTAGCCGGCGAAGGGCTCGAACTCGGCGCGCTGTACGAGCCGCTCGCCGTCGTGGTCTGGCACGACGCCCGCGGATGCCATGAGGCGCACCTGCTCGACCCGAAGCATCACGTATTCCGCAACGACGCGGATGCGGTCAGGATCTCGATCGCGCTGGCCAAGCGCTTCATCGACACGATGCTCGCCGGCCCGTTCATGCCTGCCGGCTGACGGCCGGTCGCGGCGCCCTTGATCCCTCGTCATGCTGGAGGCGACATGGAAAACGGTCTCGTCCAGGCGCTCTTGCTGCTCGCGCTCCTCGTGTTCGCGGTGCTGTTCTTCACGGCCGGGCGCGGCCGCGACCGCACGCGCGACAGGCTGCTGCACCGGCCCGCGCGACGCTCGTCACGCTCGCATACGCATCATCATCCGTAGTCGCGTTGGCGCGCCGCGCAAAAAAATCGGCCGGCGGCCGCGCGTCGAACGACGCGCTTGCTGCCGGCCTTCCAGCGGAGGTCCGGTACCGCGGGCGGCACGCGCGATGGCGCCTACACGCCCCACATCACGTGCCGGCCCTGTTCGCGGGCCGCACGCATCATGTCCAGCAACGGCCACGCGCGCTGCGCGAGCCCGCCCGCATGCGGCGACACGTCGTCGCGCAGCGCCTGCGTCGAATGCTCGTGGGCGCGCTCGCGCGCCGCATCGTCCCTGATGGCCTGTTCGAGCCGCGCGATCGCACCCGGCAGCTCGTCGGTGGAAATCACGCCGCGGACGTCGAGCCCCTTGCCGACCAGCCCCAGCAGATACTGCGCCAGATCGCGCAACATCACGATGTCGGGTGCGGCGGAGGAGCGAAACGTGATCAGCATCGTCATTTCCCCATGTCGTCGCCGCGAACCGTACGGCGCATCGTGCCGCCGGTCGCGGCGAGGCCCCGTGGCCATCCCGCTGCGCGTGAGCGCCGCCCGTTCTTCTGAACCGGACGTTCGCCCGGCACGATGCGCGCGTCGCGCGGCCGGGTTCGTTGGTGGCGTGGAGGCCGGATGGCACGTAGGCCTGATTTGATTTTATATCACATTGTGATGTATTCAAGCGTACGGGCCCTGAATCGCACATCATCGCGCGGCGATGCGATGACCGCGCGCGACGTGCGCCGCTACCCGACGTTCATCGGCAACAACACCATCTGCTTGCCTTCGACATGCAGGCGCGCCTGCAGCTCGACGGGCGTCTGGTTGTGCAGCCAGGCCGTGAGGAAATTCACGCGCCGGAAGATCAGTTTGCTCGCGAAGCACACCGAGTTCGGATACTCGTCGAGCGTCGACGACGCGAGGTTCATGAATTCGACGACAGGGTTCGTACCGAACGCGATCCGGTAGTCGGCCGCGATGCCGTTGCGGCGGCAGTGCGCGACATAGTAGTCGAGCGATTCGGTGATCGCGTGGCGCAGCCGCTCGAGATGCTCGTGACCGTCGTACGCCTTCGCGTCCACTTCGCCGACCGCGAGGAAGATCACGTTGCGGAAGTGCCCGGGAAACAGCCGGTTGACCCACAGCAGCGCGTGCATGCTCGCGCCGCGATGCTTGCCGACCAGCAGCACGGCGGTCGGCTGCGAAGGATCGGGCTTGCCCGGCGCGGTGGCCTCGTCAATTTCGGGCGCCTTGCCCGAGAACAGTTCGTCCTCCTTGGCGAGCTGCACGCGCGTATAGGCGTAGTGGCGGTTGATCATGAAGCACAGCGCGATCACCGCGCTCGTCACGAGCACCGTGAGCCAGCCGCCCGCCGTGAACTTCTCGATCAGCGTGATGACGAGCACGGTCGCCGTCACGCTCAACCCGAGCGCCGACAGGAAGAAATGCTTGAACCAGCCCTGCTGGCTGCGATGATGCCACCAGTAAGTGCACAGCCCGAGCAGCGACATGCTGAACGTGAGGAACACGTTGATGCTGTACAGCACGACGAGCACGTCGACGTTGCCGTGCGTCCACAACAGGATCAGCAGGCTCGACAGCCCGACGACGATGATGCCGTTCTGCCGCACGAGGCGCCCCGACAGGTCGCGAAAATGGCGCGGCACCCACGAATCCGACGCCATGTTCGACAGCACGGCCGGGCCGTCGAGGAAGCCCGTCTGCGCGCCGACCAGCAGCAGCCCGGCCTCGAACGCGAGCACGGCCGCGAGCAACGCGTGGCGCGCGAACGCCGAACCGAGTCCGAGATGGTCGATCACGCTGCCGAACACGACCGCGTTCAGCGTCTCGCCTTCGACGGGCCGCGCATGCCACAGCATGTACAGCAGGATGATGCCGCCGGCCGTGAACGCGAGCGACGTCGACATGTACCACATCGTCACCTTGCCGTTCGGCACGCGCGGATCGGCGAGCATGTTCACGTTATTCGACACGGCCTCGAGGCCCGTATAGGTGCCGCCGCCGAGCGAGAACGCGCGCATCAGCAATGCGAGCATTACGAATACGCCGAGCGACTGCGACATGCCGTGCGCCTCGTGCACCGCATCGGGCACGATCATCGCGAGGTTGCTGCCGTGCACGGCGACGCCATACACGATCAGCGCGAAGTGCAGGATCACGAAGCCGATGAAGATCGGCAGCAGCACCATGATCGATTCGCGCATCCCGCGGAAATTGAGCCCCGTCATCATCAGGATCAGCACGATCTCGGTCGTGAGCTTGAACGCCTGCGCGCTCACCGGCAGCAGGCTGAAGAACGCGTCGACACCGCTTGCGAGCGAGGTCGCCACGGTCAGCACGTAGTCGACCAGCAGCGCCGCGCCCGACACGAGCCCCGGCTTCGACCCGAGCAACGAAGTCGCGACGCGGTAGCCGCCGCCGCCCGTCGGGAACAGCTCGATCACCTGGTTGTAGCCGAGCGCGATGATGAACACGGTCGCCGCCGTCGCGAGCGCGAGGAACAGCGCGAGCGGCGTGTGGTGCGCCAGCGCGAGGAACGCTTCTTCCGGGCCGTAGCACGACGACGACAGGCCGTCGGCACCGAGCCCGACCCAGGCGAGCAGCGGCGTCACGGCGATCGCATGCCGCGTGCGCGGATCGAGCGGGTCGAGCGGCTTTCCGACGAGCAACTGCCACACTTTCTGAAATGCGGTCACGACTCCTCCGGAACGCCCGACGCATAGGCGACACTGTTCTAAAAGTAAATGAGTTCCGGGACAAGTTCCAGTCGGCGTATTCCATAAGCCGGCGTCGCGCGCGGCGGGATTGCTTTCAGCACACCGACACGTTTCAGACAGTCGAGTGACAGCAACACAGGCCGGACATGACGGTGCGGCCACGGCACGCGCGTGTTGCCCGCGGCGGTGGCACGGTCGATCGACGTGCAACAGGACGAGCATGCGTGGCAACGCGCGCGTCCATCCGATCGATGGGCGTCGGGAAGGCAACCTTCGCGCAAAGCTCGGCGGCCCGTGCAACGCGTCAGCCGGCCTCGCCCAACGCGCGGGCGAGCAGGCGCGACACGCCGACGAAGGCCGGATGCGGTGCGGTGATCACGAAGGTCGGAATCTTCGCGAGATAACCGGCAAAGCGCCCCTTCGCCTCGAAGCGGTCACGAAACGGCGACGCATCGAACCATGCACCGAGGCGCGGCACGACGCCTCCACCGATATGAATGCCGCCGGTCGCGCCGAGGGTCAGAGCCAAATTGCCCGCGAACGTACCGAGCATGCCGCAGAAGCACTCGAGCGTCGCCACGCTGCGTGCGTCGCCGTCGAGCGCACGATCGATGATGGCGGCCGTATCGGTCGCGTCGGCCCCGGGCGCGTCGTAGCCGTCGCGCGCCGCGAGCGCCGCGTGAATCACCGCGATGCCAGGCCCGGCGACCAGCCGCTCGAACGATACGTGCGGCCAGCGCGCCCGCGCGTAGTGCAGCACGTCGGCCTCGCGTGCGTCGGCAGGCGCAAACGACACATGCCCGCCCTCGCCGGACAACGGCACCCATGCGTCGCCCGCGCGCACGAGTGCCGAGACGCCCAGCCCCGTTCCGGCGCCGAGCACGCCGATCGTACCCGCGGGCGCCGCGTGCCCGCCGCCGACCTGCCGCCGTTGTCCCGCGGACAGATGCGGCACGGCCATCGCCAGCGCCGCGAAGTCGTTGAAGACGCGCAGCGTGTCGAATCCGAGCGCGCGGCGCGTCGCGTCGATCGAGAAACGCCAGTCATGATTGGTCATGCTGACCATGTCGCCGTCCACGGGATTGGCGATCGCGATCGCCGCGTCGCGCACCCGCACGCCACCCGCGTCGCGCAGGAACGCGCGCACCGCGTCGTCCACACCTGCATGGGCGCGGCATCGATAGACGCGCACGTCGCCGATCCCGCCGAGCGCGGTCTCCAGCGCGAAGCGCGCGTGCGTGCCGCCGATGTCCGCCAGCAAGCGGGGTTCGTCGGCGCGCACGCCGCCCGGCTCAACCGGATGGCCATTCATGATCGCTTCGCTCATCGTATCTCCCGAGTTGTCATCGTGTGTCGATCGCAACGGTCATGGCACCTCTACGCCGCGCGCCGCGCTTAGCAGCTCGAACCACTGCTCTCGCCCGAGCGGGATGCGGGTTGCCTCCACCGCTTCGCGCAGCGCCGCGATCCGGCCCGACCCGACGATCGGTAACGGCCGGCATGGCAGCGCGAGCAGCCACGCGAACAGCACCGTCGTCGCGGACACGCCAAGCGCGTCGCCGATCCGCGCCGCGGTCGCGCGCACGCGCGTCGCGACGGGCGATGCATCGGTCAACAGGCGTCCGCCCGCGAGCGGCGACCACAGCATCGGCGGACAGCGCCAGCGTTGCGCCTGATCGAACGTGCCGTCGTCGAGCGGCGCGAGATGCAGCAGCGAACATTCGACCTGGTTCGTCGCGAGCGACATCCCGTGCGCCGCCATCCGGTCCTGCAGCAACGCTGCCTGTGCCGCCGTAAAGTTCGATATCCCGAATTCCCTCACCTTTCCGTCACGCCGGAGCGCGGCAAAGGTCGTCGCGACTTCGTCGGCATCCATCAGCGGATCGGGACGATGCAGCAGCAGCAAGTCGAGCCGGTCGGTGCGCAGCGCGCGCAGCGACTGCTCGACCGACGCGACGACATGCGCGGCCCGCGTGTCGTAGTGCTTGATCCCGTGCGTGGGCCGGCGCGCGGACACGAGCCGGATCCCGCACTTCGTGATGATCCGCATCCGTTCGCGCAGGTGCGGCGCATCGGCCAGCACGTCGCCGAACAGGCCCTCGGCCGTATAGTCGCCATAGATGTCCGCATGGTCGAAACTCGTCACGCCGAGTTCCAGCGCTGCCTCGATCAGCGCGCGACGCTCGCAGACCGACAACGCCCAGTCGCCGATCCGCCACATCCCGAACACGATGCGCGAGAACGGCGCGGCATCGGCACCCATCGATATCGTCGTACAACGTTCCGTCATCGCGCTCACCACCACCATTCGACCTGCGCACCGACCGTCGAACCCGTACGCGACGTGCCGAAGATACCCGTCGTCGACAGCGGATCCCCGGGCGCCGCCGCATCCTGCGCGGCCTGGTTCCAGCGCGCATACGTGTAGAACACGCGGAATTCGGGCCGCGACCAGAACGAGCGGTCCATCGCGAGCGTCAGCGCGACGCTCGCCTTCAGCAGCGTGCGCGTCGGGCCGCCGGACGGCGTCACGCGATCGTGCCCGAGGTCGCCCTGCAGCTTGATGTGCTGCGTGAACGCATACACCGGCCGCACGCCCACCGATACCCAGGTCTGCGACCCGCCCGACGGCGCGATGTCGCGCTGGTAGATGCCGACCACCTGTCCGCCGAAGTCTCGCGTCGCCTGCCAGTCGAACGCGTCGAGGACGCGCAGGCTCTTGTAGCGGTTGTCGTTGGTCAGCGTTCCCGTGTAGCCGAGGCCCGTGCCCGGACCGGCGCCGTACTGGAACGCGAGCTTGTTCTTGCCGCCTAGTGCAGTGTTCCGTTCTGTTTGGAACTTAAGCGACTGTTGGCGCGAATGACCTTCTGCAAGATGTCGCGCG
>NZ_CABVQC010000071.1 GCF_902499175.1 Burkholderia aenigmatica
CGCGCGCGACATCTTGCAGAAGGTCATTCGCGCCAACAGTCGCTTAAGTTCCAAACAGAACGGAACACTGCACTAGCAACGAGCGCGAACTCGTCGTGAATTTCGTTCAACAGTTCACCGACATGCTCAAGGCCAAGCATTCGCCCAAGAGCAAACGGCGCAAGTAACAGTCAAGTCTTGCAGCGGCAAACGTCGCATTCACTCGGATCAAATTGTTCCATGCCTGATCTTTCGAACTATACGGGCAACCCGCCGAATGCGTTCGCACTGAGCGTCATCCATGCGCTGGAAGCTGCCGGCTTTACTATCGGTCCCACGACGCAGGGTCCGAATGATCAGAGAAAGACTCTCCGTATCACTTGGCGCGGCGTGCACGTCGGGAATATGCACGAGAATCTCTGGGGGCATAATCCTCCATATGCTTGCTTGTACCGGTTCGAGAAGAACCGTGCCAAGGCTCCCCCAGGCTTCGACAAGATTGAATTCGCTCAGCGACGTGGTTGCGACCCGAATCTGCTGCAGGTCCATAGCGACTATAGCGGCTCGTATCTTTGGGTCAAAGATGAAGCGACGAGTCTGCTTCTGATGCGAGACTGGGCGAGTAGGATCGACGACGAAAATCGGCTTGAATCGGATTGGTCCGAGCCAGAATTGAGAGCGTCGGTCGTCGCGTATCTCGACATGGCACGTCGGCTCCGGAACGGGCAACCCGTTGTAAAGAAGCAGGTCTATCGAGACCTCTCCGCGGGAATTGGCCGGTCCGAAAAATCGTGCGAATACCGGATGCAAAACATCTCCCATGTCTTAGCTCTCATGGGACGAGACTGGATACCCGGCCTCCCACCGGCAAAGAACGTGGGGGTGAGGGTCACTGAGCAGATAGAAACGCTCATCTGCGAACTGGAAGGCCGCCACGAATCGCCGAAGGCTACCGAAGCAGCTACGGTCGCCAAGTTTCGCAAGACGCTGAAGCAACGCCCCGCAGGAAGCAAAACGCCCCAAAAAACTACATCAACCACGACCAGCGTCGTACGGGATCCGCAGGTCAAAGCATGGGTGCTGGAGCGAGCAAATGGGACATGCGAGGCTTGTGACCAACCGGCTCCGTTTATCGGCGCAGACGGTTTCCCATTTTTTGAGGTCCATCATCTCCGCAGACTTGCGGACGACGGATCGGATACGCCAACGAACGCGGTCGCCGTTTGCCCGAACTGCCATCGACGGCTCCACTTCTCGGAAAATGCTCGCGCGTATCGAGAAACGCTCTATGGAAAGGTCGCTGAGCTGGTGCGCGAGTAGCAATCTCAGGAATTGGGTGGGCGACCGCTGTACGCCGCCCACATCGATTCAATGAGCCCCGCGTCCACTTCGCCGGCCTCGAATCCTGGAACGTCTTCGACAAGCAACCACAGTTTCTCTATGAAAGCTGCTCGCGAGAGGTCGCCGCCGAAATCGTCACACACCGCCGCAGCCAGCTCGCAAATCTGCTCGTTGGTCAACGTCGGGAAATCGTTGGGGTGTTGAATGTCGTCCCCCCGCATCCCGACTCCGGGCACAACATCGTCGTCTGTTTGACCAGAGAGGCAGAATTTGTACGCGTCTAGCCGTCACCACAGCCTAAAGCGTATCTTATAGCCCCTCCGCGCCCACGCTACTTTTGTTCATCATTCCAAACCACACTATGCTGGCACAGTTAGTAAAGGGGGAACAAATTCATTTCGTTGACGAGTCCTTCCCGCGCGCAAGCTTAATTTTTAGCCAGCTTGCCATGAGCTCCCGAATACGCTGCTGTCCGTAGTGCGTTTTAAAGCAACTTGCATCATGCGCTGCCTTAATCCAACGATCCCAATGAGACTCGACCAAAGAAAAAGACACGTCATCTCGTCCAAAATGCTGCGCGTATCTGAGCGTATTCGAAAAAAAAGTGACATATGGATGCTCGAACGAAAGATCATTCCGCTCGGCAGCCATTCGCGCATCGTCTAATGCCGCGACACCTTCTGTATAAATCTCCTTAGATTCCTGCGAATTTGACTCCGCTATGTGGTTTGCCTGAACAAGGCATATATAGCCCAATGTATTATAAGCGAAGGCGTGTCGCTCTAGACTGACAGCTTTCTGAGAATACGAATATGCCTTCTGGAAATTACCAGCCTTCGACTCCAAAATGGCTCGCTGATCCCAAAATCGCGAACTCCACCCGTATATTGGCTCCAATTCAGCATAAAATTCGAATGCCTGCAATTGCAAACTATTCACCACCTCTTCGACGTCCAATATTTCACGAACAATGCGATGAGGAAGTAATTTTGCCTTAATTGTTTTCGGATTGATTGCAGGTGCCAAATGTTGACAAACGAGAAGCATAGCGTCATATTTCTGACCAACCGTTTGGAACTTCCAGAGTTCCTCGCTAATCACGCGGTGACGGAGACGCAGGCCTTTACGCTCTCGCACAATAATCCCGTCCGAACCTAGCGCCTCTTCAAGTAGAGCCTTGAATCGGTCAAAGTGGGCCCCAGCCGCCCTCATTGCCGTCGCAATCGGCAGCAAATGGCCGAATCGATGCACGCAGGCAACAACTGTCGACACATTTTTTGTCGCTGCGTCTCGCAACTCCGCATCAATGTAATCTGAGATGCGCGCCTTAAATCCCTTGGAGTACTCTGCCTGTGAGAGCGACTCGAAAAGCTCGCGATGGCAAGCGTCCCGAAAGAAATCGAACACTTGCCGGTCAGATTTCCGTACCAGCGACCCAAGCCGTGCAACCTTGCGTCGGTGCGCTATAAGCCCCCAAAGATCCGAGTCATCCAGCCTGCTATACAGGTACTCACGTCGATACTTATCCGGCACGTCGATTTTCAGTGCACGAAGGCGGCGTGGACGTTCAGCAGCGATAATAACGCACTGGATTCCGGCCTCCGCACAACGAGTCGCCAATTTACCAATCCCAGCACTGTGATCGGCAGCGTCATCAAAAATAAGAGCTGTCTTGGGTGCTGCGCTCAAAAAACCCAAGCAAGCGTCTACATCAATTGATTCTTCGTTCCTAAAAAAATAAGATGTATAGCCGTACTGCACAATATCTTTGGCAATCCGCAGGCAGGCCGCAGTTTTTCCTGTAGCCAAAGTTCCATGCAGGATGTAGACATAACTTCCACGTTGCTTTTCTATATCCCGTATTACATTTCCAGTCACTTTAAATATAACATCTTTGCCGCTCACTATATCCAGCCAAGTTGGCTCATCTCCACCATAGAAATCCGTACCAAGATCGATCAGATCCGCGCGTGGATCTAGCTTCCTAAATTGAATAGAGAAGCGCTCGAACACCCCGTTCTTCACGGCAATTTTTTCGAGTGAATTCTTATATTCACCAATATCCTCCAACAATGCCGAGAAAAAAGCATCCCCGGTAGCCTCGACGGGGATCAGGCCAAAGCGCTCCAACCTTATCTTCAACGCCGGCGATACTTCTTTTAACACTATTACTGAAGGGAAACCCGTGGCAATCCGTGACTGATTTTTTGTTCGCGTCGCAATTGCGAAATCGGGCTCCTCCGCCAACCGAGCACCACAAATTATAAACGGATCCTGCACGTAAGCAGTTTCGAATGCCGCGTGCCAAGGAGGCACGGTTCGTACAACGTTAGAGTACTCTACCAATCCGAAAATTAAATCCTCACCGTCCCCACCCACTCTTTCCGCGAGTCCGTGTAGATGTATAACCTGAACCTCGGATGCAGACTTCTCCGGCGGTGAAAATTTATCCCGCCACGAGACAGGGCTTATTTTTCTAAATTTTGCCTTATTATTTTCCCCATCGAAAACACGCTCCAATACGTCGTCGATATTGAGAGTCCATATGCGATGCCACCGAATATCAAATAATTTCGCCTGCCACGTCGGTGAACATTGCATAAATCGCTTTCTAAGGTACTCGTTTAGTTTCGTTCTGTCTTGTACCTTTGCTTCTTCGTATACGATGGCGAGATTGCCTTCCTCGGCCGGATCGACGATCGTAGAGGTTCGGTCCAAAATTTCTTTTGCGACTTTCGCAGCAACCTGGAGTTCACCGCCATCCCCACCGCGGGCACCAATGCTTACACCAGCGCCACATAGAAGGTGATACTGACCTTCTGCCAAACCTTGCAACAGGACAGGTATCAGGTCGACCGGTACGCCCATCTGGGCAACCCTCGACAGATTCGCATCATATTTTTCCGACCCCACGGTGATCCCCTTGGTTCTAGATTTCTACCTATCTTAAAGAGAACAATCCTCAGAGCCAATGGCGATGCCACCGTTTCATTGTCGAGCCATGCCAGTTTCGATGCCAGCAGCCAGAATCCGACGCTTGCCATCCCCACCCAAACCCCTGTAGAATTACGCGTTCTGCGGGCGTCGTATAATGGCCATTACCTCAGCTTCCCAAGCTGATGACGTGGGTTCGATTCCCATCGCCCGCTCCACTTCGACTTTCCAGGGACTTCCACCGAACGCCAGGGAACGTCGTAAGTCATTGTCAGGATTGAGATTTTTACCTGATCTCAATCCACTGACATCCAGCGAAATCCACTCCCAGCCGGTTCTAACTGGTACGTTGAGCGGTACACTGGCAATACGGAGGTCCCCAAAACCGTATTGTTGCTGGAGGAGCCGGGGTTCCGTCGGGAACATGGCATCCAACTCGCTTCGCAGGAGTTGGACTCATGCTTTCAGACCTCCAGGTTCGACAGGCCAAGGTGACCGGCAAGGCGTATTCGCTTGTCGATTTCGACGGTCTCTACTTCTACATCTCCGCCACCGGCTTCAAGGCCTGGCACTTCCGCTTCACTTGGGGCGGCAAGCGCGAGCGCATGTCCTTCGGTGGCTATCCCGCGCTTTCCCTGAAAGACGCTCGCAATCTGCGCGACGAGGCCCGGGCCATGCTGGCCAAGGGCATCAACCCGCATTCGGAGCGCAAGCGCAAGCGCCACGCCATCGTCCTGGCGGGCGAGCACACCTTCCAGGCCATCTACGACAAATGGCTGGCCCACCGCAGCCTCTCTCTGGAAAATGAGGGCCGCCAAAGTACGCCCAAGCAGATCGGGCGCGTCTTCGCCAAGGACGTGTTTCCCGTATTGCGCCACCTGACCATCTACGACGTCACCCGCGCCCACCTGCTGGACATCATCGGCAGAGTGGAAAAGCGTGGCTCGCTGTCGGTGGCCGAGAAGCTGCGCACCTGGTTCAGCCAGCTATTCACCTACGCCTCGGTGGTGGTGCCCAACATGGGCGACAACCCGGCCAAGGATTTGGACGTGGTGGCGATGCCGCTGCCCCCGGTGGAGAACAATCCCTTTTTGCGCATGCCCGAGCTGCCGGCAATGCTGCAGACGTTGCGCAAGTACAGCGGTCGCCTGAATACGCAACTGGGTCTACGTCTGCTGCTGCTCACGGGCGTGCGCACCGGTGAATTGCGCTACGCCACGCCCGATCAGTTTGATCTGGAGCGCGGTCTGTGGATCATCCCGGTTGTCAGGCTCAAGCAACGCAAGCAGCTCACCAAGAAGAAGCGCCAGCGTTTCGCCGACATCCCGCCATACATCGTGCCACTGTCGTTGCAGGCACAAGAGGTCGTTCGTCATTTGCTGGGAAATCTGAAGCCAGCACAGGTGTATCTCATCCCCGGTGATTGGTGCCTGAAAAACCCTCTGAGCGAGAACACGCTCAATGGCGCGCTCAAGCGTATGGGCTATGAAGACCAACTCACTGGGCATGGCGTTCGCGCCACCATCTCGACTGCGCTCAATGAATTGGGGTATCCGCCCAAGTGGGTAGACGCCCAACTTTCGCATGCCGATCCGGATCGGATCAGCGCGACCTACAACCACGCCGAGTACGTCGAGCAACGCCGCGTCATGATGCAGGACTGGGCCGACCGGCTGGACTTGTTCGAGCAGAATCAGGTCGAAGTTGCCAGCACGCACTTGACCATCACGTTGCAGGGCCTGCCCACAATCGCCGGACAGGCGGCAGCGCAGCCGCCCGCCCTGAATCCAAACGCCCCTCAGTTGATCGTTGCGCCTGCACCCGATGCACCAGCGGTTCCAGCTTCCGTCTATCGACTTTCGGCGGTGCATCTGCCCGAGTACGCGCGACCCACGCTGTCAGAGGTGCAGCGCGAGCGCTTGCAATTGCTGGAGATATTCGAGGCATCCCACAACCTGTCGGTGGCCGATTACGCCAAGCTGGTTGGCAAGTCCCGCCGCTGGATCACTTACGAGATTCAGGCCGGCAATCTCCTGTCGATCCATCTGGGTCACCGTGGGCAGCGCGTCCCGGACTGGCAACTCGACCCCATCAAGCGCAAGCTGATTCAGGCTGTCCTGAAGCTGGTGCCGCGCGGTATCGACACCTGGCACATCTATCACGCACTGCTGCGGCCATACGATGCCCTGGGCAAGTGTCCAGTCATCGAGGCCGTCGATCCGACCAACCTGCATCTTGCAGCTCGACTGGTCGCCGCACATGCCATAGAAACCGATGAGCTTGCAGAGCAATCGGAGGCGTCTCCGGTGCTGGCCAGGCAGACTGTAGAGCGCCTGGTAAAAACGGCAATGTTGGTTGATATGCCCGAAGATCCCGTCGCCCGTTGAGCTGAGGCCGGGCGGCAGCACCGTCCGGTCAAGGTCAAAGGAGGGAACGTCGATCGCTTCGCATGGCCGCCCATCCGTCTTCTGCGCGGCCAACTCGCAATTTCCACGTTTTGGCAGGCAGCGTTTAGCGTCGGATCAGCGCTCGGCAGTCACCATAGGCGACTTCTCGGTAATGCTATCTCGCTATATCAGTATCTCGATCGGATATGACACCAGCGGATTTTCGTTGCCAATCTCAAGCCCCGATCAATAGATTCCGAGCGTTCGCCGCTTTTTGAAACCGCTGGCGCATCAGACCATACCGATACGGTTTTGCGAGAGCAGCCACTTCTCACGATCCTGATAGCGCAAGCGTCACTGTCGAGCCGCGACAGACGCTCGGTTTTCTTGTGCCCGATGGATTTTTGCACATCGAGCACACAACGCCTACTCGTTGCGCGAACTGATCAGAAGTCATCAAAAGCGGGCGTCATCACTCGCGTCTTGCGCGGACAACAGGCCGACCATGAGGACGGCTGCAAAAGCAGTCGGCCCTGTAGTTCTTCTCCTGGAAGGAGACGGAGCATGCACGAGAACAAAAATGATGCACCAACATCAAAGGTGTTCTACCGCCCGCTCGAAGCGTCCATCCGCTGGGCCGGACTGCTGCGATACGAGCAGGTGATCCTGGCTTCGGTCTCGTCGCCTATGGATCTGCCGCAGTCGCTGGACTGCCCGCGTTTGGGCGAACTGCGGCTGTACACCGACCGCATCTATGACGGCATCCTCAACGGGGAACTGCCCTTCGGGCAGCATGGCATCACGACACGCGACACCGCGTTGATCGAATCGCCTGATCTGACGGTACGTCATGTCGATCTGAAGTGCTGGATGCGCCAGCACTACCCCGAGCAGCGGCCCGGCTTTCTCTTCTCCCGCAGCGAGCGCATCATCCATCCCTTCATCTCCCTAGAAACAGGGCAAGCCATGCTGGTCGAACGCCAGGGTTTGAAATCCGCCCTGGAACAGACCAAACGTCAGCTTCGCGAGTTGCAGGACAAGCATGACGCGCTGCTCAAGCAGTCCACGGTGATTTCGGCATGCGCGCAGTGTCCGATCAGTGATCGGGCCGAGGCCACCTACCTGAACATCGTTGGCGCCCTGTTAGAGCTGATGCTCGGCCAGTCGCCATCGGGCACGCCGTACTCCAGCTTCAAGACGCAGGAGGCCGTGGTCAGCGCGCTGGTCGCCCATCACAGCGGCGCCATGGGTATCGCGGAGCGGACATTGAACGGCAAGTTCGCCACCGCCAGGCGCCGGTTGCGTAGCGCCTCCCGCTGAGATTTGCCAGCTTGTATGTGCAGTCGCGGAGATTGCATTTGCAATGTCTTTTCGCTGCCGTGTCTATTGAATAGAGGTCACGCCAACAAACGCCACTGAGCGTTCAGGAGTGACCGCCATGTCGCAAACACCTGTACTGCCGCCAAACGAGCGCCGCATCCTGCGCCTGGAAGAAGTCGAAGCGAAATCCGGTTTCAAGCGCGCCCACATCTACAACCTGATGAAGAAACGCCAGTTCCCGCAGGCGCTGCGTCTGGGCGTGCGCGCCGTGGGCTGGGACTCCATCGAAATCGATCAGTGGATCGACGAGCGCGTCAACAACAGGGCCTGACCCGTTCTCCCGCGGACTTCCCATCCTCACACGGAGAACGCCATGCAGGTCGTATCCATCATTTCAACCAAAGGTGGCGTGGGCAAGACCACCACGGCCGCGAACCTGGGTGGGCTTGCCGCCGACGCGGGGCTGCGCGTGCTGCTGCTCGATCTCGACGTGCAGCCCACCTTGTCGTCCTACTACGAGTTGGGCCACCGCGCGCCTGGCGGCATCTATGAATTGCTGGCCTTCAACGAGCGCGACCTCGGCCAGCTCGTGTCCCGCACGATCATCGCGGGCCTCGATCTGGTGCTCTCCAACGACCACCGGGGCGAGTTGAACACCTTGCTGCTACACGCGCCGGATGGGCGCCTGCGGCTGCGGCACCTGCTGCCGGTCCTGGCTCCCCTCTATGACCTGGTGCTGATCGACACCCAGGGCGCGCGCTCGGTGCTGCTGGAGATGGCGGTGCTCGCCTCCGACGTTGCGCTGTCGCCCGTGACCCCGGAAATCCTCGCGGCACGAGAGCTGCGGCGCGGCACCATGCAGTTGCTCGAAGACATCGCGCCGTATCGGCACCTGGGCATCGAACCACCGCCGCTGCACCTGCTCATCAACCGCGTCCACCCGGTGTCGGCGAACGCCCGGCTGATTCAGCAGGCCTTGCGCGACCTGTTCCAGGACCACACCGGCATCTGCGTGCTGGCCACCGACGTGCCGGCCATCGAAGCCTATCCGCGCGCCGCGACGCGCGGCCTGCCGGTGCATCGGGTCGAGTACCGCCAGCCACCGGGCAGAGTCGCCCCCGCCGCGCTCGACACCATGCGCGGCCTCGCTGGCGAGCTGTTCCCGCAATGGCAGCACCGATTTGCCACGGTGTCCGGCCGTTCACCAGCCCCTCTTGATACCGGGAGGCCTCATGGCGAACGCACATGAACTGGCCCGAGGCCACAAGCGTCTGCGCGCCCTGATCGAGTTCGCCGTCGGCGAGGGCTGGCACGTCAAGCGCACATCTGGCGGGCACTTGAAATTCACCAAGGCTGGCTGCGCTGCGATCTACACCAGTTCGACCGCCAGCGACCACCGGGCGGCCCTCAATGCCCGGGCGCAGATCCGCCGCGCCGAGCGCGAGGCCCGGTCCCCAGCGCAGGGAGGCCGCCATGGCTGAGATGACCTCCCAGCAGATGGCCGGCAAGCTGCTCGCGGCCGGGTTCGAGCGCAGCGGCCCGTCCACCTCGGCCTTGAGCGATCCGATCGCCGACACGCCCATGGTCGTGACCCTGGACCAGTTGCGCCCCTACGACCACGATCCCAGGAAGAAGCGCAACCCGGCCTACGAGGACATCAAGGCGTCCATCCGCGAGCGCGGCTTGGACGCGGCACCGGCCATCACGCGCCGTCCCGGCGAGGATCACTACATCATCCGCAACGGCGGCAACACACGTTTGGCGATCCTGCGCGAACTGTGGTCGGAGACCAAGGACGAGCGATTCTTCCGCATATCGTGCCTGTTCCGCCCGTGGCCCAGTCGCGGCGAAGTCGTGATGCTGACCGGCCACCTGGCCGAGAACGAATTGCGCGGGGGCCTGACGTTCATCGAGCGCGCCCTCGGCGTCGAGAAGGCGCGTGAGTTCTACGAGCAGGAAAGCGGCGCCGCCCTGAGCCAGTCCGAGCTGGCCCGCCGCCTCGCCGCCGATGGCTTCCCTGTCCAGCAGTCGCACATCAGCCGGATGAACGACGCGGTGCGCTACCTCCTGCCGGCGATCCCGACCGTGCTCTACGGCGGGCTCGGCCGCCACCAAGTCGAACGCCTGTCGGTCATGCGCAAGGCCTGCATGCTCGCGTGGGAGCGCTACGCCAAGGGCCACACACTGGTACAGGACTTCGACGACTTCTTTCAGGAGGTGCTGTCGCAGTTCGACACGCAGGCCGACGAGTTCGCCCCCCAGCGCGTGCAGGATGAACTGATCGGCCAGATGTCCGAGTTGCTCGGCATCGACTACGACGTGCTGGCGCTCGACCTCACCGAATCCGAAAGCCGCCATCGCGCCCTGGTCAGCGACCCGACCCCGCCATCGGCACCGCCCGCGCTGCCTGAGCCTGGCACCATGGCACGCCCGCCCGCCGCACCAGCCCCATCGGCCCTGGCGCCGCCGGCCACGCCTGGGTCGCGCGAACGCGAGGGCGGCTCGGGGACAGACGGCTCGCCCGCAGGAAGTCCCGTGGCGGCTCCTGATGATCTGCTGCAGGGGCACATCGTTTCGCCTGCACCGACGACGGAGCGGCTGCAATCCATTCAGCGGATGATCGCCGACGAGCTGGGCGATGCGCTGCCCGATTTCTCGGCCAATGTCTTGCAGTCCATTCCCGTCCAGGCAGGCGGTCTCTACCCGATTTCCGACGTCTGGCACATCGACGCGGGCCTGGACACGCCCGACCGCCTGCGCATCCACATCGCGCAGTTCGCACGCGAGATCGCGGGCGAGGCAGGACTTGATCAGTGCATCGAGGAACGCGCGGACGGTGTTGGCTTCGCATGCCATGCCAGCGCGCAGCCCCCATCACCGCAGGGCCGCGCCGTGCTGACATTGCTGGCGAGCCTGGCAGGCCAGAGCTTCACCGATGCTGATCTGGACGGCGGGCAGCTTGCCGCCGAGCTGCCGGCGCTGCTGCACGGCCAAGGCGATGCGAACCGGCGATTGAGCGACACCGCGCTGGTCAAGCTGTTCCGATTGCTGCGCCTGGCCCGGCGCCTGCTGGACCTGGAGTTCGGTGCCGCAAGCCCTGGGGCATGAAGGAAGGAGACCAGCATGTCCGCCCCGCACCCGCTCAATCAGGCCGTCATCGCCCAGGCGCTCTACGACCTGCGCAACGGCCAACTGCGCCGCTGCAAGGCGATGGGCTTCAGCGAGGCCGAGCTGGATGCGCTCAAGCATCCCGCCATGGTGAGCGTACTGGCCAACGCCAATGTCTCGTGGTGTTCCGTGTCCGTGAACCGCGAGGTGCTCCGGCGTCTGCTCTCGCAGGCGCAGGACGTGGAGAAGGAAATCGCGACCGTCGATCGCATGTTGCGACTGGGGGCCAGCACGGAGATGGTCAGCCGCTTTTATGGCCTGACCCATCAGGAAATCGCCCTGCGCCGTGAGGTGCTGGGCCTGCCCAAGCGCAAGGGGCGTCACCCTGTCCTGGACGAGAAGCAGGACGTCGAACTGTGGCGGCGCTGGAAAGCCATCACCAGCAGCAGGAATGTGGACTTGGAGGACGAGACCTCGATTCTCGACGCGGCCATGGACCTCGCCGAAGGCATGGATTTGCCGCTGTCGGTGGTCTGGGCCGCGATCAAGTCGTGGGTCGATCAAGGATTGGGTTGAGCCATGGCCGTGGACGACACCGCACCACGCCATGGCCCCGTCGCACTCGCTGATCTGTTCGACGCGGCGCTGAAAGACCTTGCGCCCAGGCCCGGCCCACCCACGCCCACGCGCATGCCTATACCTGCGCCGTCACCTGCGACACCGGCCGCGTCCGGCGATGCGTTCCTCTTCAGCGGCAACCGACATGAGACCGTACCGCGACGACTGTTCCTCGACCGCCGCCTGACGCCGCTGGAGCGCAACGCCTGGCAGGTGTTCCGGCTGATGCTCAACGACGATGGCGTGACGGCATTCCCGACGTATGAGCAGCTTCGGCCCTGGCTGGCCTCGATGCCCTGCGCCGGGCAGGCCTCGCATGAAACCGTGGCCCGAGCACTGACGCTGTTGCGCCTCACCCGATGGTTGAGCCTGGTGCGGCGACGGCGCGACCCCAAGACCGGACGCATCCTAGGCAACCTCTACGTTCTGCACGATGAACCCCTGACGCCCTTCGAGGCCATGCAGCTCGACGCCGACTACCTGGCGCTGGTCAGCCAGTCCCTCGGCCATTCGGCCAAGGCCATCCAGATGGTGGGGCTGAACACTCTCCGGGAGATCGCGGAAGACCCGCTGTTGTCCGGCCGCACGCTGCCGTCGCGGCTGCAGGTCCTGGCCGAACGTCTCGCCAGCCAAGGCATCACGGCCACCGAAAGTTATCCACAGGAGGCCGCGACTCACGAATCCGAAGAAGGGGCATCAAGCCTTCTTCGGAATGCCGATGGCCCGTCTTCGGAATCCGAAGCAGGGCCGAAACCCGCGCCAGACGCCTCTCTTCGGAATCCGAAGCAGGCCCGTACAGTACGTAGTAGTTGTATTAATGAAGTACGTACTACCGCGCAGGTACAAGCGCAGGCGCGTGCGCTAGGCGACCTGCAATGGCCCAAACGCTTCGCGGAACTGAAGGCGGAACAACAGGCAGGCGTCAAGGTGGCATTGCAGCAGGTCGATGCAGCGCTGAGGCAGGCCGTGCTGGACGAATGGGCCACTCGATGCAGCAGCCATGGCATCCGCAATCCTGCGGGGTATCTGTTCGGCATCATCCAGCGGGCCATCCATGGCGAGTTCAACGCCTGGGCCAAGAAAGACGCGCCATCGGCACCCGTGCTGCCGAATGAGCGGCCACCACCGGCACCACCGCCATCTCAGCCACAGGGCAAGCCTGTGCCGCCGGAAGTCGCCAAGCAGCACATCGAACGGCTGCGCAACCTGCTTGCCAGCAAGTGAGCGGGCCTGCATGGCGGTGTAGTGGATGCCGGTGGCTTCCAGTAGAGCTATCCCCTGGGGATAGTTCCACTAACGGCTACGACATCGAACCGCTGCACGCCAGGCCTCGATCGCCTGCCGCGGGATCGGCCTTGTCCGCGCTGATCCGGGCGTGCAGCGTTCCTTGGCGCTCCATGGAGCTATCCCCTGGGGATAGCTCACGCCGCATGCACCCGCCGCGCCTTGAACCGGGGACTGGCGGGTTTCGGTTTGTTGACTGACTGCCTTCCGCTTCCTGCCGAAGCTGGCCGCTCTTTTCCAACAACGAGCGGACACCATGGCAACCACCAACGAACCCCTGCAACTGAATCTCGGCTCCTTGCGCAGCGCGATGTCGCTGACGCTGCACACGCACCACGCCTCGCGCATCTGGCACGGCCGCGCCGCCGCCGAGGGGCGACCGGGCATCGTCGGCCTGAACGGCTACATCGCCCAGATGAACAAGATGCGGCGCGGCTCGGAGCAGGACGATCCGTACAGCGATTTCTGGATGCTGCGCATCGAGGACAAGCTCGACCAAACGAAGGCCACGCTGCAATCGCTGCGCGAACAGGTGGACCAGGCGCTGGCGAGCGTGCCGCCGGCACTCACCTTGGGCGAAAACCTCAATGTTCAGCCCGTCAAACTGCCGCTGTTCGTCAATGCGCAGCTCGGCTTTGCCGCCGTGTATCTGCTGGCCGACTACGACGACGTCGCCCGCAAGCTGATCCTCGCGCACCACACCGCGCTCATCGACCGCAGCACCTTGGAGCGCTGGCTCAACGAAGGCGCCCATGCACTGCGCAGCTTGTTCTCGCTGGCACAGCAATACCGCTACTCGGGCTGCACCCGCGACGACTTCGCCGCGAAGAATGCCGCAGCACGGGCAGCGCTGGAGAAGTTCGGCGAGCTGCCGCAGGACGTGCTGGAAGGCACGCGCCGCTCGAAGTTCGCGCCGCCCATCGTGCGCCGTAGCCTGCAGCAGCCCGGTGATGGTCCCGCCCCAGCACCTTCCCCCAGCGACGAGGCCGCAGCCACCGCGGCGCACGAAGCGACGGCCGGCGAGGACGCGCGGGCATGATCGACCCGAACCGCGACACCCGCTACTTCCGTCCCCTGCAACAGACAGCCTTCATGAAGCTGGAACACGCAGGCTCTCAAAAAGGCCTTTTAAAGCCCTTTAAAGGTAAAGGGGACTTGGAGGCCTGGGCCAGCCAGTGCTTCGCCATGCGCGACGAATTGATGGACTTGGCGCAGCGACAGGTGCTGCAACAGGCAGTCGGGCATCCCTTCCATCTGCTACCCATCGAACTGGCCCAGCAGACCACTGGCGCAGGCACAGCGTTTCTTCGCTGGCGCAAGCACGACAGGTCAGCCATGGGCGTGGCCCTGTGGCAGGAGCTGATGGCGAGTACCAGCACGCCGGTCAACCTCCTGGCCGACCTGCACGCCATCGAGCTTCAGCGCATCACGCTGAACATGCAGATCAGCCTGTTGCACACCTTGGGCAGGCAGGCCCAGGAGTGCGCCAGCAAGGCCGCCGAGGCGGAAGACGCCTACCTGCGCCGGCTCAAGTCCACGCCACCCGCCATGCGTGATCGGTGATCGCGCCAGGCACCCCAGCACGCGCCCGCCGCCGACCAGGTGCGGGTATTTCAACCACCACGGAGATTGCAACATGAGCACGCATTTTTCTGGCGAGGGCAACATCGGTTCGCCCCCCGAGTACCGGGAGTTCCCCAACGGCAACGACGAGCCCAGCCGCCTTCTGCGCCTGAACGTCTATTTCGACAACCCCATTCCCAAGAAGGATGGCACCTTCGAGGACCGCGGCGGCTTCTGGGCGCCGGTGGAAATCTGGCACCGCGACGCCGCGCACTGGAAGGAGCTGTACCAGAAAGGCATGCGCGTGCTGGTCGTCGGCCGCATGGAGCGCGAACCCTGGACGGACAACGAGGATCAGCCGCGCGAGACCTGGCAGATCAACGCACGCAGCGTCGGCATCCTGCCCTTCCGCATCGAGTCCGTGACCCTCAGCCCCAGGCAGCAGGAGACCGCGCAGGACGCGCAGCCGAAATCCCAAGCCGCCCAGGAACCGACCGCGCCGAAGGAGCCGAAGCGCAGGAAGTGATGCGGCATGGGGCGGCGGCAGTCGTTCGTCGCCCCATGCCCTTGTGAGCTATCCCCGGGGATAGCTCCATCAACGTCCACCGGCTGCCACGCGCTCCCGAAAATCGCGGCTCCCGGCCCGCACATCCCCGGCCGCACGCCACTCCCGTCCCCGCCATTCCATCCCGTGAAAGTGGTCGCCACCGCATGCGGCTTGTTTGCTGCTGCCCCTGGTGGTGCTCGGCATCCTCGATTCCAGCAACTCGATGAACCACGGGAATCGGATGGACGGACATGCGGCTGTTTTTGTGCGAGAAGCCCTCCCAGGGCAAGGATATTGGCCGGATTCTCGGCGCGACGCAGCGCGGTGAAGGCTGTCTCAGCGGCTCCGGCGTCACCGTCACCTGGTGCATCGGCCATCTTGTAGAAGCGGCAGCTCCCGAGGTCTATGACGCAGCGCTCAAGCGCTGGTCGCTGGAGCAGTTGCCCATCATTCCCCAGCAGTGGCAGGTCGAGGTCAAGCCCAAGACCGCCCCGCAATTCAAGGTCGTCAAGGCGCTTCTGGCGAAGGCGACCCACCTCGTTATCGCCACCGATGCCGACCGCGAGGGCGAGCTGATCGCCCGCGAGATCATCGACCTGTGCGGCTACCGCGGCTCCATCGAGCGGCTATGGCTGTCGGCGCTCAACGATGCGTCGATCCGCACCGCGCTCGGCAAGCTGCGACCTTCATCCGACACGCTGCCGATGTACTACTCGGCGCTGGCGCGCTCGCGCGCCGACTGGCTCGTGGGCATGAACCTAAGCCGGTTGTTCACCATGCTGGGTCGGCAGGCCGGCTACGACGGCGTGTTGTCGGTCGGGCGCGTACAGACGCCGACTCTCAAACTGGTCGTGGACCGCGACCGCGAAATCGCGGCCTTCAAGTCGGTGCCGTTCTGGACCATCGACGTGTCCCTTTCCGCAGGTGGACAGGCTTTCAGCGCGCAGTGGGTTGCGCCCAATGGCTGCACTGACGACGCTGGCCGCTGCCTGCAGCAGCCGGTCGCCCAGCAGGCCGAGCAGCAGATCCGCGCTGCAGGCAGTGCCCAGGTGGTATCAGTCGAGACCGAGCGCGTGCGCGAAGGTCCGCCGCTGCTGTTCGACCTGGGCACGCTTCAGGAGGTTTGTTCCAAGCAGCTTGGGCTGGACGTGCAGGAGACTCTGGAGATCGCTCAGGCCCTGTACGAAACGCACAAAGCCACCACGTACCCGCGTTCGGATTCCGGCTATCTGCCTGAAAGCATGTTTGCCGAGGTGCCCACGGTTCTGGACAGCCTGCTCAAGACCGACCCGTCGCTGCATCCCATCATGGGCCAGCTCGACCGCTCCCAGCGCTCACGCGCATGGAACGACGGCAAAGTGACCGCCCACCACGGCATCATCCCGACGCTCGAACCCGCGAACCTCTCTGCCATGAGCGAGAAGGAACTGGCGGTGTACCGGCTGATCCGCGCGCACTACCTCGCGCAGTTCCTCCCTCACCACGAGTTCGACCGCACCGTGGCTCAGCTTTCCAGCGGCCAGCAGAAGCTGGTGGCCACCGGAAAGCAGGTGATCGCCCAGGATTGGCGTCTGGTGCTGGCCGAGCCGCAAGCGGACGAGGACGGCGACGCCGCCGTGCGCAGCCAGGTGCTGCCCGCGCTGCGCGAAGGCATGGCGTGCCAGGTGGCCGAGGCCGAGATCAAGGCGCTGAAGACGACGCCGCCCAAGCCCTACACGCAGGGCGAACTGGTCAAGTCGATGAAAGGCGTGGCGCGCTTCGTAACCGACCCGCGCTTAAAACAGAAGTTGAAGGACACGACGGGCATCGGCACCGAAGCCACGCGCGCCAACATCATCACCGGCCTGCTGACGCGGGGCTATCTCGTGAAGAAAGGACGCTCCATTCGCGCATCGGATGCGGCGTTCACGCTGATCGACGCCGTGCCCGCGGCGATTGCAGACCCCGGAACCACCGCTGTGTGGGAGCAGGCACTCGACATGATCGAGGCCGGACAGCTCACCCTGAACGTGTTCATCGGCAAGCAGGCTGCATGGATTTCGCAACTGATCGCGCAGTACGGCAGCACCTCGCTGTCCATCAAGGTTCCCCAGGGACCCGCTTGCCCGCAGTGCGGCGCACCGACGCGCCAGCGCACTGGCAAGACCGGCCCCTTCTGGTCATGCAGTCGCTACCCCGACTGCAAAGGCACGCTGCCGGTCGAAACCGGCGCGTCCAAGCGCGGTGCCTCGCGCCCACGCAGTAGCGGCCGCAAGGGCTTCTGACCGACCCCACTCCCCGAGAGCCGTGCCCGCCATCGGCGGTACGGCCTGTGTCCCGCACGCCCTGCGGGACGCCCAGCGCGCAACGCCTTCTCTTGTCCGTGTGCGCGTCCCGCCCAGCCGTCCCCGGCTGCGGGGCCTGAAGGTAGCTTCTCCGCGAACCATGTCCGGGGTTTCCCGGCGCGTTCTGCTGATCTGCATTTTTCCGCCTCTGCGAAGGGTCCCCCGATGGCTTGCCAGGCTGCGCGAGCCACCCGGAGACCCTTCGTGGTCAGCGGTATTCAATGCCGTGCCCAACGGCGAAAAACTGGGCTCCTTTTGTGCGCGGATGTGCGCCAGAAGATGCCGGCGCCAACCACGACATGCGCCGGGTGCGATTGCTGACAGCAGACGGTTCTAGCGACGACCGGGCCTGCCAATCAGCCCACGGGTGGTTCCGTCCTCCCGAGCCGAAGGCCGCAGGGCCTTCGGCGCCTTTCTCCCGCCGATCAACATTCTGGCCCGATAGCGGGCCACACCAACAGGAAACCGACGTATGCAACAACCGGAGCAAGTACGAGCCGCGTTCGAGCGCGACATTGGCAACAAGGTGCTGTTCATCAAGGACGGCAAACTGCTGTTCATCAATGGCATCAGGCTCAAAGCCATCGCCGACCGCAAGGTGTACTTCGCTTCACTGCGCGCCCGGCAGGCCCAGCCCATCGTCATCCTCGCCGAGCTTCCGCCGGAGCAGGCATTCGACCTGTGGAAGCAGCATGTCCTGGGCGACAAGCCCAACTGACCCAACGCCGACACGCCATCCTGGCAGCCCCGCACTCGTGCGGGGTTTCTTTTTCCTGCGTCCATCAATCGGGGCTGGGCCGGATGCCATTTTCCAACTGACGCAGCGCGGCCGTCGCAGGAAGCTGCCCGCATGTTCGCTGATTCGTCAGCACATGCCAGCAGCCAGGGTTCCAGGCTGCCGCGGGTCTCTCCCGCGTTGCCCACCAGTCCGCATCGCATCAATTCCGCAGACGCGCGTCCCCATGACGCTGATGCTTTTTTTCAACCGCGTGCGGGAGCTGCCATCCCGTGAGGGACAAGGCCCCGCTTATCGAAGGAGCCCTTCCATGTCCCAGCAAGCCTCTTTCGGCCAAGCCTTCGGGCAATTGGCCTCGACCTACTGCGGCAAGTTCCTGCCGCTCGAAGTCCTGCAAAGCGCCGCTGGCCACTACATCGGCACGCGCGATACCGAAGGCCCCGTTTCGCGGGAATCCCGCGAGTACTTCCGCAGCTATGCCGCGGCTCAACGCGCCCTCGAAAGAGGCGGCTGGTCCCAGCTCGCCATTCCCTGATCCAACTGGAGGAATCACGTCATGAACCAGCTTTTGCCACAGGAAGTCGTCGATCAGATCATGCGGGAAGAGCAGCATTTCGCTGCCGCGCCCCAAGCCTTTTTCGAGGCATGGAAGCGCGGCGTCGAGATCGCTGGTCCCGAGTGGTTCGGGGACGGCACCCGTGAAGCTCTGAACCAGGCCAAGAGCAAGTGGGATCTGCGTCCCAACATGCTGCGGCTCAACGATGCCCTCGGCGTCCTGAGCAGCGGGGAACGCATGTTCCTGTCCGCCATGGTGAGCTTCTACAACGCACGCGAGGGCGGTGCCATGCTCAAGCGCTGCCACTTCCACGGGCTGTCGGACTTCGACGGTCTGGACCTGCAACGCCGCAAGGTCATCGCCGACCTGCTCATGAACTACGACGGCTGGTGAGCCGGTCTCCGGCACACCACCGCGTTTTCGTTCACTCCCCAAGAGGGACATGCGCCCACGAGGCCATGTCCCTCAATTTGTTTCCCGGCGTCCAGCGCAATGCTGACAGCGCCAAGGTCAGCGTTGCCCTGACGCATTTTTCATTCTCAACCCACTGGGTCCAATTCCCGGTGGTGGGAATTGGCTCCATTATTCAATCCGGAGAGTTCCCATGTCCCAGAAACCTAATCCCTTTCTTCGCGGCTACTGGAATCTGAAAATCGTCCGCACGCTGCCCATCAGCTACGAGGACGGAAGCCCGCATGTCTGGCGAAACATCCACGCGAGCCAGCAACACTTTTCCGACGAGGAACTGGTTTCATCCTCCTGCATCGTCACCAACGGTTTCGCCGTGGTCAGCTATGGCCCCGAACCCGTGAGCGCCGAGGTACTGGCCGAATGCGATGCCGGTGAAGGCGTCAGAGGCGAAGGCGTGATCGGCGCCGTGGTCTATGCCATCCGTGGCGACGACTTCGACGGCCGCCCGGTCCACGTCGGTGACACCTATTCGGCCGAGGCCGCCCGGGAAGTCGTGCAGCGGCTGAGCTTCGAGACCGGCTACTACAGCCGGTGCTGGGAAATCAGTCGTGAGCACATCACCGTCGATTCCTGGCACTACCTCGCCAACCTGGCAGACCTTGCCACGCCGGAGGCCTTCCTGTTCATCGCGTTCCGGGTTCCATACAGCCCGGCGATCGGCATCAAGCTGATCTCCACCCCCTGGACGGACGAGAACCTGGAACATGCCGAAGGCATCAGCGCGGCGCAGCTTCGGCAGGAGCACCGGGGAAAGGGTATGCCGGACGACTTGGCGAACATCCTTGAACTGGCTGGCCAGGCCGATGTGCGCATCCTGATCCTCGATGCCGACGCACCCGCGCTGCTGGGCCTGCCGCTGGACGAGTCCTAGCAGCCGCGCTACACGCCGTGTTTCCTCTTCGTTCTCCCCATGCCAGCCCGTCTCCTGCCCGGAGCCGGGCCGGTCCAATTTCATAGGAGCACCCTCATGTTCCCCGACCTCATCTCGCCCGTAAGCGACTTCGAGCATCAGCTCGGGGCTTGCGTCAACGCTATGGGCCAGGACGACGCCATCGGCCAGGTCCTGGTATTCGAGCGCATGCGCGGCAGGCTGCACATGCGCCATATCGCCAGCGCCGACCTGGCGGACACCGACATCGACGAGTACGAAATGGTCGTCTTCGACGGTGGCAGCACCAGCGGCGACACATGGAAGCATGTCTTCTTCCCGCGTCAGCGCGAGCACTACTTCGTGTACGAAGCCTGACCCAACCAGCCCCTTTCGAGGGGCTTTTTCGTTTGGCCGGCCGTTCATCGGCAATCCTGACCTTGTCGAGCGACTGCGCGGCAACCAGCCATTGGCGGCTGCTGACAGCAGCGTCTATTACGGCGGCGGCGCCAACGGGTACACGGATTTCCCCACTTTTTCCGGCTGATCATTTTCGGAATTCCCGAAATACAGAACCCGGATAAATGGGAACTCGGGTGGCGGTAACTGTAGCGGTAACCAGAAACCATCACGGTTTGCTGGCACAGCCAGCTGCCGCCCGCGTTTGTACGCTGCCGGCGAGAGAAGCAGACACGCATACCAAGCAGATAAGCCGTTGAGCGCGAATCTTCCTCTTGAGAAGCGGCTGCTGCTGTCCGGGAAGCGTCCCTGGCATTGCGCAGCAAGCGCTCTATTAATAGCTTTTAACTGTCATCATCAACTTGCCCGATGATTGTAGACGACCGGTCTAGTTTCAGGGTAAGATACAAACCATGACTAATGCCACGAACGACGTCCGCCAACATATCCTCGATACCGCCCGGATCATTATCGCGGGAAAGGGCTTCAGCGCCGTGGGCCTGAACGAGGTTCTCCAGGCTTCCGGCGTGCCGAAGGGTTCCTTCTACCATTACTTCGGCTCCAAGGAGGCCTTTGGCGAAGCGCTGCTGGAGGATTACTTCGCCGATTACCTGGCTTCGCTCGATAATCTGCTGAGTCGTCCTGATCTTTCCGCAGCACAGCGACTGATCGCCTATTTCGAGTACTGGCTGGAGACCCAGGCAGCCTGTGACCCGAAGGGCAAGTGTCTGGCGGTCAAGCTGGCTGCGGAGGTCAGCGACCTCTCCGAGGCGATGCGTTTAGTTCTTGAACAGGGCACCACGCGAGTGATCGCGCGTTTGGCCAGCGCCATCGAGGATGGCGCCAGCGACGGCTCGCTTCCGGTTGAGCTGGATGCCAGCACAACGGCGAACACGTTGTACCAGTTGTGGCTGGGCGCGAGCCTGTGCGCCAAGCTCACGCGCGACCGTGTACCCATGGAGGCCGCGCTGGCTGCTACGCAGGGCCTGCTAGGCCTGTCTTCTCATCTTCGACGCTGCGCCTGACAGACAGAAAAAAGTCCTCGTAGCTTTTTTTTTGCCCAAACTGTATACGACCGGTCTAATTCAATCAGATGACAAACTTTGCTTCCACGCACGCACATGAGTCCGTTTCGGCCGTCCTTTTCAGGAGTCAGCGATGACCACTGCGATCCTGCAAACCCGCATCGTACTTGCCTCACGCCCCTCGGGTGAGCCGACGCCAGACGACTTCCGGCTGGAACAGGAATCGCTGCCTGAGCCAGGCAAGGGCCAGCTCCTGCTGCGCACGCTGTACCTCTCGCTCGACCCGTATATGCGGGGGCGAATGAGCGATGCTCCGTCCTATGCTCCACCCGTAGCGCTAGGCGAGGTGATGACCGGCGGCGCGGTGAGCCGGGTGGAGGTTTCGCACGACCCGGCATTCAAGGTTGGCGACCTGGTCGTCGGCGACACGGGTTGGCAGAGCCATACGCTTTCCGACGGTCGTGGACTGGTCGTGCTCGATTCCCGGACCACGAATCCTTCGCTGGCGCTGAGCGTGCTGGGCATGCCGGGGTTCACCGCCTACCACGGCCTGCTGAACATCGGCCGGCCGCAAGCGGGCGAGACCGTGGTCGTCGCCTCGGCCACCGGCGCGGTCGGCTCGGTGGTCGGGCAGCTTGCCAGGCTCAAGGGTGCGCGCGCCATCGGCATCGCCGGCGGGGAGGAGAAATGCCGCTACGCGGTGGAAGCGCTGGGCTTTGACGTCTGCCTCGACCACCGTGCGCCTGACTTCGCCGAGCAACTGGCGGCCGCCACGCCGCAGGGCATCGACGTCTACTACGAGAACGTCGGTGGTACAGTGCTCGACGCCGTGCTGCCGCGACTCAACGTCGGCGCCCGCGTGCCGGTGTGCGGGCTGATCGCGCATTACAACGACACCGGCCTGCCGCCCAGCCCGGACCGTATGCCGCAGCTGCTGGGCCTGGTGCTGCGCAAGCGCCTGCTGCTCCAGGGCTTCATCATCAGCGATCACTACGCCGACGGCTTCACAGCCTTCCAGTGCGACATGGGCGGCTGGGTCGCCGCGGGCAAGGTCAAGCTCCGCGAGGACTTCGTCGAGGGGTTGGAGCGCGCGCCGCAGGCGCTGATCGACCTGCTGGCCGGTAAGCACTTCGGCAAGGTCGTGGTGCGCGTGGCCGGCGCCTGAATCTTTCCATCTTCATCATTCCAAGGAGAACTTCCACATGGCAAACATTCTCGTCGTCCTCACCTCTCACGACCAGCTCGGCGACACCGGCAGGAAGACCGGTTTCTGGCTGGAGGAACTGGCCGCACCCTACTACGCCTTCCACGATGCCGGCGCGACCCTGACACTGGCCTCGCCCAGGGGCGGCCAGCCGCCTCTCGACCCCAAGAGCGACGAACCCGACGCCCAGACTGAGGCCACCCGCCGCTTCCAGTCCGACGCCGACGCGATGAAGGCGCTGGCCAACACCCGCAAGCTGTCCGAAGTCGCCATCGGCGAATTCGATGCGGTGTTCTACCCCGGCGGCCACGGCCCGCTCTGGGATCTGGCCGAAGACCCCGCCTCGATCGGCCTGATCGAGGCGGCGGTCAGGGCCGGCAAGCCGGTCGGTGCGGTCTGCCACGCGCCGGGCGTGCTGCGCCACGCCGAGGGCGTCGACGGCAAGCCGCTGGTCGCCGGCAAGCGGGTGACCGGCTTCAGCAACAGCGAGGAGGAAGCGGTCGGCCTGACCGAGGTGGTGCCGTTCCTGGTCGAAGACGTGCTCAAGGCCAATGGCGGCCACTACAGCCAGGGCGCCGACTGGGCCTCGCATGTGCAGACCGACGGCCTGCTGGTCACCGGCCAGAACCCGGCCTCGTCCGCCGACGCCGCCAAGGCCCTGCTTTCCCTTCTGTGAGGAGTCTGAACATGTCCGCTTATGTGGTTTTCCTGCGAGAACGCACCCTCGACGCCGGCGAACTTGACACCTACGCCAAGGAAGCTCCAGCCGCGCGCGAAGGGCACGACCTGACGCCGTTGGCGTTCTATGACGATTTCGAAGTGCTGGAAGGCCCGACGATCGAGGGCGGCGTGATCCTGCGCTTTCCCGATATGCAGGCCGCGCGCGCCTGGTATCACAGCCCCGCCTACCAGGCGGCACGAGCGCACCGGTTCAAGGGCGCGGAATACCGCGTGGTCCTGCTCGACGGTATCGATGCGCCGCCTGCGGCCTGAGTCGACGCTCCCACACACGCACAGGAATCTGGCATGACATCCCAACAAATTGATCCCGCCACTGCGTGGCAGGCCCGCTACGGGGAGGTTGCCACCCGACCG
Source organism: Burkholderia aenigmatica (assembly GCF_902499175.1). Classification (GTDB taxonomy): domain Bacteria; phylum Pseudomonadota; class Gammaproteobacteria; order Burkholderiales; family Burkholderiaceae; genus Burkholderia; species Burkholderia aenigmatica. The sequence continues at coordinate 23,820 of NZ_CABVQC010000071.1, forward strand.
TTGCCGCCCGTTCCCGCCGTCCTGGCGGCGCTGCTGGCGCACCGCTCGGTGCGCGCCTACACCGATCAGCCGGTCGACGACGAGGCGCTTGAACTCGCCATCGCCGCCGCGCAATCGGCCTCCAGTTCGTCCAACCTGCAGCCATGGAGCGTGATCGCCGTGCGCGACCCCGCGCGGCGGGCGCGGCTGGCCGAGCTGGCAGGCGGCCAGCGGCACGTGGCCGAGGCCCCGCTGTTCCTGGCCTGGGTCGCCGACTGGTCGCGGCTGCGCCGGCTCGGTGCCGCGCAAGGCGTGGCGACCGACGGTATCGACTACCTGGAGAGCTACACCGTCGGTGTGGTCGACACCGCGCTGGCCGCGCAGAACGCCGTGGTCGCCTTCGAGGCCCAGGGGCTGGGCATCGTCTATATCGGCGGCATGCGCAACCAGCCGGAGGCGGCCGCCGCCGAACTGGGCCTGCCGCAGGACAGCTTCGTGGTGTTCGGCATGTGCGTGGGCCATCCCGATCAGGCCCGCCCGGCCGAGATCAAGCCGCGCCTGGCGCAGGCGGCGGTGCTGCACCGCGAGCACTACGACGCCGCGGGCGAGGCGGTCGCGGTGGGGCATTACGACCCGCTGATGCGCCGCTTCCAGCAGGACCAGCAACGCGACGACCGGCCCTGGTCGCAGACGTCATTGCAGCGCGTCGGCAGTGCCGAAGCGTTGATGGGCCGCCACCGCCTGCGCGAGGCCCTGAACGCGCTCGGCTTCGCCCTGCGCTGAAACCCACCGCGTCCGGCTCGTGTCGAGCCGAACGCAACTTGTTCGTTCACTGCTGCAAGGAGTCATAGCTATGGCCTACGCCACCACCAACCCCTACACCGGCGAAGTCGTCAAGACCTTCCCCGACGCTACCGACGCCGAAGTCTCCCAGGCCATCGGCGCCGCCCATGAAGCCTTCCTGGCCTGGCGCGAGCGCTCGTTCGAAGAGCGCGGTGCGATCCTGCAGCGCGCCGCCGACCTGCTGCGCGAGAATGCCGAGGCGCATGCGGGGCTGCTGACCCTGGAGATGGGCAAGATCACCGCCGAAGCGCTGGCCGAGGTCGAGCTGTCCGCGCGCATCTTTGAGTACTACGTGAAGCACGCCGAAGCCCTGCTGGCACCGGAGAAATTGCCGGTGGCCGATCCGGCCGAAGGCGACGCGCTGCTGGTGCACGAGCCGCTGGGCGTGATCCTGGCGATCGAGCCGTGGAATTTCCCCTACTACCAGATCGCCCGCATCCTGGCTCCGCAGCTGGCCGCTGGCAATACCTTGTTGCTCAAGCACGCCGCCAACGTGCCGCAGAGCGCGGACGCCTTCGAGAAACTGATGCTCGACGCGGGCTTGCCGCAAGGCGCCTTCAAGAACCTCTACGCCACGCGCCAGCAGATCGAGACCATCATCAACGATCCGCGCGTGCACGGCGTGGCCTTGACCGGCTCGGAGGGTGCCGGCGCAGTGGTCGCCGCCCAGGCCGGCAAGGCGCTGAAGAAGTCGACGCTGGAACTGGGGGGCGCCGACGCCTTCGTGGTACTGGCCGACGCCGAACTGGACAAGACCGTGAAGTGGGCGGTGTTCGGTCGCCACTGGAATGCCGGCCAGGTCTGCGTGTCCTCCAAGCGCATCATCCTGGTCGAGGCCATCTACGACGAGTTCCTGCGCCGCTACACCGAGGGCGTGGCCGCGCTCAAGGCGGGCGACCCCTTCGATGCGGCAACCACCCTGGCGCCATTGTCCTCGCAGAAAGCCGCCGACGACATCAAGGAGCAGATTCGTCAAGCTGTCGCCCACGGCGCTACCGCCACTGAGGTCGGACCCAAGGTGCCGACCCAAGGCGCCTTCGTGCAGCCGACCATCCTCACCGGCGTGACCCCGGACAACCCAGCCTACTACTGGGAGTTCTTCGGGCCGGTGTCGCTGATCTACCGCGCCGCCGATGAGGAAGAGGCGATCGCCATCGCCAACGACTCGCCGTTCGGCCTGGGTGGCTCGGTGTTCACCGCCGACGCCAAACATGGCGCGGAAGTCGCCAAGCGCATCTCCACCGGCATGGTGTTCGTCAACCACCCGACCATGGCCAAGGCCGACCTGCCGTTCGGCGGAGTGCGCCGCTCCGGCTACGGCCGCGAGCTGCTAGGCCTGGGCCTGAAGGAGTTCGTCAACCACAAGCTGATCGACGTGGTCGATATCGACGCGCCGTTCTGATGCGGGCCGGCCGGCGGCCAGTCGCTCCCGCTCTCATCGCGGGAACGATTGGCGGCGCCCAACCCCGTTCTGCTCACAACATGAAGGAAAACATCTTGAGCAACCGAAGCCTTTTCCGGCCCTTGCAACTCGGCAGCTACACACTGAAGAATCGTATCGTGCTGCCGCCGTTGACCCGGCAACGCAGCACCCAGCCCGGCAATGCCGCCAATGAGCTGATGGCCACTTATTACCAGCAGCGCGCCGGTGCCGGCCTGCTGATCAGCGAGGGCACCCAGATCGAGCCGCGCGGCGAGGGCTATGCCTGGACCCCGGGCATCTACAGCCCGGCCCAGGTCGAGGGCTGGCGCAAGGTCACCGAGGCCGTACACGCCGAAGGCGGGATCATCTTCGCCCAGCTCTGGCACGTCGGTCGCGTCTCCCACAGCGCGCTGCAGCCGGGGGGCGCGGCCCCCGTCGCTCCCTCTGCGATCCCGGCCGACCGGGTCAGCGTGTTCATAGAGACTGCCCCCGGCGCCGGTACCCTGGTGCCGCCGTCAGTGCCGCGCGCCCTGAGCACCGCCGAAGTCAAGGAGCTGGTGCAGCTCTATGCCCAGGCTGCCCGCAACGCGCTGGACGCCGGCTTCGACGGCGTGGAGATCCACGCCGCCAATGGCTACCTAGTTAACCAGTTCATCTCCGCCCGTACCAACCAGCGCGACGACGAGTATGGTGGCTCGCTGGACAACCGCCTGCGTTTTCTGCGCGAGGTGGTCCAGGCGGTGGCCGGCGTGGTCGGCCCGCAGCGCCTGGGCGTGCGCTTCTCGCCGCTGTTCACCACGACCGATGAGGATCGCGTCTACCTGGGCCTGGTCGAGGACGATCCGCACGCGACCTACATCGCTGCCGCCAGGGTGCTGGAGGAGGCGGGAATCGGCTATGTCTCGATCGCCGAGGCCGACTGGGACAACGCCCCGGAACTGCCCGAGGACTTTCGTCGCGACCTGCGCCAGACGTTCAGCGGACGCATCATCGTCGCCGGTCGCTACACCGCCGAGCGCGGCGAGCGCCTGCTTGAGGCGGGGCTGGCCGATCTGATCGCCTTTGGTCGCCCGTTCATCGCCAACCCTGATCTGCCGGCGCGCATCGCGCACGGCTGGCCGCTCAATGCGCTGAACCCCGCCACCATGTATGGCGGCGGTACGGCAGGCTACACGGATTATCCGGTCCACGCCGGCTAGCCGGCGCGCGTCGCATCACCCACCGGGCAGCCATGGCCGCCCTCACCACAGAGGACATCGCGATGGAATACAAGACGCTGGGGAACACCGGCTTGCTGGTCTCTTCGCTGTGCCTGGGCACGATGACTTTCGGCGACGGCCAGGGCATCTTCCGGCACATCGGCAGCGCCGGCCAGGACGAGGCCGACGCGATAGTCAAGGCTGCCGTCGACGGCGGGATCAACTTCTTCGACACCGCCGATGCCTATTCGGCCGGCAGCAGCGAGCAGGTGCTTGGCCAGTCGCTGCGCAACCTCGGCATCGCCCGCAAGGATGTGGTGCTGGCGACCAAGGGCTATACCCGCACCGGCCCCGGGCGCAACGATGTGGGCGCTTCGCGCGGCCACATCCTCGATGCGGTGGAGGCCAGCCTGCGGCGCCTGCAGACCGATCACATCGACCTTTACCAGATCCATGCCAACGATCCGGTCACGCCTATCGAGGAAACCCTGCGCGCGCTCGATGACCTGGTGCGCCAGGGCAAGGTCCGCTACGTCGGCGTCTCCAACTGGCAGGCGTGGAAGATCGCCCGCGCGCTGGGCGTCTCCGAAGCGCGCAACCTGGCCCGCTTCGATACCCTGCAGGCGTACTACTCGATTGCCGGGCGCGACATCGAACGCGAACTCGTACCGCTGCTGCAGGCCGAGAAGATCGGGCTGCTGGTGTGGAGTCCACTGGCCGGCGGGCTGCTCTCGGGCAAGTTCGACCGCGAGCACCAGAAGCCGGAAGGCGCGCGTCGCTCGGAGTTCGACTTCCCGTTCGTCGACAAGGAACGGGCCTGGAACGTCGTCGAGGCGATGAAACCGATAGCTGCGGCGCACGGCTGCAGTGTCGCCCGCGTCGCGCTGGCCTGGCTGCTGTCGCGGCCGGTGGTGACCTCGGTGATCGTCGGCGCCCGGCGCCTGGAGCAGTTGCACGACAATCTTGCCGCCGTCGAACTGGCGCTGAGCGAGGTGGAGCTGACCGCGCTTGATGCGGCCAGCGCCTTGCTGCGCGAGTACCCCGGCTGGGTGCTGGAAGTGCAGAACGCGGATCGGCTCGGCCCCGTGGACCGCTGGTCCGGCTTTTCTTCCTGAAATTCGTCGCGGACCACTCCGGTCCGCTCTTTTCCGATCCCTTGACCCTTAGGAGTTGACATCATGAAGATTTTCTACAAGACCCGCGCCACCGCCGTCGGCGGCCGTTCCGGACGCACCACGCTGGACGATGGCAGCCTTGCGCTGGACATGTCCCCGCCCGGTTCCGGCAAGGCTGGCGCCAACCCCGAACAGCTTTTCGCCATGGGCTACGCCGCCTGCTTCGACAACGCGTTGCCGGTGGCGGCCAAGCAATTGAAGCTGGCACCCACCGCCACCAGGACCTCGGTCGAGGTCGGCATCGGCCAGACCGCCGAGGGCGGCTATGCCCTGGACATCGACCTCTACGTGGAAGTCCAGGGCCTTAGCGAAGCCGACGCGCACAAGCTGGTGGAGACCACCCACCAGGTCTGCCCGTACTCCAACGCCACCCGCGGCAACGTCGACGTGCGCCTGCACACCAGCGTCGCCTGAAACACATCAAACCCAAGGAGAAACACCATGACAGTAAAAGCCTATGGCACCCACGCCGCTGACACGCCGCTGGCGGCGCTCGACATTGTTCGCCGCGAGCCGGGGCCGCACGACGTCAAGATCGACATCGCCTACTGCGGCGTCTGCCATTCCGACCTGCACCAGGCCCGCAACGAGTGGGCCAACACGCTGTACCCCTGCGTGCCCGGGCACGAAATCGTCGGCCACGTTTCGGCCATCGGCAGTGCGGTGACCAAGTTCAAGATCGGCGACACGGTCGGCGTCGGCTGCCTGGTCGACAGTTGCCATCATTGCCCGGCCTGCGACGCGGGCCTGGAGCAGTATTGCGAGCACGGCCAGGTCTTCACCTACAATGGCCCGACGCATGATGCGCCCGGCCACACCCTGGGCGGCTATTCGCAGCAGATCGTAGTCAAGGACGACTTCGTCCTGAAGGTTTCGCACCCCGAGGCGCAACTGGCCGCCGTGGCGCCGCTGTTGTGCGCCGGCGTCACCACCTGGTCGCCGTTGCGCCACTGGAAGGTCGGTCCTGGCCAGAAAGTGGGCATCGTGGGTATCGGCGGGCTTGGCCACATGGGCATCAAGCTGGCACATGCCCTGGGCGCACACACCGTGGCCTTCACCACCAGCGAGAGCAAGCGCGCCGCTGCGCTGGAACTGGGCGCCGACGAAGTCATTGTCTCGCGTAACGCTGAAGAGATGGCGGCGCACGCCAACAGTTTCGACTTCATCCTCAACACGGTCGCAGCCAGCCACGACCTCGACGCCTTCACTGGCCTGCTCAAACTCGACGGCACCATGACCCTGGTCGGCGTACCCGAGCACCCGCACCCGTCGCCGAGCATCGCCAATCTCATCTTCAAGCGCCGCAGCATCGCCGGCTCGCTGATCGGCGGCATCGCCGAGACCCAGGAGATGCTCGACTTCTGCGCCGAGAAAGGCATCGTCGCCGAGATCGAGATGATCGCCATCCAGCAGATCAACGACGCCTACGAGCGCATGCTCAAGAGCGACGTGAAGTACCGCTTCGTGATCGACAGCGCGAGCCTGGCCGCCGCCTGAGGCGAAACAGCCTAACCGTTGCGGGCCGCTTCCCGGCGAGGCGGCCCGCGCGAAGCAACAGGAGATTCCAGATGAAAGCCATCGTGACACGCAGCCCCGGCGGCCTGGACTGCCTCGAACTACGCGAACTCCCCGACCCCGGCCAGCCTGGTCCAGGTCAGGTCCGTGTGAAGCTGCACGCCAGCTCGCTCAACTTCCACGATCTGCTGGTCGCCAACGGCGGCATCCCCGCCGCCGACGGACGGGTACTACTATCCGACGCCGCCGGCGTCGTCGAAGAGGTGGGCGAAGGCGTGAATGAGTTCAAGCCCGGCGACCACGTCGTCTCCGGCTTCTTTCCGCAATGGACCGACGGCCTGCCGTTCGCCGCGGTCGGCAACTTTCAGGGCACGCCGGGCGACGGCATCGACGGCTACGCCACCGAAGTCGCGGTGCGCGCAGCCGCCGACTTCACCCTGGCGCCGCGCGGCTGGAGCCACGCCGAGGCGGCGACCATCACCACCGCCGGGCTGACCGCCTGGCGCGCCCTGGTGGCCGACGGCCCGCTCAAGGCCGGCGAGAGCGTGCTGGTTCTGGGTAGCGGCGGGGTTTCGGTGGCGGCGCTGCAAATCGCAAAAGCGATGGGCGCGAGCGTGATTGCCACCTCCTCGTCGGATGAAAAGCTCGAACGTCTGCGCTCGCTCGGCGCCGACCACCTCATCAATTACCGCCGCACGCCGCAATGGGGCAAGCGGGTGCTGGAGATCACCGGCGGGCGCGGCGTCGATCACGTCGTGGAAGTCGGCGGCCCGGGCACGCTGGCACAGTCCATTCATGCGGTGCGCGTGGGCGGTCATATCGCGCTGATCGGCGTATTGACCGGCCGAGGCGGCGAGGTGCCGACTGCCGTATTGATGGCCAGGCAGGCACGCCTGCAGGGCCTGATCGTCGGCAGCCGGCGCCTGCAGCAGGAGTACGTGGCGGCGCTGGAGCAGACCGGCATCCACCCGGTGATCGACCGCAGCTTCCCGTTGGAGCAGCTTGCTGAGGCTTTCCGCTACCAGGAGAGCGGCCGCCATTTCGGCAAGGTCGTGGTGGATATCTGATCACCCAAGCCCTGTCCGTCCAGCTGCGCTGGCGGACGCGGCGCCCGGGACGCGCCCGGCTGCATACCGGACCCGGGCGTGGATATTTGAAGAGAGGAATGACATGACCGAACACGTCCTGTCGGTCGCATTGGACGATGCCTACCGGCTGATCACCCATGGTCCGACCGTCCTTGTGTCGGCCCGCCACAGTGGAGTCGACGACGTCATGGCCGCCGCCTGGGCCTGTGCGTTGGATTTTTCGCCACCCAGGCTGACCGTGGTGCTGGACAAGATCACACGAACGCGCGAACTGATTGAGGCCAGCGGTGAATTCGTCATCCAGATTCCAACTGTCGCGCAAGCGCGGCTGGTGCACGAGGTAGGCTCCCGGAGCCTGCATCAGGATCCGGACAAGCTCCAGAACTGCGGCGTGGAGCTCCTGCGCTTCGACGGCTTCGACCAACCCTTCGTGGCCGGAGCTTCGGCCTGGCTGGCGTGCCGGCTCATCCCGGAAGTGCGCAATCAGGAGACCTATGACTTGTTCATCGGCGAGGTGGTCGGCGCCTGGGCGGACGCGCGGGCGTTCAGCGATGGCCGCTGGCGCTACGAGCATGCCGACCCGGTCTGGCGCAGCTTGCATCATGTCGCCGGCGGGCATTTCTATACCATCGGCGATGCCCTGGACGTGCCTTTAACGCAACGCTAAACCTTTGGTCGCCCAGGTGGAGCGGCAACTGCCGCACCTCCGTAAAGTGCCCACCGATTACAGGAGAAAAGCATGAAGTCACGTGCTGCCGTCGCCTTCGGGCCAGGCAAACCGCTTGAAATCGTCGAGATCGACGTCGCTCCACCAAAGGCCGGTGAAGTTCTGGTCAAGATCACCCATACCGGCGTCTGCCACACCGACGCCTTCACCCTGTCGGGCGACGACCCCGAGGGCCTCTTCCCTGTCGTGCTGGGCCATGAAGGCGCCGGTATCGTGGTCCAGGTCGGCGAAGGCGTCACCAGCGTCAAGCCGGGCGACCATGTGATCCCGCTCTACACCGCCGAATGCGGCGAGTGCCTATTCTGCAAGTCGGGCAAGACCAATCTGTGTGTGGCCGTGCGCGCCACCCAGGGCAAGGGCGTGATGCCGGACGGCACCACGCGCTTTTCCTACAACGGCCAGCCGATCTATCACTACATGGGCTGCTCGACTTTCAGCGAATACACCGTCGTCGCGGAGGTTTCGCTGGCGAAAGTCAATCCGCAGGCCAATCCGGAACACGTCTGCCTGCTGGGTTGCGGCGTCACCACCGGCATCGGTGCGGTGCATAACACTGCGAAAGTGCAACCCGGCGACTCGGTCGCAGTGTTCGGCCTGGGCGGCATCGGTCTGGCGGTGATTCAGGGTGCGCGCCAGGCCAAGGCCGGGCGCATCATCGCCGTGGACACCAATCCGTCCAAGTTCGAGCTGGCACGCACCTTTGGCGCGACCGATTGCATCAATCCCAGGGATTTCGACAAGCCCATCCAGCAGGTCATCATCGAGATGACCGGCTGGGGCGTCGACCACTCCTTCGAATGCATCGGCAACGTCAACGTGATGCGCGCGGCGCTGGAGTCAGCCCATCGCGGCTGGGGTCAGTCGGTCGTTATCGGCGTGGCTGGCGCCGGACAGGAGATCAGCACCCGCCCGTTCCAGTTGGTCACTGGCCGACGCTGGCTTGGCACCGCCTTCGGCGGGGTCAAGGGCCGCTCGCAGCTGCCGGGCATGGTCGAAGACGCCATGAAGGGCGAAATCGACCTCGCGCCGTTCGTCACCCACACCATGCCCCTCGATGAGATCAACGAAGCCTTCCACCTGATGCATGAAGGCAAGTCGATCCGCAGCGTGGTGCATTACTGACCCGGAATCCCCCGGTTATTTATGGTTCTTCTCCCAACTGAGGGGAGGAAGGCACACGGCCGACCGGTCAGACTTGCTGTTCTCTAGGCAACAGACTGAGGGTCGACCGTGGCCGAGCAGGATTGTATGTCCCGGCTGGGCAGCTGGGAGGGGTATCGAGTGCGCAAGTGGCGCCATGAGTCTCGTGGACAACAGCGTTGGCTGGTGATCGAGTTGGAGCCTGCACCTGGTGCGCAGCGGCATTGCATGGGCTGTGGTCAGGCGGTGACAGCGATTCATGACCGCATGATGCGGCGCATCCGCGAGCTGCCGATATCCGATGATCAGGTGGAGCTGCACGTGCCGCGTCTGCGCTTGGCTTGCCTATCCTGCGGCCCCCGCGTGGAGCGATTGGACTGGCTTGACCGGCATTGCCGGGTGACGCGGCGGCTGGCCGAGAGCGTGGCACGGCTGTGCGCGGTGACCTCGGTACTGCATGCTGCTCGTTGGCACGGACTGGACTGGAAGACGACCAAGGCGATCGACTTGCAGACATTGGAGCGCAGGCTGGGGCCGGTGGATCTGGACGGGGTGCGGCGGATCGCGATGGACGAGTTTGCGATCCAGAAGGGCCACCGATACGCCACCGTCGTGGTGGATGTGGAGCGCAAGCGGGTGCTGTGGGTTGGCCGAGGCCGCTCACGGGCTGAGGTGAGGCCGTTCTTCGAGTTGCTTGGTCCCCAACGCTGTGCCGACATCCAGGCGGTGGCCATGGACATGAACACCGCCTATGACTTGGAAGTGCGTCAGCACTGCCCGAACGCACAGGTGGTGTACGACCTGTTCCATGTGATCTCCAAATACGGCCGCGAGGTGATCGGCCGGGTGCGGGTGGATGCGGCCAACCAACTGCGCCACGACAAGCCGGCTCGCAAGGTGGTCAAACGCTCGCACTGGCTGCTGCTGCGCAACCCGGCAAACCTGGCCGAGTCCGAACAGATCCGACTGAGCGAGGTGCTGGAAGCCAATCAGTCGCTGATGACGGTCTACGTGATGAAGGAGCAACTCAAGGCATTGTGGAACGCACCCAGCGCCTGGGCTTGGCACCGTGCCTGGAAACAATGGCTGCGCCATGCCCGGGAGAGTGCGATCCCGGCCCTGATGCACTTCGCCAAGTGCCTGCGGCCGTACTGGCGCGGCATCCTCAGCCGGGTGCGCTGGCCCATGCACACCGGTCTGCTCGAAGGCATCAACAACCGCATCAAAGTCATCAAGCGCATCGCCTACGGCTACCGCGATGACGCCTACTTCTTCCTCAAGATCCGGGCGGCATTCCCCGGAGTTGGGTGAAGAACCTTTTTCTTGCCCACGGATCAGGAAAGTGGGTACGGCGCGGTGCTGTTTCCTGCAGGCAATCCGCCCATTCCGGGGCCATCTTTGCCCCATGTTCGTCGGCGTCGCCGACACATGCCCAGGCAGCCAAGACCTTCGAGGTTGCAAGTACGGGAGACCGTGCTGGTCGTTTCTTCCTACGGACGCACCGCGTCCATCCACCCACAAGGGACCTCTCCCTTGTGGGCGGGGAATCCCTTGTTCTTTCCCAAGGAGATTCCCATGGACCGTTCCCTCATCAAGACCATGATGCCCTCGCTCGTCGCCGGCCATGTGCCCCGCAACGTGCGGTCGTTCAAGTACCGCGTGTTCGATGACCAGCCGCAGTCCTCGACGCTGGGCTTCGCCATCGATCCCCAACCCTTCGACGGCAAGGTGGTCGCGGCCAACGACGACGCCATCGTCGTCAAGCTCAAGCCCAGCGAGTTCGCGGTGCTCGATCCCAACCTGGTCACCACCGTTCCCAGCGAGGGCGCCAAGGTGCATGTCCAGCCCTACGCACGGCGCCGTTTCGACGGCCTGCGCGCGGACACGCCGGAAGAGCGCACCGAGTACACGTCGGATGGCAGACCCTACACCATCAAGACGCACATCCTCGGCTCCGCGCCGGCCAAGCTGCCCGTCCCTGTGCCGCAGTGCATGGAACTGGGCCAGCTCATCCAGCAGTTGGAGGAAATGCCGGCACCCGACGGGTTCCGGCGTATCACCCACATGCTGGTCGACGCGGGCGCCCACGACTTCACCTGGGTCGATCCGACGCCGTCCAGGATCATCGAAACGCCTCCGGCGATCAGTTTCACGGTTTCGACCGCGAAGTTCGCCGGCCAGGTGACGATCCTCTACCAGCCCGGCAGCGATACCTATGCGGTGGAGCTGCGCCGCGACGGCGAGTTGGTCGATCGGCACGACGAGGTGTATTTCGACATGCTCGGCGAAGTGCTGGAGCGACTCATAGACGACGGGCGCTGGCGCCTGATCGACGTGAGCGTGATCGGCGCGGAGACGTCCCGACGGCGCCGCGCTGTACCGGCGTGACACCACGAAAAGTACCAGGCGACATGCCCCCACAGGCTCTCCCTCCATTCGGAAGGAGGGCCTTTTTTCTGCCGTGGGAGATTTCATCAAAGGGAAACGATCGGATACCGATTGATGGCTGCCTCGCGCGCGAGGCCTGGCCATGCTGAGCCCATGCCTGCTGACGTTGTCAGCGACATGCCAGGCAACCATCGGTCTTCGAGGTTGCGGCGCAGTTCCCACTGCGTGACCGAGCCAGCTCGCACCGCATCCATCCGCGAGCGGCCACCAGTCTCTGGTGGTGGATGCTTTCGCCTTATCAACCCATCGCGGGGTTACGCACCTTTCCCCGCTGCGTGGGGCCGGTGTGTCTCCGCTTCATCCCTATGGAGATTCACCATGAGCACCACGTCCAACGAGAAATCGTATTTCGACCTCCACACCTCGGGCATCGGTTACATCCAGCGTGCCCGTGAAGTGCCTGTTCGGGGCGGCCGCCGTGCGCAGCCTTTCCTGGCATGCACCATCGCCGCGCTGGTCGGTTCCGCAAAGGATCCCAGCTATCGCTATTTCGACGTCAAGGTCTCGGGTGCCGAGGCCAAGAAGCTGGTCGAGCGCTACATCGGCGTTGACGATCCCAAGCAGCGCCCACTGGTGCGCTTTCGCCTCGGCGACCTGTGGGGCGATGCGTATATCCGCGACAAGGGTGAGCAGAAAGGCCAAGCCGCCGCGTCCCTCAAGGCGCGACTGCTCAAGGCCGAGCCGCTTGACCGGGCCGAACTGGCTTCGATCAGGCAGCACGAGCTGGTCACCCGCGGCATCGGCTACCTCAGCCGTCCGAAGGACGTCACACCCAAAGATGGCGACCCGTTCCTCTCTTGCACCGTCGCCGCTCTGGCCGGGCCTGTCGATGAACCGGAGTATCGGTACTTCGACAGCATCGTCACCACCCCTGAAGCCGAGCATCTGGTTCGCCGGTGCGTGCAGGCCATCGAAGGGGACTGCAAGGTGCTGATCGCTTTCCGTCTCAACGACATGAAGATCGATCCGTACATCCGCACCAAGGGTGAGCGCGCTGGGGAACCGGCCGCAAGCCTGGATTCGACACTGATCCACATCGGCCTGATCAAGATCGACGGCACCAAGGTCTATCCGACGAGCCCCGCGCAAGCAGATTCGCCGCCGGCCCAGGACGCTCCCGCGCCCGAAGCCGAGGACGCCGCCCCCGCTGCAGATCAGCCTGCCGAGCCCGCCGAGTGCGAGCCCGAAGGTGAAGTCGAGGAGCAGGAGCCGGCATTGGCTGCTTCGTTCTGATCCGGCATGGCCCCTCATGGGGCCTTGCCGCTTCTCCTTGCTGCATCTGCAGCGTCCTCCATCCGCATAGCGCGCTCGCGCATTTCTTCCCCCGAGTTCCGCGTGGTCAGACGGCCGCGCGGTTGTCGCATTTTTCACAGGAGAACAGCCATGTCTCTGGCATCCCGTTTTGCTCCGCAGTCCCCGATCCTGCGCTCAGATCGCCCGCTCTCGGACGACCGCATTCGCGCCATTGCTCCATCAATCTTCGCCGACGCTCCGCATGGGAGCCGATCCGAGCGGTATGCCTACATACCGACCTCGACCGTGCTCGCCAAGCTGCGCCAGGAGGGTTTCGAGCCCTTCATGGTGTGCCAGACGCGCGTGCGCAACGAGGATCGGCGCGAGCACACCAAGCATCTCATCCGACTTCGCCATGCCAGCCAGATCAACGGCGACGAGGCGAACGAGATCATCCTGCTCAACAGCCACGACGGCACGAGCAGTTACCAGATGCTGGCAGGCATGTTCAGATTCGTCTGCCACAACGGCCTGGTCTGCGGCGATACCACCGCCGACATCCGTGTCCCGCACAAGGGGGATGTGGCCAGCCAGGTGATCGAAGGCGCCTACGAAGTCCTTGAAGGCTTCGAGCGCGTGAAGGACTCGCGCGATGCGATGCGCACCATCACCCTCGATGAGGGCGAAGCAGAAATCTTCGCGCACTCAGCGCTGGCACTCAAGTACGACGATCCTGCCAAGCCGACGCCTGTCACGGAGCGTCAACTGCTCGCGCCCAGGCGCTGGGACGACCGCAGGGATGACCTGTGGGCCGTCTTCAACCGTGTCCAAGAGAACCTCGTCAAGGGGGGCCTGAATGGACGCTCGGCCAATGGCCGCAATCAGCGCACCCGCCCGGTGCAAGGCATCGACCAGAACCTGCGCCTGAACCGGGCGTTGTGGCTCCTGGCCGAAGGCATGCGCCAGCTCAAGGCGTGATGCCAAGTGGACCTTGCCCACCTCGGGCGAGGTTCATTTCCTCTCATCCACCGGCTGCCACCAGCCGTCCGTCATTCATCATCAGGAGTACCACCATGACAGCCAAATCGGCACCCGAGCAATCGGTTTCGCCCATCATCGTCCCCGGCCAGCTCACGCTGCGTACCATCCGCGGCAAGAACGGCCCCTTCACGGTCGGACGCCTCGCCACGCACCTTGGTACGTTCGAGGTCAAGGACCCGGAGCTGGAGCAATACCCCGAAGGCAAGTACGACGGGGAGTTCATCATCAGGTACATCTTCCCGAAGTCCTACCCGGTCGGTGGCGGCATGCGCTTCGAGATCCGCGCCAGCCTGGACGGAATGACGCTCTACGACATCGACAAACTGAGCCGTGACGAAGCACGCAGCTTCGCCACCCAGGACCTCGATCCACTTGATGAAGAGCTGGGCGCACAGCCTGCAACAACACCGGCAACACCGGCCAAGCCCAGCAAAACCTCCAGGCCCGCCAAGCCCGCACCCGTACAGGCATCCACAGACCCGCTGGTCGATACCACGCCCTTCGGCGTGGATGCGCCGACGCCCGCTGCGGCAACTGCTCCCTGCAGTACCGAAGATGGCGACGCCGCGCTGTTCAGCTTGCTCTGGCCGCTGGGCGAGTCCGTGAAACTGGATTCGACCATCGACCGCCGCACCCTGCGCGCGCAGATCGTCCGCCTGGGCGAACTGGGCTACGCGCTGGACTTCAAGACGCAGGAGTGGAGCCGCCAGGCCGAACTGCAACCTGCGTAGTACTGGGCACCGCATCTGCGGTGTGCTTCATCCACCCGCCGGGGGTCTTCCCCACCGGGGAGGCTTCTGGCTCAATTTTTCCAGGAGGCCTCTCATGGGCTGGTATTTCTCACCCCAATCGCGGTCTGAACTGATCGCGGAGTTGATCGCACCGCAAGAGACCGAACGCGCCAGCGTGAAGGTCATCGCCCACGCGCTGCGTGGCAACGTCCTCTGGTCTGTTGTGCAAGTGACGGCCAAGGCCGAAGGCGTACACCGTGATCTCGCACCGGGCCAGTCCCTGTGCACCATCCGCTGCGATCTGCTGGAACGCAGCGGCGGCCAGTGGGGCTATAAGCCACTGGACGAATCCATGCACCCGTACTACTACTCGTGCCCGCTGTCCTATCTGAACCTCGCACCGGAGCAATCCGCCGACTGGCGTGCAGGCGTTCGCGCCTACCACGCGCGGCGGCGCACATCCAAGGAAGCCACAGCTCCAGCTACGGCGCTGACGGTCTGAGTCAGGGACGCCTTTTTTCCACCCCAAGGGGCAGTGCTTGCCCCCTGCGGGCGATGCTGTTCCCGTTCATCCGAGGACACCACCATGCCCGCAAACACTTCTTCCACCACGCTGTACCGCATCGACGAATGCCCGGACGTGATGGCCGACGCTTGCGTCGGCGATGACCAGGGCAACCTGATCTTCCTGTCGATCTGGGCACGGGACACCGCCGTCCAGCAGTTCCTGGCTCGCCTGACCCTCGGGCGCGACGAGCAGGGCCTGGAGCAGTTCCACCTCATCACCGACCAGGGCAGCAGCGTCCCGGTGTTCGTCAGCAACGTCGATCGCCTGGAAAAGCGCATGACCCGCGCCTACCGGCGAACGCTGTTCGGTTCGCTGTCCAACGTGTGGCTGTTCGATCGGCGCTGCGTCAAGCCCGACAAGGCCAACGCCAGCGCACTGGCATTGCTGCCCCGCGATAGCGACCACCGGCTTGACCGCCTGTGGACGTTGGTGCAGGACACCTGCCCACTGCCGTTGCTCGACCACTGGCGCGAAACCGTGCTGGAACTGCTGCAAAGCCGCGAGATGCTGACCCGTCTGCCATTCGCCCTCGGGCCTTTGGTGGGCCATCGGCTCGCCATCGACGTGCCGGCGCTGACCCTGGCGCTCGGCTCGCTGATCCGCAGTGACGTGCTCACCGCCTATCCCTATCCGGCCAAGATTTGGACGCCGGAAACGGTAGCGGCTTGACCCACCTGCGCAGGCACGCCAAGGCGCGCCTTCGCCAATCATCCCCGCCAACCAGGAGACTTCCATGGCGCTCATGTTCCCGCGGCTCGCCCGCAATTTCGTGAAGAACGGGTACTTCCCGACCGACGAACCAACGCTCGAAAGAGCCCTCAATGCACTGATGCCCAGTGCGCCTGAATCCAATGGGCCGATGTGCATCCTCGATCCCTGCGCCGGCGAAGGCGTGGCGATTGCCGAAGCGGCTCATGCCCTCGGGCGCGAGCATGCCAAGGCGTTCGCCGTCGAGTTCGACGCAGAGCGGGCGCGCCATGCCCGCGGCCTGGTCGATCACTGCCTGCACGCGGACCTGATGGACACGATGATCTCCAAACAGTCCTTTGGGCTGCTCTGGCTCAATCCGCCGTATGGCGACCTGTCCAAGGACGTCAACGGCAACATTGGCTATCAGGGTCAGGGCCGTGCCCGCCTCGAAAAACTGTTCTACCAGCGCACGCTGCCCCTGTTGCAGTACGGCGGCGTGCTGGTCTTCATCGTTCCCGGCTACGTGCTCGACGCCGAGCTGGTCGGCTGGCTGACACGCCACTACACCGATCTGCGGATCTACCGAGCGGTGGAAACGCAGTTCAAGCAGGTGGTGATCTTCGGTCGCCGGGTGCGCCAGCGCGAGCAGACGCCCGATGGCGTCAAGGCCGTGCGCAATCTGCTGCTGCAGGTTGGGCTTGGCGAAGTCGAAGCCGAGGAGCTGCCGAGCGAATGGCCGTTCCTGCCGTACATCGTCCCCACCAGCCCGGCAGAGCCGGGGCATTTCTTCCGCGTGACGATGGAGCCGGAGCAGTTCGCCGATGAGGTTGGCAGGCTGCAAGGCCTCTGGCCGTCGCGGGATACGCAGTTGGGGGCCGCGCAGCAGACGCTGCGTCCACCGGCGCGGGCCTTGTCCCACTGGCATCTCGCCCTGGCTTTGGCCGCAGGCGCGATCTCGGGAGTCGTGCAATCCAAGGCGGGGCGCGTGCTCGTCGTCAAAGGTGACACCCACAAGGACAAGACGCTCCAGCGGGAATTCACCGAACGCGACGACGGCTCCATCGCCGAAACCCGCATCCTCACCGACAAGTTCGTTCCTGTCATCCGTGCATGGGACATGACGCCTGGCTCCGCCACGCGGGGCGAGGTGTTGACCATTCGCTGATCGTTTCTCCACCGCCGGCGGTTCGCCGTCGATTTTTTCCACCCACCGGGGTCCAGTCGCCCCGATGGGGTGCCGTGGCCCCTCCATCTCCAGGAGCCTTCCATGGCAGCCCAAGCACTTTCCATCAGCCAGACCCCGAGCCTGCGCTTCTCGCCCGGCCAGGTGGTCATGACCTGCGGCGTCGATGACCTGATCCAACAGGGCCAATTCAACCCGATTCCGTATCTGCGCCGCCACCTCGGTGGCGACTGGGGCGACCTCGACGACAGCGACAGGCGGCAGAACGATGCCGCGCTGAAGTCCGGTGAGGATCGCCTGTTCTCTTCCTACCAGGTCACACCCGGCCTGAAGCTCTGGATCATCACCGAATGGGATCGCAGCGTCACCACGCTGCTGTTGCCCAGCGAGTACTGATCTTCTCCAACGCGGGGCCACCGACACCCCTCAATGGTGCTGTAGCCCCTCTACTCAGAAGAAAGCCACATGACATCCAACCAACATGACAAGCATCGCCGCAAACGGCTGTTCGAGATCGGTGCACTGGAGTTCAGCGAAGGCGTCGAACGCCTGATGAACGAAGGCCGGCTCGATCCCATGCCGTTTTTCGAACGCCACATGCGTGGCGACTGGGGCGACGTCGCCGACTACCAATGGCAACAGAACAACGCTGCGTTGGAGTCTGGTGAACGCCTCGATTCGTTTTACGTCGTCACCCGTGACCTGAGCATCCGCATCTTCACCGAAGCAGATCGCAGCGCGACCCGCATCGTGCTGCCGTCCGAGTACTGACCGCGAGTTGTCACCGCAGGCCACGAGCGCCTGCACTGTCCAACCACCGACGGTTCGCCGTCTCTCTTCCCACCACGGGGCATGCCATCGCCCCGCTGGGGTGGTGCATGTCCCATTTTTCTTTGGAGCATCACCATGTCCGTTGATCTCAACACCACCGCCAACGATGCAGCGCCCGTACAGGGCGAACTGCTCGAAGCGGAATCCAACCCTCTGACCCTGAGCCTTCAGGTTTTCGTCGGCGAGTTCGGCGACGAACTGCTCGATTCTCTCAACCGCGCCAACCCGCCGGTCTATGCCGGTCAAGCACAGGCGCAGCGGCAACTCGTCGTTGCCAGCCTCAAGCGCAAGCTGTTCCAGGCCCAGGCTGAAGTTGTCCATGCCGCCGCCGAGCTGCTGGTCGATCAAGGCGAGCGCGCTGCGATCGTCAATGGCGAAATGGGCTGCGGCAAGACGACCGTCGGCATCGCCACGGCCGCCGTGCTCAACGCCGAAGGCTACCGCCGCACCCTGGTGCTTTCGCCTCCCCACCTGGTTTACAAGTGGCGGCGTGAGATCCAGGAGACGGTGGCCGGCGCCAAGGTCTGGGTGCTCAATGGCCCGGACACGCTGGTCAAGCTCATCAAGCTGCGCGAGCAGTTGGGTGTGCAGCCCACGGGCCAGGAGTTTTTCATCCTGGGGCGCGTCAGGATGCGGATGGGGTTCCACTGGAAACCTGTCTTCACCCAGCGGCGCACCCGCCACGGCGACGTGGCAGCCTGCCCGGACTGCGGCACACTCATCACCGACCTCGACGGCGAGCCGGTCAACCCGGTCGCGCTCGAAGCCGAGGAGTCCCGCAGGAAGTGCAGCCACTGCGCCGCGCCCCTGTGGACGCTGATCCGCCCGCGTAGCCTGTCCGGCAGCGACCAGTCCTCGGTCGTCCTCAAAGCCTTGAAGCGCATCCCGACCATCGGGGAAGTCACTGCACAGAAGCTGATGCAGAAGTTCGGTGACGGCTTCCTGGCCTCGATGCTGGGCGACAACATCCATGAGTTCATCAACCTCATGGATGGCAACGGCGAGCTGGTGTTTTCCGACCGTCAGGCCACGCGCATGGAACGTGCGATGGCCAACATGGAGTTTGGCTTTGGCGAAGGCGGCTACCAACCGTCCGAGTTCATCAAACGCTACCTACCGCAAGGCACGTTCGACCTGCTCATCGCCGACGAGGCGCACGAGTACAAGAACGGTGGCAGTGCCCAGGGCCAGGCCATGGGCGTGCTGGCGGCGAAGGCTCGCAAGACCTTGCTGCTGACCGGCACGCTGATGGGCGGCTACGGCGATGATCTGTTCTACCTGCTGTTCCGGGCACTGCCCGGACGGATGATCGAAGACGGCTACCGCCCGACCACGAGCGGCAGCATGACCTCGGCTGCGATGGCATTCATGCGCGATCACGGCGTCCTCAAGGACATCTACTCCGAGAGCGCCGGCACGGCGCACAAGACAGCCAAAGGCACCAAGGTATCGGTGCGCACGGTCAAGGCTCCCGGCTTCGGCCCGAAAGGCGTCTTGCGCTGCATCCTGCCGTTTACGATTTTCCTCAAGCTCAAGGACATCGGTGGCAACGTCCTGCCGCCGTATGACGAGGAGTTTCGTGAAGTCCAGATGGACGTGGCGCAAGCTGCGGCCTACCGCGATCTGGCGGGTCGGCTGACCGCAGAACTGAAACAGGCTCTGGCGCGACGCGATACGACCTTGCTGGGGGTGGTGCTCAACGTGCTATTGGCCTGGCCGGATTGCTGCTTCCGGTCGGAGACCGTGGTGCATCCGCGCACGCGCAACACCTTGGCGTTTGTCCCGGCTCAGTTCAATGAGTTCGAGATCAGCCCCAAGGAGCGCGAGCTGATCGACATCTGCAAAGCGGAGAAGGAACAGGGGCGCAAGGTTCTGGCCTACACGGTCTATACCGGAACGCGCGACACCACGTCACGCCTGAAGGGGCTGCTGGAGCAGGAAGGATTCAAGGTGGCGGTACTGCGCGCAAGCGTGGATGCCAGCCGCCGCGAGGACTGGATCGCCGAGCAACTGGACCGGGGCATCGACGTGCTCGTCACCAATCCCGAGCTGGTCAAGACGGGGCTGGACCTGCTGGAGTTCCCGACGATTGTGTTCATGCAAAGTGGCTACAACGTGTACTCGCTCCAACAGGCAGCACGCCGCTCCTGGCGCATTGGGCAGAAACAGCCCGTGCGCGTGATCTACCTCGGCTACGCCGGTTCCTCGCAGATGACCTGCCTGGAACTGATGGCCAAGAAGATCATGGTCTCGCAGTCCACCTCGGGCGATGTGCCCGAATCGGGGCTGGATGTTCTGAACCAGGACGGTGATTCCGTCGAGGTCGCACTGGCTCGGCAGTTGGTCGCTACCTAATTTCCACGCCATCGCCGGCCTAGCGCCGCCGGCTTTCTGTTCTTCCCACCTTGCAGCCACGTCCCGCAGTCTCCGCAGGACGTGGCTGCGTCCTTTCAGATTCAGTGTGGACTCTCTTTGGAGAAACGATTGGTTACTGGCTAAACTCACATGAGCAGAATCGGGGGAGCCAATGCAGATTGCAAAAGTCAAGGTCGAAAAGTTTCGTGGGATTGAATCCGGCATCGTGACGCTGTCAGGCCACAGCGTATTTCTCGGTGACAACAACGTCGGGAAGTCAACGCTGCTGGAGGCCATAGATCTCGTCCTCGGCCCGGAACGGCTCTCCCGAAGACCCGTCATCGACGAGCACGACTTCCACGCCGGGCGCTACCTGGATGAAGAGGGAGATCCGGTTCTCATTCGGATTGAAGTTATCGTCAGTGACCTGTCCGCCGAGCAGCAGCGACACTTTCGTGACCACATCGAGTGGTGGTCCGCCACGGAAAAGACGCTACTCGTAGGCCCGCCCCCGGAAGGCACGGATGCGTCAGACGTGTCGGCCGCGCTGCGGGTGTTTTTCGAGGGTCGCTACGACAAGGAAGAAGACGACTTCACGGGCAATACTTTCTTCGCGACCCCAGTGCTAGCTGAAGGTACTCACCCAACTTTCAAAACGACCGACAAGCGCAAGTGCGGCTTCCTGTACCTCCGGACGCTGAGGACAGGGGCGCGGGCATTGAGCCTGGAGCGCGGGTCGTTGCTTGATGTCATCCTCAGGCTTCAAGACAAGCGCGTGACGATGTGGGAAGACCTGCTGAACGAGTTGCGCAAACTCCCCGTGGCCGATAAGCCGGAACTCGGCATCGCCCCGCTCTTGAAGGACGTCCAGGACGCTGTTCGCCGATTCGTTCCTTCTGACTGGGCAGAGGAACCTCACATGCGCGTGTCGGATCTCACTAGAGAGGCCCTGCGCAAGGATTTGACCGTTTTCATGGGCACCGGCGCGAAGCGTCCGGACGGCAGCACCTATTGCGCGCCATATCACCATCAGGGCACCGGCACGATCAATACACTGGTGCTGGCGCTGCTATCCATCATCGCGGGCCTGAAGCAGAACGTCATCTTCGCGATGGAGGAGCCCGAGATCGCCCTTCCGCCACATACCCAGAAGCGCATCGTTAACAGCGTGCGCGAGACGTCGGCACAGGCGCTTTTCACGTCGCACTCGCCCTATGTGCTCGAAGAATTCGCGCCGTCCGAGATGCATGTGCTGCGGCGTGACGGGGGCAAGCTTTCTGCGATGCTGGCGACATACCCACCAGCGGTCAAGCCCAAGGCATACAAGGCAGAGTTCAGGGCCCGCTTCTGTGAAGCGCTGCTTGCCCGATATGTACTTGTTGTCGAAGGTCGAACGGAGTTCGATGCGATACCTGCAGCGGCGCGCCGGCTTAACGACTTGAACCCCACAGAATACAAGACGCTTGAGGCCCTGGGGGTGGCCGTCATCGATGCGCAAACCGATGCGCAGGTTGCGCCTCTCGGCAAGTTCTTTAGAGACTTGGGCAAGACGGTCTTTGCTGTGTTCGACAAGCAGGAACCAGCCGCTTCCGCTGCCATCAAGGCCGCCGTGCACCACTCATTTGAATCTGCCGAGAAAGGTTTCGAGAACGTAGTGCTGCACCACACCGCGGAGGCAGCCCTTCGTCGATATGCGCTCAGCCTCGTCGCGGAGAACGCGTGGCCGAACCATCTGATCGCCAAAACTCCTAACGCCGCCCAGACCGTGGAGCAAATTCGCGACGCATTGCGGCAATTCTTTGGCTGGGCCAAGGGAAGCGGCGATGCCGGCGACTTGCTCGGGTGCTGCACCGAGGCGGAGATGCCGCAGTATGTCCGGGACACGCTGCGGGTGATCCACATCACCGTCGAACCTCCGCCGCTGCCACCCGTGCCGTCAGCGGCGGCAGCACCGTTCGATGACGAAGAGTTATGACGGTCGAACAAGACTGGACACCGCAGAAGAGGGACTTTCTGCAAAGCACGGGGCACGTGCTCGCCATGGGTGGTCCAGGCTCCGGAAAGACGCATGTCGCCCTGGTCAAAGCCAGGGACGAGATTCGATCAGCAAAGCTCCTATCAGGCCAGCGCATCCTGTTTCTCAGCTTCGCGAGGCCCACAGTGGCACGGGTCCTTGAGAAAGCCAAGGAACTCATCACCGCGGATGATCTGAGACTTCTAGATGTCAACACCTATCACGGCTTCGCATGGAGCGTTCTGCGAAGTCATGGCTATCTGCTCAGCAACGGAAAGCCGCTCCAGCTCCTACCACCTCCCGAGGGCTCCGCGCGCTTGGCTCACTTTGCCAAGGAGCAGCATCACCAGGAGAAGTTGCGCCTTTTCCATGAAGAGGGGCTGCTCCACTTCGACCTCTTCGCCCAGTTGACGGCTGAACTGCTGCGCCGCAGCCGGCGGCTGGCAGGTATCTACACAGCGACCTACCCGATACTCGTCGTGGACGAGTTCCAGGACACGAACGCCGACGAATGGGCGATGGTCCGCGAGCTTGGACGCGGC
The DNA here is from genome assembly GCF_902499175.1 of Burkholderia aenigmatica. Classification (GTDB taxonomy): domain Bacteria; phylum Pseudomonadota; class Gammaproteobacteria; order Burkholderiales; family Burkholderiaceae; genus Burkholderia; species Burkholderia aenigmatica. The sequence continues at coordinate 46,545 of NZ_CABVQC010000071.1, forward strand.
TGCAGGATCATTGCCTTGGCCGACCCCGACCAGCGTATTTACGAATTCCGCGGCGCCGATCCTCAGCGGCTCAAGGAATTCGTGGACCAGTTCGACCCCTTGCCAGTCGAGTTTGAAGGGGAGAATCATCGCAGTGCCGGAACCGACATCGCAACGTACGGTTCAGACTTGCTCACCGGGAAAAACAAGGGCGCCGTCTATGCCAATGTGTCGGTGGTCGAGTACGGCGTGTACTACGGAAGGGGTCCGCATTTCCATGCGAAGGCCCAGCTCATCCAGGCAATCAAGCGACTTCGCAAGGAGCCGGCCTGGTCCATCGCAGTGCTCGTCCCATCCAAGGCCTTCATGCTTCAAGTGTCCGACTACCTCTCCGCGGAGTCCGATGGCATGCCCAACCTTCGCCACGAGGTGGCGATGGACGCGGAATCCCCGGCGCTTGCGGCAAACGTCATCGCCACGCTAATGGAAGGAGGCCCTTCGGAGCTTCTGGCTGCGCGGCTACTCTCCGCCTTACATACCCACATCCGGGGCCGCAGTGGCACCAAACGCCCTGCGCAGGCGGAACTCGACATGGCCGACGCCATCGACCAATACTTGGTCTCCGGAAAGATCCGCGGCAAGAATCGCCAAGCGTTGATCAGCGAGTGCGCGCGCCTAGCAGCGCTTCGCCAGGACGTCGTATTCACCGGCCATCCTGAAGAAGACTGGTTGACTGCGCGGGGGCTTCTCGCGACGTCTGCCGTTGGCCAACTGTCGCGCGTTGCCGCTGATGCCAAGTATCTCCGCCTGCTTCACAAGGGCTCAAACCTGCGGGCGTCTTTGTCAGAGCTTTGGAGATCCCAAGGACAGTATGTCGGCGCTATCGAAGCTGTCCGGGGCGCTTTGCTGCAGGAGCATTTCACAGCAGCCGCCAAGGAATGGCGTGGAGTTCATCTCATGACCATTCACAAAGCAAAGGGTAAGGAGTTTGACGAGGTACTGATTTACGAAGGGCGATATGCTGGACGAATTGTGCCTGCGAATGCAGATACTTCTCGTCAAAGCCAAGCCCTTTTGGCACTGCGGGTCGCAGTCACAAGAGCTATGAAGAGAGCAACAATCCTGACGCCATCGGGAGACCGCAGCATTTTTTTGTAATCAGCTGGTAGCGAGTACTGTCCAAATCAGCACGGTCTTCGCATGTTTCTGAAAAAGCGGTCGTCCATCAGTCCGCATTCCTAGCTGACCGCTCAACGGCGCTCCGCCAAGGTATCGGCATCGCAACAGAAGAGCCGATGCCATGCCCGCAATCCCTGTATCCCGGCGTCTGGTCGGCGCTGGTCTCCTGGCCGCAGCGCTGGCCAGCGGCTGCGCGACCACCACCGCGCCGCTGGTGCCAGACGCCATAGAAGGCGTCTCCTCCGCTCCCGAACCCGAGGCACCCGAGTTCATTCCCGTCGTGCGCTATGGCCGCTACACGCTGGTCGAGCTGGCACCCACGGCGGCGCAGCGTGACTTGCTGTTGCAGACCATCGACGTGTCCATGCCCGAGGACCCCGGCGGTCGGTCAAATTCCTCCGGGTATGGTCACTTCAAATTCCCCCACCTGACGACCGTCGGCTGAGCCACT
>NZ_CABVQC010000072.1 GCF_902499175.1 Burkholderia aenigmatica
GCTGATGCCGCGCGGCCCGCGCGCGGCGCTCGCGGCCGCCGCGCTGGCCGCCCTGATCCAGTGGCTCGCGACCCGCGCCGGCATTCCCGCGTTCACGGCCCCGTTCGCGCTCGCGTCGTGGGGCACGGTGATCGTCGCGCGCCGCTTCACCCTCGGAGAACCCGATGTCGTCATTCGCACACCGTCCTGATGCCGTGAAACCCGGCGGCCCGATCTCGGACGCCGAACGCCAGATGCGCGTCGACCTCGCCGCCGCATACCGGCTCGTCGCGCTGAACGGCTGGGACGACCTGATCTACACGCACCTTTCCGCGACCGTCCCCGGCGAGCCCGGCCACTTCCTGATCAACCCGTTCGGCCTCACGTTCGACGAAGTCCGCGCCTCGAATCTCGTGAAGATCGACCTGGCCGGCAACCGGATCGGCGACAGCGAGCATGCGGTCAACGTGACGGGCTTCGCGCTGCACGCGGCCGTGCACGCCGCGCGCGCCGACGCCGTGTGCGTGATGCACCTGCACAATACGGCCGGCATCGCCGTGTCGATCCAGCGCGACGGGCTGCTGCCCGCGTCGCAGCACGCGCTGCGGTTTCATGGCGACCTCGCGTACCACGACTACGAGGCGCTCGCGTTCTCGCCAGCCGAAGGCGCGCGGCTGACCGCGAGCCTCGGCGCGAAATCCGCGATGCTGCTGCGCAACCATGGCACGCTGACGGTCGGCCGCACCGTGGCCGAAGCCTATGTGCTGATGGATACGCTGATCAAGGCGTGCGACATCCAGGTGCGCGCGCAGGCTGGCGGCGGGCCGCTCGTGCTGCCCGACCCGGCCATCGCCGACCGAACCGCCGAACAGCTGCGCGACGGCGGCGCGATCGAAGGCGAACTGGAATGGCCGGCGCTGCTGCGCCGGCTCGACCGGATCGATCCGACGTATCGCGACTGACGCCGCCGGCTCCCAACCCATCATTCACCCCAACCATCGGAGCATCCGTCATGCCGACTTTCAATATCCAGCTCTTCGAAGGCCGCACCGTCGACCAGAAGCGCGCATTCGTCGAAGCGATCACGCGCGTCACGTGCGAGACGCTCGGCTGCGAGCCGGGCTCGGTCGACATCATCCTGACCGACGTGAAGAAAGAGAACTGGGCGACGGCCGGCAAGCTGTGGAGCGACGAGCGCTGAGCGTCAAAGGCGGCGTCGCTTCGGCGCTGCCTGCCCTGCACTGATTCACCCACAGTGGCGCCCGCAACGGGCGCCGCGAGCGGCTTCCTCCGGCCCGCCCCTCGTTGTGCGCCCGCACATCGCTTTGTCACGCAATCGGCGCATAATGCCGGACAGACGCAGCAGCCGATGGCCACCCGACGAGGAGACCGCCATGGAAGCGAAGAACGAGGAAGTCGTCGCACACCTGCTCTCGGACGTCGTCGAATTCGCGCGCGGGCGCCTGCCCGAAGCCACGTTCCGGATCGTCGAACCCTTCCTGCGTCATTACTACGATTTCGCCGATGCCGACGATCTGCAGAGCCGCAGCATCGCCGATCTCTACGGCGCCGCGATGGCGCACTGGCAGACCGCCCAGAAATTCGTGACCGGCAGCGAACGGCTGCGCGTGTACAACCCGATCCTCGAACAGCACGGCTGGCATTCCGACCACACGGTCATCGAGATCGTCAACGACGACATGCCGTTCCTCGTCGATTCGGTGACGATGGCCGTCAACCGCCTCGGGCTCGCGCTGCACTCGGCGCTGCACCCGGTATTCCGCATCTGGCGCGGTCGCGATGGCGCCATCGAGCGCGTCGATGCGGGCGGCGCGACGCCCGGCGACGGCCAGTCGCAGCTCGCGTCGTTCATCCATTTCGAAGTCGACCGCTGCGGCGATGCCGCGCTGCTCAACACGTTGCGCAACGACATCGCGCACGTGCTCGGCGACGTGCGCGCGTCGGTGGAAGACTGGCCGAAGATCGTCGACATCGCGCGCGCGACGATCAAGGAAATGAAGGCGCGCGAATCGACCGCGGAAGACATCGAGGCACGCGCGTTCCTCGAATGGATGGCCGCCGATCACTTCACGTTCCTCGGCCAGCGCGACTACGCGCTGGTATCGGACGGCACCGGCTTCGGGCTGCGCGGCATCGAAGGCACCGGCTTCGGCATCCTGCGCGAATCGCTGCGCACGTCGGGCGCGCCCGACGTCACGCCGCTGCCGCCGGCCGCCGCCGACATCATCACCGGCTCCTGGCCGATCTTCCTGACCAAGGCGAATTCGCGCGCGACCGTGCACCGGCCCGGCTATCTCGACTACGTCGGCGTGAAACTCGTCGGCCCCGATGGCAAGGTCACCGGCGAACGCCGCTTCATCGGGCTCTACACGTCGACCGCCTACATGGTGTCGAGCGCCGAGATTCCGATCGTGCGCCGCAAGTGCGCGAACATCGTGCGGCGCGCGGGCTTCTTGCCGAAGGGGCATCTCGGCAAGTCGCTCGTGACGGTGCTCGAAACCTATCCGCGTGACGAGCTGTTCCAGGCCGACGAAGACCAGCTCTACGACATCGCGCTCGGCATCCTGCGGCTGCAGGAACACCAGCGCACGCGCCTGTTCGTGCGGCGCGACCGCTTCGACCGCTTCGTGTCGTGCCTCGTGTTCGTGCCGCGCGACAAGTACAACACCGACCTGCGCCGGCGCATCGCGAAGCTGCTCGTCGACGCGTACAACGGCGTGAACGTCGAATTCACGCCGCTGCTGTCGGAATCGGCGATCGCGCGCATCCATTTCGTCGTGCATGCGGAACCGGGCACGATGCCCGACGTCGACACGCGCGAGCTCGAAACGCGGCTCGTGCAGGTCACGCGCCGCTGGCAGGACGATCTCGCCGACGCGCTGCTCGACGCATTCGGCGAAGAGCAAGGCAACCGCCTGCTGCAGCGCTATGCCGACTCGTTCCCGGCCGGCTATCGCGACGACTATCCGGCGCGCACGGCCGTGCGCGACATCGAGCTGATCGAGCGTGTGAAGGATTCGGGGCAGCTCGCGATGAACCTGTACCGGCCGATCGAGGCCGAGGCGCGTGCGTTCCGCTTCAAGGTCTATCGCGCGGGCGACCCAATCGCGCTGTCGCGCAGCCTGCCGATGCTCGAGCATCTCGGCGTGCGCGTCGACGAGGAGCGGCCGTACCGGATCCATACGCAGGATGCCGCGCATGCGTGGGTACACGACTTCGGCCTCGAGCTCGCCGACGATACCGAATTCGACATCGAGCGCGTGAAGGGCCTGTTCGAAGATGCGTTCGACCAGATCTGGAGCGGCCGGATCGAGAACGACGACTTCAACCGCCTCGTGCTGCGCGCCCACCTGAGCGCACGCGAAGTGACGATCCTGCGCGCGTATGCGAAGTATCTGCGGCAAGTCGGCTCGACGTTCAGCGACGCCTATATCGAACGCGCGCTGACCGGCAATCCGTCGATCGCGCGGCAGCTCGTCGAGCTGTTCCTGCTACGCTTCGACCCGGCCACCGGCGACACGCGCGACGTGCAGGCCGAACGGCTGCTGAAAGAGATCGAAGGCGCGCTCGACCAAGTGCCGAACCTCGACGAGGATCGCATCCTGCGCCAGTTCCTCGGCGTGATCAACGCGACCGAGCGCACCAACTACTTCCTGGCCGACGCGAACGGCAACTCGAAACCGTACCTGTCGTTCAAGTTCAATCCGGCGAAGGTACCGGGCCTGCCCGAACCGAAGCCGATGTTCGAGATCTGGGTGTATTCGCCGCGGGTCGAGGGCGTACACCTGCGCGGCGGGCGCGTCGCGCGCGGCGGCCTGCGCTGGTCGGATCGCCGTGAGGATTTCCGCACCGAAGTGCTCGGGCTGATGAAGGCGCAGATGGTGAAGAACGTCGTGATCGTGCCGGTCGGCTCGAAAGGCGGCTTCGTCGTGAAGAACCCGCCGCCGCCGAGCGATCGCGAAGCGTGGATGCGCGAAGGCATCGCGTGCTACCAGACCTTCCTGCGCGGCCTGCTCGACCTGACCGACAACCTGGTGAGCAACGCGATCGTGCCGCCGCCCGACGTCGTGCGCCACGATCCGGATGACCCGTACCTGGTCGTCGCCGCCGACAAGGGCACGGCCACCTTCTCCGACTACGCGAACGCGATCTCGCACGAATACGGCTTCTGGCTCGACGACGCGTTCGCGTCCGGCGGCTCGGTCGGCTACGACCACAAGAAGATGGCGATCACCGCGCGCGGCGCGTGGGAATCGGTGAAGCGGCATTTCCGCGAGATGGGCATCGATACGCAGACGACCGACTTCACGGTGGTCGGCGTCGGCGACATGTCGGGCGACGTGTTCGGCAACGGGATGCTGCTGTCGCCGCATATCCGCCTGGTCGCCGCGTTCGATCACCGGCACGTATTCCTCGACCCGAACCCCGATCCCGCGACGAGCTTCGCGGAGCGCGCACGCATGTTCGCGCTCGAACGTTCGAGCTGGGCCGACTACGATCCGGCGTCGATCTCGTCGGGCGGCGGCGTCTATCCGCGCACCGCGAAGACGATCCCGCTGTCGCCGGCCGTGCAGGCCGCGCTCGGCATCGACGCGCACGCGCTGCCGCCGGCCGAGCTGATCCGCGCGATCCTGCAGGCGCCGGTCGACCTGCTGTACAACGGCGGCATCGGCACCTACGTGAAGGCCGCGCGCGAAACCCACCTCCAGGTGGGCGACCGCGCGAACGACGCGGTGCGCGTGAACGGCACGGACCTGCGCTGCAAGGTGGTCGGCGAAGGCGGCAACCTCGGCTGCACACAGTTCGGCCGGATCGAGTTCGCGCAGCGTGGCGGCCGCATCAACACCGATGCGATCGACAACTCGGCCGGCGTCGATTGTTCGGATCACGAAGTCAACATCAAGATCCTGCTCGGGCTCGTCGTGTCCGATGGCGAGATGACCGAGAAGCAACGCAATGCGCTGCTCGCGGAGATGACCGACGAAGTCGGGCTGCTCGTGCTGCGCGACAACTACTACCAGACGCAGGCGCTGTCGATCGCCGGCCGCTATGCGGTCGAGATGCTCGACGCCGAGGCGCGCCTGATGCGCTGGCTCGAACGCGCGGGGCGCCTGAACCGCGTGATCGAATTCCTGCCGACCGACGACGAAGTCGCCGAGCGCCAGACCGCGAAGCTCGGCCTCACGTCGCCGGAACGCGCGGTGCTGCTCGCGTACAGCAAGATGTGGCTGTACGACGCGCTGCTCGAATCCGACGTGCCCGAGGATCCGCTGGTGGCCGCGATGCTCGTCGACTACTTCCCGAAGCCGCTGCAGCAGCGCTTCAGCGAACCGATGCGCCGCCATCCGCTGCGCCGCGAGATCCTCGCGACGCACCTGACCAACGCGCTGGTGAACCGCGTCGGCTGTGCGTTCGTGCACCGGCTGATGGAGGAAACCAACGCGATACCCGGCGATATCGTGCGGGCGTGCATCATGGCGCGCGACGTGTTCGACCTCGATGCGGTGTGGCGCGACATCGACGCGCTCGACAACCGCGTCGCCGACGACGTGCAGGCGCGCATGTTCGTCGACGTCGCACGATTGCTGGAGCGCGCGGCACTGTGGTTCCTGCGGCATCTGCAATCCGGCGCGGTGGCCGACGGCGGCGTCGTCGAGCTGATCGCACGCTGCCGCGATGCGGCGGAGCGGCTCGCGCCGCAACTGCCGTCGCTGCTGCCGGCCGACGATCTCGAAGCGCTGTCCGAGCGGCAGCGCGTGCTGGTCGAAGCCGGCGTCGACAGCGCGCTGGCGGTGCGCGTCGCGAGCGGCGACATCTCGGCCGCGCTGCTCGACATCGCCGAAGTGGCCGCGGCGAGCAACCGCAGCCTCGAACTCGTCGCGGGCGTCTATTTCTCGCTCGGCACGCTGCTCAATTACAGCTGGATCGGCGAACGCGCGGCGACACTGCCGACGCCGACGCACTGGGACATGCTGGCGCGCGCGGCCGCGCTCGCGGAAGTCGCGCGCCTCAAGCGCACACTCGCGACGAGCGCCCTCGCGGAATCGCCGGATTCGACCACGCCGGAGACGATCGTCGGCGCGTGGCGCGCGCGCCGCGAAGCCGCGCTCGTGCGCTACGAGCACCTGCTCGCGGACCTGCGCGCGTCGGGCGGCGCGAGCCTCGCGGTGCTGCTCGTGGTCGTGCGGGAAATGGCCGTGCTCGAACGCGCTTGACGGGCGTGGTGAACGCGACGGCTCAGACCGTCGCGACCAGCAGCTCTTCCGCGTTGTTCGGCGGCCGCAGGCCGTCGGTGCGATCGGCGAAATAGCGACGCGTCAGTTCGGCGGCCGAGACGTGCGCGGCTTGCGCAAAGCCGGCCTCCCGCGCGAGCGCCTGGATCTGCGCCGGCATGAAGAAGCTGATGAACGGCGTGCCGCTTGCGCGTGCGCCCTTCGCGGCCATTTCGAGCCCGGGGCGCACGTCCGGATCCGCATTCTCCAGCGGCAGCAGGAACGTCATCGCGAGCGTCGAGCCCGGCGCGAGCGATGCGACTTCGCGCAACGCGGCCGCGTTCGCTTCGTGCGTCAGGTACATGCTGACGCCGGTGGACACCACGACCGCCGGCTTGCCGGCATCGAAGCCCGCGCCGACGAGCGCCGCGAGCCACGACTGTTTCGCCTCGAAATCGACCGGCACGAAACGCAGCCAGTCGGGCACGCCGAAACCGAGCTCGACCAGACGGCGCTGCTTCCATGCCTGCGGCACGGGCGGATCGACCTCGAAGACGGTCACGCGCGACGCCATGTCGGGCCGGCGCTGCACGAAGCTGTCGAGGCCTGCGCCGAGGATTACGTACTGGCTCACGCCGCGCGCGGCCTGCTCGGTCACCAGATCTTCGATAAAGCGCGCCCGCGCGACGATCGACGCACGGAACGGCCGCGTGAACTGCGGATCCATGTCGCCGCGCTGCTGCCAGCCGGGTTCCGGTGCGAGCAGTTGCAGCCCGACCTCGTCGACGAGCACATGCGGCGGCGCGTCGAGTTCGACGTGCAGTGCGCGCCACAGCGCAACGCGCGCGGCCGTGCTGTCGGGGGCGCTTTCGCGGGGTTCGGTCATGGCCGCCTCACGCGCCCTGCTTGCCCGGCGCCTGCAGACGCCACACGCGGCCGTCCGGGTCGCGCACGGTCATGTCGCGCGTGCCCCAGTGCGTATCCTCGAACGGCGTGACGACGTCGACGATCGGCTGCGGCTGCACCGCCTGTTCATCCGGCACCTTGAGCACGACCTGCATGTCCGGCGTCTCGCCCGGCGGGACTTCGGCGATGAACAGAAAGGGGCCGTCGCCGCTGCGCAGCTGGCCCGAGTGATGATCGGTCTCGAACTCCAGCGTGAAGCCCAGCGCCTGGAAGAATTTCGCCGACTTGCCCCAGTTGTGCGTCGTCAGGTACACCGCTTCGATTCGCTCGGATGACATGTCACTCCTCCTTGGTGGATGGCCCCGTGCCCGGCGGCGGCGCGGCCAGGTACGCGCGCAATGCATCGGCCACCAGCGCGGACAGCGATTGCTCCGTTTCGATGGCGCGATGCTTGACCTGCCGGATCAGGCTGAGCGGCAGGTACACGTTGAATTGCTTCACTTCTTCGTCGGTCATGGAGCTAGTATGCTAGCAATCTAGCAAATGTCAACCGCAGCCGCGGCCCGTGTTTGCGGGCCGCCGTTGGCTATCGATCGTGAGTCCGGCTTACGTCGCGGCGCGCGCCGCCAGCCGCGCGAACAGCGCGTCGAGGTCGAATCCCGTCGTGTCGATGCCGATCGTGTCGCGCAGGCATGCGCCCCATGTGGCCGCATCGTCGAACGTGACGGTGCGCCCGACACCCGCCGCGTCGCGGATCGTCAGCGTGGTGTTGCGCAGCGCTGCACGGCCGTCCGGCAGCACGCGACAGGCAATCAGGTTATGCAGGAAGATCGATTCGGGATAGGTCGACGTGAACCAGTTCGCGGCGTCGTAATCGATCCACTCGACCCGCTTCGGCTGAAAGCGGTAGGTGGTCTGCCAACTTTCGGGCGTCTCGATCTGCATGTCGAATTCACCGTCGACCGGCGCGGCGACGACGCGGAACGCGCCGTGCGGCGTCAGTTGCCGCTCGTCCGGCACGAAACGCAGCGGCGCAGTGAGCGTCGCGCTGCCGAAGCCGATGTCCGCGAGCCAGGCCGCACCGTCGAGATCGATGCGCAGCAGCATGTGCGTATGCGCGGTGGCGACTTCCGGCGGCAGCATCCAGCGCACGCGCGCGATCATCGGCGTCACGCGAAAGCCGATCGTCGTGAGCGCGGTGTAGAACAGCTTGTTGAGTTCGAAGCAGTAGCCGCCGCGGCGATGTGCGAGCACCTTGTCGACGATCGAAGGCAGGTCGAGTGCGACGCGCGCACCGGTCAGCGGATTGAGGTTTTCGAACGGAATCGCCTGCGGGTGCAGCAGGTGCAGCCGGCGCAGCACGTCGAGCGTCGGCTCGACCGGGCCGTCGTAGCCGATGCGGGAGAAATAGCGCGAGAGGTCGAACGAGTCTGTCATGAACCTGCACCGAAAAAAGGGACACGCCACGATAGCATCGCGCGGAATCCCCATGTTGGGCGGGGCGATCTTCGTCGTCGCGCGCGATGCCGGCACCGCATCGCGCGCAGCCCCGCGCAACGTTACGGCAGCAGCTTCAGCGCGGACGAGGCGACCGACGGCACCGAAATGCCCTGGCTCGTCGCGAATTGCACGGCCTGGCTGAGCGTCGCCGCGAGCGACTGCAACTGGCCCGGTGCGCTTTGCGCGATATACGACGCAGCCTGCATGTTCTGCGGATTCAGGCCCGACTGCAACAGCGACGCCGCGCTCGTCGAACCGAGATTGCCGAGCCCCGACTGCAGCTGCGAATACTGCGTGAGCCCCTGCCCGAGCGACGCGAGGCCGTTGCTGAACGCCTGCTTGTCGATCGGCCCGTGCGTCGCGCCGCCGCTCGCGAATGCCTGGCCGAGCGCCTGTGACACCGATTGCTGCGCGCCCCCCATCTGCGACAGCGCGGCCGGCGTCAGCGCTTCGCCGCCAGAGAGCTGGCTCGCGGCCTGCTGCGCCTGCCCGGCCGCGCCGGTGAGCCCCATCGCCGACGCAAGCGAAGACTGGCCGGTCAGCACCTGCTGGTTCGCGCCGACATAGGCCTGCAGCAGTTGCCCGACACCGCCCTGCGCAGGCGCCGCCTGCTGCCCGCCGCCGAGCAGCGATGCGCCGAGCGACTGCAGGTCGAGCTGCGCGTGCGCGGCACCGCTTGCCAGCATGCTGAACGCAATGCCTGCCGAGGCCAGGTACCGGCCCGTCGCGCGAATCTGCTTCATGTGTTTTCCTCGTGCCCGAATTGTTGAGGCCGATATTGTCGAAGCGCGCCGCGCGCGGCCGCAACGACTGAAACACATCGAAACGAAATCGCGCGGCGCGGCCGCTTGCAATTCGGCGACCGGCGTACGCGGCCGGGCGGATTCGTCCGCATTTGCCGGGCGATATCGGGCGGGAGCTGGAATTCGTTCGCGAGCCGCGTCAATGGCGGCGTTGCCGGGTTTCCCAGACGATGCCGGAGGGGCGGCCAGCCGTCGCGCGTGTCGCACTGCACGTCGAATTCACCGTCGACCGGCACGGCGGCGACGCGGAACGTGCCGAGCAGCGTCTAATGACGTGACGCCACGCCGTCGCACAACACGCCTGTGCCCGTGCCTGGCGTGCCCCGCGCCGTCGAACAACACGTTCGGGAATCAAAGCAAAACGGGCGGCTTGTCGCCGCCCGCCTGTCGATCTGCCATGCGCCCATCCGCACCGGCTTCGGCTTCGGCTTCGGCTTCGGCTTCGGCTTCGGCTTCGGCTTCGGCTTCGGCTTCGGCTTCGGCTTCGGCTATCGGCTATCGGCTATTTGCTATCGACCAGCGCCGCCGCGTTACGCAGCCATCCACCCCGGCAACCGTCCGCCGACCCAATCAGCCGCCTGCTCATAGCCACGCGCAAGCTGCAACACCGCGAGATCGGCGCGCGGACGCCCGATCAGCTGCATCCCCATCGGCAGCCCCGCGTCGTTGAAGCCGACCGGCACGCTGATCACCGGGCAGCCGGCCAGCGTCCACGGCACGACCGTTTCCATCCAGCGGTGGTAGGTATCCATCGCGCGGCCCGCGATCTCCTTCGGCCAGCGCTGGTCGACGTCGAACGGGAACACCTGCGCGGTCGGCGCCGCGATGAAGTCGTAGCGGTCGAAGAAGCTCAGCACGGCCTGATGCCACGCGGTGCGCTCGACGCTCGCGTCGAACACGGCCGCACCCTGCATCGCGAGCAGCCCTTCGACCTCGTAGATCGCCTCGGGCTTCAGCAGCGCACGGCGCGCCGGGTCGCGATAGTGCGCCAGCAGCCCGCCGCCGGACAGCAGGTGCCGGTGCGTGAGCCACAGGCGCCAGATCCGGTCGGGCGCGAACGCCGGCAGCGCGGCATCGACGTCGCAGCCGATCTCGCGCAGCGTCGCCAGCCCCTGTTCGCACAGCGCGAGCACGCCAGCCTCGGTCGCGAGATAGCCGTTCCAGTCACCGACCCATGCGATGCGCTTGCCGCGCAGGTCGGTGTCGAGCGGCTGCGCGAACATGGCCGGATCATCCGCAAGCGACAGCGGATCGTTGCGGTCGTAGCCGGCCTGGATCGCGAGCAGCTGCGCGACGTCGCCGACCGTACGGCCCATCGGCCCTTCGATGCCGAGTTGCTGCACGAACACGTCGACGCCCGGCCAGCGCGGCACGCGGCCCTGCGACGGACGGAAGCCGTAGATGTTGCAGAACGCGGCCGGATTGCGCAGCGAACCGCCGAAATCGCTGCCGTCCGCCACCGGCAACAGCCGCGACGCGAGCGCCGCCGCCGTGCCGCCGCTGCTGCCGCCCGCGCTCTTCTTCAGGTCGTACGGGTTGCGCGTCGCGCCGTAGACTTCGTTGAACGTGTGCGAGCCGAGCCCGAATTCGGGCGTGTTGGTCTTGCCGATGAAGATCGCGCCGGCCGCGCGCATCCGCGCGACACCCACGGAATCGGCCTGCGGCACGTTTTCGCGGAAGATCGGCGAGCCGTAGGTCGTCCGCAGCCCCTTCGTCATCGCCAGATCCTTCGGCGCCTGCGGCATCCCGTGCATCCAGCCGTGGTACTCGCCGCGCGCCAGCGCGGCATCCTTCTCCGCGGCTTCGGCGAGCAGCGCGTCGCGATCGCGCAGCGCGACGATCGCGTTGACCGCGCCGTTCACGCGCTCGACGTGATCGAGATACGCGCGCATCGTCTCGACGCACGACACGGCCTTGCCGCGGATCGCCGACGCGAGCTCGCCCGCCGACAGGCGCACGATCGGATCGACGGGGATGGAAGCGGGAGCGAGAAGCTGCGGGGCGCCGTGCGGCATGCGGAGTCTCCTGGAATCGGAATGGAATGACGGGCCGCGTGGCGGCGGTCGCTCCCGAACCGGCCGGGAGCGGCCGCGCCGCGGCCGATGCACTACTCTACGCGACGCCGGATCGGCAACCTCCGATATTTTCCGCCGCGATTCATTGCGGTTTCGACTGAATCGGGGCGGCGGGCCACGCGTCGCGCACACCGGCCCGGCCGATGAAATCGTTTATGCGCATAAACTTAAATTTCTTATATTTCTATTAGGTGCGGCGCGAGGCAGCGCGCGTTAACGACATTTTTACGCGCTCGCCCGCTCTCTTTAGATGGTTCGACCCGGCGGCGCGCTACGCTGGAATCATCTCGTTCCCTGGACAACATTCATGCTCAAGCTGCTGGTTCCGGTCGGCCACTCTCCACGATCGCTTCAGGCGGTTCGCCATGCGACCTTCCTGTATCGCGAACGTTGCGCGTCGGAGATCGTACTGATCAACGTTCAGGCACCGCTCGAATCGACGCGGCTCGAGGCCTACCATCCGCTGTCGCGGTTGCGTTCGATCGAGGAGAAGTTCGCGTCCGACGATCTGGCCATGGCCGAGCGGATTCTGCAGGAAGCCGGCGTCGAGTACAGCGTCGTGATGAAGGTGGGCCCGGTGGCCGACACGATCGCCGCCGTGGCAGCGGAGACGGGATGCGACGAGATCGTGGTCGTCGCGCCGCGGCACGACCCGTTGCATGCGTTGATGTCAGTGTTCCGCCGCAGCGTGATGAGCCGGCTGGTACGGATTTCGAATGTGCCGGTAACCGCCGTGCAATGACGGCGATGACGCGCGGCGGCGCGTCGACGGGCGTTCGCTGATGGGCCGCACGCCAACACCCGTGACAGACGGGCGAACGAGCAGTGCGACACAGGTGCGCGTTGCCGCCCGCACGCGCACCGGCCTTCACGCAGCGCTTAATCGATGACCTTGCGCCAGAACACGAAATAGGCGGCTGCCGACGATGCAACGAGCAGGATGGCCCACATCGGGGCGAGGCTGATCAGGACGGAAGAGACGTTAAGCATTTGGATTCCTCACTATTTCGATAGCAATGTTCAACACGCACCTGCTTGCCGGAACCGATGCATTCGTCCGCGATCGCGTTCCGTCAAATCATGCATTCATGCTATCGCTTTGAACGGCCGCGCGACCGCCCCGTCCCGCCCGTACCCTGACATTCGTCAAACTCGCGCGAATCGCGTGCCTGCCGCGCTGAAAACCATCGCGCGAATGCCGCGCCGCATGTCCGGTTTCGCCCGCCTGCCGCATTGAAGCCGCGCCCTCCTTCCGCACGCAAAGCACGAAAAACGGGACAGGATCACCGCGCTTCCCCTGTTTCAGCAGACGTTTACCGGGGGAACCCCCAAGTGCTTCGTCGAACGGGTCCGCGTTACGCTTGAGCGACGAGGAGACGAACCATGAGACGAGCCGTACATATCGCTGTTTTCGCGCTGCTGGCGTATCTCATTGGCGATCGCGCGATCCTGCATGCGCAGGGCCGCGACACCAGCCCGCTTGCGTGCGAACAGGGCGCCGCGCAGGTGAAGGTCGACGCGCTCGGCCGCGGCTTCGGCGAAGCGGCCGCCAGCAGCCAGAGCGAGGCATTCATGTCGGGCTGCCTGGTGACGGGGCGCGGCAACCAGGACGTCGCGCTGGCGAACCGCTGACGTACGTCGGTTGACGCGCCGGTCGCGCCCGGGTCACAAGGCCTGAACCGGCGCCACGTGCGCCCGCATCCCTTCCCGCTTATTTCGACCGAAGTCGCGACGCATGTCACGGCCCGGACGGCGGTGCCGCCGAACGTCTGCACGTGACCGCCATCATCGCGGGGCAAACGCGTCGACGTCGGCTCGATCGGCGGATCCTTGCCGCCCAGCACGCCCCCGTCGATCGACCGGCCGAATTTCCGGCCGCCGCGTCACGGCTCCGCTTCATTCGCAGCAACACCCCATCCAGAGATGAACCATCCGCACACCGAGTTGATCCAGCGCTTCTACACGGCGTTCCAGCAGCGCGACATCGACGCCATGCTCGCCTGCTATGCCGATGACGTCGTCTTCAGCGATCCCGCATTCGGCGAGTTGCGCGGCGACCTCGCACGCGACATGTGGCGCATGCTGGTCGCGCGGGCGCAGGACTTTTCCTTGACGTTCGGCGACGTCGACGCGGATCAACAGGCCGGGCGTGCCGAGTGGATCGCCCACTACCGGTTCACCGCGACCGGCCGGATGGTGGTCAACCGGATCGACGCGCGGTTCCGGTTTCGCGACGGACTCATCGTCGAGCATCGCGACAGCTTCGACCTGTGGCGCTGGGCGCGTCAGGCGCTGGGACTGAAAGGCGCGCTGCTCGGCTGGACGCCTTTCGTGCAACGCGCGATCCGCGCGCAGGCGCGGAAAAATCTCGACGCGTATCGCGCCAAACGGAAATAGCACCACCGTTATGGCTTCATCGTCGCATTGATCAGGTCGTAAGCCATGTCCGGCAGCACGCCGTCCGGATTCTTGAGACCGTACTGGCTGTACCAGCTTTCGTCCGCTTCGGGATGCGGGCCGACGAGCCCGACGCGGCCTTTGCCGTAGCGATAGGTCGCGGCCGCGATATCGCGGTTCGGATAGGTCGCCAGCACGACCGCGCCGGGAGCGGCCGGAAGCATCGCGCCATCCTGGAAGTAGATCCAGCGCCGTTTCCCGCGCCATACCACCGGCGTCACCGTGTCCGCGATACCGTGAAGCGTCGAGCGTGGCCGGTCGACTTCGGTGTCGATCTCGCCGTCGACCAGCCCGAAACCCGGAGCGCCCGCCAGGTAGGCGCCCATGCAGATGCCCAGATAGCGCCCGCCGTTCGACACGTATTGCCGCACGGCCTGGATCGAGCGCTTCCCGATGCTGGCCGCTGCGCCCGGGATGTCCTGCCCGCCGCCGGGCTGGACATACAGCGCGGCGCCCGCCAGGACTGCGGGCGTGATCTTGAGTTTTTCCGCCGGCCCGACGTAGATCACGCGGAACCGGTGGTCCGATTCCCGCAGGCGCCTCGCAATCGTCTCGGGGCAACCATCGCACGCGGCCGGGCCGCGATAGACCAGCGCGACGGGACGGCTGGCGGAGCCGCGCGTTTCGTCGCCGGCCGCGGCCGCCTGCACGACCGACGAAGCGACGAGCGACACCACCACGAAAACCGATTCTCTGTATCGCATGCTGTTGATCGAAAGGACTGACGGACGCGCGGCCGTTCGGGACAGGGCGATCGGCACGCACCGCTGCTCGCCTCGGCTTTTGAAACCTGATTGAAAGCCGCGCGAAATGGAGCGTAGGCGCGCGAAAGCGCCATGTGTGTACCGTTTCCTTGCGTGCTTGTGCAGATATGTGCGCCACGGCCCCGGCAGCAGGGCTCCCGGGACTTCGTTACCGGTCGCGCCCCTCGCCTGCCGTCCCGAACGGCCCGCGCCCGTTCCGCATGACGGCATGCCTGATCCGACGGGAGCGGCCTGGCGCGAACGGACGATCCCGGGCCGCAGTTGGCCACCCGGCCCCGCCGCCCGCGCACATCCCGGCGGCGGTCGGAACCACCCGGAACCCCTCTCCCGCGTTCACGCCCAGGCAAGCCACCGAAACACGTCCGAAAAACCCAACTCCCCCGTCCCATCGGGCTTTTCCGTGCCGCGCCCAGCAACTCTTATATAAGACATAAGACATTTGACGTTACAGAGCATTGAGATTAGAATCCCGCTCAAAGCAGTGCCTGGAACAGCCCCGGAGTGCCGGCAAGGCCTTCCCCTCAAACGCAATATCAGCAGGTCTCCCCATGCTTGAAAACTTTCGTGCTCACGTGGCCGCCCGCGCCGCGCTCGGTATTCCTCCCCTGCCGCTGACGGCTCAGCAGACCGCCGAACTGGTGGAACTGCTGGCGAACCCGCCTGCCGGCGAAGAGCAGACGCTCGTCGACCTGATCACCCATCGCGTGCCTGCCGGCGTCGACGAAGCCGCCCGCGTGAAGGCCGGCTTCCTGGCTGCCGTGGCCAAGGGCGAGACCGCCTCCCCGCTGATCTCGCGCGAACGCGCGACCGAACTGCTCGGCACGATGCTGGGCGGCTACAACATCCAGCCGCTGATCGAGCTGCTGTCCGATGAAGCCGTCGCAGCCGTGGCCGCCGACGCACTGAAGAAAACCCTGCTGATGTTCGACCAGTTCCATGACGTCAAGGAACTCGCCGACAAGGGCAACGCGCACGCGAAGGCCGTGCTGCAAAGCTGGGCCGACGCCGAATGGTTCACGAGCCGTCCGGAAGTGCCGCAAAGCCTGACCATCACCGTGTTCAAGGTGACGGGCGAAACCAACACCGACGACCTGTCGCCGGCCCCGGACGCCACCACCCGCCCGGACATCCCGATGCACGCACTGGCGATGCTGAAGAACGCACGCCCGGGCATCACGCCGGAAGAAGACGGCAAGCGCGGCCCGGTCAAGTTCATCGAATCGCTGAAGGAAAAGGGTCACCTGGTCGCCTACGTGGGCGACGTGGTCGGCACCGGCTCCTCGCGCAAGTCGGCCACCAACTCGGTGCTGTGGTTCACCGGCGAAGACATCCCGTTCGTGCCGAACAAGCGCTTCGGCGGCGTGTGCCTCGGCAGCAAGATCGCCCCGATCTTCTACAACACGATGGAAGATGCCGGCGCGCTGCCGATCGAGCTCGACGTGTCGCAGATGGAAATGGGCGACGTGGTCGAACTGCGCCCGTACGATGGCAAGGCACTGAAGGACGGCAACGTGATCGCCGAATTCCAGGTCAAGTCCGACGTGCTGTTCGACGAAGTGCGCGCCGGCGGCCGCATTCCGCTGATCATCGGCCGCGGCCTGACCGCGAAGGCACGTGAAGCGCTGGGCCTCGCGCCGTCGACGCTGTTCCGCCTGCCGCACCAGCCGGCCGACAGCGGCAAGGGCTTCTCGCTCGCGCAGAAGATGGTCGGCCGCGCATGCGGTCTGCCGGAAGGCCAGGGCGTCCGCCCGGGCACGTACTGCGAACCGAAGATGACCTCGGTCGGCTCGCAGGACACCACGGGCCCGATGACCCGCGACGAACTGAAGGATCTCGCATGCCTCGGCTTCTCGGCCGATCTCGTGATGCAGTCGTTCTGCCACACCGCCGCTTATCCGAAGCCGGTCGACGTGAAGACGCACCAGACGCTGCCGAACTTCATCAGCACGCGTGGCGGTATCGCGCTGCGCCCGGGCGACGGCGTGATCCACTCGTGGCTGAACCGCATGCTGCTGCCCGACACCGTCGGCACCGGCGGCGATTCGCACACCCGCTTCCCGATCGGTATCAGCTTCCCGGCAGGTTCGGGCCTGGTCGCGTTCGCGGCCGCCACCGGCACGATGCCGCTGGACATGCCGGAATCGGTGCTGGTCCGCTTCAAGGGCAAGATGCAGCCGGGCGTCACGCTGCGTGACCTCGTCAACGCGATCCCGCTGTACGCGATCAAGCAAGGCATGCTGACGGTCGCCAAGCAAGGCAAGAAGAACATCTTCTCGGGCCGTATCCTCGAAATCGAAGGCCTGCCCGACCTGAAGGTCGAGCAAGCGTTCGAGCTGTCGGATGCGTCGGCAGAGCGTTCGGCAGCCGGTTGCTCGGTGCACCTGAACAAGGAACCGATCATCGAATACCTCAACAGCAACATCACGCTGCTGAAGTGGATGATCGCGCAGGGCTACCAGGATCCGCGCAGCCTGCAGCGCCGTATCGAAGCGATGGAACAGTGGCTGGCCGACCCGCAACTGCTGTCGCCGGATGCCGACGCCGAGTACGCGGCCGTCATCGAGATCGACCTCGCCGACATCCACGAGCCGATCGTCGCATGCCCGAACGACCCGGACGACGTGAAGACGCTGTCGGACGTCGCAGGCGCGAAGATCGACGAAGTGTTCATCGGCTCGTGCATGACCAACATCGGTCACTTCCGTGCAGCGTCGAAGCTGCTCGAAGGCAAGCGCGACATCCCGGTCAAGCTGTGGGTCGCGCCGCCGACCAAGATGGACCAGAAGCAACTGACCGAAGAAGGCCACTACGGCGTGTTCGGCACGGCTGGTGCGCGTACCGAAATGCCGGGCTGCTCGCTGTGCATGGGTAACCAGGCACAAGTGCGCGAAGGCGCGACGGTCATGTCGACGTCGACCCGCAACTTCCCGAACCGCCTGGGCAAGAACACGAACGTGTACCTCGGCTCGGCGGAACTGGCAGCGATCTGCTCGCGTCTGGGCAAGATCCCGACCAAGGAAGAGTACATGGCCGACATGGGCGTGCTCACCGCGAACGGCGACAAGATCTACAAGTACATGAACTTCGACCAGATCGAAGACTTCAAGGAAGTGGCCGACACCGTGCAGCTGTAAGCACGCGCAGCGGGCTGCGACGGGCGGTTGACGTCGCGGCACCACGCAATGGCGCCGCAGGCTGAATGCCCGCGGCGCCATTTTTTTATCGGGCGCCGGAGGGCAGCGCCGGCCCGGTCACTTGTGAAGCGCGTAAAGCCGCTCGACCACGTCGAACGGCAAGCCTTCGTCGTACCCTTCCGCTTCGTCGAGATCGACATACTCGCGGCCGTCGGTCGGCTGCAGCATCAGCGCCGGCACTGGTCGCGCGACCGGGAGATCGGGATAGTCGTTCGGGCTCGCGCCTTCGTAGTCATGCGGATCGAACCAGATCCCGTGATCGGCGTAATAGCCGTCGGCATAACGCTGCTCGATTTCACGCACCAGCCGGAACTGGTCCAGTTGATACGACGCGTTGCCCAGGTCGCTTTCGTTCGCGTACTGCACGAACCACGCGGCGCCCAGACTCCAGTAGATCAGCAGCGCGGTGGCGCGATCGATGTTGCGGTTGTCGAGCAGCCAGCGCAGCGCGCGGCTGTTACCGTCGTAATTGGAGCGCGCGGCGAAGCGGTGCAATTGCTCGGGCGTCGCGCCCTCGAGCCAGGTGCGGACGATATCCCACGCCTTTTGTTCGATGTCGGAATCATCCATGGATGGCGGCCTCGCGGAACGGTGAATGGCGAAAAAGCGTCGAATGACCGCCAATTCTAACGCGGCTTCGCAACCGTCACGCGCCCTCGCCGCCCGGCTGGCGGCGGATCACCAGTTCGTTGAAGCTGGTGTGCGGGTCGGGTTCGCGCGCAAAGCGATGCGCGGGAAGCACGGCAAGCAGGATCTCGGCGGTCGTGCGCACCACGCAGCCGCTGGCCACGTGGCCGCCCGACACGCGGCCGACCACATCGGAAACGGACATGTGCAAGTGCGCGCCGTCCGGCGATACCGAGCCGGCCAGCGTCAGGATTTCGAGGTCGCCGCGCAGTTCGGTCGGCACGTCGGCCCCGGCAAAGCGCAACTGCGCGACGCTCAGGCTGCCGATGCCCTGGATCACGAAGGCTGCGTGCGCGTCGTGCTGACGCAATGCGTGCTCGATCGACGCGCGCAGGTCGTCGCCGGGGGAAAGACGCAGGGGGTGGGCTTGCATGGTCGTGATCCTGTTCGGGGCCGGGATGTCGACCAAGGGTAAGTTCGTGACGGCAATCCGGCAAGCCCGCCGGTCGCCCGCCCGGTCAGAGATCGAGCCGGAGGCACTCGAATTCGACCGCGCCGTCGCATGGCAACTCGCCCATGTCGAGCGTGAAGCCGACCACGTCGATCAATCCCTGCTCCCGATCGATGACCCACCCGCATCCGCGGTAGCCGTACGGGTTCCCGGTTTTCCCGATCCATTGCCGGCTGGCTGCACGTCTTGCGTCGTCGGGCCAATCGTCGAGACAGGCCGCCCGGACCTCGCAGTCGACTGCCGACACCGGCGTTCGCACGATGTCGTCGACGCGCGCGTCGCCTCCGAACGAGAACACCGTGATCGCGTGTTCGCCGCACCGTAACGTCACCGCCGCGCACTCGCTGTCGGTTGAATATGGCGCGACGTGCATCACCACCACCTGCTCCATGTCGTGCCTCCATGCCCCGATGCCGCCGCCGTGTCGTCGGCTGCGCGGATTGCGCTCCGTCGTCCGTCACCGGCGCCGGTCCCGGGCGCAAGCATACCGTCAGCGACGCGCGCGCGCCGGCTCGCGCCCTCCGGACGAATGCGCGGCGACGCCGTGCGACGGCTTCGCGGCAACGGACCAGCGGACCGCGCTGGCACGTTGCACACCGGGCGGCGCAGCCTTCCACTGGCGCCGCCATACCCGCAGCGCACCATCGGTGCCGGATGCAAGCATCACACGGTGAAACGCTCGCTCGCGAACTGCGCATCGGGCACGCCTGCCGCCATTGCCACGTCCCGTACACCCTGCACGAGCGGGGGCGGTCCGCACACGTAGAGGTCCGGTGGCGCGCCGACCTGCGCGAGCGCCGCGCGCAACGCATCGACCGGCGTGCCACTGAACCCGGCCCACTCCCCGCCCGGCCGCCAGACGCACAGATCGACGCGCAACTGCGGCAGGTCCGCTTGCAATCGCGTGAGTTCATCCATCATGAACAGTTCGCTTTCCTGATTGACGCCGAAGAACAGCCGCGCGTCGACCATCTCCTGAAATTCAGCCATGCGCCGCAGCATCGACAGGATCGGCGCGAGCCCGGTGCCGCCCGCGACGAACCAGCGCGGCCGCAGGCTGTCCGCGAACAGCCCGAAGCCGCCCATCGGCACGCGCACGGTCAGCGGATCGCCCGGCCGCGCGCGCTCGCGCAGGTAGGTCGAAAACCAGCCGCCCGGCCGCAGCCGGATCAGGAACTCGAGGCGGCCGTCCCAGTTGCTCGTGTTCGCGAGCGAATACGGGCGGCGCATACCGCTGCCCGGCACCTCGAGTTCCGCGAACTGGCCCGGCTCGAATTCCGCGGCCGAGCCGAACGCGTCGTCGGGCTCGACCTGCAGCTCGACGCGCATCGTGTCGGCCGCGATCGTCTCGAGCGCCGCGATCCGCGCGGTGCGCACGGGCACCGGATGCAGCAACACCTTGGTGCGGTCGTACGGCGCGGCGACCCGCAGATCGCCGCGCGGCCGGGTCCGGCACAACAGGACCACGCCGCGCTGGCCGGCCGGCAGCACGCCGGCACTGTCGGTCGACGTCTCGTACGCGCCGTCGACGACGGTCGCCTGGCACGCGCCGCAGCTTCCGCGCCGGCATTGCGACGGCAGCGTGATATCGGCCTCGGCCGCTGCCGACAGCAGATCCTGCCCGGCATCGCAGGCGAAGCCGAAGCGCTCGCCGTCGCGTGTCGTGATCTCGATGCGATAAGTCATCGAACGATCCCGCTCAAGCGGCCTGGCGCGCCAGCGACGCGGCCAGGTCGGTACCGGCGTCGCCGATCGGCTGGATGCCGAACTGCTCGACCAGCACCGCCAGCACGCCCGGCGTCACGAAGGCCGGAAGCGTCGGCCCGAGGCGGATGTTGCGCAGGCCGAGCGCGAGCAGCGTCAGCAGCACGGCGGCCGCCTTTTGCTCGAACCACGAGATCACGAGCGACAGCGGCAGGTCGTTCACCCCGCATTCGAATGCGTCGGCGAGCGCCGTCGCGATCCGGATCGCCGAGTAGCTGTCGTTGCACTGCCCGAGGTCGAGCAGGCGCGGAATGCCGCCGATATCGCCGAACGCGTGCCGGTTGAACCGGTACTTGTTGCAGCCGAGCGTCATCACGACCGTATCGTCCGGCGCCTGCTCCGCGAACTCGGTGTAGTAGTTGCGGCCCGGTGCCGCGCCGTCGCAGCCGCCGATCAGGAAGAAATGGCGGATCTGTCCGGCCTTGACCGCGTCGATGACCTTGTCCGCGACACCGAGCACCGCATGCCGGCCGAAGCCGACCGTGATCGTCTCCTCCGGCGCCGTGGCCGGGAACCCGGGCAGCGCCTGCGCGGCGCGGATCAGCGTCGAGAAATCGTGATGCTCGAGATGGCGCACACCCGGCCAGCCGACCGGACCCGTCGTGAAGATCCGCTGCCGGTATTGCGGCATCGGTTCGATGATGCAGTTGGACGTCATCAGGATCGGCCCCGGGAAATGCGCGAAGTCGCTCTGCTGATCCTGCCATGCGCCGCCGTAGTTGCCGGCCAGATGCGGAAACGCCCTCAACACCGGATACGCATGGGCCGGCAGCATCTCGCCGTGCGTGTACACCTGGATGCCGGTGCCGGCCGTCTGTTCGAGCAGCGCGTGCAGATCGCCGAGATCGTGGCCCGACACGAGGATCGCCTTGCCCGCCACCGGCGACACGCGCACGGCCGTCGGTTGCTGCGCGCCGAAGCGGCCGGTGTTCGCGCTGTCGAGCAGTTCCATGACCGTCAGGTTCAACCGGCCGAGGTCGAGTGCCTGCGCGAGCAGCGCGTTGACGTCGTCGGGGTCGCGCGCGAGAAACGCGAGCGCCGCCTCGATCCCCTCGTAGATGTCGTCGCGCTCGTAGCCGAGCACCCGCGCATGATGCGCGTACGCGCACACGCCCTTCAGCCCGTACAGCACCAGCGCGCGCAGGCCGACGATGTCCGCGCCCACCTTGTCGAGCCCGTGGTCCACGCCGACGCTCTTGGCCTGCTCCAGCAGCCCGGCCAGATCGTCCGCCGGCTGCCACATCGCCGGCCCGTGCTGCGCCGGGACGACCGTGCCCGCCGCCCGCGCGCTCGCGTCGCATGCGGCCTTCACGCGGTCGCGCATCTGCGCCGCTTCGCGCAACAGCGCGACGAAACGGGCCGCATGGAAGTTCACGTTGGTCAGCGTCGTGAACATCGCATACAGCACGAACCGGTCGGCATCGCGATCCGGTGCGCCCATCGCACGCGCGATCGCACCGTATTGCGCAATGCCCTTCACTGCATGGACCAGCAGATCCTGCAGGTCCGCCGTCGTTGCATCCTTGCCGCAGTTGCCTTTCGCCGATGCACAGCCGGGCCGCGTGCCGGTCCTGTCAGTCTGTTCGCATTGATAGCAAAACACGGTGCTCTCCTTTCTCGATCATGGGGGCGCGGGTCGGCGCGAGCGACAGCGGAACGCGGGTTCCTGGCTGCCGGGCATCCCGCCCGCTTCAAGATGCGCGTCTTATGCATCTTTTTTCATGATGTTTCGGCACGCGTTTCGCAACCGTGATGCAGATCAAGAAACCGGATGCGCGCAGGTGAGGCAACTTGTCGCTATGACTGCCCGCCGGCTTCGGTCGCGGCTTCATGTTCGTTGTCGGCATCCGCGCCTTCGATGCCCCAGTCGCCGTATCGATACCAGTCGTCACCGAGCAGCTCGCTCGGGTGCTGCGTACGGCTGGAGCCATTGCCGCAACGCATCGCGTGTGTCGGGCAGTAGTTGTCGCATCCCCAGCAGATCCGCTCCGGATGCACGGGATGCAGTGGAAATTTCTTGGCCATGATCTTGTCTTCCCGATGTCGTTTGATCCGCTACCGTTCGACTCTAGCTCACCGGCGCACACGGGCCATGCGGCACTCGTTCGCACCGGCGGCGCGGCATCGGCTAGGCACGCGCACACGATTGGTCTAGGCTGCACGGTATTCCGCGGCGCGAGCCGCCAACCCGATCCCTGTCCGATGACCACCACTCCGAACCGACGATCCCGCTTGCGCGGCGGCCTGCTGGGCCTGCTGATCGGCGACGCGCTGGGCGTGCCGTATGAATTCCACGACGCCGAGTCGATTCCGCCGCCCGCCGCGATCGACATGACGCCACCGCCCGGCTTTGCGCGCGCCCACGACGGCGTGCCGCCCGGCACCTGGAGCGACGACGGCGCGCAGGCGCTCGCGCTGCTCGACGCGCTGTCGGACGACCACGCCCTGAATCTCGACACGTTCGCGCGCAACCTGCAGGACTGGTTTCATCGCGGCGCCTTCACGCCGGACGGCCGCGTGTTCGACGTCGGCCTGCAGACGCAGCGTGCATTCCACGCGCTGGCGGCCGGCGCGGCGCCAGTTGTTGCCGGCCCGAACGGCGAGCGCGACAACGGCAACGGCTCGCTGATGCGCTGCTTCCCGGTGGTCATGGTCGCCGCATCGCGCGACGAAGCGATCCGGCTCGCGTGCAAGCAGAGCGTCGTCACGCACGGCCACGTGCGCTCGCAACTGTGCTGTGCGCTCTATGGCCTGACGGCATGGGGCATCGTCGAAGGCCAGCCCGCGCCCGATGCCGTGCGCGCGGCCGAAGACGAGTTGCTGGCGCGCTACGCGGGCACCGCCGACGAGAGCGAACTGAAGATCGTGCTCGATGGCCGCTTCGATGCGCCGCAAGGATCCGGTTACGTGGTCGACAGCTTCTGGTCGTCAATCCATTGCCTGCTGTCGACGGGCAGCTACGAAGACTGCGTGAAGCGCGCGATCGCACTCGGCAACGATACGGATACGACAGCGGCCATCGCCGGTAGCCTCGCCGGCGCGCTGTACGGCGAGCACGCGTTGCCCACCCGCTGGGTCGCGGCGCTGCGCGGGAAAGAACAGGTCGAGGGCTGGCTCGCGAAACCGTGAGCGTGCCAAGGGAATACGCGGCAAACAGCGGAAGGAGATCTGATGGGGCAGTACGCGGACGCAGACTGGTACAGACGAAGCGTGGCCGACTACCTCGCGCAGTACGGTGCGGTTCCGCCGCCGTAGGTCATCGCGGCCGATTCGCATCCGTACGGCATGCGGTGGCGCATGGGCGGCGGCGAAACGTTCATGACGGTGTTTCAGGAATGGTGGGAACAGCACACGTGGCACGAGCGCGAGCGCGTGACCTACTTCCTGAAATGGGCGCCTCCGCCGCGCTGGATTCCGTGGATGGCCGACGTGATCCGGGATCTCGAACCGTGGGAAGAGGACGGCGAATTCGACTACACGCGCTACTACGCGCAGCTCAAGCAGTTGGGATTCGGCGGCACCGCCGACGTGGAAGCCGACATGGAAGACAGCCGCTGGGATTGATACAACCGGGCCATCGCCGGCCCGGCCGCATTACACGTCACGCATCACGCGCGCCGGTCGCTCGCCAGCAACCCGTACAGCGCGCTGTCCGATACGTCGTCCCCGACGATCCAGCGTTCGCGCAGTAACCCTTCCCGCGCAAAGCCGAGCCGTTCGAGCAGCCGCGCCGACGCTGCGTTGCGCGGATCGATATCGGCTTCGAGCCGGTTCAGCCGCAACGTGCCGAACGCGTGATCGATCACGGCCGATACCGCCTCGCGCATGTAACCGCCGCTCCAGAACTTGCGCCGCAGGCAGAAGCCGATCTCGGCGCGCCGGCATTGCTCGTTTGCATGGAACAGCACGCATTCGCCGAGCGCTTCGCCGGTTTCCCGCAGTTCGAGCACGCAGATCAGGTCCTGCCCGCTCGCGGAATTCTTCACGTTGCGCGCGACACGTTCGATCGCCTGTTCGATGTGCGTCATCGGCGAGAACGAGAAATAGCGCATCGCTTCCGCATCCGACCAGATCTCGAAGAAGGTGTGCGCATCGGCGTCGCGTAGCGGTCGCAGGACGAGGCGGGAGGTATCCAGCGTGACGGGTTCGAACAGAGGCATGGCGACAGTCGGTCGAAAACGGGATCGTGAATTAGAACACGCAAGCCGCAAGTCGGCCATCTCGCGCGTTCGCACGCTCCGCCGCACAGCAGCAACCCGATCGCCGCCAAACAAAAAGGCCCGGACATCGCCCGGACCTCTTCACTTCAGCCGCTACCGCCGGCCGCGCTTACGCTTCAAGCGCTTCGAGCACCTTCCCCTTCGTCTCGATCCCGACGAAGTGCACGGTCACCGCCGCGATCAGCGGCACGATGCCGATCAGGTAGAACGCCGGCGCGAGGTTGCCGCCGATGATCGCGTGCGGCACCACCATCGGCGCGACGAACGACGCGATCTTGAGCCACGCGCTGCCAAGCCCGCAGCCCGACGCGCGGATGCTCGTCGGATACTGCTCAGGCGTATAGACGTACGCGGTGATGAACCCCGACGCCATCAACCCGAGCGACAGCGAGCAGAAGATCGAGACGACATACACCGACGACGCATGATAGATGCCCGCGAACGCCAGCGACAGCGCGCACAGCACGAACGACCACACGATCACCGGCTTGCGGCCGAGCTTGTCGACGAGCAGTGCGGACGCCAGCGACCCGAGCACGCCCATCACCGAGCCGATCACCGCGAGGTTCAGCGCGAGCTGCAGCGGTGCGTGATAGAAGTTCTTGTAGATCGTCGGCAGCCACGTCGACAGCCCGTACTGGATGAACCCGCAGGTCGCCCACAACGTCGCCACCGCGAGCGTGCGCTTGCGATAGGCAGCGCTGAACAGATCGCTCATCTTGCGCTTCGGATGCTGGCGCACCATCTCGTCGAAAGCGGCCGCCTGCGTGACCGGCGGCAGCTCGCCGCGCACCGACGATTCAAACGCGCCGACCGCCCGCCCGGCTTCGGCCAGGCGCCCGCGCGACGCGAGCCAGCGCGGCGACTCCGGCACGATGCGCGTCAGCACGAGCGAGAGAATCAGCGGCAGCCCGCCGACGAAGTACATGATCTCCCAGCCAAAGCGCGGCACGAGCCACGCGCCGAGCGCCATCGACACGAGCAGGCCGATCGGGAACACGATCTCGTACAGCAGCACGAACCGGCCGCGGCCATGTGCACGCGTGATCTCGTTGATGTACGTCGCGGCAACCGGCAGCTCGCCGCCCAGGCCGAGGCCCTGCAGGATCCGCAGCAGCACGAAGATCTCGAAGGTCGGCGCGAAGCCGCACGCGATGCTCGTGACGCCGATCACGGCCGAGCTCCATGCGATCGCCTTCACGCGGCCGTGCTTCTCGGCCAGCGCCGGAAACAGGAAGGCGCCGATCAGCTGGCCGATCGCGCCGGATGCGATCAGCAGGCCGATCTGCGTCGGCGACAGCCCCCATTTGTGAATCAGCAGCGGCAGCGTCGCCGCGATCGTGATCACGTCGAAGCCGTCGAAGAACGTCGCGGTGCCGATCAGCACGCGCGCGCGGATCTGCATCGCGTTGGCCGGAAGCCGCTCGAGCCGCGCGATGATCGCGCCGGGCGTGGAGGCGGCAGCTTCCATCGTGGCGCGACCGGCCACGACGTTGTCGAAAGTGCTCATGCGGGGTGTCTCCTGTGTCTCGTCGCCCGGTCAGGCCAGTGTCTTGCTCGTGTCTGCCAGGGCTTCCGTATCCACTGCCCGGCCCTGGTTCATCCACTTGCGCGCGAGCTTCAGCTCACGTGCGTTGTTGACGGCGATGACACCTCTCACATGTCCTTCGCCCACGAAAAACAGCGTCGCGCGCCGCGCGGCAAGCTCGCCGCGCACGACGAGCTGCGCATCG
This sequence comes from Burkholderia aenigmatica, assembly GCF_902499175.1. Lineage (GTDB taxonomy): Bacteria > Pseudomonadota > Gammaproteobacteria > Burkholderiales > Burkholderiaceae > Burkholderia > Burkholderia aenigmatica. Next base: position 26,767 of record NZ_CABVQC010000072.1, read on the forward strand.
GCCGGCAGATCGCCGAGGATCTGCAGGTTCACGTCGTACTGATCGGACCAGAACCACGGGATCTCCGCGTACGGGGCACGCACGCCGAGCACGGCCTTCGCGGCCGCGATCGCCTGATTCTGCGCGTTGGCCCACGATTCGAGCCGCACGCGCCGTTTCAGCCAGCCGTTGTGATGGTTCGCGACGTCGCCGCACGCGAAGATCGCCGGGTCGCTGGTCGCGCCGAATTCGTCGACGACGATGCCGTCGTCGATCGCCAGCCCCGCATCGCTCGCGAGCGACGCGTTCAGCGCGAGGCCGATGCCGGCCACCGCGAAATCGGCGTCGATCGTCGTGCCGTCCGCCAGCGTCGCGCGTACCTTCGACGCGTCGTCGGGCTGCGCGTCGAGCGATGCGAGCGCCGCGCCGAGCCGCACGTCGACGCCGTTCGCACGATGCAGGTCGAGCAGGAAATCCGACACGATCTGCGGCACCGAGCGGCCGCACAGCCGCGGCGCGCCTTCGACCACGACCGCCTCGACGCCGAGCTTGCGCGCGGTCGCCGCGACTTCGAGGCCGATCCAGCCACCGCCGATCACGAGCACGCGCTGGCTCGCGCGCAGCTTCTCGCCGAGCGCGGCCGCTTCGTCGAGCGTACGCAGGTAATGCAGGTTCGGCGTCTTCACGAGCGCGTCCGGCAGGCGGCGCGACGTGCCGCCGGTCGCGATCACGACCCGGTCGTATTCGATCTCGCGGCCGCTTTCGGTTGTCACGACGCGGCGCGCACGGTCGATCGATGCGGCGCGTTCCGGCTGCCAGGCTTCCACGTTCAGCGCGTCGAATTCGTCGGGCCGCACGACGCGCACGGTTTCGATGTCGGCGTCGCCGGCCAGCACGGCCTTCGACAACGGCGGACGCTCGTACGGCAGATGCGGTTCGTCCGCGATCATCACGAGACGGCCGGCAAAGCCTTCCGCGCGCAGCGTCTTCAGCACCCAGCCGGCGGCCTGGCCGCCGCCGATCACGACGACCGTGCCGGGCGCAGCCTGCGCCTGTTCGTTCCCTTCGCTCATGATTTCCGCTCCGTCATGAACTTGCCTTCCGGCGCCTTCGCGTTCTTCTGCCGGCGCGTGTTGCCGTCGAGGCCGCCGTCGACGGCCCATTCGGCGAACACGGTCGGACCCGGCTCGAATTCGCGCGGCTGCCATTCGGGCGTCAGCATGTCTTCGTCCGCGTAGTACTCGATCAGGCCGCCGGCCGGGTTCTGGAAGTACCAGAAGTACGCGGACGACACCGGGTGACGGCCCGGGCCGAGTTGCGTTTCCCAGCCGCAGCGGTCGATGTGCATGCCGCCGCCGAACACCTCGTGGATGTCGCGCACGGTGAACGCGACGTGGTTCAGGCCGCGTTTGCCGTTCGGCAGCGCGAGCAGGAACAGGTCGTGGTGGCCGCCGTGCGGCGCGCAGCGCATGAACGCGCCGCGGCCCGGGTAACGGTCGGACGTCTCGAAGCCCAGCAGCTCGTGATAGAACTTTTCCTGTGCGTCGAGGCAGTTCGTGAAGAACACCACGTGCCCGACCTCGACCGGTTCCGCGCGTGCATAGATCGGGCTCGGCTGGTCGACGCGCAGCGTCTGGCCCCACACGTTCGACGGCGAGCCCGTGATGTCGAGCTCGCGCTTGCGCGTGACTTCGATGCGGATCGCCATCCCGTTCGGATCGATGCAGCCGACCGCATCGTCCTGCGCGTAGTAACCGGGCTGGCCGGCCAGTTTCGTGCGCAGCGCGTCGAGTTCCTGCTGCGTCGCGACGCCCCATGTGACTTCACGCAGCGTCGGGCCCGCTTCGAACGCGGGCGGCAGCGCCGGATCGTCGGCCTTGACGGCCAGCACGGTGCAGCCGTTCAGCGTCTCGAAGCGTGCGCGCGAATCGTCGTGCGAGACTTCCTTCATCCCCCAGTCGGCGAAAAAGCGCCGGCAGGTCGCGAGGTCGTCGACGCCGTACGTGATCTGCTCGATTCCCAAAATGCTCATTGCGTCATTCCCCTTCGCTCAGTTCGCCCACGGCAGCGGCGCGTCGTTCAAGCCCCAGTAGAGGCTCTTCTGCTGCATGTATTCGCGGATGCCGAGGCGGCCCTTCTCGCGCCCCATCCCGCTCTCCTTCCAGCCCGAGAACGGCGTGGAAATCGAGAACAGCTTGTACGTGTTGATCCAGACGGTGCCCGTCTCCAGCGCACGCGCGATGCGCCAGGCGCGCTTGTAGTCGCGCGTCCAGATGCCGGCCGCCAGGCCGAACACGCTGTCGTTCGCCTGCGCGATCAGCGACGCTTCGTCGTCGAACGGCATCGCGACGAGCACGGGCCCGAAGATTTCTTCCTGGCAGATACGCGCGCTGTTCGGCAGGCCTTCGAGAATCGTCGGCTGATAGAAAAAGCCGTTCTCGCGCCCGTCGCCCGACGGCCGTTCGCCACCGCACAGCAGGCGGCCGCCTTCTTCGAGACCGAGCGCGACGTAGCGCTCCACCGATTCGCGATGCTTCGCGGTGATCAGCGGCCCCATCTGCGTGTCGGGACGCGTCGGGTCGCCCAAGCGCAGCTTGCGTGCGCCCGCGACGAGACGCTTCATGAATTCGTCGTACACCGCGCGCTGCACGAACAGCCGCGAACCCGCGATGCACGCTTCGCCCGACGAGCTGAAAATGCCGTACAGCACGCCGTTGACCGCGTGATCGAGATCGGCGTCGTCACAGACGATGGTCGGCGACTTGCCGCCGAGTTCGAGCGACACGGGCATCAGCTTTTCGGCCGCGATGCGCGCGATGCCGCGGCCCACTTCGGTGCCGCCGGTGAACGACACCTTCTTCACGAGCGGATGACGCACGAGCACGTCGCCGATCACCGAGCCCTTGCCCGGCAACACGCTCAGCACGCCCTTCGGCACGCCGGCTTCCTCGCAGATCCGAGCCAGCGCGAGCGACACGAGCGGCGTGACTTCGGCCGGCTTGAGCACGACCGCGTTGCCGCCCGCCAGCGCCGGCGCAAGCTTCTGCGCATCGGACGCGATCGGCGAATTCCACGGCGTGATCGCCGCGATCACGCCGATCGGCTCGTACACGCTCATCGTCAGGTAATCGCCGCGCGACGGCGTCAGTTCCTCGTCGAGCGTTTCAAGGCACGCCGCGAAATAGCGGAACGTGTTCGCGGCGCTGGCCACCAGCACGCGCGTCTCGCTGATCGGCTTGCCGTTGTCGCGGCGCTGCAGGTTCGCGAGCGCCTCGTGGCGCTGCATGATCAGGTCAGCGATGCGGTACAGCACCTGCGCACGCAGGTGCGGCTTCAGCCCGGCCCAGTCGGCGCGGCGCCAGGCGGCGTCGGCGGCGACGACAGCTTCGGCCGCGTCGTCCGCGTTCGCGGTCGACACTTCCATGTTCAGCGACTGGTCGGCCGGATAGATGCTCGCGTAAGGCGCGCCACGGCCGCGCCGCCATTCGCCGCCGATCAGGATGTTGCCGTCGGGTACGAGGCTCGTATCGAAAGGAGTCATGTCACAAGTCCCACAAATCTGTCTCTGCACGTCCGCCCTCGCCGTGGCGCGGGCGGACATTCAATGGCCCGGTCAGATCACGCAGCGGGCCGCGCGGTTGCGCAGCGCGCGGATCGCGCTGTACGCCGTCAGCGCGGACGTCTTCGGGTTGTCGGGCAGCGGCTTGCCGCTCATTTCCAGCGACATCTCGCCGAATGCGCCGCGCGCGGTGATGCGATGCACGTTGCGCTCGACGGCCGGATCGGCGATCAGGCGCACGTGCGTCGCGTCGAGCCCGAGGCCCGCGAGCGCGACGGTGGCCGCAACGTTCGCGTTCTTCGGATACAGGCGTGCGGCATCGCGCGCGCTGCCTTCGAAGATCACCTTTTCCGCGTTCATCGCACGCAGGTCGCACAGTTCCTCGGCAGGCGTGCCGAGCCAGCCGAGCGGCGGCTTGCGGCCCACGTACAGCACTTCGTCGAGGCCGCCCTGCTTCGCGGACGCCAGCGCGTCGATCCCGCCGATCGCGCCGGACAGCAGCGTGACCGTCGCATCGCCTTCGTCGGCCGCCTGCGCGAGCACGTCGAGCAGCGCGAGATCGGACAGCGCGCCGATCGATGCGACCGCGCAGTCGGTGCCGGCCTTCAACAGCGGCACGACGTGATCGACGAGCGCGCTGTGGCCTGCGCATTCGAGTGCGAACTCGGGGCGGCGGGCCAGTGCGTCGACCGACGACACGACCTCCACCGCGCCGCCCAGCACGCCCTGCACCGCCGCGCGCTGGTGTTCCGGCACGATCACGTGCGCGATGCGCAGCGACGCATCGTGCTCGACCGCGTGGTACACGGCCGCGCCGATCGCACCGAAGCCGATCATCGCGACGTCGACGGGTGCGTGGCCGTTACGCATACTGGCGCTCCGACGGCTCTTCCTTCTTCACCGGCGGGCCGGCGAAGTTCGACGCGAACGAGCCGACCGACAGCATGTCGACCTCGACCATCACCGGCCCTTCCTTCGCCATCCCTTCACGCACGATCGCTTCCGCCTGGTCGAGCGACGTGATCCGATAGTGCGTGAGGCCGAAGCTCGCGCAGAACTGCGCGAAATCGGGCTGGTGCAGCTGTACGAAGCAGCGGCGGCCACCGTAGTGCGCGTCCTGGATGTTGCGGATCACGCCGTAGCACTGGTCGTTCATCAGCACGATCATCACGTTCGCGTTTTCCTGCACGGCCGTGACGAGCTCGCCGACGTTGACCATCAGGCCGCCGTCGCCGACGAGGCAGACCGTCTTCGCAGCCGCATCCGCCAGCGCCGCGCCGATGCCCATCTGGATGCCCTGGCCGATGCCGCCGCCGAGCGCATGCACGCCCGAGCGCGGCTCGAAGATCTTCAGCAGGCGGTTGCCCCACGTGCTGTTCGAGATCGTCACGTCGCGCACCCAGTTGTAGTCGCGGCCGACGGCGCCCTGCAGCGTGTCGACGAGCTGCTTGTACGGCCCGAGGCCCTTCGACACGTCGGCCACCGCCTGCTCGCGGGCTGCCGCGAGATCGACGGCGAATTGCGGATCGACCGACAGGCGGCCTTCGAGGCGGTCGGCCAGCTCGGCCAGCACGCGCTTCGAATCGCCGTGCACGAACAGCTCGTTGCGATAGCCGCGGTTGTCGGCGAGCGCGTCGGCATCGACGCGGAACAGCGGCTGCGGCAGTGCGAGCTTGTACTTCAGCGTCTCGTTGCCGCGCAGGCGCGAGCCGACGACGACGAGTGCATCGCAGGTCTTGTAGAACGCTTCGACGGACGCATGCACGTTGAACGCGCCGAGCGTCGCCGCATGATCCTCGGGCAGCACGCCGCGGCCCTGCACGCTCGTCACGACGCCGAAGCCGAGCTTCACGAGGCGTTCGACTTCCTCGCGTGCGTGGCGCGCGCCGCCGCCGAGCCACAGCAGCGGGCGGCGCTTGGCCGCCAGTGCGTCGGCGAGCTTCGCGACGCGTGCGGTGTCGTGCTCGCGCACCGTGACGTGTGCCGGTGCGAGGTCTTCCGGCCATTCGATTTCGGCAGCCTGGATGTCGATCGGAATCTCGACCGACACGGGGCCCGTCGGCGCGGTCTGCGCGATGCGCACGGCTTCGCGGATCGTCGGCAGCACGGTTTCGACGGTGCGCACGCGGAACGCGGCCTTCGAGATCGAGTCGAGCATCGACAACTGGTCCGGCGCTTCGTGGATGTACGCGAGATCCTGGTCGAGATACGGCGTCTCGATCTGCCCGGTGACGTGCAGCAGCGCGGTGCCGGCCGTCAGCGCCTCGACCATCGCGCCGGCTGCGTTGCCCGCCGCCGTGCCCGTGCTCGTGAACGCGACGCCGAGGCCGCCCGACACGCGGGCCAGGCCGTCTGCCATGTTCAACGCGCCGGCTTCGCCGCGTGCGCCGACATACCGGATGTTGCCGCGCGAGTTGATCGCGTCGAGGATCGGCATGTTGTGGATCGAGATGACACCGAATGCGGTCTTCACGCCGCACTGCTCGAGAAAGGCGGCAATCAGCTCGCCAACCGTGGTTTTTTTAGACATGGCGTGCAAAGCCTCCAGAAACGTCGATATGGCTGCCCGTCGTGTACGACGACAGATGCGTTGCGAGATAAAAGAGTGCCCAGGCGGCCTCGTCAGGCTTGCCGAAGCGGTTCAGCGGAATGTTCTTCGTGCGGGCGATCGCGCCCGTCCAGTCCTCCCAGCTTTCGCCGGCCTGCGCCTGCACTTCATAGCGGCGGCGCCACTGGCCCGACTCGACGATGCCGATCAGGATCGAGTTCACGCGGATGCGCTGCGGCGCGAGCTCGGTCGCGAGCGACTTCACGAGGCTCAGCACGCCCGCGCGCGCCGACGACGTCGCGACCATGTGCGGCTCCGGCTGCAGCGCGAGCAGCGAGTTCACGCAGGTGATCGTCGGCGCCTGCGCGTCGCGCAGCAACGGCAGGAACGCGCGGGTCGGGCGGATGATGCTGAAATACTTCAGTTCGAGCTCTTCGCGCCACGCGTCGTCGGTCGTGTCGGCGAAGGTCGACACGCGGCCCTGGCCGGCGTTGTTGACCAGCATGTCGGCGCGGCCGAAGCGTGTCGACACCGCTTGAGCGAACGCAGCCACATCCTGCTCATCGAGCACGTTGCAGCGTGCGGCGAGCAGTTGCGCGCCCGGGTATTTCTCGCCGAGCATCGCTTCGGCGCGCGCCAGGCGCTCGCTGTCGCGGCCGCAAATCGCGACCGACGCGCCCGCCTGCAGGAACCGTTCGGCGGTCGCGAGGCCGATGCCGGACGAACCGCCCGTCACCACCGCCACCTGCCCGGTCAGATCGATCTGGATCATCGGAGTCCTAAAGCCTTCAGAAACGTGTGCTCGTCATCCGAGCGGTAATTGAGCCGCCGCGACAATTCCGCCGCCGCGCGCTGCACCTTGTCGATCAGACCATCCGCGATCAGCGCCGCGTCGATCTCCGGCCGCGGCACCGTCACCGTGATGCATGCGACGATCTTCTGCGTCTCGTTGCGCACCGGCGCCGTCACCACCGAGATGCCGCGCTCGAACGACGAATTGCTGACGCCGTAGCCGCGCAGCGCATCCTCGCGGATCACTTCGTACAGCGCGTCGACCGTCTCCGGCGTCGCGTTCGTCATCCGGTTCAGCGCGCCTTCCGGATACAGCGCATGCAGTTCCTTCAACGACAGGTCGCCCATCAGCACGTGGCCGTGCGTCGTCGCATGCGCGGGCAAGCGCGTGCCGACATTCACGCGGATCGAGCTGAACACCGGCGCCTGGCTCTGCGCCTTCGCGACGAACACCACGTCGCGGCCGTCGCGGATCACGATGTGCGTCGTGAAGCCGGTCGCGTCGCGCAGGCTCTCGATCACGGGCAGGCCCAGATCGGTCAGCTCCAGCGAGCTCAGGTATTCGAAGCCGAGCCGCAGCACGGCGATGCCGAGCTTGTAGTTGCGATCCTTGTCCGCGCGCTCGAGGAAGCCGAGCGATTCGAGCGTCTGCAGCAGACGGAATACCGTCGTGCGCGGAATGCCGAGCCGCTTCGACAATTCGGGCGCGCCGAGCACGGGCTCGCGCGGCGAGAATTCGGCGAGGATCCGCAGCCCGCGTTCGAGGCCGGGCACCACGTAGCTGGCTTCGGCTTTCCCGTTTTCGGTATCGGGTTGTTGTAGCGGTTCGTTCATGCCAGTCCCCGCTGTTGGTCGCACTGACGGCAGAACGTGTCGATCAGTGCGGAATAAACGGCCGGCGCTTCCACGTAGCCGGCATGGCCTGCTTGCGGAATCACCTGTAGCCCGACGTGCGCGGCCGCGGCAATCCGCTCGCACGCGGCGGGCGGCGTGATCGCGTCGTTCGCGCCGACGGCCACGGCCGTGCGGCCGCGAAAGCCGGCGAGATCGGTCGCGAGATCGGCATTCGCGAGCAGATGCGTGGCCTGTGCGTAGCCGGCCGGCACGATGCGCGCCATGTTCCAGCGCACCCACGCACGCGCATCCTCGTTCGCGAAACCGGACAGCATGTTGCCGCTGCGCTGCTCGGCGAGCCCGGCCGGGCCGAGTTCGGCAAGCATCGCGAGCCGCGCGTCACGGCGCGATTCGCGGGTTTCGGCCGGTGCGCTGCCGTAGCCGCCCGCGGGCGACACCAGCAGCAGGCCGGCGATCCGCGCGGGCATCACGCGGGCGAGACCGCCCGCGATGATCGCGCCGAGCGAATGACCGACCAGCACGCAGCGTTCGATGCCGAGTGCCTCGAGCCACGCATTCAGCGATGCCGCGTAATCGGTAGCGGCCGGCGACGCGCCGTGCACCGGCGTCGACACGCCATAACCGGGCGCATCCCACGCGAGCACGCGCCGCGATGCGCCGAGCGTGTCGAGCTGGCGGACCCACGATGCGGCGCCCGAGCCGATGCCGTGCAGCAGCACGACGGGCAGCGCACGGCCCGCATGCTGCGCGCCGGCCTCGCGATAACCGATCGTGCCCGCCGCGCCGGCCGCGCAACGCTGTTCGGGAAACTGCCCGAGCAGCGCGGCGAACGCCGCGGTGCGGTCGCGTTCACGTTTGTCGATGACACTCATTGCTTCACCCGCTCCGTTTCAGCGCTTGATCTTCGCGAGCGGCGAATCGGGCGGATACGTCGGCGTGATCGGCTTCGGCGAACCGAGCATCACGCACATCAGCGCGTCTTCCTCGCCAATGTTGATTTCCGTGCGATACACGCCGGGCGGCACCGAGATCAGGTCGCGCTCGCCGAGGATCGCTTCCCACGTCTCGCCGTCACGCTCGCAGATCACCTTCATCTTGCCGCGCAGCACGAAGAAGATTTCCTCGACGTCCATGTGGATGTGGCTCGGGCCGATGTTGCCGGCCGGGATGACCATCGTCGAAAACGTGAAGCCGCCGGCCGGCACCGTGTTGACGTCCTTCGCGACGCCCGTGCCGCCCGTGCCGACGTAGCGCATCTGCGCTCGGCGGTACTTCGGGTCGTAGTCGGCCTGGAACTTCAGTGCGTCCCAGTCGTAGCGACGGGTCGCGTAGCGCGCCACGCGCCCTTCCATCCAGTCGTTGAAGCTTGCGCCTTCCGGCTGGTCCCACGACTTGCGTTCGAGATCGGCGTCCGCCATCGTCCTCTCCTTCATCAGAGTGAAAACTTCAATTCAATCAATTCATCACGAAGCCGCCGTTTACCGGCAGCAATTGACCCGTCACGAAGCGCGCGCCGTCCGACAGCAGGAACAGCACGGGGCCCGTCACGTCGTCGGGCACCTGCGCGCGTGTCAGCGCGCGGCCCTGCATGTAGAACGCGTGGCGCTCGGCCGGCACGTAGGCCGTCGCCTCGACTTCGGTGAGCCCCGGCGCGATCGCGTTGACCGTCACGCCGTGCGCGCCGAACTCGCGTGCCTGCGCATGCGTCATCGCGATCACCGCGCCCTTGCTCGCGACGTACGCGAGCAGCTTCGGCGCGCCCCACAGCGCGGTGTCCGACGCGAGGTTCACGATCGCGCCGCGGCCCGACTGCGCGAGGTGCGGCAGCGCTGCATTGCTGACGAGCCACACGCCGCGCACGTTCACGTTCATCACGGCGTCCCACGTCGACACGTCGAGCTCGGTCGACAGCTTGCCGCCCGAGTTCGTGATCGCCGCGTTGTTGATCAGCGCGTCGATGCCGCCGAGCGCCGCCGCGCCCTGCGCGACGAACGCATCGACGCTCGCCGGATCGGCGAGATCGAGTGCGAAGAAATGGGCGACATGGCCGGCTTCGGAGAGTTGCGCGGCAAGCGCACGGCCTTCGTCGGCCAGCACGTCGCCGAACGCGACCTGCGCGCCCGCTTCGACGAGCGCCGTCACGAACGCCGCGCCGAGCCCGCGCGCGCCGCCCGTGACGAGCACGCGGCGCCCCGCGAGCGACACGACCGGAGCGCGCTCAGCCATTTGCCGGCTCCGATGCGGCCTGCGCCTGCGCCGCGCGATGCGCGTCGAGCGCGGAAAGATGCTCCTGCGCACGCGTGCGCAGCATCCGGCGTACGCGCGTCATGCCGACGTCGTGCTGGTACAGGTATTCGTGATCGCGCGCATTCGGCGCGAGGCTTTCGAGGACGTAGCGGTCCTGCTCGAGCACGTCCCAGTGCAGGCCCTCGAGGCGGTTGCGGTACATGAAGCGCCACACGTCGCGCTGCCAGCCGCTGACCTTGCGGGTGCGCCAGAAGTAGACCTGGCAGTTGTCGCCGTCGACAGGCGTCGCGAAGCCGATGATCCCGAAGTTGCCGCCCGGGCCGAACTTCTGCTTGTACGGGATCGCGAGGCGCATCCACAGGCAGCCCGTTTCGCCGAGCTCGACCCAGTCGAAGTTCACGTCGCGCTGGCCGATCTTCTCGAACATCAGCCCCGTTTCCGTCTTGCGCACGCGCATGTCGGCCTGCTTGTCGCCTTCGGCCATCGAGTGCGAGGTGGCATGGAGGTACGCGCCGTGCATCGGGTCCATCACGTTGTCGATCGCGTACTGATAATTGCACTTCCAGTTCGACACGCACAGGAAGTGGCCGTACTCGTCGTCGACCAGTTCCTCGGGCAGGTTCAGCGGCGCCGGCTCGCCGTGCGCTTCATCGCCGAACCACAGGAAGATCGCGCCGGCCTTCTCTTCGACCGGATACGACTTCACGCACTTCGTGCCTTCGAGCGGACAGTTCGACACGGCCGGCACGCGGTTCACGGTGCCGCCGCCGTCGACTTCGATGCCGTGATACCAGCAGGCGATGTTGCCGCCGAGGTTCCAGCCGAGCGACAGGCGCGCGCCGCGGTGCGGGCAGCGATCTTCGAGCGCGTGAACCTTGCCGTCGTGATCGCGCCACAGCACGATCTGCTCGGACAGGCGCGTGAGGCCGACGGGCGCATTCGACACCTGCCAGCTCGGCGCGACGGGATACCAGTAGTTCTTGATGCCGCGGTCGAGATAGTCACGGACCGGGTCGTGTTGGACTGCGTGTTGTACGGGGGACGTCATCAGTGTGCTCCGGATGCGGTTGTCGTCGGGTCGGCGATCGGCGCTCAAGCGCTCATTCCGCCAGCGCGGCCATTTCGGCGCGGAAGCGCTCGGCGGTCCACGCCGTGCCGTCCGGCGCGCGGAAGCCGATGCGGTTCAGGCCCGCGACGACGTCGTCCAGCTCGATCGCGCCGGCTTCGAACACGCGTTCGAGCGCATCGCCGAGGTCGTTTTCGTACTGGGTCGGTGCGGCCTTGCGGTTCTGCCAGACCTGGTTCTCGACCTGGCCGGGGATCTCGATCTGCCCCTTGCCCGCGACATTGTTCGGCTGCGGCGCCACCCACGGCTTCAGGAAGGGATTGAAGTTGACGGTCGCTTCTTTCATGTCATTCCACCTTGATCTGGATTTCCTCGCCGGCGAGACGCACCGCGTACTGCTTCAGTGCGCGTCCGCCCGGACCCTTCAGGCATTCGCCCGTCTTGATGTCGAACACGGCCTCGTGCAACGGGCATTCGACCGTGCCTTCGTCGACGAACCCCTGCGTCAGCAGCGCGTACGCATGCGGGCACACGTTCTCGAGCGCGTACACCTCATCGCCGACGCGATAGATCCCGATCTCGACGCCGTCGGTCCGCTTGAACTCGATCGGCGTGTCTTCCGACAGCGCGCCGGCGTGTCCGGCGCAAACCCATTGTTCAGACATCTCACACCCTTCCTTCTGATCGACTCTCGGTTGGTTCCGATTTGTTCCATACCCGGAACAGCAGTTTATGGATGGTGATTATAGGAGCGACTTTCCACGAGTAAAACAAAAAGGTGCATGCCCTAGGGAAAACACTGACCGTCGGGTCGGCGATCACGTCCATCCATCTCATTAAATGAAATTTTTTGTTATGTGACGGGGATTTACCGGGTTTACGCGGGCTTCGCGCACCGCCGCCGGGCATCGGTCGGAAACCCATCCGTCCCGAAAAAATTATTTTTGATCCGGTGCGTGACGCCTCTATACTCCATTCCATCAGAGGCACGTCGTTCCTTATATGGAACACAAAAAATGCCCACCCGATGGCGAAAACGCGCGACGGCCGGCCGTTCCTGCGCATGCCGCCACGGCACGTTTTCATCAGGTTGGAGAATCAGGAGATCAAATGGTCAAGCATGCGGTAGCAGCAGCAGTGATCGGATTGGGCGCCGTGTCGGGCGCGTGGGCGCAGAGCAGCGTGATGCTGTACGGCAGCACGGATGCGGGTGTCGCGTACGTGAACAACGTCGGCGGCCATGCGAAGTGGGCGATGATCCAGGGCAATACGCAGCCCGATCGATGGGGCCTGAAAGGCAAGGAAGACCTCGGCGACGGCCTGTCGGCGATCTTCCAGCTCGAAAACGGCTTCTATACGAACAACGGCCAGTTCGCGACCGCGAACACGATCTGGAACCGCGCGGCGTTCGTGGGCCTCAGCTCGGAACGCTACGGCACGCTGACGCTCGGCCGCCAGACGCCGCTGTCGTTCGATTATCTCGATCCGCTCAGCACGGCCTACCTCGCGATGAGCTGGTACGCGTTCCACCCCGGCAACATCGACGGGCTCGCCGCGACCGGCAACGTGCCGTACAACAACTCGGTCAAGTACCGCTCGCCGACCTTCGCGGGCTTCTCGGCCGCCGCGACGATGGCGCTCGGCAACACGACGAACTTCTCGACCGGCAAGTCGGTCGGCGTCGCGCTGAACTACGCGAACGGGCCGTTCAAGGCGTCGGCCGTGTACTCGAACGAGCACGACCGCGCGATCCTGATCAGCACGACCGGCATCACGTCGTTCCAGGGGCAGAACACCGCGACCGGCTATACCGCGAGCAAGGTGGAAAACATCGGCGCGGGGGCGTCCTACCAGTTCGGCGACTTCCTCGTGCATGGCCTGTACACGCGCACGAAGATGCAGTCGAACGGCTTTTCGGATACGTTCCAGAGCTACGACGCGGGCGTGAACTACCGCAGCAGCGCGTTCAACACGATCGCGGGCGGCGCGGCGACCACGACGCTGGCCGGCCGCCGCTGGACGCAGGTCGAGCTCGGCGACATCTATTCGCTGTCGAAGCGCACGCAGCTGTACGCGAACGTGTTGTATGAGCACGGTTCGGGCGGTGCACAGGCCGCGTTCTTCACGGCAGGCGTGTCGAGCACCGCGAACCAGGTAATCGTGCTCACCGGGATCCACCACTCGTTCTGAACGAACGGTGGCAGGCGCTTCGCCGTCTGAAACGACAAAAGCGGCCCGCGGGCCGCTTTTGTCTTTCGCGCATTGCACTGGCACGGCCGCCAGCCGCACATCGGAACACTCAGAACATCGCGACCTTGTGGCGCGCGTGTGCGAACGTCGGGTCGCTTTCGAGCGGACGATAGTTCAGCCGCTGCGACAGGTCGACCGCCGCGCCGCACACGGCTTCGACGAGCCGTTCCTTCTCGCCGGCCTCGCCGATCTCCGAGCGCGGCACCGTCGCCGTGATCGCCGCGACGATCGAGCCCGAATGATCGCGCACGGGCGCGGTGACGGCCGAAATGCCGCTCTCGAATGCCGCCTCGCTGACCGCGTAGCCGAGCCGCGCGTAATGGCGCACGCGTTCGTACAACTCGTCGACGGTGCCCGGCGTGCGCTCGGTGAACTGCTCGAGGCGCTTTTCCGGATAGAGCTGGCGCAGCGCGTCGCGCGTCAGGTCGCCCATCAATACGTGGCCATGCACGGTTGCGTGCGCAGGCAGGCGCGTGCCGACGTGCACCTTCACCGAACCGAACATCGACGCGTTGCTCTGCGCCTTCGCGACGAACACGACGTCGCGCTGGTCGCGGATCAGCAGGTGCGTCGACAGGCCGGTCGCGTCGCGCAGCCGTTCGAGCACGGGCGCACCGAGATCGGTCAGTTCGAGCGAATTCAGGTATTCGAAGCCGAGCCGCAGCACGCCGACGCCGAGCCGGAAATAACGGTCGCCGTTCACGCGCTCGAGGAAACCGAGCGCTTCGAGCGTCTGCAGCAGGCGGAACGTGGTCGTGCGCGGAATGCCGATGCGCTTCGACAACTCGGGCGCGCCGAGCACGGGCTCGCGCGCGGAGAATTCGGCGAGAATCCGCAGCCCGCGTTCGAGCCCCGGCACCAGATAGGACGAACCGCCGCCGGACGATTCATCGTCGCCGGGCGCGGCTTGGTCGGGTGCGTTGCTCATCGTTGTCTTGGCCATGTGGGCATGGACGGGAGGAAATCAATTACGAAACAGGTCATGGATCGTCGCGGACGGCCGGTCATGCCGCCCCGGCGCGCACGCAGTTGCACCCGCGCACTTCGCCGCGACGCAGCATGCGCCGCCACGACTCCCGGAAGAGTCATTCACGGTCGAGAGGATAGCAGCGATGGGCAGCGCGACGCCATGCGGAAATCGCCGGACGGCGGGACAGCCGCCGCCCGGCCGTGCGAGGCGAGCCACCGACTGATCGAGACCACCGTGGCATGTACCGCCGAGATGCCCGCAGGCTACAGGTGCGACAGATGAACCCGGATGTTCGTGCGGTCGTACTTGAAGCCGCCGGCCGCGTCCGGTTCGAGCACGCTTGCCAGGTCGACCGCATACCGCCATCCGCTGCCGAGAAGCCCGCCGTTTACGGCGCGGATCCGGGTGCCGCCGATGGCGATCGCCGCATGAAAGACCGTGCCGCCACGCGAGAAGCCGACCGCGGTCCCGGCCTGAATGGGCGCGTGCCCGTCCCATTCGCCGCCGTTCTCGAAGTTGAACCGCGGCCGCCAGTGCTGACCGATCGTGTCGAGCAGCGTGTTGGGCGTGATCATCGCGTCAGCCCGCATCAGGTACCGCACATAGGCTGCGGCATCGTAGCAGACGCCGGCGGAAACATACGTGTTGATATCGGCCGTGCCGGAGATCAGCGCCTGCACGTGTCTCTGCCGCTCGGGGAAACCGAACTGGGCGACATGCGCGCCCAACGGGGTCAGTTGCATGGGTGGCTCCTGTTGAAGAAGCGAGGCGTCATCGTCCCGCCAATGCAATAACCTCATATTTTATGACGATATCCCGCTACGTCGACGGCTGCCCCCGGGCATCACGGCATGCGCGCCGCCGATGCCGGCGCGGCGGCGGCCGCATCGGGATTCGGCGCGAGCCGCAGGCGCACGCGCAACGGCTGCAGCATGTCGGGCGGCGGCGGTTCCGCCAGCGGGCCGGCCGTGAGCAGTTGCCGCAGCGTCGCGTCCGCGTCGGGATCGCCGAGCGACGCGAATTCGACGCGCGTGACAGCGCCGTTCGCCCCGATCCACGCGCGCACGACGATCGCGGGCGGTGGCGCATCGGCACGCGCGTTCAGCACACGCGCCTCGAGATAGCGGTGCAGACGGTCGGCCGCGTCGCCGTCGGCTTCGAGCCAGGTCTGGAACTGCTGCCCGGCGAGCTGTCCGTAGCGGATCCACGTCTGCGGCACGTCGGCCGTCTGCGCGACGGCCGGCACGGCGCATACGGCCAGCGCCCACGCGACGACGATCGCCCGCAGCCATCCCGATGCGCCCCACTCCTGCATTCGCTTCATTCCGTCTCCCGTTTCGACGGTTCGCCGTCGTGCTGCGTCGTGTCGTGTCATGCGACCCTCAACCGATCTCGATCGGCACATACAACCGCGTGCCGCCACGCTGGACGAGCAGCGCGACGTTACCGTGCGCAGCGTCGATCTCGGTCATCAGCGCGCCGATGCTCGCGACCGACGTGCCGTTTACCGACAGCACGATATCGCCGGGCTGCAAGCCCGCGCGGGCGGCCTGCCCGCTCGCCTGCTCGACGACGAGCGCCTGGCCGACACCGAGCCGTTGCCGCTCCTGCTCGGTCGCCGCGCGCAGCGCGAGCCCGAACCGCGCGGGCCCTTGCTCGCCACCGGCCGACGCCGTGCCGCTGTCGAATGCGCCGACCGTCGCGCTCACGTGCATCGCCCGTCCCGCGCGCCACACCAGCAGGTCGGCTTGCCGCCCGGCCCGCATGCCCGCCACGGTGCCGAGCAGGTCCGCCGATTCGGCAACCGGCTTGCCGTCGACCGCGAGCACGACGTCGCCCGGCTGCAGGCCCGCGTGTGCGGCCGGGCCATCCGGCTCGACCATGGTGATCAACGCGCCGTCCGGGCTCGCGAGGCCGAACGAACGCGCGAGCGCCTGGCTCACCTCCTGCACGGCCACGCCGAGCCGGCCGCGCGTGACCTTGCCGGTCCGCAGCAACTGGTCCTTCACGTCGAGCGCGATATCGATCGGGATCGCGAACGCGAGCCCCTGATAACCACCCGTCTTCGAGAAAATCATCGAGTTGATCGCGATCACGCGGCCGCCGAGGTCGAACAGCGGGCCGCCCGAATTGCCGGGGTTGATCGGCACGTCGGTCTGGATGAACGGGATCGCCCGCTCGCCGGGCAACGAGCGCGATTTCGCGCTGACGATGCCCTGCGTGACCGTGTTCGCGAACCCGTAAGGCGAACCGATCGCCATCACCCAGTCGCCCACTTCGGTGCGCGCCGGGTCGCCGGTCGCGACGACCGGCAGGTTGTGCGCGTCGATGCGGATCACCGCGACATCGGATACCGGATCGCTGCCGATCACGCGCCCCTTGAACTGCCGCTTGTCGGTCAGCTTCACGTCGATCGCAACGGCGTCGCCGACCACGTGCCGGTTGGTCAGGATCACGCCATCCGCACTGACGATGAAGCCGGAGCCGAGGCTCACTTCCTCGCGGTTGCCGATCACGCGCCGCGCCAGAAACGGCGCGAGCGGATGATCGGGCGCGATGCCGGGCGGCAACTGGATGCCCATCTGCGTGACTTCGCGCGTGACGCTGATGTTGACGACGGCCGGGCCGACACGCCGCACCAGCGCGGCGAAATTCGGCAGCGCGACGGTCGGCGTTGGCGTTGGCGTTGCGGCACCCGGCTGCGCTGGCCGCTCGGCAGCCGTTGCCGTTGAACAACCGCACGCGCACGCACAGGCCAATGCCAGCCGGCCGGCCATCGCTCGCAGCATCGCCGCCCGGTTCGTGTGCTTGCCCGCCGTCATGTTGCTGCTCCTCGTCAGTTCGCACCGGAACGCAGCCGGCTCGTCGATACCTGCGCCCCACGCTCGGCCGCGTGCATTACTTCGGCGGCACCGCGACCGGCGCATCGGGCCGCTGCGGCGTCACCGACCGGCCCCAGTTCGAGCCGAAACGGTTCCGCTCGGTCGACAGGTTGAACGTGCCGAGACGGTTCGACGGCTGCTTCGACAGCCGCTCCGAATCCGTTTGCGATGCCCCCGCCTGCGGGTCGGCCTTCGGCTTCAGTTGCTGGCTCAGGCAGTCGTACGACAGCGCGCGCTTGCCGTCGACTTCCGCATCGACACAGACCGGCTTCGCGGCCGAGCCCGGACTGGCCGGCGCGGGCACGGCCGCACTCGCCGCCGCGCGCCCCCCCTGCGCGTGCGCACCGGCTGCCAGCAGCAGGCAGACGATCGTCGCGATTCCGCTTCGTCGCATCTTCATGTGCGCCTCCTTCAGAAATGGCGCCATGGCGCCCTCACGGCCGCCATCACAGGTGCGTGCCCGGCGTCGCCGCGCGCGCCAGGAAACGCGCGAACGCCGCGCTATCGGCCGCTTCGACGGCAGGCTCTTGCGCATCGATCCGTTGCGCCCACGCGTCGCGCATGTCGTCGACCGGCTGCCACGCATGGACCTGCGCGCCGGTCGGATACGGCGTGACGAGCGGTTCGCGATAGTCGACGCGAAACAGCGCCGGTGCGCCGCTGCCGGCCGTCCACAGATCGCCGACGTCGCGCACGCTCGCGTCGAACCAGAACCGCACCCAGCGCACCGTCGGCGCGCGCGGGTCGGGGCCCGGCGCATCGGTGCCCGCCGCGTCCGGCACACGCAGGAAGCCGGCCAGCACGAGCAGCACGGCCGCCAGATCATCGTCGCGCAACATCCGGTACGACCAGAGATCCGCGACGTCGACACAGGCGACCACCGCGATGAAGCGGCCGATCGTGAGTGCGGGCCACGCCCGCCGCATCAGCGCGTAATGGCGTGCCCACTGCGCGACGAAGCGCTCGCGGTGCCGGGCGGCGACCTGCACGTCGCGCGAGCCGCGAATCGTCAGTTCGTCCGGTTGATACTGGCGTGTCGTGAGCACGCACTGCGCGGAACATCGCGCGCTCCGGTGCCGCGCGTAGCCGCCCGCACCGGGCAACGGCTCCAGCGCGCCGAAGCACAGCGGGCAATGCGTGGGCCACTCGCCGGGCCGGCCCGGCCAAGGGTTGGCCTTCGGCATGCGCGGGCGGTCGGCGGCTGCGGCCGGGCGGCGTCGCCCCGGCGTGCGCGCGTCGGGCGCGTCGACGCGCGGTGTCGAACGGACGATTGCCATGAGCGAGCCTACCGGGCAGACGCGAGCGCTTTCTTCAGCGCGTCTTCGTTGATCGGCGCGTTCGCAGCCAGCTTCGCGAGATACGCCTGCGCATTCTGCTGGGTGCGCTGCGCACGCAGCATCGCGCGCAGTTGCTCCTTCACGTCGGCCAGCGGGCGCGGCGCCGCCGCGCGGATGTCGATCAGCTTCACGACATGAAAGCCGGCCGGCGTCTGGATCGGCGCGGAGACCTGGCCCGGCTTCAGTGCGTCGGCCGCCTGCCGGACCGCCGGCACCATCAGTTGATCGGGTACGAAACCGAGATCGCCGCCATTCGCGGCACTCGCCTTGTCCTGCGAGTTCGCCTTTGCGAGCGCCGCGAAGTCGCCACTGCGCGCGCGGTTCGCGAGATCGGCCGCCTGCTTGCGCGCCTTGTCGAGCGTCGCGGCATCCGCGTTCGGCGGCACCGCGATATAGATCTGCGCGACGTGCAAGGCGCGCGGCGCGGTGAACGCGGCGCGGTTCTTGTCATACGCGGACTGGAGCTCCGCGTCCGACGGATAGTCGGCCGGCGGCGCATTCACCGACGCCAGATAGCTGCGCACGACGATATCGCGCTGCGCCTGCTCGACAGCCGCCTGCACCTGCGCCTGCTTGTCCCAGCCCTTCGATTTCGCCTCGGCCAGCACGGCCTTCTGCGCAAGCGTCGAGCGCACGACCTGGTCCAGCGCCCCGGGATCGGCCGCGAGACGTTCACGCCCTTCGGGGCTCACCGCCTTCAACAGCTCCGCGATATCGGCCTGCGTGACCGACGCCTGCGCGGCATTCGCAATCACGTCGTCCTGCGCGTGCGAAACGAGCGGCACGGCCAGCACGAGACCGCCTGCCACGATCGCCAGCATCTTCATCTTCGTCTTCATCGTTCGACTGCCCTCTCGATTGCTCTTGAAATGCGGACGCTGCATCAGCGCGCGTCCGTCAGCGTCATGCGCAGGACGAGCGGCTGCGCCAACCCGCGTGGCGGCGCCGCGCCGACGGCCCGGCCGACGAGTGCGGCGTGCAGCGCCGCGTCGAGTTCCGGTTGCCCGGCCGCCCCGCTGTCGATGCGCGTCACGTGCCCGTACCGGTCGAGCCACGCACGCACCGGCAGCTCGGGACCGTCGTCACCGGCATCGGCAAGCTCACCGGCCCAGCGCTCGATACCGGCGCGCAGGCGGCACACCGCTGCGTCGTCGCCGTCGAGCGTCGCCTGCAGCCACTGCGCAATGCGCCGTGCATACGCGCCCCACGCGGCGGGTGCATCGCCGGCGGCGATCGCATCCGCGTCGTGCCGCGCACGGCCGGGCAGCAGCG
>NZ_CABVQC010000073.1 GCF_902499175.1 Burkholderia aenigmatica
GATCTGGCCCTGGAAGCCGACGCCGCCGCACTCGTCGCCGCGTGCAGCGCGGCACTCGGCCGGCCCGCGTGCGCGGTGTTCGTGAGCGCCAGCGCGGGCGCCGACGACGCCCACACGGTGGACGGCGCGTCGCTCGCCGGCGCCCTCGCGCGCAACGTGACGGCGCCGCTCGCGCTGGCCCGCGCGCTCGCCGATGCGACGCCCGAGGCCGCATGCGAACAGGAAGCACTGCGCGCGTGCGCGATCCACGTACTGGATCAGGCCCTGTTTCACCCTGCGCCGGCGCAGATGTCGCACGCGCTGATGCAGGCCGCGCTGAACCGCGCGACGTCGGCGCTGGCGCTGGCACTCGCGCCGAAGGTCCGGGTCGCGGCGCTCGTGCGCGGCCACGCGCCGCACGCGGACGACATCGCGGCGGCCGCCTGCTATCTCGCGAGCGCGCCCGGCGTCACGGGCGCGACGCTGACCGTCGACGGCGGCGAGCACCTCGTGCCGCCCGCCGCCGGCCCGAATGAATGAACTGCGCGGATCGCGCGGCCTGACCGCCGCCGCCCGCGCCGCTTTGCGTGTGCGCACGCCAATTTGACTGGGACGACCATGTTTTCCGCTCTCCTGCACCCCCGCCTCGCGGACTGCCGCAGGCTCTACCTGCGCGACTACGAAGTGCACATCAACATCGGTGCCTTCGAACACGAGAAGCGCGGCGAGCAGCGCGTCGTCATCAATGTCGACCTGTTCGTGCCGCTCGCGCTGTCCACCCCCGTCGACGATCGGCTGCATGAAATCGTCGACTACGATCTGATGAAGCAGAGCGTCACGCAATGTCTGGCGCGGGGCCACATCCACCTGCAGGAAACGCTGTGCGACGCGATCGCCGCGCGCCTGCTGGCGCACGATGCCGTGCGCGCGGTACGCGTCTGTACCGAGAAACCGGACGCTTATCCGGACTGCGACGCCGTCGGCGTCGAAGTCTTTCGCATCAAGGACGAGGAGCGCGCATGAACGCCCCCCACATGAATGACACGGCGGCCGATGCCGCCCCCCTCGACGCGACCGCCGCGCCGGCAGGCCGCCCGGCGCTGACGCGCCGCGAACAGAAAGACGCGTACGAGAACAACAAGCTGTTCAAGCGGATCGTGCGCCAGGTCGGCCAGGCGATCGGCGACTTCAACATGATCGAGCAGGGCGACAAGGTGATGGTGTGCCTGTCGGGCGGCAAGGACAGCTACGCGATGCTCGACGTGCTGCTGCGCCTGCGCGAGCGCGCGCCGATCGATTTCGACATCGTCGCGGTGAACCTCGACCAGAAGCAGCCGGGCTTCCCCGAGCACGTGCTGCCGGAATACCTGAAGCAGGTCGGCGTGCCGTTCCACATCGAGAACCAGGATACCTACAGCATCGTCAAGCGGCTCGTGCCCGAAGGCAAGACGACCTGCTCGCTGTGCTCGCGGCTGCGCCGCGGGATCCTGTACCGCGTGGCCGGTGAGCTCGGCGCGACCAAGATCGCGCTCGGCCACCACCGCGACGACATCGTGCAGACGCTGCTGCTCAACATGTTCTACGGCGGCAAGCTGAAGGGAATGCCGCCGAAGCTGCAGTCGGACGACGGCAAGAACATCGTGATCCGCCCGCTCGCGTACGTGAAGGAAACCGATCTCGAGAAATACGCGGAACTGCGCGAATTCCCGATCATCCCGTGCAACCTTTGCGGCAGCCAGCCGAACCTGAAGCGCGCGGAAATGAAGGCACTGATCCGCGAATGGGACAAGCGCTTCCCGGGCCGCGTCGAGAACATGTTCAACGCACTCGCGAAGGTCGTGCCGTCGCACCTGATGGACACGACGCTGTACCCGTTCCAGTCGCTGCGGGCGACAGGCGAAGCCGATCCGCAGGGCGACATCGCGTTCGACGAGGAGCCGTGCGCGTCGGGCGACGACACCGCGGCGCCAGGCGGCGCCCAACCGATCTCGATCGTCCAGTTCGACGACCTGTAAGCGGGGCCGGAACCCTTGCCGGAACGGCGCGCCAGCCGCCCGTTCCGGCGTTGCAGCCGCGCCGCAGCGGGCCCGGATCGACGGGGGCTGCATGCTAAAATGGACGGCTTCGAACTCTTCTGACAAGCTGGCGCCATGAATATCGTGATTTTGGCGGCAGGCACCGGCAAGCGCATGCGTTCCGCGCTGCCGAAAGTGCTTCATCCCCTGGCCGGCAGGCCGCTTCTCTCCCACGTCATCGACACCGCGCGCGCGCTGCAGCCGTCCCGGCTGGTCGTCGTCGTCGGTCACGGCGCCGAGCAGGTCCAGGCCGCCGTCGCCGCCCCGGATGTGCAGTTTGCCGTGCAGGCCGAGCAGCTCGGCACCGGCCACGCGGTGCGCCAGGCGCTGCCGCTCCTCGATCCCGCGCAACCTACGCTCGTGCTGTACGGCGACGTGCCGCTCACACGCGAGTCGACCTTGCAGCGCCTCGTCGACGCCGCGCGCGAAGGCCGCTACGGGATTCTGACCGTCACGCTCGACGATCCGACCGGCTACGGCCGCATCGTGCGCGACGCGGCCGGCTTCGTCACGCGCATCGTCGAGCAGAAGGACGCGTCGCCCGAGCAGCTGAAGATCGCCGAGATCAACACCGGCATCATCGTCACGCCGACAGCCCAGCTGTCGATGTGGCTCGGCGCGCTGAAGAACGAGAACGCGCAGGGCGAGTACTACCTGACCGACGTCGTCGAGCTCGCGATCGAGGCCGGTTTCGAGGTCGTCACCGCGCAGCCCGACGAGGAATGGGAAACGCTCGGCGTGAACAGCAAGGCGCAGCTCGCCGAGCTCGAACGCATCCACCAGCGCACGATCGCCGACGCGCTGCTCGTCGACGGCGTCACGCTCGCCGATCCGGCGCGCCTCGACGTGCGCGGCACGCTGCGCTGCGGCCGCGACGTGTCGATCGACGTGAACTGCGTGTTCGAAGGCAACGTGACGCTCGCCGACAACGTGACGATCGGCGCGAACTGCGTGATCCGCAACGCGTCGGTCGGCACGGGCACGCGCATCGACGCGTTCACGCACATCGACGGCGCCGAGCTCGGCGCGCACACGGTGATCGGCCCGTACGCGCGGCTGCGCCCCGGCGCGCAGCTCGCGGACGAAGCGCACGTCGGCAACTTCGTCGAGGTGAAGAACGCGGTGATCGGCCACGGCTCGAAGGCGAACCACCTCACGTACATTGGCGACGCCGACATCGGCGCGCGCGTGAACATCGGCGCGGGCACGATTACCTGCAACTACGACGGCGCGAACAAGTTCCGCACCGTGATCGAGGACGACGTGTTCGTCGGCTCCGACACGCAGCTGGTCGCGCCGGTGCGCGTCGGCCGCGGCGTGACGATCGCCGCCGGCACGACGGTCTGGAAGGACGTGGCCGACGGCCTGCTCGCATTGAACGAGAAGACGCAGACCGCAAAAAGCGGCTACGTCCGCCCGGTCAAGAAGAAAAGTTAACATCACGCGGGTGCCCTACGGCGCCCGCTTCCCTATAGAAGGTAGATTTCATGTGCGGCATTGTCGGCGCAGTTGCGCAGCGTAATATCGTTCCGGTGCTGATCGAAGGATTGCGGCGCCTCGAGTACCGTGGCTACGACTCGTGCGGCGTTGCCGTGCTCGAGCCGGACGCGCCGAAGCGCGCGCGCAGCGTTGCGCGCGTCGCCGATCTCGACGCACAGGTGCGCGAATCGCACGTCGAAGGCACGACGGGCGTCGCACACACGCGCTGGGCGACGCACGGCGCGCCCGTCACGCACAACGCGCACCCGATCTTCTCGTCGAACGCGCTCGCGCTCGTCCACAACGGGATCATCGAGAACTTCGAATCGCTGCGCGAAGCGCTGCGCGCGAAGGGCTACGAATTCGTGTCGCAGACCGACACCGAAGTGATCGCCCACCTCGTGCACAGCCTGTATCGCGGCAACCTGTTCGACGCGGTGCGCGAGGCGGTCGGCCAGCTGCACGGCGCGTACGCGATCGCCGTGATCCACAAGGACCAGCCGCACACCGTCGTCGGCGCGCGCCAGGGTTCGCCGCTCGTGGTCGGCCACGGCGACGGCGAGAACTTCCTCGCGTCCGACGCGCTCGCGCTCGTGGGCAGCACCGACCGCTTCACGTTCCTCGAGGAAGGCGACGTGTGCGAGCTGTCGCTCGACGGCGTGAAGATCGTCGACCGGAACGGCGCGCTCGCGCAGCGCGAGATCCGCGTGGTCAGCACCTACGGCGGCGCGGTCGAACTCGGCCCGTATCGTCACTTCATGCAGAAGGAAATCTTCGAGCAGCCGCGCGCGATCAGCGATACCGTGCCGCAAACGGACGCATTCGACGCGACGCTGTTCGGCGACGCCGCGCCCGCCGCGTTCGCGAACATCGACAGCCTGCTGATCCTCGCGTGCGGCACGAGCTACTACTCGGGCCTGACCGCGAAATACTGGCTCGAATCGATCGCGAAGATCCCGACGCAGGTCGAGATCGCGAGCGAATACCGCTATCGCGAATCGGTACCGAACCCGCGCCAGCTCGTGCTGGTGATCTCGCAGTCGGGCGAGACGGCCGATACGCTCGCGGCGCTCAAGCACGCGCAGTCGCTCGGCCACACGCATACGCTGGCCGTCTGCAACGTCGCGACGAGTGCGATGGTGCGCCTCACCGAGATGCAGTTCCTGACGCACGCGGGCACCGAGATCGGCGTCGCGTCGACCAAGGCGTTCACGACCCAGCTCGTCGCGCTGTTCGTGCTGGCCGCGACGCTCGGCAAGCTGCGCGGGCACGTCGACGCCGCGCAGGAAGCGGAATTCCTGAAGCAGCTGCGCCACCTGCCGGCCGCGCTGAACAGCGTGCTCGCGCTGGAGCCGCAGATCATCGCGTGGTCGGAGGAATTCGCGCGCAAGGAAAACGCGCTGTTCCTCGGCCGCGGGCTGCACTACCCGATCGCGCTCGAAGGCGCGCTGAAGCTGAAGGAAATCTCGTACATCCACGCCGAGGCCTATCCGGCCGGCGAACTGAAGCACGGGCCGCTCGCGCTCGTCACGGAAGCGATGCCGGTCGTCACGGTCGCGCCGAACGATACGCTGCTCGAGAAGCTGAAGTCGAACATGCAGGAAGTGCGTGCGCGCGGCGGCGAGTTGTACGTGTTCGCCGATGCCGACACGCAGATCGTCAACGGCGACGGCCTGCACGTGATCCGGATGCCGGAGCACTACGGGCAACTGTCGCCGATCCTGCACGTCGTGCCGCTGCAATTGCTCGCGTATCACACCGCGTGCGCACGCGGCACCGACGTCGACAAGCCGCGGAACCTCGCGAAGTCGGTGACGGTGGAGTAAAACGAGCAGGCACGCCGACGAGACAGACGGAGAGACCATGGTAAGACTGTTGGGATGCGGAATGCTGGCACTGACGTTCGCGTCGACGGGCTGGGCGGCCGAGCACTATGTCGAGGTCTGGAACCCGCCCGAGGCGCGGTCGCCGGCCGCGCACGCGCCGGCGGCACGCAAAGGTGCCGACGCCCCCGCCGCCACGACGACGAAACACGCCGCCGTGCCGCCGAAGGCCGTCGCGAAGCCACCGCACAAGCGTCGCGTCGCGCAAACCGCGCAGGCCGTGAAAGCCGGTTCGCATCGTCCGCCCGCCGCCGCGGCCGAGGCACCCGCCGCCCCGCGCCCCGTCGCGCAGCCCGCACCGGGCCGCCTGACGGTGATGCAGCCGGCTGCGCCCGATGCGCAGCACGCGCTAAACTTCTCCAACATCCCGCGTCAATACACGCCGGACGGCAACGTGCTGCAGGTCGGCACGCACGGCCGCTCCGCGGAGGTGACTCGATAATGGAAGCGCAAACCTACCACGGCTACCAGATCTGGGGCCACGCGATCCTGCAGCAGGACGAGATCCTGCAGCCCGAGCGCTTTGCGGCGAGCGGCACGATCACGCAGAACAACAAGCTGGTCGAGGCATCCGGCGTGCTCGGCGTGTTCGACACCGAGGACGACGCACGCGATGTGGGGCTCGAATGGGCCCGCGCATGGATCGACAGCCACCGCTGACCGGGCGCGGCGTGCGCCACCCGCGTGCGGCTGCCCAGGCCGCGCACGGGCCGGCCGCGAACCGCACATGACAAAAGGGGCGTCCATGACGCCCCTTTTTTATTCGAACCTGAACAACTCAGGCCACCGGCCGTGGCGGCCGCACCGCCGCCTGCGGCCGGCCGACGAGCCGTGCCAGCCCGACAATCGCGGCCAGCGTCGCGAGATACGCGACGATCTGGATGCCCGCCGGGCGCGCGGTATAGCCGACCAGCGTATGCAGCGCCTTGCCGACGATGCTCGAATCCTTGAGCAGCCACGACGTATCCCAGATCACATCGCCCCACGACGGCACGAGGCCAGCCGAGAGCAGGAAGCCGACGCACTGGCTTGCCATCCCCGCCGCGAGCAGCACGATCAGCCAGTTGGTGACGGAGAACAGGCGCTTCAGCGGAATCTGCAGCAGGCCCGCATACATCCCGTAGCCGAGCCCGGCGCCGCCCAGCACGCCGAGCAGCCCGCCGACGATCATCTGCGGCGTCTGCCCCGGATCGCCGGCCGCGATGCCGTACAGGAACAGCACGGCCTCGGAACCTTCGCGCAGCACCGCGACGCCGACCACGATCGCCAGCCCCGTCAGCGGCTTGCTGCCGGCCGCGACGGCACGCCCGACCTCGGTCATCTGCATCGCCATCTCGCGACCGTGCCGGCTCATCCAGATGCTGTGCCACGCGAGCATCAGCGTTGCGACGAACATCACGCCCGCGTTGAAGACCTCCTGCCCCATGCCGGACGCCCACTGCGAAATCACGTCGGCGAACGCGGCGATCAGGCCGGCGCCGATCACGCCGCCCACCAGCCCGCTGCCGACCCACCAGCCGCGTCGCGGCACGCCCTTCGTCGCGGCCATCACGATCGACACCACCAGCGCGGCCTCGAGCACTTCACGAAAAACGATCAGAGCGGTAGACAACATGGCGATATCGGCTTACTTGACGGTCAGGTGCGTCTTCGACTGCGCTTCGTGATACTCGTCGTGGAATTCGTACGTGCCGGCCTTCAGCGGCCCGACCAGGATCTCCACCGACTTGCCGGCGGGCACGACCTTCTCCGCCTTGAAGTCGTCGCTCTCGAATTCAGCAGGCGTCGCGTCGAGGTTCTTCACGACGAACTTCACCTTCTTGCCGGCCGGGATCGTCACGCCGTCCGGCGAAAACTTGTGATCCTTCAGGGTCAGGTTGACGACATCGTCGGCCGCGAAGGCGGACGTTGCCGATGCGCCCAGCAGCGCCAGCGCGAAGCCGAAAGCAAAACGATTCATAGGGGTAACGAAATGAAATATCGAAGGGAGCTGATACTAAGATCGATTCGCATTTTCACCTCGCGTACCCTTACTCGCAACATGGTGATCGCGCTTAATGGATCGACGTCACGCGTTGCCCCGCAAGGCATCCGCCCGGCTTCGCCCGGAACGCGTCTCCGTCAATCAGGACAAGTGCCGAATGACGTCAACTTCCCGATCGATATTCGTCAGACTTCATCTTTACAACGCGCTGTCGCCCGATCCAGGCGCGACACCGATTCCCGGCGGCACGCGCACGCTTGACCTTCCCACTATGGCAAGCTTCATGCTGTCGATGCTTGTCAATCGTCAACTCAGGAGAACACGATGGAATTCGAAGTCCAGGACATGACCTGCGGCGGCTGCGCCAATGCCATCACCCGCGCGGTGACGGCCGCCGATCCCGCCGCGAAGCTCGACATCGACGTCGCGGCGAAGATCGTCAAGGTCGAATCGGCGCAAGGCGCCGAGCGTGTGCAGTCGATCATCGAAGCCGCCGGCTTCCACCCCGCGCTGCGCGCGGCATAACGCCCGCCCGCCGCGGGTGCGGGCACGCGGTCGTACGACGGCCGCGCCCGCACCCGGCAGCGCGTCAGCGCAGCCGGATCAGCGTCGACTTCAGCTCGGTGTACTTCTCGAGCGCGTGCAGCGACTTGTCGCGACCGTTGCCCGACTGCTTGTAGCCGCCGAACGGGAAGTTCATGTCGCCCCCCTCGTCGTAGCAGTTCACCCAGACGGTGCCCGCGCGCAGCCGGCGCGACACGTCGTGCGCGGTCGTCAGGTTCGACGTCCACACGGCCGCGGCCAGCCCGTATTCGCTGTCGTTCGCGATCCGCACGGCCTCGTCGACGTCGTCGAACACGATCACCGACAGCACCGGCCCGAAGATCTCCTCGCGCGCGATCTTCGCATCCGGTTTCACCTCGAACACCGTCGGCTCCACGTAGAAGCCGCCCGTTTCCGCCTTCACGCGCGCACCGCCGGTGACGAGCCTGCCTTCGCTGCGCCCGGCCTCGATATAGCCGAGCACACGCTCGAGCTGGATGCCGTCGACGATCGCGCCCATCGACACCGACGGATCGAGCGGATTGCCGGGCACGTACGCACGCGCGGCCGCGACGAGCTTCTCGATGAACGCGTCCTTGATGTCGCGATGCACGAGCAGCCGGGAACCTGCCGTGCACATCTCGCCCATGTTGTAGAAGATCGCGCCGGCGGCTGCCTGCGCCGCACGGTCGAGATCGGGGCAATCGCGCAGCACGATGTTCGGCGACTTGCCGCCGAGTTCGAGCCATGCCCGCTTCAGGTTCGACTGCGCGGCGTACTGCATGATCAGCTTGCCGACCGCCGTCGAGCCTGTAAACGCGATGCAATCGACGTCGCGATGCAGCGCGAGCAGCTTGCCGGGCTCGCCCGCGCCCGGCACGACGTTGAACACGCCGGCGGGAATGCCGGCCTCGTACGCGAGTTGCGCGACACGGATCGCGGTCAGCGGCGATTTCTCCGACGGCTTCAGCACCACGCTGTTGCCAGCCGCGAGCGCCGGGCCGAATTTCCACGCGGCCATCAGGATCGGGAAGTTCCACGGCACGACGGCGGCCACCACGCCGACCGGCTCGCGCGTGACGAGGCCGACGAGATGATGATCGGCCGGCGCGACCTCGCCGCCCACCTTGTCGATCGCTTCCGCGAACCACTCGACGCAGTACGCGGCGCCCGGCACGTCGACCGTCGTCGTGTCGCCGATCGGCTTGCCGGCGTCGAGCGTTTCGAGCAGCGACAGCTCGTCGAGATGCTCGCGCATCAGCGCGGCCCAGCGCAGCAGCACGGCCTTGCGCGCACGCGGGTTCAGCCCGGCCCATACGCCCGCGTCGAACGCGCGGCGCGCGGCCGCAACGGCCGCGTTCACGTCGGCTTCGCCGCAATCGGCGACCTTCGCGAGCACGCGGCCGTCGATCGGGCTCACGCAGTCGAACGTCTTGCCGCCATGCGCGTCGCGCGACGCACCGTCGATGAATGCGCGCCCTTCGATCTCGAGCGACGCCGCCTTGTCCTGCCAGTCAGCCAAAGTCAACTTTTTCATCAGGATGCCTCAGTTTTTTGGCATTCGCGATGCGGCACGCCGCTGCGCGTGACGCGCAACCGGCCGGCAGCGAATGCAGTGACGCGCGGTGGAAAGGTCAGAAGGTCGCCGGCGAATTGGCCGAAACGACCTCGCAGATCAGGTCCGCGCTGGGATTACGGAAACGGTGCGGCAAACGGCTTTCGAAGTAGTAGCCGTCTCCGGGGTCGAGCAGCCACGTCGCGCCGTCGACGGTCAGCTCGAGCCGGCCCGACACGACGACGCCGCCCTCGTGCCCCGCGTGTACGAGCATCTCGGGCCCCGTATCGGCCTGCGGCTGGTAGATCTCGCGCAGGATGCACATGTTGCGGTCCTTCATGCTCGCGCCGACCAGATGGAACGCGAGCGTGTCGTTGCCGAGGTTCGGCATCTCGTCACGACGCGACACGACCGAACGCGAATCGACGAGCTCGAACGTGAAGAACTCCGCGAGACTCATCGGGATGCATTCGAGCAGCTTCTTCAGCGAGCCGACCGACGGGCTCACACGGCCCTGTTCGATCAGCGAGATCGTGCCGTTGGTCACGCCGGCCCGCTTCGCGAGTTCGCGCTGCGACAGGCCATGCTTGTTGCGCACGAAACGCAGGCGCTCGGCGACTTCGGTAGACATCGATTCGGTTTCGGACACGATAAGTGCGATGACAAAGTGAAACGACGCGTTGGACAGCCGTTGAATATTCTAATCACTTTATGCCGCGCATCAGCGGGGAAAACCCTGAAAGGCGTTCGAAATAATGAACACCCTGTCGATTATTCCGTTTACGAATCTTTTGTTCGCACTGCTCGGGAAAGCCCTGATGCAACACCGTTAAAAAACATTTGACGCCGTTTTTGGCTCGTATATGCTGGCTCTCAGGTTAGCGTCATCAAGCTTTCATGGGCAGCAAAAACGTTATTGCAACGCAAAAATTGATGCCCATCAATGTAAATAACGCGTAACCGGCGCCTTGATTATTTTAAACGCCCAGCGCGTCGAAACGGTCAGGTGTTCAATACTTTCAACAACCCAGTCGAGTGTAATCGTGAGAGTCCGTGGCCCTCTGGTGAGGTGGGATCGAGGCGATGTGCGAAGTTTGCGCAGCGCGGCGTCCGCTTCCGACGACGGCAGTTGCGGCTGGCATAGTCCTCGCCTGCTTCATCTGTCGATCTACACCATCCTGTCCCGTCGTTCCGTTCGGCGTCACAACGCCGTTTCCGCACGCGCCTTCGTTGCCGTCGATACCGACGAAGTGGCGTCGCTGCTGCCGTAGCGCCTCTCCTTTCTTTACGTCGTTCGTTTCATCTGCCGATTCGCCAACCGCATCGTCCGTGCGGTGACGGAACGCGTTCGCGCATGCGTTGCTGCGTCGCGTATCGCCATGAAATGAACGACGGCCAGATCGTCGCGCGCAGCGCGGATCGCCACACCATCCCGTTGCGCCCATTCACCAGCGGCCCTGCGTCTCGCGCAAGGCTGCGGGGTTGTTGCACGCCGGCGTTTCGCCACATCCGGCAAGACGTAAGCGACAACCCTCCGGATAACTGATTGACGTCATGGAAAGAAGGAAACCTCTCGTCGGCATCACCGCCGACCACACGCAAATCGGCGCCCACGCGTCGCATACGGTCGGCGACAAGTACGTCGCCGCGATCGTCGACGGCGCGCAAGCGTTCGCGATGGTGCTGCCCGCGCTCGGCGATCGCCAGTCGGTCGACGACGTGCTCGACACGGTCGACGGCCTGCTGTTTACCGGCAGCTACTCGAACGTCGAGCCGCACCTGTACGGCGGCGAACCGAGCGCACCGGGCACGAAGCACGACCCGGCCCGCGACGCGACCACGCTGCCGCTGCTGCGCGCGGCGATCGCCGCGGGCGTACCCGTGCTGGCCGTCTGCCGCGGCTTCCAGGAACTGAACGTCGTCTGCGGCGGCACGCTGCACCAGCGCGTGCATGAAGTGCCGGGCTTCGCCGATCACCGCGAAGACGACGACGCGCCGATGGACACGCAGTACGGCCCCGCGCACGTCGTGCGCCTGACGCCCGGCGGCCAGCTGCACGCGCTCGCCGGCGGCCGCGACGAAGTGCACGTGAACTCGCTGCACAAGCAGGGCATCGCTCAGCTGGGCTCCGGCCTGGCTGTCGAGGCCGTCGCGCCGGACGGGCTGATCGAAGCCGTGAGCGTCGTCGACGCACCGGCTTTCGCCCTGGCCGTGCAGTGGCATCCGGAATGGCGCCATGCGCAGGACCCGCTGTCGAGCGCGATCTTCCGCGCCTTCGGCGATGCCTGCCGCGCCCGCCGCGCCGCCCGCACGCGTGCCATGGCCGCCGCCGCGCTCGCCTGAGCGCGCCGACCCAAACCAACGAGAACAGACATGCAAGACATCGAAGATTTTCTGAAGCAGCACCGGATCACCGAAGTCGAGGCGATCATTCCCGACATGGCCGGCATCGCGCGCGGCAAGATCACGCCGCGCAACAAGTTCACGTCCGGCGAATCGATGCGCCTGCCGCAAGCCGTGATGGTGCAGACCGTCACCGGCGAATATCCGGAAGACGGCTCGCTGACCGGCGTGACCGACCCCGACATGGTGTGCGTGCCCGATGCATCGACGATCCGCCTGATCCCGTGGGCGATCGACCCGACCGCGCAGGTGATCCACGATTGCGTGCACTTCGACGGCTCGCCGGTCGAGATCTCGCCGCGCTACGTGCTGCGCCGCGTGCTCGACCTGTACAAGGCGAAGGGCTGGAAGCCGGTCGTCGCGCCCGAGCTCGAGTTCTACCTGGTCGACATGAACAAGGATCCCGACCTGCCGCTGCGTCCGCCGGTCGGCCGTACGGGCCGCCCCGAAACGGGCCGCCAGTCGTATTCGATCGAGGCCGTCAACGAGTTCGACCCGCTGTTCGAGGACATCTACGAGTACTGCGAAGCGCAGAACCTCGACATCGACACGCTGATCCACGAAGTCGGCGCCGCGCAGATGGAGATCAACTTCATGCACGGCGACGCGCTGTCGCTGGCCGACCAGGTGTTCCTGTTCAAGCGCACGGTGCGCGAGGCCGCGCTGCGTCACAACATGTACGCGACGTTCATGGCCAAGCCGATGGAAGACGAACCGGGTTCGGCGATGCACGTGCACCAGAGCATCGTCGACGAGGAAACGGGCCATAACCTGTTCACGTCGCAGGAAACCGGCGGCGCGACGTCGATGTTCTACAACTACCTCGCGGGGCTGCAGAAGTACACGCCGGCA
Source organism: Burkholderia aenigmatica (assembly GCF_902499175.1). Taxonomy (GTDB): domain Bacteria; phylum Pseudomonadota; class Gammaproteobacteria; order Burkholderiales; family Burkholderiaceae; genus Burkholderia; species Burkholderia aenigmatica. The sequence continues at coordinate 12,754 of NZ_CABVQC010000073.1, forward strand.
CTGATGCCGATCTTCGCGCCGTACATCAACTCGTACCGCCGCCTGTCGCGCTTCATGGCTGCACCGATCAACGTGCAGTGGGGCTACGACAACCGCACGGTCGGCTTCCGCATCCCGCACTCGAGCCCGTCGGCACGCCGCATCGAGAACCGCATCCCGGGCGTCGACTGCAACCCGTACCTCGCACTCGCCGCCACGCTCGCGGCCGGCTATCTCGGCATGACGCAGCGCCTGGAGCCGACCGAGCCGCTCGTCAGCGACGGCTACGACCTGCCGTACCAGCTGCCGCGCAACCTCGAGGAAGGGCTCACGCTGATGGCCGCCTGCGAGCCGCTCGGCGAGATTCTCGGCCACAAGTTCCTGAAGGCGTATTTCGCGCTGAAGGAAACCGAATACGAAGCGTTCTTCCGCGTGATCAGCTCGTGGGAACGCCGCCATCTGCTGCTGCACGTCTGAGCGTGCACCCAACCGAATACGGAATCACGGAGGAAACATGACGTACCGCAACGAATCTGCCTGGATCCAGCCCGCCGCCCCCACCGCTACGGCCGCCGCGCCGCGCGCGACGCAGGCGCGCACGACCGCCGAATACCGCGCGCTCGACGCCGCGCACCACATCCATCCGTTCTCGGACATGGGTGCGCTGAACCGCGCGGGCAGCCGCGTGATCGTGAAGGCCGACGGCGTCTACCTGTGGGACTCGGACGGCAACAAGGTGATCGACGGGATGGCCGGCCTCTGGTGCGTGAACGTCGGCTACGGCCGCAAGGAGCTCGCCGACGCCGCGTATCGCCAGATCCAGGAGCTGCCGTTCTACAACACGTTCTTCAAGACCACGCACCCGCCGGTGATCGAACTCTCCGCGATGCTCGCGGAAGTCACGCCGAAGGGCTTCAACCACTTCTTCTATTGCAACAGCGGCTCGGAAGGCAACGACACGGTGCTGCGCCTCGTGCACCAGTACTGGCGCGTGCAGGGCCAGCCGCAGAAGAAGTACGTGATCTCGCGCAAGAACGGCTATCACGGCTCGACGATCGCGGGCGGCACGCTCGGCGGGATGGGCTACATGCACGAGCAGATGCCGTCGAAGGTCGAGAACATCGTGCACATCGACCAGCCGTATTTCTTCGGCGAAGCGGCGGCCGGTGAAACGCCGGAAGCGTTCGGCCTGGCCCGCGCGCAGCAACTCGAAGCGAAGATCCTCGAACTCGGCGCGGAGAACGTCGCCGCGTTCATCGGCGAGCCGTTCCAGGGCGCGGGCGGCGTGATCTTCCCGCCGTCGACGTACTGGCCGGAAATCCAGCGGATCTGCCGCAAGTACGACATCCTGCTGGTTGCCGACGAAGTGATCGGCGGCTTCGGCCGCACCGGCGAATGGTTCGCGCACCAGCACTTCGGCTTCGAGCCGGACCTGATCACGATGGCGAAGGGCCTCACGTCGGGCTACGTGCCGATGGGTGCCGTCGGCATTCACGAGCGCGTCGCGCGGCCGATCATCGACAACGGCGAATTCAACCACGGCCTCACGTACTCGGGCCACCCGGTGGCGGCGGCCGTCGCGGTCGCGAACCTGAAGCTGCTGCGCGACGAAGGAATCGTCGAACGCGTGAAGAGCGACACGGGCCCTTACTTCCAGGCGCTGATGCGCGAGACCTTCGCGCATCACCCGATCGTCGGCGAAGTGCACGGCCACGGCCTCGTCGCGAGCCTGCAGCTCGCCGAATCGCCGGCCGAACGCCGCCGCTTCGCGAACGGCGGCGACGTCGGCACGATCTGCCGCGACTTCTGCTTCAACGGCAACCTGATCATGCGTGCGACCGGCGACCGGATGCTGCTGTCGCCGCCGCTCGTGATCTCGCGTCCGGAAATCGATGAACTCGTATCGAAGGCGAAAAAAGCAGTCGATGCAACCGCCCAGCAACTGGGTATTTCGTAACGGTTTTGCCTACAGGCGTGCGGCGGGCGCCGCACGCCGCCATAACCAGGGGAATTCCACCATGCGTGCCTGCTTTCTTCGCCAAGCCTGTTCTGTTGCCGCCCTTGCCGCCGCGGCCGCGTTCACGTCGGTCGCCAGCCCGACGGCGCACGCGGCCGACGAGCTGAATGTCTACAACTGGTCCGACTACATCGCACCCGACACGATCCCGAACTTCCAGAAGCAGACGGGTATCCACGTCAAGTACGACAACTACGACAGCGACGACACGCTTCAGGCGAAGCTGCTGGCCGGCAGTTCGGGCTACGACATCGTCGTGCCGACGTCGAACTACATGGCCAAGCAGATTCAAGCCGGCGTGTACCAGAAGCTCGACAAGTCGAAGCTGCCGAACCTCGCGAACCTCGACCCGCTGCTGATGAAGATGATCGCGGATGCCGATCCGGGCAACCAGTACGGCGTGCCCTGGGCCTACGGCACGGACGGCATCGGCTACAACGCGCAGGCGGTGAAGAAGGCACTCGGCGACAAGGCGCCGGTCGACAGCTGGGCACTGGTGTTCGACCCGGCCAACATGGAAAAGCTGAAGGGCTGCGGCGTGTCGTTCCTCGACCAGGCCGTCGACGTGTTTGCCGCCACGCTGCAATACATGGGCAAGAACCCGAACAGCACGAACCCCGGCGATTACCAGGCAGCCTTCGAAGTCCTGAAGAAAGTCCGCCCGTACATCACCCAGTTCAACTCGTCCGGCTACATCAACGACCTCGCGAACAACGACGTGTGCGTCGCGCTCGGCTGGTCGGGCGACGTCGGCATCGCGCATCGCCGCTCGGCCGAAGCGAAGCGTTCGTACGACATCAAGTTCTCGAACCCGAAGGAAGGCGGCCTGCTGTGGTTCGACGTGATGGTGATCCCGAAGGATGCACCGCACCCCGAGGCCGCACTGAAGTGGATCAACTACGTGTCCGATCCGAAGGTCAACGCGGCGATCACCAACACGGTGTTCTACCCGACTGCCAACAAGGCTGCGCATCAGTTCGTCACGCCGAGCGTCGCGCAGGACCCGACGGTCTATCCGCCCGAAGACGTGCTGAAGAAGATGGTGCTGATGAAGCCGATGCCGGCCGACATCCTGCGCCTCCAGAACCGCCTGTGGGCCCAATTGAAGACCGGCCACTGATCGCCCTGCATTCCGGCGGCGCAGGCATCGCTTCACGCCTGCCCGCCTGAGATCCGCGGACCTCCGTCCGCCCGCGCGCGCCGCGCGCACTGTTCCATCCGGCACGAGCCGTCGTCCGCGAGTCGCGTTGCGCGCCTCGTGCGGGGACGCTCACGCCTGCAATCCGTGAAGAACGAATGGTGACTCCCATGCAATCGATACCCTCTTCCGCTGCTGCACGACAGACCCAACCGGCCGCCGCGGCCCGTACGCAAAACGACGCATTCGTGCGCATCGAAAACGTCGTGAAGAAATTCGGCGACAGCACGGCCGTCGACAACGTGAACCTGACCATCGCGAAGAACGAGCTGTTCGCGCTGCTCGGCAGCTCGGGCTGCGGCAAGTCGACGTTGCTGCGCATGCTCGCCGGGCTCGAGACGGCCACCTCCGGCAAGATCTTCGTCGACGGTGAAGATCTTGCGTCGCTGCCGCCGTACCGCCGTCCGGTGAACATGATGTTCCAGTCGTACGCGCTGTTCCCGCACATGACGGTCGAATCGAACGTCGCATTCGGCCTGAAGCAGGAAGGCACGCCGAAGCACGAGATCAAGGAGCGCGTGGCCGATGCGCTCGCGCTGGTGCAGATGAGCAAGTACGCGCAGCGCAAGCCGCATCAACTTTCAGGCGGCCAGCAGCAGCGCGTCGCGTTGGCCCGCTCGCTGGTCAAGCGCCCGAAGCTCCTGCTGCTCGACGAGCCGATGTCCGCGCTCGACAAGAAGATCCGCCAGAAGACCCAGCTCGAACTCGTGAACATCATCGAGAAGGTCGACGTGACCTGCGTGATGGTCACGCACGACCAGGAAGAGGCGATGACGATGGCCAGCCGCCTCGCGGTGATGAGCGAAGGCAAGATCGTGCAGATCGGCGCGCCGGGCGAGGTGTACGAGTTTCCGAACAGCCGCTTCTCGGCCGAATTCATCGGTTCGACCAACCTGTTCGAAGGGCGCGTGGTTGAAGACGAGCCCGACCACATCTTCGTCGAAAGCGACGATCTCGAAGCACGCATGTACGTGAGCCACGGCGTGACGGGCCCGCTCGGGATGCCGGTCGGCATCTCGGTGCGCCCGGAACGCATTCACGTGTCGCGCGAGAAGCCGGGCTCGAAACACAACTGGGCGCGCGGCGTCGTGACCGACATCGCGTACATGGGCAGCTACTCGCTGTACCACGTGCGCTTGCCGAGCGGCAAGACGGTGGTGTCGAACCTGTCGAGCTCGCACCTGATGAACGACACCGCACCGGCGTGGAACGACGACGTGTTCGTGTCGTGGTCGCCGGCGAGTGGCGTCGTGCTGACGCAGTGAGGACGCCACGATGAGAACCTCCGCCTCCAATCCGTCCGCGCCGGTGCCGACCGGTGCCGCGAGCGCCGGCACCGGCCGCGCCCGCCCGGGCCGCTTTGCCGCGCTGTCGCGCTTCCTGCCGTCGGGCCGCAGCGTCGCGATCGGCGTGCCGTTCCTGTGGCTGGCCGTGTTCTTCGCGCTGCCGTTCGTGCTGGTGCTGAAGATCAGCTTTGCCGACCAGGTGATGGGCATTCCGCCGTACACGTCGCTCGTCGAGATCAAGGACGGCGTCGTGCACTTCGCGCTGCAGCTGTCGCACTACGCGTTCCTGCTGCAGGACGACCTGTACATCGCGACCTACCTCAGCTCGCTGAAGATGGCCGCCGTGTCGACGGCGCTGTGTCTGCTGATCGGCTATCCGATGGCGTACTACATCGCGCGCTCGGAACCGAACCGCCGCAACGTGCTGATGATGGCCGTGATGCTGCCGTTCTGGACGTCGTTCCTGATCCGCGTGTACGCATGGATCGGCATCCTGAAGGACGACGGCCTGCTGAACCACACGCTGATCGCGCTCGGCATCATCCACACGCCGCTGCGCCTCTACCACAGCGACGCGGGCGTCTACATCGGGATGGTCTATTCGTACCTGCCGTTCATGGTGATGCCGCTGTACGCGCACCTCGTGAAGATGGACCTCACGCTGCTCGAAGCCGCGTACGACCTCGGCGCGAAGCCGTGGGTCGCGTTCACGCGGATCACGCTGCCGCTGTCGAAGAACGGGATCATCGCCGGCAGCCTGCTGGTGTTCATCCCGGCGGTGGGCGAGTACGTGATTCCGGAACTGCTCGGCGGCGCCGACACGCTGATGATCGGTCGCGTGATGTGGGATGAATTCTTCAACAACATGGACTGGCCGATGGCGTCCGCGGTGACGGTCGCGATGGTGTTGCTGCTGCTGGTGCCGATGGCGCTGTTCCAGTACTACCAGGTCAAGGAACTGGAGGACGCGAAATGATCAAGCCGAGCAAACCGCTGTCGACGGGCGTTCTCGCCTTCGGCTTCCTGTTCCTGTACATCCCGATCATCAGCCTGGTCGTGTACTCGTTCAACGAGTCGAAGCTGGTGACGGTGTGGTCGGGCTTCTCGCTGAAGTGGTACTCGGCACTGCTGGACGACGACGAGCTGCTGACTGCCGCATGGCTGTCACTGAAGATCGGCCTGCTGACGGCCACCGCGTCGGTCGTGATCGGCACGTGGGCGGGCTTCGTGCTCGCGCGCTTCGGCCGCTTCAAGGGCTTCACGCTGTACACGGGGATGATCAACGCGCCGCTGGTGATTCCGGAAGTGATCCAGGGCATCTCGCTGCTGCTGCTGTTCGTGGCGCTGGAGCAGATGTTCGGCTGGCCGAAGGGCCGCGGGATGGTGACGATCTGGATCGGCCACGTGATGCTGTGCGTGTCGTACGTGGCGATCATCGTGCAGTCGCGCGTGAAGGAGATGAACAAGTCGCTCGAAGAGGCGGCGCTGGATCTCGGCGCAACGCCGCTGAAGGTGTTCTTCGTGGTGACGCTGCCGCTGATCTCGCAGGCGCTGCTGTCGGGGTGGCTGTTGTCGTTCACGCTGTCGATCGACGATCTGGTGCTGTCGGCGTTCCTGTCCGGGCCGGGCTCGACGACGCTGCCGCTGGTGGTGTTCTCGCGCGTGCGGCTGGGGCTGAACCCGGAGATGAACGCACTGGCGACGCTGTTCATCACGGCCGTGACGGTCGGCGTGATCGTCGTGAACCGGATGATGATCGCGCGTGAACGGCGCCGCATGGCGGACATGAAGGCGGCGTTTGCGGTGGCGTGACGCCCCGCTACCCGCCTCAAACATAACAAGGACTGCAGACAAGCAAGACGCGCTGCCCCAGGGGGGGCGCGCGATTCGATCCCGATTTGACAGGCGCACGACAAGGAGAATCCGCAATGAAGAAGAAACTGATCTGCCTGCTGGTGGCCGGCGCGTTGCCGGGCATCGCGCTGGCCGACTCGACATCCGCCGAGATCAAGGCGCTGCAGGCGCAGGTCACGGCGCTGCAAAAGCAGATGAAGGCGATGCAGGCACAACTGTCGGCAAAGGGCGGCACCGCCACCGCCCAGGCCGGCACGAAGGCAGGGGCTGGCGCCGCACCGGTCGCGGTGGCCGTCGATCCGAGCTCGCCGGACTATGGCAAGGCACAGGCCACGCTGACCAACGACGAGGTCGGCGAAATGAAGCAGCAGATCGCGAACCAGCAGCTGAAGGTCGACTCGCTGACCGATGCGGCCAACACGGGCCCGCTCGCCGGCCTGTCGGTCACGGGCTACATCGATCCGACCTACATCTACAACCGCGCGCCCGGCACGTCGTCGTTCCTGTTCGCGAACCACGAGAACGCGTACAACTACTTCAACAGCACGTTCGGCGATCTCTACCTCGACATCAAGAAGACCTTCGGCGTCGGCCCGATGGCGCCGTCGGCGGAAATCACGCTGATGCCGAACCGCGGCAACGGCATCACGCTGCTGCAGAACTCGCGCGGCTCGATCACCGACAACCTGCTGAACACGGCGGTCGTCAACGTGCCGATCACCGCCGAGACGACGCTGGTCGCCGGCCTGATCCCGAGCTTCGGCGGCTACGAGGTGCAGCAGTCGAACCAGATGCTCACGCTCACGCACAACCTGCTGTACGATTTCTCGGATCCGGGCAGCTACGTCGGTATCGGCGCGAACTACACGAAGGGCAACTGGGCGTGGAAGTTCTTCCTCGGCAACGAGCAGTACCGCACGTACGGTTCGGTCACGACGACGGGCACCAACGCGCTCGGCGATCCGATCACCACCAGCAACAAGGTGCCGACCTTCACCGCGCGCGCGGACTACACGTGGTCGAGTGCGCTCGATCTCGGCGGTTCGTTCAACATCGGCCGCCAGACGCTCTCGAGCGCGATCGATGCGAACGGCGTCGTCCACTACGGCCCGGGCGGCGCGGCACCGAGTGCGTACGGTTCGTTCTTCTTCGGCGAACTCGACGCGACCTACACGCTCGCCGACATTCAGTACAACGCGGAAGTCGACTACGGCCGTCAGCAGCATGCGGCGTTCAACGGCGGGCTCGCGCAGTGGTACGGCCTGTCGCTGCTCGCGCACCGCAAGTTCAACGCACCGGTGGTCGGCCGCATGGGCGTGACGCTGCGCTATGACCTGCTCGCCAACTCGAAGAACGGCGGCGGCGGTGGCGGCATCGCGCTGAACGGCAACGGGATGGATCCGAGCAACGGCTTCGGCGTCGACGCGGACTGCCTCGCGCAGTCGAAGGCCGGCGGCGGCCTGGGCTTCGAGTGCAAGGGGGCGGTACGCCAGGATGTCGCGCTCGACCTGCTGTTCTATCCGACCCAGCAGATCACCGTGAAGGTTGAATACCGCCACGACTGGGCGAACAACAAGGTGTTCCTGCGCAACGACGGGTCGTACGGCAAGTCCAACGACCTGCTCGCGACGCAGTTCATCTATTCGTTCTGACGCGGGGCGCGCGGGACGCCGTGCCGTGCGCACGGCGTCCCGCGCCGTTTTACCGGCCGGATGACGGTGCGCGATGCACCGGCGCCGGCTGCAACGAGGGAGTCGGATTCATGACGCAGTCTTTCACCCGCCGCGCCGATGCGCTCGCGCGCGACTCGTACTACGAAGCGACGGCCGAACGCCCCGCCGTGGACGACCCGTCGCTCGACGGGACGATCGACGTCGACGTCTGCGTGATCGGCGCCGGCTTCGCCGGCCTGTCGACGGCGCTCGACTGCCGCGCACGCGGGCTCTCCGTCGCGGTGATCGACGCGCACCGGCCCGGCTGGGGCGCGTCGGGCCGCAACGGCGGCCAGGCGATCACCGGCTTCGCGAAGGACGAGGAGATCGAACGGCAGCTCGGCGCCGACGGCGCGCGGGCCGCGTGGTCGCTGTCGCTCGACGGCGTCGCGCTGATCGCCGAGCGGATCGCGCGCTACGGGATCGACTGCGATTTCACGCGCGGCTACCTGACGGTCGCGACGAAACCGCGCCGCATCGACGACCTGCACGCGTGGATGGACGCCGCGACGTCACGCTGGGGCCATCCGTCGCTCGCGTGGCTCGAACCCGCCGAAATCCGCACGCGCATCGCGTCGACACGCTATCTGGCCGGCGTGCACGATCCGCTGTCGGGCCACCTGCATCCGCTCAAGTACTGCCTCGGTCTCGCCGATGCCGCGCGGCGCGAGGGCGTCGCGCTGTACGCGCATACGCCCGCGCTCGACGTCGTGCGCGGTGCGCGGCCCGTCGTGCGCACGCCGTCGGGCGACGTGCGCTGCCGCTTCGTCGTGTCGTGCTGCAACGCGGGCCCCGGCGGGGTGCTGCCGGCCGCGACGGCCGCGCGCATCGCGCCGATCGCGTCGTACATCATCGCGACCGAGCCGCTCGGCCAGGCACGCGCCGACGCGCTGATCGCGCAACGCGAAGCCGTGTGCGACAACAATTTCTTCCTCGACTATTTCCGGCTGTCGGCCGACCACCGGATGCTGTTCGGCGGTCGCGCGAATTCGGCCGGCGCGTCGCCTGCCACGCTCGCCGAAACGATCCGGCGCCGCATGGTCGGCGTGTTCCCGCAACTCGGCGACGTGCGCGTCGACCATGCGTGGGGCGGCTTCGTCGACGTCACGCGCAACCGCGCGCCGGATTTCGGCGCGCTCGATCCGAACTTCTTCTATGTCCAGGGCTTCAGCGGGCACGGCGTCGCGCTCACCGGCATCGCCGGGCGCGCGGTCGCCGGCGCGATCGCGGGCGACACGCGCGCGTTCGACCTGTTCACGCGCATCCGTCACCGGCGCTTCCCCGGCGGCGACGCCTGGCGGCAACCCGCGCTCGAACTCGGGATGCTGTACCACCGCGTGCGCGAGCTGTTCTGAGCCCACTTTCTCCGCTCTCCTGATCATGCAGACATTCGCCAACCAGCCGCACGTCGCGTCCTACTACGCGGCGACCGCCAACGATACGACCCGCCACGCGCCGCTCGCCGGCACGATCGACGCCGACGTGTGCGTGATCGGCGCGGGCCTCACGGGCCTGTCCGCCGCGCTCAACCTTGCCGAGCGCGGCCATTCGGTGACCGTGCTCGAAGCGTCGCGGGTCGGATGGGCGGCGAGCGGCCGCAACGGCGGCCAGCTGATCGGCGGGTTTGCATGCGACATCGACACGTTCGGGCAATTCATGCCGGAAGGCGACGTGAAGCGCATCTGGGACATGGGGCTCGAAACGCTGGCGCTCGTGAAGTCGCGCATCGCCAAGCATGACATCGACTGCGCGTTGGTGCCCGGCTACCTGACCGCCGCGAACACCGAGCGCGACGCCGATTCGCTGAAGCGCTGGCGCGACGAGGCCGCGAAGCGCTTCGGCTACGACCGCTTCCACTTCGTCGAAGCCGACGAACTCGGCGACTACGTGCAGTCGGCCCGCTATTGCGGCGGGCTGTACGACCCCGACAGCGGCCACCTCCATCCGCTCAACTACACGCTCGGCCTCGCCCGCGCGGCGACCGATGCGGGCGTGCGCATCCACGAGGACAGCTGCGTGACGCGCGTGCGCGACGTCGCGGGCGGCCATGTCGTCGAGACGAGCGGCGGCAACGTGCGCGCGCGCTTCGTCGTGCTCGCGTGCAATACCTTCGTCGGCACGCTCGCACCCGCGCTGTCGAAGAAGATCATGCCGGTCGGCACCTACGTGATCGCGACCGAGCCGCTCGGCGACGCGCGCGCCGCCGCGCTGATGCCCGCACGCGCGGCGATCTGCGACAGCCGCTTCGTGCTCGACTATTTCCGGCCGGCGCCCGACACGCGGCTCGTATGGGGCGGCAAGGTCAGCTATTCGACGCGGGAGCCGCGCGATCTCGCGGCGGCGATGCGCGCGGACATGCTGAAGACGTTCCCGCAGCTCGCGGACGTGAAGGTCGAGTACGCATGGGGCGGCTTCGTCGACATCACGATGAACCGTGCGCCGCACTTCGGCCGCATCGCGCCGACGATGTATTTCGCGCAGGGGTTCTCGGGGCACGGCGTGAACACCACCGCGCTCGCGGGCAAGCTGATCGCCGAGGCGATCGACGGACAGGCGAGCCGCTTCGACCTGTTCGACAAGATCCGCCATCGCGACTTCCCGGGCGGCGAGGCATTGCGCACGCCGGCGCTGGTGCTCGCGATGAGCTGGTACCGGCTGCTCGACGCGTTCGGCGTGCATTGAGCGACAGCCACCTCAACGAAAAACGGCTGCGCCGAAACGCAGCCGTTCCTTGCCGCCGAGCGCCGACGCGCTCCCGCCAGGGCCCGTTATTAGCGTGAACAGGCCCTAGTCGGCCACCTTCTGCCGCATCGTCACGAACTCCTCGGCCGCGGTCGGATGGATGCCGATCGTGTCGTCGAACTGCGCCTTCGTCGCGCCCGCGCGAATCGCGATCGCGATGCCCTGGATGATCTCGCCCGCATCGCGGCCGACCATGTGCGCGCCGACCACGCGCTGGCTGTCGCGCGCGACGACGAGCTTCATCAGCGTGCGCTCGTCGCGGCCCGACAGCGTATGACGCAGCGCCTTGAACGACGTGCGGTAGATATCGACGTCGCCGTCGTACAGGTCGCGCGCGGTCGCTTCGGTGAGGCCGACCGTCGCGACTTCGGGCTGGCTGAACACCGCCGACGGCACCCATTCGTGATCGGCCGCGACGCGCGACCCGCCGAACAGCGTGCGGGCGAGCAGCCCGCCGTCGCGCGTCGCCACCGGCGTGAGCTGCGGCCGCGACGTGACGTCGCCGATCGCATGGATCGACGGCACCGACGTCGCCGAATACGCATCGACGGCAATCGCGCCGCGCGCGTCGAGCGCCACGCCCGCCTGTTCGAGCCCGAGCCCGTCGACGTTCGGCACGCGGCCGGTCGCATAGAGCACTGCGTCGTACGGCCCGTGCCGCGCATCGCCCGCGCGCACGCTCAGCGTGCCGTCGTCCGCGCGCTCGATCGACTCGACCATCGAGCGCGCGTGGATCGCGACGCCCTGCTTCGTCATCTCGTCGGTCAGGAACTGGCGCACGTCGTCGTCGAAGCCGCGCAGGATCTTCTCGCCCCGATAGAACAGGTCGACGTGGCTGCCGAGGCCGTTGAAGATGCCCGCGAACTCGACCGCGATATAGCCGCCGCCGACCACCGCGATGCGCTTGGGCAGCGCGGCGAGCGACAGCGCCTCGCGCGACGTGATCGCGTGCTCGATGCCGGGCCGCGCCGGCATCGACGGGCGCGAGCCGGTCGCGATCGCGATGTGGCGCGCGCGGATCGTGCGTTCGCCGACCGCGACCGTGTGCGCGTCGACGAGCGTCGCGCGCCCGGCGTGCATCTCGACGCCCGATTGCCGCAGCAGGTTGATGTAGATGTCGCTGAGCCGGTTGATCTCGCGATCCTTCGCGGCAATCAGCGCGGGCCAGTCGAGCGTGCCGGCGCCGAAGGTCCAGCCGAAGCCCTTCGCGTCCTCGACTTCGTGCGGGTAGTGCGATGCGTAGACGAGCAGCTTCTTCGGAATGCAGCCGCGCAGCACGCAGGTGCCGCCGATCTGCTCCTCTTCCGCTATGCCGACACGCGCGCCGTATGACGCGGACATGCGCGCGAGCCGCACGCCGCCCGAGCCGGCGCCGATGACGAACAGGTCATAGTCGAAATCCATCGCATTCCCTCATCGCAGTTCGGATGAAGGCACGATAGCAAGATTCCGGCATTCGTGCGGCGCACGGTGCAGCCGGGGGCGGCGCCCAATAAAAAACGGCGAGAGACGTTGCCTCTCGCCGATCAACCCAGCTGCCGGGTGTGCCATGCGTCACCGATCGACCGCATGCCCGACGGCCGGCTGCGCGGCACCGGTCCGCCCGGACACGCGAAGGGCGCGCCCGCGGCCGGACCAGCCGCCATGCTCAGGCCTGCGACGTGTCGCTGCCGTCCGTCGCCTGCGTGTCGTCTGCCTGCTGCGGCTGCTCTTCCTTCTTCTCGAGCATGCCTTCGATCGCTTCCGCACCCTTGAAGCCGGCGACGGCTGCCGCCGCCTTGGTCAGCAGGCCCGCATCCGGATCCAGCTTTTCCGCGCCTTCGACAGCTGCGACTGCGCCAGCGATTTCACCCACGGTGTTCAGGATACCCATCGTCATCCCCTTTCAAGAAAATCGTGAGCGCATCGTCCCACGAAAAAAACCGGCGGACCGCGATTGTCATCACCGGATACACAAGTTACGCACCAAGCCGGCCGCACTCGCCGAGCGCGACCGGAACGACGCACGCGCGCGCCTCACGGCACGCAACGGGCGATGCACGCAGCGTAGCGGAAAGCCTGCGCGCGTACTGTAAAAGTATGTTCTGGATTGCCGACGGATCCCTTACGGCGCGGGGGGCTCGTGATGAAGCATTCGCCGAATAGTCGTGCGCGCGTATGAAGGTCGCGTGACGAAAAAAAAGAGGCGCCTCGCGGCGCCCCTTCGATGCGTGCCGGACGACTGCCGGCACGTGGGTTCCGACGTTCGTCAGAAGATATTGCGCAGGCCGATCGCGATGCCGGTCTGGTTGCTGCGACCCGGCAGCTCGACGTTCGCCGCGCCGGTCGTCTTGTTGAAGTCGACGGTGCCGTAAACTTCCGTGCGCTTGCTGAGCGCGTACTCGGCGATGCCGACGACCGCGTAGCGGTTGCCGCTCGCGAGCGTACCGTTGGTGGTCATCGCATTGCGCATGTGGTCGTAGTAGAACGCGCCCGTCAGCGTCAGCGGCGCGCTGACCTGCCAGCTCACGCCGGCGAACGGACCGTCGTCGATCCGGCCGGTGCCCTTCGCGACCGGAATCGACTGCTGCGCGAGCAGGCTGTCGACGAAGCCCGTGTCATCCTTCGAGCGCAGGTAGCCCGCGTAGATCTTCGCCTTGCTGAACGCATACACGACGTTCGCGTGGTAGATCGTCTGCTTGCGCGCCGAGTTGTCGCTGTTCTGCTGCGCGCCGGCTGCGATGCTGAGCGGGCCCATCACGTAAGACAGCGACACGCCCCACGCATTGCCCTTGCCGAGCGAACCCGGGATCTGGCCCGAGAAGCCGCCGGCGCCGGTCGATTCGTAGTTCGTGCCGGTCGAGTACATCGCCTTCGCGGTCAGCCCTTCGAACTTGCCCGTGTACTTGATCTGGTTGTCCGCATACAGGCCGCCGCCGAGTGCGACCGGCAGCCACGCGTTTTCGAGGTAGTTACCGACCGTCAGCGGATCGTAGGTGTCCGACAGCAGGTCGAACAGCGGCGTCTTCTGGCGGCCGAGGGTCACCGTGCCGTACGGGCTCTGCAGGCCGACGTACGCTGCGCGGTTGAACAGGCGGCCGCTGTCGGCGAATGCGCCGTTCTGCAGGTTCACGCCGCTTTCGAGGTTGAACACGGCCTTCAGGCCGCCGCCGAGGTCTTCCGTGCCGTAGATGCCGAAGCGGCTGTTGGTGATCGCGCCGTTGGTCATCGACAGCAGGCCGTCGTTCTTGGCGTTGGCGTTGGTCAGGTAGCGGATGCTGGCGTCGGCGACGCCCCACAGCGTGACCGAGCTTTGTGCGGCCGCGTACTGGCTGGCAAATGCGAGCGCGGCGCCCCCTGCGATGGCTGCGAGTCGGGTGGTCTGCTTCATGAGCTTTCCTTTTTGTAGGTGTCTCCATTCATGGCCGGCCGCGTGCGCAGCCGGGTGGCGATCGCTCACGTTCTTGGCGCGCGCGATGTGGGCTGAATCATATGACGAGTGCGATCGCTGAAAGAAATTGAAATGCGCGGTAACGGCGGAACTGTCGCCCGCGCACAACGCTGCCCGTGCGAGGCTTGCCCGGCGGGCGTCGGGCGCCGCGCAGCAGCATTCGGCCACGCGGCTGACGGACCGTCGGGTCTGTAAGACTCACCCCGCGGGCGCGGGGAAACAGGCAGGCGGCCGGAAGCGCCAGCGGGACGCCCCGCTACCGTTACGCCGCGGCCGGCGGCTCGCCGGGCGTCGCGCGGCGACGCCACGCACGCCGCACGATTTCCGCGAACGCGCCGACGAGCAGCAGCACGGCGCCCCACAGCGCGACGTCCGGCACGAGCCGCGTCACGAGACCGCCGACCACCGCGCCGGCCAGGAAGCAGAAGCTGATCGTCGCGAGCAGCGCCGAGTCGTGCAGCGCGCCCGCGTCGTAGCGCGGGATCAGCCCGACGAACAGCTTCTGCGCGGCGCGCCGCAGGTTGCCGGTCGTCATCACCGACGTGTACGACAGTTCCTCGAGATGGGTGAACGACAGCGTCTGCAGCGTCGCGACGAACGAAATCCCCGGAATCAGCCAGGCGCTCGACGCGCCGACGAGGCCGCTCGCGGCGACGCCGAGAAAGGCGATTTCGACGAGCAGGCTCGTGAACGCCGTGTGCCGCATCCAGCCGCGCTGCGCGGCGAGGCCGAGCAGGTGCGCGACGAACACCGCGGCCACGAAGCCGCCGAGCGGCGGCACGTGATGCAGCGCGGCGGCCCATTCGCCGGCCGACAGGTTGATGCCGAGCAGCGCGACGTTGCCGGTCATCGTGTTCGCGAACACGTGGCCGTGGCCGACATACGTGTACGCGTCGAGGTAGCCGCCGGACAGCGTCAGCAACGCGGCGACAGTGAGATTGCGGCTGGCGCCGTCGAGATCCATCGAGCCTCCCGTGGTGCGCGCCGCCCGGCCGCGCGCGGCGGGCGGTGCGAAATTCAGTTCTGCCGGCCGGCGCGAACGCCGCCGGCGCTGCGCGGCCGGGCATCGCCGCGTGCCGCGCGCCAATATAATGCTCGCCGTCGGGGTGCGGATTCCCGCCGCGCGTCGCCGGCCGGAACGTGTCCATCGCGCAGGTTTCGCCGCCGCGGCGCCGGCCGAGTATACCGGGCGGCCTGAGCCCGGTTGCGCCCCGATCGCCCCCGCGCCGCCTCACCGAGCCTTCGAATGACACTCGCGAAGTTCTTCCTGCGCTACACCGTGATCCCGTTCGCCGCGATCATGCTGGTGGCCGTCTGGGCGTTCAACCGCGAATCGGGCGAGATCGATGCGCGCCAGTACGCGGCGCTGGTGGCCGCCTATCCGTCGTTCACGTCGAAGCTGAAGCACGAGGTGGCCGACGCGTTGCGCGGCGGCAAGGTTGCCAAGGCCGACTACGGCACGATCATGCGCGATGCGCTTGAGGCCGGTTACGTGGTCGACTGGCCCGCGACGACCGACGACGTCGGCAGCGAGCGCGGCCGGCTGCTCGGGATCGTGAACAGCGACCTGCCGGCGTCGCAGTAGCGGGCGACCGCAGCCGGCAACGGCCGGCTGCGTGAAGGATCGCTCACTGTCCGATGCCCGTAAGCCCGATCAGCGCGCCGCCCGCGAGCAGCCACAGCGGATGGATGCGCGTACGCCACGCGAGCACCGCGCACGCGGCCGTGATGCCCCACTGGATCGCCGTGCGGTTCGACGCTTCCGAGATCAGCACCGCGCTCGCCGCGACCAGCCCGGCCGTGACGGGCATCATCCCCTGCTGCACATAGCGGCGCCACGGCCGGTCGCGAAAGCGCTCCCACGCATGCAGCGCGAGCACGGTGACGATCGACGACGGTCCGAATTTCGCGAGCGACGCGACCAGCAACCCGCTCCAGCCGGCCACGTGCCAGCCGACCAGCGACACGATCATCATGTTCGGCCCGGGCGCCGCCTGGGCCAGCGCGAACAGGGCGGTGAACGCGTGCGCGCTCATCCAGTGATGGACGTCGACGACCTGCCGCTGCATCTCCGGCAGGATCGTGTTGCCGCCGCCGAACGCGAGCAGCGACAACTGGCTGAAGATCGACGCGATGGCGATCAGCGTGTCGTTCATGGCCGGTCTCCTCGCTGCGTGTCGCGCGCCACGGCCGGCGCCGGCCGCGGCGCATCCGCATCCGCATCCGCATCCGCATCGCGGCGCCGCGACGCGAGCCAGATGCTGACGGGCGTCAGCACGAGCATCGCGGTCAGCAGCGGGATGCGCAGCACCGCGATCGCGACGAACGCGAGCGCCGCGATGCCGGCTGCGGCGCGGGCATGCCGCAGCGGCTTCGCGACCTTCACGGCCATCGCGACGAGCAGCCCGGCCGCCGCCGCGGCGAGCCCCGCGAACAGGTGCTGCACGCGCGGGTCGTTCTGCGTCTTCGCGTACAGCACGCCGAGCGCGACGACGACGAGCGTCGGGCCCGCAATCAGCCCGAGAATGCCGGCGAACGCGCCGGCGACGCCGCGAAAGCGCATGCCGACGGCCACCGACAGGTTGATCACGTTGCCGCCCGGCAGGAACTGGCACAGCCCGAGCAGATCGGTGAATTCGTCGGCGGAGAGCCATTTGCGCTCTTCGACGATGGTGCGCCGCGCGAACGGCAGCGCGCCGCCGAACGACATGAGGCCAAGCGACAGGAAACCGGTGAACAGCTCGGCGAGGCCGACACGGCGGGGCGACGCGGCTGGCGGCGGGGCGGCAGGCGGAAAAGCGGATTGCATGGGGCTCCTCATGAAACGGTGAACCGAGGTTACCGCCGTTCCAGATGCCGGCAAAACGATTTTATCGGCGCGTCCTTGTGATCTAGAATCACAAGCATGGCACGCGATCTCCCGCCCTTTTCCGCGCTTCGGGCCTTTGAAGCCGCGGCACGACACGAAAGCTTCAGCGCCGCCGGCGACGAGCTGCATGTGACTCATGGTGCCATCAGCCGGCAGATCGCCGGGTTCGAGGCGTGGCTCGGCAAGCCGGTGTTCCACCGCTACGGCAAGCGCGTGAAGCTCACCGACGAAGGCCGCCGCTACCTCGACACAGTGCGCGCCGCGTTCGACAGCATCGCGCTCGCGACCGAGCAGCTGCGTAACACGGGCGCCGCGCGCGTGCTGCGCATCAACGCGCTGCCGACCTTCGCGATGAAATGGCTGCTGCCGCGCCTGTCGCGGTTCCAGCGCGACGTGCCGAACGTGGAGCTGAAGCTGTCGACGTCGAACGCGCCGCTCGACACGCTCGACGGTTTCGACGTCGCGATCCGCCGCGGTCCCGGCCACTGGCCGAACTGCACGAGCGGCCACTTCCTCGACGAAAGCGTGATTCCGGTCTGCAGCCCCGCGCTGCTCAAGCGCGTGCCGATCGCGCGCGCGGACGATCTCGCGCGGCACGTGCTGCTGCATTCGGATACGCGGCCGGAAGGCTGGCGCGACTGGTTCGCGGCGGCCGGCGTGGCGATGAAGGGGCGCAAGCGGCAGTCGTTCGACCACTTCTACCTGGCGCTGCAGGCGGCTGTCGACGGGCTCGGCGTCGCGCTCGGCCCGCTGCCGCTGATCGACGACGAACTGGCAAGCGGCCGGCTCGTGATGCCGCTGGCGGGGCCGCGCATTGCAACGCGCAGCTACTGGTGGATCGCGCCGCGCGCGCCGGCGGACGATCCGCTGGTCGCGCAGTTCTGCGCGTGGCTGCAGACGCAGTCGAACGTCGGCGCGTAGTCGCGCGACGAAAGAGAAGATGACGCGGGCGGCAGGACGCCGCCCGCCGAACGCTCAGACCACCGGGCCCGGTTCCTTTTCCTTGCGCAGGATCGCGTACAGGATGATCGCGCCGAACGTCGCGGTGCCGATCCCGCCGAGCCCGAAGCCGCCGATCTTCAGCGAGAAATCACCGGCGCCGAGCACCAGCGTGACGGCCGCGACGATCAGGTTGCGGTTGTCGGAGAAGTCGACCTTGTTGACGACCCAGATCCGCGCGCCCGTCACCGCGATCAGCCCGAACACGACGATCGACACGCCGCCGAGCACCGGGCCCGGGATCGTCTGGATCACCGCGCCGAACTTCGGCGAGAAGCCGAGCACGATCGCGATCACCGCGGCCACCGCGAACACCAGCGTCGAGTAGATCCGCGTGACGGCCATCACGCCGATGTTCTCCGCGTAGGTCGTCACGCCCGTGCCGCCGACGCTGCCCGACACGATCGTCGCGAGCCCGTCGCCGATGAACGCGCGGCCCACGTAGCGGTCGAGGCTGGTGCCCGTCATCGCGCTGACGGCCTTGATGTGGCCGAGGTTTTCCGCGACCAGGATCACCGCGATCGGCGCCAGCATCAGCATCGCGTGCGGATCGAACACCGGCGCGCGGAAGCTCGGCACCCCGAACCAGGCCGCGTGCCCGACGATCGAGAAATCGATCGGCTTGCCGAGCCCCATCCCGTTGGTCGCGACCGCGTAGATCGCGTAGGCGATCACCAGCCCGACGAGGATCAGCAGGCGCTGCACCATGCCGCGCGAGAACACCGCGACGCCGCCGACGCACAGCACCGTGACGAGCGCCATCACCGATTCGAAGGTCGACGCGGACACGCCCTTGACCGCGATCGGCGCGAGGTTCAGCCCGATCACCGCGACCACCGCGCCGGTCACGACGGGCGGCATCAGCGTCTCGATCCAGCGCGTGCCGATCGCCTGCACCAGCAGGCCAAGCGCGACGTACACGACGCCGCACGCGATGATCCCGCCGAGCGCGACCGGGATATTCGGGTTCGGGCCGCTGCCGCCGTAGCCGGTCACCGCGATCACGAGGCCGATGAACGCGAAGCTCGAGCCGAGGTAGCTCGGCACGCGGCCGCCGACCAGCACGAAGAACAGCAGCGTGCCGATGCCCGACATGAAGATGCACAGGTTCGGGTCGAAGCCCATCAGCAGCGGCGCGAGCACCGTCGAGCCGAACATCGCGACGACGTGCTGCACGCCCATCGCGACCATCTGCGGCCACGCTAGGCGCTCGTCGGGGCCGACCACGCGCGATGCCGCGCCGGTCGATTGCACCCGCCAGCGCGGGAAGTAGGAATCGGACATGGGGAAAAGGGCTCCTGTCGGTCGGTCGCCGGCTGCAGAAGATGCGCCGGTCTGGAATCTGGCGCGAGTTTACGGAGCGGAAATGGGGCTGGCAAGCGGACAGATGCGCGGGCCGGCGAGCGCCAAGCACGGCTGGCCGTGCGCGCGAAACGGGGCACGAACGTGCGGCCCGGTGAAGCGCCCATCCGCGCGCGAAGACGCACGGGCGGCAGTCCACACCGGCCACGATGTAAGCGGGCGCTCACATCGTGGCCGGCGCGTCGTGCATCAGGGATTGATGTACTGGAACAGCGACAGGTTCTGCAGCTGCGCGTACGCCTTCTGCGAGCCCGTCAGCGCGTTCTGCATCTGCAGGAACTGGCTGATCGTCGACACCATGTTGGTGCTCGTCAGGTCGGACAGGTTGCTGGTGATCTGCAGCGTGTTGGTCTGGTTCACGGCCTGCATCGCCTTGATTTCCTGCTCGCGGCCGCCGACCGACGCCTGCACGGTGAGGACGTTCGTCATCATGTTGTTCAGCTTCGTCGTGCCGGTGGTCATCGTGTTCGCGAGCGCGGTCGCGGCAGCCGTGTTGTTGCTGATCGGCGTCTTCAGCGCGGTGATCATCGAATCGAGCGCCGCGAACACGTCGGTGCCGGCTTTCGGCGCGGGCGTGACCGTGAACGTGTCGCCCGGCGCAGGCGTGCCCGACACGGGCACCGACAGGCCGTTGCCGAGCGTGATGGCCGAATCGGCCGTATACGGCTGCGCGGCGCCCGGGGTCGGCGGTACGACGGAGTTGTCGGTGACCGTATAGGTCGGCGCGGCGGCCGTGCCGCCGAACGTGATCGTGAACTGGTGCGTGTTGGTCGCGGCCGACGGGCTCGTGATCGACACCGCGCCGATCGT
The DNA here is from genome assembly GCF_902499175.1 of Burkholderia aenigmatica. GTDB lineage: Bacteria > Pseudomonadota > Gammaproteobacteria > Burkholderiales > Burkholderiaceae > Burkholderia > Burkholderia aenigmatica. Next base: position 33,012 of record NZ_CABVQC010000073.1, read on the forward strand.
ACCCGTGCCCGTGTTGTTCGCGCCGGCGAGCGGCACCGGCTGGCTGCCGAGCATCGGCACCGACAGGAACACGCTGGCGCCGCTGTCGCCCTGCGAGATCGCGCGCGTGTCGGCGATCTGCACCTGCCGCGAACCCGTGTCGCCGCTGTAGTTCACGCCGCCGCCCGGTGCGTTCGAGAACGGCGCCGTGGTCGACTGGAAGCCCGCGAACAGGTAGTTGCCCGCGCCGTCCGTCGAGTTCGCGAGCGTCAGCAACTGGTCGCGATAGCCCTGCAGCTGGGTCGACAGCGCCGCCCGGTCGCTGTCGGCCAGCGAGCCGTCGCCGGCGTGTATCACGACCGAGTGAATGGTGTTCAGCAGGTCGTTGACGCTGAAGAGCGTCTGGTCTTCCTTCTGCAGCGACGACAGCGCGACGTTCTGGTTCGACGAATACTGCGACAGCGTCGCCGACGTCATCGACAGCTGCACCGCCTGCGCGGCGCCGAGCGGGTTGTCGGCCGGCGTCGACAGGCTCACGCCGCTCGAGATCTGCTGGTACAGCTGCGACAGCTGCGCCTGCTGGTCGCTCATCTGAGCGACGTTCATCTGGTAGAACTGGGTGGTGGAAATCCGCATCGCTTCGATCCCCGAAATCAGTTGAACAGGCCGAGCACGGTCTGGAACAGCGTCGCCGCCGTCTGGATCACCTTCGCGTTCGCCTGGTAAAGCTGCTGGTACTGCATCAGGTTGGCCGCTTCCTCGTTCTGGTTCACGCCCGACACCGACTGCTGCGCGGACGTGATCTGGCCGACCAGCGCGGTCTGCGCGGCGCTCGACGACTTCAGCTGGCTCGTCGTGTTGCCGATGCCGTTCACGTAGTTCGCGTACGCGCCCGTCAGCGTGGTCGAGCCGTTGCCGAACGATTTCGCGTTGACGAGCTTCGACAGCGCGAGCGCGTTGCTGCCGTCGTTGGTGCCGCCCGTGTTCGGCGCGACCGTGAACGTGTCGCCGGCCGTGGGCGTGCCCGACACCGTCACCGTGACGCCGGCCGTCAGCGTGATCGGCGAGCCGGCCTGGTACGCCTGCGGCGTGCCGGTGCTCGGCGGCGTGACGGAGTTGTCGGTGACCGTGTAGGTCGGGCTGGCGGTCGTGCCGCCCATCGTGATCGTGTAGTTGTGCGGGTTGGCCGCGGCGGTCGCGCTCGTGACCGACAGCGCGCCGATCGTGCCGGTGCCCGTGTTCGTCGTGGTGGCCGACGGCACGAACGGCGCCGCCGCCGCGATCGCGGAGCCGTTCGACGTCGCGAGGCCGAAGCCGTTCAGCGCGCCGCGTGTCGGCTGCACGGTGAACTTGTCGCCCGGCTGCATCTGCGTGCCGGCAGTGGTCGAGAAATTCAGCCCGCCGAGCGAAACCGGCATCGGCCCCTGCTTCTGGTCGACCACCGTGCCGCTCGCGCGATCGGTCAGCGTGTAGTTCTTGCCGTCGTACGACAGCGTGTAGTCGCCGGTGGTCGGCTGCGACGCGTTCGCGAACGACACGGACAGCGCCGCGTTGCCGGTATTGCCCTGGTTCGCGTACGTGATCGGCGTGCCAGTCGTGAACAAGTTGCCGCCGACGTTGCCCGACAGGTCGCGGCCGAGCGCGTTCTGCGCGTTGACCTGCGCGGCGAAGCTGGTCGCGATCGCGCCAAGCTGGGCTTCGGCCGGATCGAGCGTCTGGCTGCGGAACGAGAGCAGGCCGCCGAGCGTGCCGCCCGACAGCGACGCGTCGGACAGGTACTGGTTCGGGCCCTGCGGGTTCGCGCCGGCGATGCCCTGCGACACGACGGTCAGCTCGCTCGGATCGGACGGCGACGTGACGGTCGCGAGCTGGTAGCTCTTGTCCGCGACGACGAGCGGCGTGCCGCCAGCGAGAAACACGCTGTAGCCGTCGCCGTTGCGCGCGACCTGCACGCCCGCGAGGTTCGACAAGTTCGACACCGCGAGGTCGCGCTGGTCCATCAGCTGGTTCGGCGGCTGGCCCTGGCTGCTCGCGGCCGAGATCTGCTGGTTCAGTTGCGCGATCTGCGCGGTGTACGCGTTGATCTGCGTCACGGTGCTCGTCAGCTGCGTGTTCACGCTCTGGCGCAGCGCGTCGTACTGCTGGCCGGCCGCCGTGATCTGGTTCGCGAGCGTCTGCGCATTGCTCATCGCGGTCTGCCGCACCGACGAGTCGGATGCGCTGTTCGCGACGTTCTGCAGCCCGGTGAAGTAGTTCGTGATCGCGGTCGAGATGCCGGCCGTCGGGCTGCCGACGTAGTTGTTCAGCTGCGTGACGAGCGAATACCACGTCGACAGCGCACCGCCCTGCGTCTGCGCGCCGTTCAGCTGGTCGCTCAGGTACTGGCTGTACTGCCGCTGCACGGTGGCGGTGTTCACGCCCTGCGGCAGGTAGCCGCTGCTCGTGTACTGGCCGCTCGCCTCGGCATAGACGGGGCGTTCGACCGAGTAGCCCGGCGTCGCCGCGTTGCTGATGTTCTGGCCGGTCGTCGTGAGGCCCCAGAGCGCGGCATTCAGGCCGCTGACGCCGAGGTTCATGAGTGTGTTGGACATGCGCGATCCTGATGAGCCGGCCGCGCTGCGGCCGCCGGGTTGCGTGACTCCCGGTATAACGGCCGCGGATCGAAAAAATTGAGGAAAAAATGCGCGCGCGACGCGCAAGCGCGCGTCGCCGCTCGCAGCGGCTGGCCAACGGTGCCGCCAACGCTGCGCGGGCGGCCCCGGGCGGGGCCGGCCACTGCTTGCGCGTCAGGCCCGCGCGAGCGAGCGGCGCTTCATCTCGAGTTGCGTAATCAGCCGCTGCAGCGTGTTCTCCGCGCTGCCCGGCAGCGACAGGTAGCGAAAACCGAGCTGGTAGCGCCGCGACCCATTCGGCATCTGCGTCGAACGCTGCGACACGAGCTGCAGGTCGAGCGACAGCTTGCCGTGGCCGGTCAGCTCGAGCTCGACGTCGGGCAGCTGCGTGCCGACCTCGAGCGCCTCGACGCGTTCGTCGGCCGTGCGCAGCCCCACGCCGCCGAGCGACAGGTTATGCACCTCGAACAGGAAACTCTCGCCGTCCGGCAGCTTGCCGCGGCACAGGAACGGATCGACGATCGGCGCGTCGACGCGGAAATATTCGCGGCGCTGGATGCACATCAGCACGTCGGGGAAATCGGCGACGAACGCGGGCAGCCCCTCGTAGCGCGTCTCGCGCGGCGTGCCCGTGGAGAATTCGACGCGCACGCCCTCCGGCGCGGCCGCGAACGTGCAGTGCGACGCGCCGAGAATGCCGGCGTTCTGCTCCGACAGCGCACCCCAGTCGAACGTGAACGTCCGCTCACCGACATCCACCTCGAGCAGGCGCGTGACAAGCTGGCCGCCCGGATACTGGACGGTCAGGAAATCGCCGCGGTTGACGAGGTTGCGCAGCTGCACGCCGATTTCCAGCGGATTGCGGCGGGCATAGTCGGGCCCGGAGTGGCCTGCATCCAGGCTGGGGTCCGTCGACGTTTCGATATTCATGGCTAGCCGGTCTTTCTTGTCATGGGCGCCCGGGCAACCGGTGCGCAATAAAACCGGGCCAGAACGGGGGCCCGGTCGCAGGTCTCTCACACTTAGCGGCAGTGCTGACCGAAAGTTTAGATCGAATTGCGGATTTTTTTCGCGCAAACGTTGAAACCGCGCGCGGCGGGCTGCCGGGCGCGGTCCAGAGGGTACAACCGGCGATCGCCGACGGGTGCGTCAGCCGATCTGCTGCATGATCGAAATCAGCTTCTTCGCGTAGTTCGGGTCGGTCGCGTAACCGGCCTTCTGCATCCCGTGCGCGAAGCCTTCGACGCTGCGGCTCGCGCTCAGCACGCCCGAGTAGCGCGGGTTGTTCTTCAGCAGGTTCGCGTAATCGGTCATCGCATGCTCGTACGAATCGTACGCGCGGAATTTCGCGACCACGCGGCGCGGCGTGCCGTTCACGTATTCCGTCGTCAGCGCCGACACCGTGCGGCCGGTCCAGCCCTTGGTCGCCTTGATGCCGAACACGTTGTAGCTCGTCGAGCCGTCGGTCGCACGGATCTCGCGCTTGCCCCAGCCCGATTCGAGCGCCGCCTGGCCGACGATGAAGCGCGCCGGGATGCCGGTCGACGCGCTGGCCGCCTGCGCGGGGCCCGCGAGCCGGTCGACGAACGCGTCGGCGTCCTGCACGCCGCTCGCGCCCTTCAGCGGCGGCGTCAGCGCGCTGCCGGCCGAATAGCCGCGCGCGCCGGCAAGCCCGCCGTTGTTCGCCGCGTTCGCGTAGGCCTTCGCCATCGCGTTCATCGCGGCGAGACTGCCTTCGTTGCCGCCCGCGCCGAGGCCGGCCGCGCCCATCGCGCCCGCGCCGACGTCGGCCGCCGTGTCGCTGCCCGCGCCCTGCCCCGCGTTGCGCATCAGCTGCTTCATCAGCGCGTCGGCGACGCCGATCCCGCGCGTCGACATCTGCTGCGCGAGCTGCTGGTCGAGCATCGACGTGTACAGCTTCGACGTGTGCGAATCGAACAGCCCGCCGTCGGGCGACGCGTCGCGCATGCTCTTGAGCATCATCTGCGTGAACATCGCGTCGAACTGGCCGGCGACCGCTTTCGCACCGGCCTGCGGCGACTGCTTGGCCTGCGCGCGCAGCGCGTCGAAACCCTGTACGTCGAGCGCAAAGCGCTGCGTGAGGTCGTTCGCGTTCGGGAGAGAGGCTGCCATTTAGATGATCTCCAGGTCGGCGCGCAGCGCGCCGGCGGCCTTCATCGCCTGCAGGATCGACATCAGGTCCGCGGGCGTCGCGCCGAGCGTGTTCAGCGCCTTCACGACGTCGGCGAGATTCGCGCCGGCCGTCACCATCTTCAGCGCGCCGTTGTCCTGCTTCAGCTGGATCTGCGACTGCTGCGCCACCACCGTCTGCCCGTTCGAGAACGGCCCCGGCTGCGACACGACCGGCTGCGTGTTGACGACGACCGACAGGTTGCCGTGCGCGACCGCGCAGCTCTGCAGCGTGACCATCTGGTTCATCACGATCGAGCCGGTGCGCGCGTTCAGGATCACCTTCGCGGCGGCCTTGTCCGGGCTGACGTCGAGGTTCTGCAGCCGCGCCATGAACGCGACCTGCTGCGCCGAATCGGCCGGCGCGGCCAGCTGGATCGTGCGGCCGTCGAGCGCCGTCGCGGTACCCGGGCCGAAGCTCGAATTGACCGCGGACACGATCCGCTGCGCGGTGCCGTAGTCCATGTCGTTCAGTTGCAGCTGCAGCACACCGTTCATCTGCGCGATCGCATTCGGCACCGCGCGTTCGACGATCGCGCCGCCAACGATCCGGCCGGCCGCGAGCTGGTTCACCTGCACACGGCTGCCGTTCGCGCTGGCGCCGGCGCCGCCGACCGCCATGTTGCCCTGCGCGAGCGCGTAGACCTGGCCATCGGCGCCTTTCAGCGGCGTCAGCAGCAGCGTGCCGCCGCGCAGGCTTTTTGCGTTGCCGAGCGACGACACGGTGACGTCGAGCGCCTCGCCCGGCCGCGCGAACGGCGGCAGCGTGGCGGTCACCATCACGGCCGCGACGTTCTTCAGCTGCATGTTGCTCAGCGACGACGGGCCGCCGTTCGCCGAACCGTTGTTGATCGAGATGCCGAGGTTTGCGAGCATGTTCGCGAGCGTCTGCGTCGTGAACGGCGTCTGCATCGTCTGGTCGCCCGTGCCGTCGAGACCGACGACGAGGCCATAGCCGATCAGCGGGTTGTCGCGCACGCCCTGGATCTGCGCGAGGTCCTTCAGGCGTTCCGCATGCGCGGGCGCCGCGCCGAACACGCAGGCCGCGGCCACGGCCGCGAACGCGACGGCGAGCCGCGCGGCGGCATGCGCGCGGGCCGACAGGCGGTTGAACAGGGTCTTCTGCATCGTCATCACCACGGCGCGATGTTGAGGAAGAAGCGCTGCAGCCAGCCCATCGTCTCGGCTTCGTTGATGTAGCCCTTCGACGAGTATTCGATCTTCGCGTCGGCGACCTGCGTCGAGTAGACGGAGTTCGCGCCCGAGATCGTGTTCGGGTTCACGACCCCCGAGAAGCGCACGAATTCGTTGCCCTGGTTGATCAGCATCTGCTTTTCGCCGCTGACCACGAGGTTGCCGTTCGGCAGCACGCCGGTGACGGTCACCGTGATCGTGCCGTTGAACGTGTTCGCCGCGCTGGCGCCGCCGGTCGCCGCGAACTTGTTGTTACCGGTCGCCGACAGGTTCGCCTTCGCGAACAGCCCGCCGAGGAAGCCGGCCGTCGGCACGTTGAAGTCGGTGTTGCCCTGCCGGTTCGTGTTCGCGCCCGACGACTTGGTCGCGTTGATGTTCTCCGCAATCATGATCGTCAGGATGTCGCCGATATTGCGCGGCCGCTGATCCTCGAACAGCGGCCGCCCCGCGTAGCCGGGGTTGTAGATCGAGCCGGGCGCCTGCATCGACATCGGCATCGGCGGTTGCGCCGTCATCGGCTGCTGGATGATCGGATCGCGCGGAATCTGCGCGCAACCGGCGGCGAGCGCCGCCACCGCGACCGCGCACGCGGCGCGGACGGTGGCTGACGGGAGGAGGCGAACCTGCTTCATGGCGACGACGGGTGTTCCGGTTAGCTCTTCATCTGCGTGACGGTCTGCAGCATCTGGTCGGACGTCGTCACGGCCTTGCTGTTGATCTCGTAGGCACGCTGCGTCTGGATCATGTTGACGAGCTCCTGCACGACGTTCACGTTCGACGCTTCGACATAGTTCTGGTTGAGCGTGCCCGCGCCGTTCAGGCCCGGCTGCGACACGTTCGGCGCACCCGACGAGGTGGTCTCGGAGAACAGGTTCTCGCCACGCGCCTCGAGGCCGGCCGGGTTGATGAAGGTCGCGATCTGCAGCGAGCCGATCTGCACCGAATTGGTCGAACCCGCCTGCGTGATCGTCACGACGCCGTCCTTGCCGATCGTCAGCGAGTTCGCGTTCTGCGGGATCGTGATCGCCGGCAGGATCTGGTAGCCGCTCGACGTAACGAGCTGGCCCTGCGCGTTGGTCTGGAACGAGCCGTCGCGCGTGTACGCGTTCGTGCCGTCCGGCATCAGCACCTGGAAGAAGCCCGCGCCGTTGATCGCGACATCCTTCGAGTTGCCGGTCTGCGTGAGGCCGCCCTGCGTGTACAGGCGCTCGGTCGCGACCTGCTGCACGCCGGTGCCGAGCTGCAGGCCCGACGGCAGTTCCGTCTGCTGCGTCGAGTTCGCGCCGGGCTGGCGGATGGTCTGGTACAGCAGATCCTCGAACACCGCGCGCGACGCCTTGAAGCCGTTCGTGCTGGTGTTCGCGAGGTTGTTCGAAATCACGTCCATCTGCGCCTGCTGCGCATTCATGCCGGTGGCGGCGATGTAGAGCGAACGGTTCACTTGTCGATTCTCCTGCGTGGGCTGGCGCGGGCGCTCAGCTGAAATTGAGCAGCTGGTTCGCCGACTGCTCGTTCTGGTCGGCCGTCTGGATCAGCTTCGACTGAAGCTGGAACGCGCGCGCGTTGTCGATCATCGCGACCATCGCGGTCACCGGGTTGACGTTGCTGCCTTCGAGCGAATTCGGCGTGACGACCACGTTCGGGTCGGCGTCGGCCGGATTGCCGTCGGCGGTGCGGAACAGCCCGTCGTTGCCGCGCGTGAGCGTGGCCGGATCGGGATTCACCAGCTTCATCTGGTCGACGATCGCGACCGCCGTCGGCGGGTCGCCCGGCATCAGCGCGGAAATCGTGCCGTCCTTGCCGATCGTCACTTCCGCGTTCGGCGGCACCGAGATCGGGCCGCCGTTGCCGACCACCGGCAGGTTGCTCGCGTTGACGAGCTGGCCGTTCTCGTCGACGTGCAGGTTGCCGGCGCGCGTGTACGCCTCGCTGCCGTCGGCCGCCTGCACCGCCAGCCAGCCCGCGCCCTGCACGGCGACGTCGAGCGGGTTGCCGGTGCGCGTGATCGGACCCGGCGCGTAATCGGCGCCGGGCGTCGACGCGAGCACGTAGGTGCGCGTCGTCGTCGGGTCGACCGTGCTGCCGTCGCCGAAATTCATCGGCACCGCGCGATACGTCGCGAGCTGCGCGCGAAAGCCCGTCGTCGACGCGTTCGCGAGGTTGTTCGCGACGATCGCCTGCTGGTCGAGCGACTGCGACGCACCCGTCATCGCCGTGTAGATCAGTCGGTCCATGGCTGCCCGTTATCCGCGCTTACAGGTTGATGAGCGTCTGGTCGACGGTCTGCTGCGTCTTGATCGTCTGCGCGTTCGCCTGGTAGTTGCGCTGCGCGGTGATCAGGTTGACGAGCTGCGACGTGAGGTCGACGTTCGAGTTCTCGAGCGCGCTGCCCTGCAGCGTGCCGTGGTTCGTGCTGCCCGGCGCCGAGATCTGCGGCACGCCCGATGCGGCGGTTTCCGCATACTGGTTGCCGCCGAGGTTCACCAGCCCGTTCGGGTTGTTGAAGTTCGCGAGCGCGATCTGGCCGAGCACGGCGGTCTGGCCGTTCGAATAGTTGCCGGTCAGCTTGCCGTCGGTGCCGATCGTGTAGGTCGTCAACGTGCCGCTCGCGTAGCCGTCCTGCGCGAGGTTGTTCACGCCGTCCTTGCCGCCGTACTGCGTCGTGCCGGTCAGGTCGAGCGTGAGGTTTTGCGGCGACCCCGAGCCGTCGGTGTTCAGTACCGAGAACTGGAACTGGCCAAGCGACGTGGTCGGCGTGGCCGGCGTGCCCGTCGTCGTGCTCTTGATCGCGCCCGACTGGTCGAACGTGACCGTGCCGAGATCCTTCGTGGCACCCTGGACGCCCGCGTACGCTTCCCAGACGCCCGGCGCCGTCGCCGACTTCACGAAGTACATGTTGACCGGCTGCGAGCCGCCGAGCGAGTCGTACACCTGGATCGACGTCGAGTAGTTGTACGTCGTGTTGTCGGTCGCGTCGAACGGCGTCTTGGCCGGCACCGCGTCCTGCGAGTTCAGGTTGAACTGGGCGGTAATCTTGGTCGTCGCGGTCGGCGCGATGTTGGTCGTCGGCGCCTGCAGCGGCACGGTCTGCGCGGTGTTGATCACGCCGTTCTTGTCGGCCATGTAACCCATCAGGTTCATGCCCTGCGCGTTGATGATGTAGCCGTTCTTGTCGCGCTGGAACGTGCCGTCGCGCGAGTACGTCTTCACGCCGTTGTTCGACATCTGGAAGAAGCCGTTGCCGTTGATCGCGACGTCGAGCGACGAGTTCGTCGTGTTGATCGTGCCCTGGCCGAACTGCTGCTCCACCGAGTTCAGCGACGTGCCGATGCCGATCTGCGAGTTGACCGACGTCGCGACCGAGTTCGCGTACATGTCGGAGAACTGCGCGGTGCTCGACTTGAAGCCGACCGTGTTCGCGTTCGCGATGTTGTTGCCGATCACGTCGAGCGCGTTCGATGCACCCGAGAGGCCGCTCAGACCCTGTTGATAACCCATTTCGGTCTCCGTTTCGAGATTGCTCGATCAGTATCAGTTGGAGGTGGTGCCGCCGGACGAGGACGAAGCCGACGCGGACGACGTGGTGTTCGGGAAGATCGACGCGACCTGGGTCAGCCCCACCGTCGTGCCGTTCGACAGCACGAGCCCCGCCGTGCCGTCCGCCTGCTTGATCACGCTCTGCACCGTCGATGCCGCGAGCGTCGTGGCCGGCTGCGGCGTGCCGTTGGCGTCGGTGTACGACGCGCTGACCGTGTACTTGCCGTCCGGCAGCGCATTGCCTGCCGAGTCGGTCGGGGTCCAGTTGAACGGCACGGTGCCGGCCGACTGCGCGCCCGCGTTGATCGTGTTCACCACGGTGCCCGCCGCGTTCTTCACGGTGATCGTCAGGTTCGACACCGAGCTCGACAGCGACACGCCGAACGGCGATGCCGCGCCGCTCTTCACCGCGACCGCGTTGCCCGGCGCGAGCACGTTGGTGCCGATCAGCAGCGCGGCCTGCGTCTGCTGGCCGGCCGTGAGCTGCGACGACAGCGACGTGAGCGACGTGTTCAGCTGCGCAATGCCGCTCACCGTGTTGATCTGCGCGAGCTGCGACGTCATCTGCGAGCTGTCGACCGGGCTGGTCGGATCCTGGTTCTGCAGCTGCGTGACGAGCAGCTTCAGGAACGTCGCCTGCAGGTCGCTCGCCGACGTGCCGTTGGTCGACGACACGTTGTTGGTGTTCATCGTGTCGGTCGGCAGGTTCGACACGTTCGTGCCGTTGCTGCCGATCGTCGTGCTGGAGGAAGTCATCCTGGGTGGCCTTCTGTCGGAACTGTCGGATCTGTAAGGTCGGTCGGCGCGCGGCTCACGAGCCGATCGTCAGCGTCTTGAGCATCAGTGTCTTCGCGGTGTTCAGCGTCTCGACGTTGGCCTGGTACGAGCGCGACGCCGAGATCATGTTCACCATCTCCTGCACCGGATCGACGTTCGGCATCTGCACGTAGCCGTTCGCGTCGGCGGCCGGGTTCGACGGGTCGTAGGTCGACTTCATCGGCGACGGGTCGTCCATCACCTTCGTCACGCGCACGCCGCCCACGCCCTGGCCGGACGCGGTGCGCGCGCCGCCGATCGGGTCGGTCGCGAACACGACCTGCTTGGCCTTGTACGGCTTGCCGTCGGGGCCGGTCGCGCTGTCGGCGTTCGCGAGGTTCGACGCGGTGACGTTCAGGCGCTGCGACTGCGCGGACAGCGCCGAGCCGGCGACGCCGAAGATGTTCATCAACGAGGGCATGGAAGCTCCTTTTGCTCGGATTCGGAGGCGGTGCGCGCCGTCACTGGTTCGTCGTGATCGCGGCGATCATCGCCTTGATCTGCTGGGTCATCACGGTCATCCCGGTCTGGTAGTGCAGCGCGTTGTTCGCGAACTGCACGCGCTCGACGTCGAGATCGACCGTGTTGCCGTCGAGCGACGGCTGCAGCGGCATCCGGTACTGCGCGCGGCCGTAGTCGTCCGACGGGCCGCCCGTCGGGATCAGCTTCGCGGTGCCGGCCATGTGGCCCGCCGCCGTCGACACCATCGACATGCCGCTCGTCACGCCGGCCGGCTGCGTCATCGGCAGTTGCGCGGCGTTGCTCGGCGCAAGGCCGCCGCCCGCCTGCTTCAGCGAGCGCGCGAGCGTCGACGCGAAATCGACGTCACGGGCCTGGTAGCCGGGCGTGTCGGAGTTCGCGATGTTCGACGACAGCAGTTCCTGCCGGTAGGCGCGCACGTCCAGCGCCTGTCGGCCGAACGCGAATTCCGCATCGAGTTTGTCCAGCATGTGTGCGTCTCTCCGTATGAAGCGCTGCACGCCCCTCGCGCCGGATGGCGACCCAAGAGGCTTTTTTCCATGACAGCGATGGTAGGCGTCGGACGCAACCGGCAATCGGGCGAATAACGCGGCAAAGGCCCCCTCTATTCATCGTTTGCGCGACGGCCCCGCTCCCTAGAATGCGAAGCGGAGCAACGAATCGGGGATACGGCGATGACTGGCAGCGCATTTCGCGGAAGGAACGGGCGGCTCACGCACGTCCGGCGTGCGTTTGCGCTCGCCGCGGCGCTGTGGATCGCCGCCCCGGCCGCACATGCGGACGACGGGATGATCGTGATTCCGGGACGCGGCGAGACGGCGGAAACCGCGCTCGCGCACGCCAATGCGGCGAGCGGCGGGAATGCGGCGATCGCGCCGGGTTCGGGCCTGGCGCCGGACGCGGGCCGCACGGCGAGCGGCACAAGCGCCGCCGCGGCCGGCACCGGCTACGCGCCGCAACCGGCCGGCACGATGGTCGTGACGACCGTCCCGCCGCCGGCTCTCGCGCCGGCCCCTGCGCCCCGCCCCGTCTACGCAGCTGCCCGCGCGAACGCCGGATACGGCGCGCCGCGCGCGGCCGATCCGAACGCGATCGCGACGGTCGTCGCCGGCACGGCCGAGCCCGCGTCGAATCCCGTACGGCCGGCCTCGCAG
>NZ_CABVQC010000074.1 GCF_902499175.1 Burkholderia aenigmatica
CTTCGACAACGCTTGTAATACGCTTGGCGGCTGATGCCCATGTAGCGGCAGGCTCGCTCGACGCTCAGCTTTTCGATCCGCTTTTGCGCGACGACCTGCCCGAAGGCTTTTTTACGGTGATCCCGTAGTCCTTGCGCATCACGTCGATCACCGCCTCGAACAGCGCGGCTTTCTCCTGCGCTTCTCGCAACTGCGTCTCCAACTCTTTGATGCGCTGCTCCGGTGTGAGTGGCTTTGAGTCTGGCTTTGGCATGGTGGAACCCGATCGCGCACGGCCGGATGGATCGGCCCAATCCTGCAAGCCGTGCTTACGTAACCATACCAGCACGGTCGAGCGCCCCTGGATGCCGTAGCGCTGCTGCGCCTCTCTGTACGTCAGTTCGCCTTTTTCGACCTGCGCCACCACCGACAGCTTAAAAGCCAGGCTGTAGTCCCGCTGCGTTCGTTTGATCCCTTGTTGCACTTGGCACCTCTTCGCTTCGGCGAAAAAGTGTCAACCTATTTCAGGACGGGTCACACCGAAACAAAAGGCCGCGCAATAGCGCGGCTTTTTTATGGATTACTGCCGGCGTGAACCAGGCAGCTTCGGGAATCAGGCCGGTCGGTGACGTGAATTAACACGCAACTAACGGTCTGCTCCTGTCAGCGCCTGTCTGCATCGCCGCCCGCTCAGTTCACCTTCATCCGCTGCAGCTTGTTGTACAGCGTCTTCGGGCTGATGCCGAGCAGCGTTGCCGCGCGGTGGCGCGTGCCGCCGACTGCGTCGAGCGTCGCGCGGATCAACAGATCCTCGACGTCGGACAGCGGCGTGCCGACCTTGATCTGTACGCTGCTGCCGTTCAGCGCGGCGCCGGCCGAGAAGCTCGGTTCGCCCGCGCGCAGCGTCTCGATGAAATCGCCCGATGCGTCGTACGCGAAGCGCACGCGTTCCTGCAGCTCGCGCACGTTGCCCGGCCATTCGTAAGACAGGCATTCGCGCACGAAGCCCGGCGCCGCGCGCTTGTCGGTCGTGCTGCGGCCGGTTGCGCGCGCTTCGCGGTTCAGTTCGTCGATCAGCGCGTCCGCGATCGCGAGCGCGTCGCCGTCGCGCTCGCGCAGCGGTGGCATCGTGATCGACGCCGCATCGAGGCGCAGCCACAGATCCTCGCGCAGCGTGCCGTTCGCGACTGCTTCGCGCGCCGGGCGGCGCGTGGTCGCGATCAGCCGGAAATCGCTCGTGATCGAGCTCGTGCCGCCGATCCGCATGAAGTTCTGCGAATCGAGCGCATGCAGCAGTGCTTCCTGCAGCACGAGCGGCAGCGCGGTGATTTCGTCGAGGAACAGCGTGCCGCCGCCGGCCTGTTCGAACAGGCCCGATTCGCGGCGCTCGGCGCCATCGAACGCGCCGCGCTCATGGCCGAACAGCACGCTGTCGAGCGATGCGCCGTGGCGGCCGGCCTGCGCGATGGTCCGGCAGTCGAACGACACGAACGGCCCCTTGCGGCGCCGGCTCAGGTCGTGCAGCGTGCGCGCGGCCAGCTTCTTGCCGGTACCGGCTTCGCCCGAGAACAGCACGGCTGTTTCGGTGCGCGCGTTGTGCTCGATCATGTCGTACACGTGCTGCATCGCGTCGCTGCGGCCGACCAGCGCGCCGAAGCGGCCGAGATGGCGCAGCGAGGCGCGCAACGACTGCACTTCGTCGATCAGTTCGTACGGGCGCGGGATCCGCGCGAGCAGGCTGCGCAGGCGCGGAATGTTGATCGGCTTCAGCAGGTAGTCCCAGATACCGTGACGCAGGCCCTCGATGGCGCTTTCGACCGTCGCATTGCCCGTCAGCACGATGACGGGCAGCGAGCCGTTCGGCTGTTGCTGCGGCAGGTGCTGGAGCAGGTCGAACCCGCTGCCGTCCGGCAGGTTCAGGTCGACGAGCACGACGTCGGGAATGGAGCGGCCGAGCGCCGTGCGCGCTTCGGCGAGCGACGTGGCCGTGTCGACCGAGAAGCCGTCCGCGGCGAGCAGCGCGGTGAGGCCGGACAGACTGTTGGGATCGTCTTCGACAATCAGGGCGTGTGGCATGGTGGACGCGAGTCGAGTCAAGAGAGGCGGGCTGTCGGCCAACGGGGCCGCAACCGCATGTCAGATTAAAAACTGATTTTATGCCCCGCTGAACGCGTAACGAGCATTATTTCTCCGGCGCTATAAAACAGTTACCGATGATACAAATTGAATATCTTTACCGGTGGATTTTGTGCTTTACATGAGCCTGACGCCCGCCCGGTTGTTGGCGCCGGACAAACAAAAAGCGCCCCGAAGGGCGCTTTGTTCGATGCGGGTATCGCTGGCGATTACGCGCGGCTGCGGTATTCGTTCGTACGCGTATCGATTTCGATCTTGTCGCCGGTATTGCAGAACAGCGGCACTTGCAGTTCGAAGCCCGTTGCGAGCTTGGCGTTCTTCAGCACCTTGCCCGACGACGTGTCGCCCTTGACTGCCGGTTCCGTGTAGGTGATCTCGCGAACGAGGACCGTCGGCAGTTCGACCGAGATGGCCTTCTCGTTGTAGAACACGACTTCGCAAGCCATGCCGTCTTCGAGGTAGTTCAGCGCTTCGCCCATCATTTCCGCTTCGACTTCGAACTGGTTGTAGTCGGCGTCCATGAACACGTACATCGGATCGGCGAAGTACGAGTACGTCACTTCCTTGCGGTCGAGCACGACGACGTCGAACTTGTCGTCAGCCTTGTAAACCGCTTCCTGGCCTGCGTTCGTCAGCAGGTTCTTCATCTTCATCTTGACGACGGCGGAGTTACGGCCCGACTTGTTGTATTCGGCCTTGGCGATGACCCATGCGTCGCTGCCGATCTGCACGACGTTGCCTACGCGGAGTTCCTGTGCGGTTTTCATAAAAAACTGTCCTGATCAAATCAAATAAATAGGTGCCTGAGCGTTGCGCAACGGCTGACGGTGCAAGCGTGCGTTCCGGTGGACGCCAAAAGCGAGCGCTTGCCTGGTCAGCCGTCGGATAACCGCTTATTTTAACTGAGATTTTGCATATTCCGCCAGCTTTCCAGCGAGATCGCCGACGGCCGCGAGCGCATCGGCCCAGCGGGCCGCGTTGGCGTCCAGTACGGCACGGTGCTGCCAGAAATCGGCCCAGTCGGGCGTGCCGACGCCGTTCCAGGCATGCCAGAACCGCTCGAGTGCCGCGCGCGGCGCGTCGGCGAGGTCGGCCGACAGGTGCGCCAGCGCGGCATCGAGCTTCGGCAGGTGCACGTCGTCGGCCTGCGGGTAGATGTGCCACACGAACGGCTTGCGTGCCCACTGCGCCCGGACGAACGAATCCTCGCCGCGCACGAAATTGATGTCGGCCACCCACAGCAACGGATCGTAGTCGGCCTGGGGGACGAACGCGAGCCCGTGAGCCGTGAGGTTACCGCTGTTCGCATGCGTGCCCGCGCCGAACGACTCGACCCCGAAAAAGCGCGCGACGGCAGGCGACACGCGGCCGGCCGGCACGAGTGCGACGACCGGCGACGGGCCGTCGCGCCACTGCGCGAGCAGCGCGTCGACGGCCGGATTCTCGTAGGCGAACAGGCTGACGACCGTGGTGCCGGGGGCCGGCAGCGGGCCGCCAGTCGCGCGCCGCCACCAGGCGTCTTGCGCCGCGGCGTCGGTTTCGAAGGCCGTGCGGCGCGTATCGAGATCGTGCTCCTTCAGGACGCCGCCGGTGCCGGCCGACAGGCCGGGGAAGAAAAACGTCTTCAGCAGCGGGTAGCGCGGATGCGGCGACGGCCGCAGATGGAAATCGGCGACCCAGTCCTCGGCGCTCAGGTATTCGAGGTTGATCCACACGGGGCGACGGGCGCGGCGCGCCATCGCCGCGAGATACGCGCCGGGCAGCTCGCACGCGAACGCTTCGATCACGACATCGGCGATCTCCAGCGCGTCGCCGACTTCCGCATGCCAGTGCTCGACCACGATCGCGTCGACCGTCTGCCGCCCCGCGTCGGGATCGACCCCGGGCAGCAGGCGCGCGAACGTGCGCAGGTCGTCGACGAACAGGCGAACCTGCCAGCCGTGCTCGTGCGCGAGCTGGCGCGCGACGCGCCAGCAGACGCCGATGTCGCCGAAATTGTCGACCACCGTACAGAAGAGGTCGCAGGCGATCGGTTCGCCCGACGGGAGCGGTGCGGCGGGCAGGGGGGCAGCGGTGGTGCGTGGCATCGAAGCGGGGCGGTGAATGCTCTAAACTGGCGATTCTAATAGACCCGTTCCGCGTTACAAGGCGCCCGGATCACGCATGACATCCCCTGAAGCTTCCGATACCCCGTTCGAACCGAAGAAGATCCTGGCGCAGTTGCCGCACATGCCCGGCGTCTATCGCTATTACGACACGGCGGGCGCCGTGCTCTATGTCGGCAAGGCACGCGATCTGAAGAAGCGCGTATCGAGTTATTTCACGAAGACGCAGCTGTCGCCGCGCATCGCGATGATGGTCACGCGCATCGCGCGCATCGAGACGACCGTCACGCGTTCGGAGGCCGAGGCGCTGCTGCTCGAGAACAATTTGATCAAGGCGCTCGCGCCGCGCTACAACATCCTGTTTCGCGACGACAAGTCGTATCCGTACCTGAAGCTCACCGCGCACCGATTTCCGCGGATGGCCTACTACCGCGGCTCGGTCGACAAGCAGAACCAGTATTTCGGGCCGTTCCCGAGCGCTTGGGCCGTGCGCGAGAGCATCCAGATCCTGCAGCGCGTGTTCCAGTTGCGTACCTGCGAGGATTCGGTCTTCAACAACCGCACGCGGCCGTGCCTGCTGCACCAGATCGGGCGCTGCACGGCGCCGTGCGTCGGCGCGATCTCCGACGAGGATTACGCGATCGACGTGTCGAACGCCGCGCGCTTCCTGCTCGGCCGGCAGTCCGAAGTGATGAAGGAGCTCGAGCAGAAGATGCACGTGTTCGCGGCCGAGCTGAAATTCGAGCAGGCGGCGGCCGTGCGCAACCAGATGAGCTCGCTCGCGACGGTGCTGCACCAGCAGGCGATCGAGGTCGGCAGCGACAGCGACGTCGACATCCTGGCCGTGGTCGCGCAGGGTGGGCGCGTGTGCGTGAACCTCGCGATGGTGCGTGGCGGCCGGCATCTCGGCGACAAGGCGTATTTCCCGACGCACGTCGAAAGCGCGCTGACACTCGCCGAGGGCGGTATCGGCGACGAGTCCGAGCTGGCGGAGGCGGCCGCCGCGGCCGTCGACGTATTGCCCGACCTGCCCGCGGAAGAACCCGGCCGCACGCGCGCCGACGCGGCGGCGTCGGTCGAGGCCGAGGTGCTCGACGCGTTCATCGCGCAGCACTATCTCGGCAATCGCGTGCCGCCGGTGCTCGTCGTGAGCCATGCGCCCGCGAGCCGCGACCTGCTCGAGTTGCTGTCCGAGCAGGCCGGCCACAAGGTGTCGCTGGTGCGGCAGCCGCAGGGGCAGCGGCGCGCGTGGCTGTCGATGGCCGAACAGAATGCGCAGATCGCGCTCATGCGGCTGCTGTCGGAGCAAGGCTCGCAGCAAGCGCGCACGCGTGCGCTCGCGGAGACGCTCAGCTACGAATGCGACGATCTCGCGACGCTGCGGATCGAATGCTTCGACATCAGTCATACGATGGGCGAGGCGACGCAGGCGTCGTGCGTGGTCTACCACCATCACAAGATGCAGTCGGGCGAGTACCGCCGCTACAACATCACCGGAATCACGCCGGGCGACGACTACGCGGCGATGCGGCAGGTGCTCACGCGCCGCTACGAGAAGATGGTCGAGCAGGCCGCGCAGGCGGCTGCCGCCGACGATGCGGCCGGGATCGACGGCGAGTCGACGCGTCAGGCCGAGGCGTCGAGCCTGCTGCCGAACATCGTGCTGATCGACGGCGGCAAGGGTCAGGTCGAAATCGCGCGCCAGGTGTTCACCGAGCTCGGCCTCGACACGTCGATGCTGGTCGGCGTCGCGAAAGGCGAGGGGCGCAAGGTCGGCCTCGAGACGCTCGTGTTCGCGGACGGCCGCACGCCGCTCGAACTCGGCAAGGAGAGCGCGGCGCTGATGCTCGTCGCACAGATCCGCGACGAGGCGCACCGCTTCGCGATCACCGGCATGCGCGCGAAACGCGCGAAGGCGCGCCAGACGTCGCGGCTCGAGGAGCTCGAGGGCGTCGGCGCGAAGCGCCGGCAGCGACTGCTCGCGCGGTTCGGCGGGTTGCGCGGCGTGGTTGCCGCGAGCGTCGAGGAGCTCGCGAGCGTCGAGGGCATCTCGCACGCGCTCGCCGAGCAGATCTACAAGCAGCTTCACTGACGCGGCCGTGCGGCCGGCCGCGTTGCCAGCGTTCTTGTGGCAGGCCGGTCGACACGGCACAATTGCGAATCCTTTACTGTCCCGCATGCCATGCCGTTCAATTTCCCGATTTTCCTGACGTGGGTACGGATCGTGCTGATTCCGCTCGTCGTCGGCGTGTTCTATCTGCCGGACACGGTGATGGGCGGCGCGCACCGCAATCTCGCGGCGGCGGCGATCTTCATACTCGCGGCGCTGACCGACTGGTTCGACGGCTATCTCGCCCGCAAGTGGAACCAGACGTCGTCGTTCGGCGCATTTCTCGATCCGGTGGCGGACAAGCTGATGGTGACGGCCGCGCTGCTGATCCTCGTGCAGATTTCGCGGGTCGACGCGGCGATCGCACTCGTGATCGTCGGCCGCGAGATCGCGATTTCGGCGCTGCGCGAGTGGATGGCACAGATCGGCGCGTCGAAGAGCGTCGCGGTGAACCAGCTCGGCAAGTTCAAGACCGCCTGCCAGATGGTCGCGATTCCGATGCTGCTGTTTTACGGGCCGCTGCCGCTTGGCGTCGCGACGATCGACACGCGCGTGTGGGGCGAATGGCTGATGTATCTCGCCGCGGTGCTGACGATCTGGTCGATGCTGTACTACATGAAGCTCGCATGGCCGCAAATTCGCGAGCGCGGGGGCGCGTGACCTGCACCGCGGATTCGGCGGAGCAGGTTTTTTGGAAAAAGGGCTGGAAAAGCTCTTGACACACGAATGTGCCTTCGACATAATCTCGCTTCTCCGCTGCACGACGAAGTAAGTGTGTGACGGGGAAGCAGTAGCGCAGCAATACGCGGGAGTAGCTCAGTTGGTAGAGCGCAACCTTGCCAAGGTTGAGGTCGCGAGTTCGAGACTCGTCTCCCGCTCCAGATTTTATCTGGCAGCGTGTTGTACGGCGAAGCGCTGCAGATGCAGGACAATGCGGGAGTAGCTCAGTTGGTAGAGCGCAACCTTGCCAAGGTTGAGGTCGCGAGTTCGAGACTCGTCTCCCGCTCCAAGTAATGGGGAAGCCACGCTTCCCTTTTTATTTGATGGACTGATGGTCCTCGAATAAAAAATCTGTCGCTTGCCTCACGGCATCCGGACAGTCCGCTTTTGGCGCGATAGCAAAGCGGTTATGCAGCGGCCTGCAAAGCCGTTTAGGCCGGTTCGACTCCGGCTCGCGCCTCCAGGTAGAACGAGATAAAGCCCCGCTTCGGCGGGGCTTTTCTTTTTTCTGCGTCACTTTCGTTCCACCCGGAAAGTCGCCGAGGCGGATCGCTTGCGCATGACGTTCGCCTTTTCTCCACGACGTAAAAATCAGTGATGTCCGGATGGACGCGGCGCGTGCAGTCGACTGGCCGCCGATGCGGTCAATTTTTTGGCGCGTGTGGTACAGTCGGCAGCGGCGTAACACCACGCCTCCATTCCGCGGAAAGGGTTCATACCCAGGTCGAGCATTTCACCGCATGTTCATGCGACTCCCAGCCGATAAGCGGATACGGCTGCCTCTGGAGATCGTATGCGTCAAGATCCTCGCGCCACGGCGCAAAACGGTCATATCGACCTCGTTCGGCAGCGCAAGCGTGCCAAGCAACTTCTCAAGCAACTCCAGGCGGGAACTCCAGTTGCCGGACCGGGCGAGAACCTGCGCCGTGCGGCGTCCCCCGTGCTTGCCGATGCCCAATGGCTGATCGCTCGCGAACTGGGATTTGCCAGCTGGCCGAAACTCAAGTCGCATGTGGACGCCGTCGAGTTCGCCGCACGGCATCCGGAATTTGCCGCCGATGACACGGCAGATACCCAACATTGGCGTTGTGGAAACGACATCGCGCATAGTCTGGACGTAGCCGGATTTCGTGGGGAATTCCACATGTTCGCCGATCCGTACTGCATGGGCCCGGTTCCCAGGCTGGAGCCGGAGGCGTTCATCGACACGCGTTGCGAATTCATCAGCCAGTGTTTCGACATCCCGCTGCCGGCGGTTCGACAGCGCGCGGCGACCGAGTATGGCGCGTTGTCGAAGCTGTCGCGGGCCAGGCATGCCGTACTGTGGTGCGAAGCGGATGCGTACGATCAGCTCTTCCTGATCGCCGTTCTTGCAAACATGACGCGACGGCCGGAATCGTTGGAACTGGTCGAGATCGACAGCGTGCCGGGCGTCGATCGTTTCGTCGGCCTGGGGCAACTGGCGCCGCAGGTGCTCGCATGGCTTTGGCCGCGTCGGCGTGAGCTGACCGACGACGCGTTCTCGCTTGCACGCGAGGCCTGGGACGCCTATCGCGATGCGACTCCGCTTGCTTGGGCGGCGCTTTGCAAGGAGGCGAGTCCCAGCCTTCCGCTGCTGGCCCCGGCACTGAGGCGCCAGTTGCAGGAGTTGCCGTCGGTGCGTGATGGCCTCGGTCTGACGGAAAGACTCGCGCTGGAGATCGTTCGCGACGGTGACGGACTTGCCTGGTCGCAGGTGTTTGCCGAGTTGAACCTGCGTCGCGATCCGCTGCCGTTCCTGGGTGACGCGATGTTCTACGCGATGATGCGCCCGTTGGTCGAAGGCGCCTGTCCGCTGATCAAGGTGCATGACGAACTGCCCGAGCGAGAAAAGTGCATCGTTGGCCTGACCCCGCTTGGCGAGCAGGTGCTGCAAGGAAAGGCATATTGGCAGGATCACTGCGACGTGCCGCGCTGGGTGGGCGGCACGCAAATACTGCCGCGTAGCACCCATTGGGCCTTGGATGACAACTTCACACCTGTGCTGCGCCATCGTTTTGACTGAGCAGGGGCAATCGACTGATCGCGGTTCGCGATAGCCATGTCCGACCGGTTGCAATCACCTCATCACGGATGCGGAAGTTTTTGTCCGGGTGAGCGCGAGTGGCGTTGATCGAGTTGCGTCGGTGCATATGTTCGGCGTCGCGAGCCATGAAGCGGTGTCGGCCTGCAAGGCCTTGTGCGGGTGGGCGCTTCCAACTCGCGCTCCCGAAAAAAAGCCCCGCTTCGGCGGGGCTTTTTCGTCTCACGCGTCGGCCCTGACACGGGCAGGTTCGGAAGGACGTGCAATTCTCCTGAATGCTTGTTCCGCCATGGGGTGGGCCGATGCCGGAAGCGCGCGACGATGCCGCTCAACCATCCACCGGCTGCGCCGGCGTTTCGAGCGTCAACTGATAGAACGCCGCGTCGAGCCACCGGCCGAACTTGAATCCCGCCTGCGTGACCGTGCCCGAGTGCACGAATCCCAGCTTCGTATGCAGTGCGACGCTCCCCGCATTGGTTGCATCGATGCAGCCGACCACCACGTGCACCTGCGCTTCGCGCGCGCGCCGGACCACTTCGCGCAGCAGCACCTCGCCAAGCCCGCGACCGCGCTGGTCGCGATGAACGTACACGCTGTGTTCGACCGTGTATTTGAAGGCGGGAAACGCGCGGAACGTGCCCCAGCTTGCGAAGCCAAGCAGCGTGCCCGACGCGTCGACCGCGCCGATGACCGGGAAGCCGCCCGCACGCTTCGCCGCGAACCACGCGACCATTGCTTCCGGCGGACGCGGCTTGTAGTCGTACAGCGCGGTCGAGGTCGCGATCGCGTCGTTCAGGATCTCGAGGATGGCCAGCGCATGCTCGGCCTCGCTGCAATCGATCAGGCGCACGTCGTCGCGCTGTTTCGGGGAATTCATAGAGGCTCCTGTGGGCAGTAATGGAGTCGCGCGCACGGCGGCTGCGACGACGCGTTCATCAGGGATTCCGCACGCCGGCGGCGGCAGTCGCATCGCAGATCACGACGACATAGCGCGCGGCCTGCGACGACGGATTGCTGAAAATCAGCGGCTGGTCGAGCCGCATGGCCAGACAGTCGCCTTCGTGGAGTTCGTGAAGCGCGTCGCCGAACGTGACGTCGACGCGGCCGCTGACGACCCATACCTGCTGATGCAGCGCGCT
Source organism: Burkholderia aenigmatica (assembly GCF_902499175.1). GTDB lineage: Bacteria > Pseudomonadota > Gammaproteobacteria > Burkholderiales > Burkholderiaceae > Burkholderia > Burkholderia aenigmatica. The sequence goes on from NZ_CABVQC010000074.1 coordinate 10,252, forward strand.
TTCGCGCCCGCCGCTGTCGTACGCGACGCGCGCACCGGGCGGGAAGTCCACCTCGACGAGCTGGATCGGTGACGGCCAGCCGGCCGGGGAGAGGTTGCGTCGCACATAGCCGGACGCCGGATCCCGCCATTCGGCCTGTTGCGCACGGCGTACCAGCGGTTGCGCGGGCGTGTCGTGCTGATCGCCGCCGAACAGCCCGGCCAGCGACACGCCGAGCCCGGCCGCGAGCTTGTCGAGCACGACAGCCGTCGGGCTGGCCGATGCGCGTTCGATGAGCGAGATCATCGAACGGCTGACGCCGGAGCGCGCGGCCAGCGCATCGAGCGTGTAGCCTCGCACGGTGCGCAGGTCGCGCACGCGCCGGGCGATTCGTTCGTTGATGCCGGTATCGTCGGCAACGGTGGCGGCTGATTCTTTCATGATGGATTTATTTTCCAGCAAACTGGAATTTGCTGTCAACGGGGTGGATGGTTGCCGGCCGACGTCTCGACGGAGTCCGAATGGCTTGCCCGGCAGTCGGGCTAGGCGTAATATACGATTCGACTACGTTTCGTTTAATTGGGGATATATGGGTATCATCAAGATTTCCGAGCACATGCACGAGCGGCTGCGCTCGACCAGCACGGCGCTGAGCCGCTCGATCAACGCGCAAGCCGAGCACTGGCTTCGCGTCGGGATGCTCTCGGAACTCAATCCGGCGCTGTCTTATGGCGACATCTGCCGGATGCTGATCGAGGCCGAGGCCGAGGCGCGGGGCGGCGAGGCGGGGCCGGCGGAACCGGTCGAGCACGGCATCGAGCAGGTGGCGTAATGGCGAAGCGAGAAATCCCGATCCGCGGCGCCGCGGAAATCGCCAAGTCGCGCGAAGCCGCGAAGCTCGCGTCGCAGGTGCTGGAGATGCTTACCGAGCATGTGAAGCCGGGCGTCACGACCGACGATCTCGACGTGCTGTGCCGAAACTACATCGTCGACGTGCTCGGCGCGATCCCGGCCAACATCGGCTATCACGGCTATCCGAAAACTGTGTGCGCGTCGGTCAACCACGTCGTGTGCCACGGCATCCCGTCGTCGCGGCCGCTGCGCGACGGCGACATCGTGAACCTCGACATCGCGGTGATCAAGGACGGCTGGTTCGGCGATACGAGCCGCATGTATTTCGTCGGCGAACCGAACGAGCTCGCGCGGCGGCTCGTTGCGACGACCTATGAGGCGATGCACGCGGGCATTCGCGCGGTGCGTCCGGGCGCAACGCTTGGCGACGTCGGCTACGCGATCCAGCAGGTCGCGCATCGCGAAGGATTCAGCGTGGTTCGCGAGTATTGCGGGCACGGCATCGGCGATGTCTATCACGACGAACCGCAGGTGCTTCACTACGGCCGCCCGGGCACTGGCGTACCGCTCCGGCCGGGGATGATCTTCACGATCGAGCCGATGCTCAACGCGGGCAAGCGCGACACGCGCATGCTGGCGGACGGCTGGACGGTCGTCACGAAGGACCACTCGCTGTCGGCGCAATGGGAGCACATGGTCGTCGTGACGGAAACGGGCTTCGAGGTGCTGACCGAGGACGCGAAGCCGCAGGCGTTCCCGGCGCTGTCCGGCACGCACGCCGCCTGACGCCGGCCGGGCGCCGCGCAGCGCGGTGCAGCGGCTCAGCGAAACGGGCCCCTTTGCGGGGCCCGTTTCGTTTTCGTTCGAGGTCGCGCGGCGCGATTCACGCGCGAACGCGGCGACCGGCTGCTCGGTGGAGGGGGGCGGCCTGGCCGCCGCTCAACCGCGCGCCTTTTGCCATGCGGATTCGACGAACACGCGGCACAGTGCTTCCATCCCCTGGCGGTCTTCATCGTCGAAGCGCGCGGCGACCGGGCTGTCGACGTCCCACACACCGATCAGCGTGCCGTCGCCGGCCACCAGTGGCACGACGATTTCCGATTCCGATGCGGCGTCGCATGCGATATGGCCGGGGAAGTCATGCACGTCGCGCACGACCTGCGTTTCGCGCGTCTGCGCGGCCGTGCCGCACACACCCTTGCCGAGTGCGATCCGCACGCAGGCGGGCTTGCCCTGGAATGGCCCGACCACGAGTTCCGTTCCGTCGAAGAAGTAGAAGCCGGCCCAGTTGAGACGGTCGAGCGAGTGGTAAACGAGTGCGGCGAAGTTGGCCGCATTCGCGGTCAGGTCGCGTTCGGACTCGACGAGCGCGCGCGCCTGCTCGACGAGCGTCGCGTATTGATCTGCCTTGGAGGCGTGGGTGTCGTTGGACAGCGTGAACATGGCGGGAAGGCGGTCAGGGTTGTGGAATGCGCGATGCGCGTACCGCAGTCTACGGCACGCGCGTCCGGTTTGCAGCGCCTGGTCACGCGTGACGCGGCGCGCTCAATCGGGTTCGAGTTCGGCAAACCGTTCCGCCAGAAAGTCGAGCAGCGCGCGCACCGCGGGCAGCAACCCCCGGCGCGACGCGAACACCGCATGGACGATCTCGCGGCGTGGCGCCCAGTCAGGCAGCATGGTCGTCAGCTCGCCGCGCGCGACCTCATCGCGCACCATCATCGTCGGCAATTGCACGATGCCGACGCCCGCGACGGCCGCCGCGCGCAACGCGAGCATGCCGCCCGTCACGAAGCGCGGCTGGTGATGGATTTCCGCGTGAGCGCCGTCCGGCCCGCGCAGCCGCCACACGTGCGCGGACTGCGGGATGCCGTGATCGAGGCTGGGCAGCCGTGCGAGATCGGCGGGAACGGCCGGTGCACCATGCTCACGCAGCAGCGCGGGGCTCGCGACGAGGCACTGGCCGCGCTCGGCCAGCACGCGCAGCGCGAGATCGCTGTCTTCGAGCGGCGGCGGGCGTACGCGGATCGCGACGTCGATCCCTTCGCCGACCACGTCGACGCGCCGGTTGGTCGCTTCCAGATGAATTTCGACGCGCGGGCACGCGATCATGAACGCGGCGATCATCGTGCCGACCAGCGAATCGAGCAGCACGACCGGGCAACTGACGCGCACGATGCCGCGCGGCTCCTCATGCAGCAGCGCGATCGCCTCGTCGGCCGCATCGGCCTCGACGAGCATCGCGCGGCAATGTGCGTAGTAGGTCTGGCCGACGTCAGTGACCGTGAAGCGGCGCGTCGAGCGCTGGATCAGCCGCATCCCGAGCCGCGCCTCGAGCAGCCCGATGCGGCGGCTCAGCTTCGATTTCGGCATGTCCAGCGCCCGCCCGGCCGGTGCGAAGCCGCCGTGTTCGACGACCTGCACGAAGTAATAGAGATCGTTCAGATCCCGCGCTTTATCGTTCATGAAATGGAACGCTGAGTGCGATTTTGGCAGTCTACCGGATCGATCGTTCCACCACTATATTTCTACCCAGGATGCGAAACACGTGTTTCGCCGCAATTCGGAGAAGGCAATGAAGAAGATCCAGGGTGTGTACAGTGCGCCGCGCGGCCATTGGGTCGGCGACGGTTTCCCGGTGCGTTCGATGTTCAGCTACCAGTCTCACGGCGCGCACCTGAGCCCGTTCCTGCTGCTCGATTACGCCGGCCCGGCCACGTTCGAGCCGGGTTCGCCCTCGACGCCGCGCGGTGTCGGCCAGCACCCGCACCGCGGGTTCGAGACCGTGACGATCGTCTATGACGGCGAGGTCGCGCATCGCGACTCGACCGGCGCCGGCGGCGTGATCGGCCCGGGCGACGTGCAGTGGATGACGGCCGCGAGCGGGATCCTGCACGAGGAATTCCACTCGGAAGGGTTCACGAAGAGCGGCGGCCCGCTCGAAATGGTGCAGCTGTGGGTGAACCTGCCCGCCGCGGACAAGATGGGGGCGCCCGGCTACCAGACGCTGCTGAACGCCGACATCCCCGTGGTCGAGCTGCCGGACGGCGCGGGGCATGCGCGGATCATCGCGGGTGAACTCGACGGGCGGCGCGGCCCGGCCCGCACGCATACGCCGATCGACGTGTGGGACGTGCGGCTCGTGGGCGGCGGCCATGCGCGGTTCCCGGTCGCCGAAGGGCGCACGCTCGCGGTGGTCGTGCTGAGCGGTACCTTGCAGGTGAACGGCGAGACGGTTGCCCGCGAAGCGCAGTTCGTGCAACTCGGCCGCGACGGTAGCGACGTCGAGATCGAAGCGAACGGCGACGCGAAGCTGCTGATCCTGAGCGGCGAACCGATCGACGAACCCGTCGTCGGTTACGGGCCGTTCGTGATGAACTCGCAAGCGGAGATCCGCACCGCGATCGAGGATTTCAACAGCGGCCGTTTCGGCCAGATGCCGGCATGACGGACAGGCCCCGCGCAATGCGGGGCCTTTTTTTCGCGCGCGGGTAGTCGGTCGCGCGGTGAGTGCGCTTCGAGTCATAATCGACGATTGCCGCGCGCCGGCCGGCGCGCCCGAATCAAAAAGAACCGACCATGAACGCATCTGCATCCGCTGCATCCCCAAGCGCCGCCGATCTCGACTGGCGCTGGAAATCCTTCGACGCACTGACGGCGCGCGAAGTCTATTCGATCCTCGAAGCACGCAGCGCGGTGTTCGTCGTCGAGCAGAACTGCGTGTATCGCGACATCGACGACGCGGACCAGGCCGCATGGCACCTGGCCGCCTTCGATCCGGCCGGTCGCCTGGCCGGCTATCTGCGTGTGCTGCTGCCCGATGCGCAGAACACCGACGTACGCATCGGTCGCGTGCTGACGACCGCCGCCTTTCGCGGCGCGGGCCTCGGCAACGGGCTGCTGGCGTGCGCGCTCGAACATATCCGCGCGCAGTGGCCGGATACGCCGGTGAGCCTGCATGCGCAGGCCCACTTGCAGCGTTTTTACGGGGCATTCGGCTTCACGCCGAGTTCGGACGTGCACGACGAGGACGGCATCCCGCACGTGTGGATGAGCAGCGCGCGCGCGTAATGCGCGATGCGCCGCGCAGCTGTCAGCGCGCGGCGTGTGCGACCGACGGCCGGTCCGTGCGCTGCGCGGCCCGTTCGCCGATCAGGCGGCCGCGGGCGGACAGCCGCAGCCAGTGCCGCAGCGCGATCAGCGCGCCGATCACGCTCATCATCGAGCCGGGAATCCACAGCAGCAGGCCGCCGATCTGCTGATCGCGCAGCGGGCTCAGCCACGTGAACGCGCGGCCGCAGATCGAATAGATTGGATACAGCTCGTGCGGCGTGAAAAAGATCAGCGCACCGAGCGCGATCTGCGGCGGGATCGCCGCGACGACGATCAGGATCCGGCGGCCCGGCGACAGCCGTGCGGGCGGCGCGGGACGCGGATCGACGACGAGCCACCAGAACAGCAGCCCGTCGATCACCATGCTCCAGTTCATCACGCGATAGAGACGCCAGTCGAGCATCGCGATGAAGTGGATCGGCGACAGCAGCCAGAAATAGATCAACCCGACGAACAGCACGACCGCGACGACGGGATGGAACACCACGTCGAGCGTCGCACGGACGGGCGCCCACGCGAGCGCGGGGCGCACGAAACGCTGCCGCCAGCGAAACGGGATGCCCGCGCGAATCGCCGCGCCCGGATAGGACAGCGCGATGAAGAACGGCCCGAGGTGGTGCAGCACGAGGTGCTGCGCGCGGTGCAGGAAGAACTCGTGCTCGAAGAAATAGTCGAGCCGCGTATGCAGCGCGATGTAGAGCGCCGTCAGCCCGAACCAGAACGAGAACTGCCGCAGCGGCGACACCTTCGCCTTCTTCACGCCGCGCGCGAACAGCACGGCAGCGGTCAGCACCGCGATCACCACGGTGGGCGACGGTTCCCACGGATCGAGCCAGTACAGGACGTTCATCGCGCGCGCATCACTTTGCCTGGGCCGGCGACTTCACGGCGAACGGCGCATCGACCGTTTCGCCGTCGGAGAATTTCAGGCGCAGGTGCACGGTGTCGCCCGGCTTGATCGCGTGCTTCGGCTCCTCCAGCATGAAGTGGTAGCCGCCCGGTGCGATGTCGACCTTGCCGCGCGCGGGGATCGTCAGCTTGTCGACCATTTCCATCTTCTGCGTCGAGCCGTTCGAGACGGTCTGGTGCAGCATCGCCATGCCGTAGTCGGGGCTGTCGACGTCGACGAGATCGACGGGCTTGTCGCTCGTGTTCACGAGCGTCACGTAGCCGCCGGCGGGCAGCTTGTTCGGCAGCCAGCGTACCCATGCGTTCTGCGCGGTGATCGCGCCGGCGGCATACGCGTGGGCGCCTGCGCACAGCGCGGCGAGGAGGGCGAGCGTCTTGAGTGTCGTTTTCGTTTTCATGTCTGGAGGAATTCAGGTCGTGGAGGCGGTGTCGATGATCCGGCGCACATCGGCGGCGATGGCGTCGGGCGAGTCGCGGTCGGTCGCAAGCAGGCGCGCGCGGCCGCTCGCGTCGAAGATGTAGACGGCCGAGCTGTGCGTGACTTCGTAGCCGCCTGACGGATCGCGTTTTTCCATCTGATACGCGACGCGATAGCGCTTCGCGAGCGATTCGATCTGGCGGTCGGTGCCGGTCAGGCCGCGCGCATGCGCGGCGTCGAACGCGGCGACATACGATTGCATTGCCTGCGGCGTGTCGCGAGCAGGGTCGACCGATACGAACAGGATGCGCACGTCGTTTGCCTGCGGGCCGAGCTTCGCCAGCACTTCCATCAGCCGCGCCATCGTTTCGGGGCAGACATCGGGGCAGTGCGTATAGCCGAAGTAGACGAGCGCGACCTGGCCGTGGAACGCATCGGCGTCGACGGGATGGCCGTCGCCGCCCGTCAGCGTGAACGACAGGTCGGGCAGGTGGCCGGTGACGTTGGTCAGGTTCCAGCGCGGCTCGTCGTGCGTGCACGCGGCGAGTGCCACGGCGGCGGCGAGGGCCGCGGCCGTGCGGATGAAGCGGGAGAAGCGCCGGTGCGGCGCAGTGCGGGCAGACGACATCTTAGGGACTGTTTCCATATGGAACGCGCATGCGTTGCCACGAGAACGGCCGCTCGCCGCGTTGCGCTCCTCGCGAATACGTCAGTATTCGCAGCGTCGCGCGCCTCGCGAGCGGCCGTTCTCGTGGCAACCCCAAATTTAAAAAAATCATGTCACGGGAATGCCCGAAATCGCCCGTATGGCGGCGTCGCTCGTCGCTTGTCCCCCAAGGGGACTTCCTTCGGGGCGTTTGGCAAGGCGCAAACGGCGCTCCTCGCTCCTTGCCCTCCGAGCGATTTCGGGCATTCGCATGTGCGTTCCATTTGGAAACAGTCCCTAAGGCTCGATCGGACGAAATGGTGGCCGGCCGGCGCGGCGCCATGCGTCGCGCGGCAGGCGGTTGCGACTGTAGCGCAATTCGCGCGCCCGCGTCCTTTCGAAACCCGTAAGCTGCAGGCGAGCGGGGCAATATGTCGCAGTTGACGCGGGCGGCGGCGCGAGGCCGGCGATGCACCGGTTTCGCCCATCTCGATGCGCAGGCGCGGTAAGATGCGCACAATTCCATTCGCGCAGTGGCGGCCCGCGTTTGCCGGCCGGCCCTCAGACTATCGAATCGATGCAATCCGTTCCGGCTTCCCTGTCCCTGACCGATACCGCGTTCTTCTTCGACTTCGACGGCACGCTCGTCGAACTGGCGCCGACGCCCGACAGCATTCATGTTCCGCCGTCGCTGCTGACGATGCTCGACGAGCTGCGGCGTCGCTCGCACGGTGCGGTCGCGATCGTGTCCGGGCGCGGCATCGACAACCTCGACACGTTCCTGAAGATGCCCGGCCTGCCGATCGCCGGCCTGCACGGTGCGGAGCGCCGCGATGCGAACGGCGACACGCAGCGCATCGGCTTCAACGACGAACGCCTGCTGCGCATCGAGCGCGAGCTGGCGGCCGTCGTCGACCGTCATCCGGGCATGCTGCTCGAAATCAAGGGCGCGGCCGTCGCGCTGCACTACCGCAACGCGCCCGAGCGCGAGGCGGCCGCGCGCGCGGCCACCGAGCGCCTCGTCGCCGACTATGCCGATGCGTATGTCCTGCAGCCCGGCAAGATGGTGTTCGAGATCAAGCCGAAGGGCGTCGACAAGGGGCGCGCGCTCGCCGCGTTCCTCGACGAGCCGCCGTTCGCGGGCCGCTTGCCGCTGTTCGCGGGCGACGACCTGACCGACGAGAAGGGCTTCGCGGTGGTCAATGCGCGCGGCGGCCTGTCGATCAAGGTCGGCGCGGGCGAGACGTCCGCCCGCACGCGGCTCGATTCGGTCGACGCGCTGCATGAGCAGATCGCGCGCTGGCTCGGTGCGGGGCAGCCGGACGCATGAGTCGCCTCATCATCGTTTCAAACCGCGTCGCGCCGATTTCGGAAGGCGAACCGGCGGCGGGCGGTCTCGCGATCGGTGTCTACGATGCGCTGAAGGAGACAGGCGGCATGTGGTTCGGCTGGAGCGGCGAAGTCGTCGCTGCCGGCGCGCCGCAGATTCATGTCGAGGAACACGGGCCGGTCACGTTTGCGACCATCGGCCTGTCGCGGCGCGATTACGACCAGTATTACCGCGGCTTCTCGAACGCGACGCTGTGGCCCGCGTTTCACTACCGCACCGACCTGATCCAGTACGACCGTCACGAGTTCGAGGGCTATAGCCGCGTGAACGTGTGGCTCGCCCAGCAGCTCGTGCCGCTGCTGCAGGACGACGACGTGATCTGGGTGCACGACTATCACCTGATCCCGTTCGCGCGCGCCCTGCGCGCGGCCGGCGTGAAGAACCGCATCGGCTTCTTCCTGCACATCCCGTTTCCCGCCGCGCAGGTGCTCGTCAACGTGCCGCCGCACCGGGAGCTCGTCGAGTCGCTGTGCGCGTTCGACCTGCTCGGCTTCCAGACCGCCCCCGACCTGCGCGCGTTCTGCGACTACGTCGAATCCGAAGCCGACGGCGTGATCGAGCGCGACGGTCGCCTGGCGACGGTGCGCGCATTCGGCCGGACGCTGCGCGCGGCCGCCTATCCGATCGGCGTGCATCCGGACGAGATCGCGTCGCTCGCGAAGGCCGGCGAGCACGGCAAGGCGGTGCGCACGCTCGCGGCGTCGCTGCGCGGTCGCAAGCTGATCATGAGCGTCGACCGGCTCGATTACTCGAAGGGGCTCGTCGAGCGCTTCCGCGCGTTCGAGAAGCTGCTCGAGCACGAGCCGTCGCATCGCAATCGCGTGTCATTCCTGCAGATCGCGCCGTCGACCCGCGCGGAACTGCGCGCGTACCAGGACATCCGCCTGCAGCTCGAAGGGGAGTCGGGGCGCATCAACGGGCGCTTCGCCGAGCTCGACTGGGCACCGATCCTCTATATCCATCGCCAGTACGACCGCCAGCTGCTCGCGGCGCTGTACCGGCTCGCGCGGGTCGGCTACGTGACGCCGCTGCGCGACGGGATGAACCTCGTCGCGAAGGAGTATGTATCCGCACAGGATCCGGACGATCCGGGCGTGCTCGTGCTGTCGCGCTTCGCGGGCGCCGCGCGCGAGCTGACGGGGGCGCTGATCGTCAATCCGATCGATATCGACGGGATGGCCGATGCGTTGTCACAGGCGCTGACGATGCCGCTCGCCGAGCGGCGCGCGCGTTATACGGACATGATCGCGCAGCTTCGCGAGAACAACGTGTCGGTGTGGCGCGACAACTTCCTGCGCGATCTGCAGCACGTGTAACCGGCGGGTCCCCGTGCAATGAAAAAAGCCGCAGTGCGCGAAGCACTGCGGCTTTTTTGTCGGCCATGGCCGGTGCGTCAGGCCACGCGTTCGCCGGGCGGCGTGCTGCCGTCGGGGGCGTGATGGCGGCCGTGCTGTTTCGCGAGCAGGTCGCGGTACAGGCCCGGGCGGTTGCGCAGCACGTCGGGCGGGCCGTCGTCGATCACCTTGCCGTTGTTCATCACGATGATCCGGTCGAAGTTGCGCAGCGTCGACAGGCGGTGCGCGATCGCGATCACCGTGCGGCCGACCATCAGGCGGTCGAGCGCGCTCTGGATCGCTTCCTCGGAGGCGCTGTCGAGCGCGGACGTCGCTTCGTCGAGCAGCAGGATCGGGGCGTTCTTCAGGATCGCGCGCGCGATCGCGATGCGCTGGCGCTGGCCGCCCGACAGCTTGACGCCGCGGTCGCCGACGATCGTGTCATAGCCTTCCGGCATCGCTTCGATGAATTCCGCACAGCGCGCGTCGCGCGCGGCCGCGAGCACTTCGTCGCGGGTCGCCTCGGGGCGGCCGTACGCGATGTTGTCGTAGATCGTCCGGTGGAGCAGCGAGATGTCCTGCGGCACGAGCGCGATCGCGTGGCGCAGGCTGTCCTGCGTGATCGTCTTCACGTCCTGGCCGTCGACCTGCACGACGCCGTCCTGCGTGTCGTAGAAGCGCTGCAGCAGCGCGAGCACGGTCGACTTGCCGGCGCCCGACTTGCCGATCAGGCCGACGCGCTGGCCCGGCTCGATATGGAGGTCGAAGTGGTCGAGGATCGCGCGGCGGTGCGGATACGCGAACGTCACGCGTTCGAAGTCGACGCGGCCGCCCTTGGCCGACAGCGGCTGCGCATCGGAGCGGTCCGGCATCCCGTGCGGCTCGAGCAGCGTCTTGACGGCTTCCGACAGGCGCGCGACGTGCTGCGTGACGTCGACCAGCGCGACCGCGAGATCGCGCGTGCCGTGCAGGATCGTGAAGCCGAGCGAGCTGACGAGCACGATGTCGCCCGACGTCGCGCGGCCCTGGTCCCACAGCCACAGCGCCCAGCCGAGCAGGCCGGCGGACAGCATCGCGGTGATCACCGCGTGCAGCAGGCGCAGCTTTTCGAGATAGAGCAGGCTCTGCTGGCGCGCATCCATCTCGGCCTTGACCGTTGCGCCGAAGCGTTTCTGTTCGCGCAGCGTCATCCCGAACGCACGCACGAGGCCCATGTTGCCGATCACGTCGACGAGCTCGCCGTCGACCGCCGCGGCCTTCGCCGCGAACGCATGGTGGCGGGCCGAGCCGCGCCCGGCGAGCTTGAACAGGATGACGGAAAGCACGGCCGAACAGCCGAGCAGGCCGGCGGCCATCAGCGGATTGACGACGATGATCATCAGGATCGCGCCCATCACCGCGATGCACGGCGGCAGCACGTTCCACGCCATCGTGTTCTCCGACGTGTAGACCGCGTTCGACGTGGCCGTGATGCGGCTCGCGAGCGTACCCGGCTGCTTTTCGGAGTAGTAGGTCGGCGAATGGCCGATCAGGTACTGGAACAGGTCGCGCCGCAGGTCGCCGGTAACCGCGACGAACGTATGCGCGGCGACCCAGCCGCCGACGCGCCACAGCAGGTTGTCGGCCGCGATCAGCCCGACAAGCAGCGCGAATGCACTCCACAGCGGGCCGGGGTGATGACGCCCGGTTGCCAGCACGTCGATCAGGTGCTTGATCGCGTACTGCGAGCCGAGCGCGCAGCCGACGGCGGCCAGCACGCTGCAGAGCACGATGAGGTGGGCGACGGGATGAAGGCGAATGTAGCGGAACAGGAACGCGATCGGCCGGTGCGCGTAGCTCGACAGCTTCGCGTTGTGGGCGTTGCGCTGGGCAGGGGTGAGAGATTCCAAAATATGCGTGCGGTGATTCGGTGAGTGAGCGTGGCGGCTGGATCGCAGGCCGGCGTTCGCCCGGACTGAATAATCCGGCATTGTAAACAAGGCCGCGTGTCGCGCTGCGCGAATCTTGCCTTGGCCAGGGGCTCGCGATCGATTTTGAGATAAAATCCGGCATCCCGTCCTGCCTCATGTGCCGGAATCACGCTGCCGGCAGTCACGGGGGCAAGGAGCGCCAAAAGGGCCTTCCACTCTAGAACGGACACCCAAGTCCGCGGGTTGCAAAGTGTTGCACCTTTGTAACAAAGTAAAGTGTTTGAAATGTTGTGCGCCGTATCAGGATTAACCCTAGATAATCGGCTCCGGGTTCGATTCCAGGTTTTTTACGAACCCCTGTCAACGGGTCTTCGTTTCAAACGTTCTATGCCTGTCGCGTCGCCGACGCTCCTTGAGCAGCGCGGGTTCGACGCCCCCGGCAGGCTGATTCGTCCGATCTTCGGACGAAATGCATCCAGCCCGGACCGCCGGCAGGTTGCCGACCCATACCTGGTTTTTAGCCGATTTTTTAGGAGTTACGCATGCGAATCGCCCAAATCGCTCCGTTGCACGAAGCGGTGCCCCCGAAACTGTACGGTGGTACCGAGCGAGTGGTGTCCTACCTCACCGAAGCACTCGTCGAGATGGGGCATGACGTCACGCTGTTCGCGAGCGGCGATTCGCAAACTTCCGCGAAGCTCGAAGCGTGCTGGCCGCAGGCGCTGCGCCTCGACCCGACGATCCGCGACGTGATGGCCCCGCACATGCTGCTCCTCGAGCAGGTGCGCCGCCGTGCGGAAGAGTTCGATGTCCTGCACTGCCACATCGACTATTACCCGTTCTCGCTGTTCTCGCGCCAGCCGGTCCCGCATCTGACGACGATGCACGGCCGTCTCGACCTGCCGGAACTGCAGCCGATCTTCAACGCGTTCAGCGACGTGCCGGTCGTGTCGATCTCCGACAACCAGCGCATCCCGCTGCAGCAGGCGAACTGGCTGTCGACCGTCTATCACGGCCTGCCGGAAAACCTGCTGACGCCGATCCCGAACGTGAAGCCGAGCTATCTCGCGTTCCTGGGCCGCATCTCGCCGGAGAAGCGCGTCGACACGGCGATCCGCATCGCCGAGCAGGCTGGCCTGCCGATCAAGATCGCCGCGAAGCTCGACAAGGCTGACCGCGCGTACTACGAAGAGAAGATCAAGCCGCTGTTCGCGCTGCCGCACGTCGAGTACATCGGCGAAATCAGCGAGTCCGAAAAGACCGAATTCCTGGGCAACGCGCATGCGCTGCTGTTCCCGATCGACTGGCCGGAGCCCTTCGGCCTGGTGATGATCGAGGCGATGGCCTGCGGTACGCCGGTGATCGCGTTCAAGCGCGGCTCGGTGCCGGAAGTGATCGACAACGGCGTGTCGGGCTTCGTCGTCGAAGACGAACTGTCGGCCGTCGCGGCACTCAAGCGCCTCGATACGCTGCCGCGCGAGAAGGTTCGCGCTGCGTTCGAAGCCCGCTTCTCGTCGAAGGTGATGGCGCAGAACTACGTGAAGGGCTACGAGGAACTGCTGCGCCAGAAGCGCCGCACGGTGCTGCGCGAAGTCAACGCAGGCTGATTGCGGGCCGCCGCCGCGCTGCGGCGCGCGGCTTGCCATCGACGCCCCGTCCGGGTTCCCGGCGGGGCGTTGTCACATCCGCGGCGCGGATCTGTTGTATTCTCGCCGCGCCCGACGCCGCGAACGGCCCCCGAAGCAGCCCGGCATGCCATCCGTCCGTCTGTCCAGACGGTAATGTCCCTATAATGGCCGTGCCGTGAAATCCGGCCCCGCACGAATATCCAGAGGAGAGCAGTCTTGGCGAGAACGAAATCCACGCGCGCAGCGCCGGCCCCCGGCGCCGGTGTGATCTTCGCGTTGCGTGCGATCGGTCTCGTGCTGCTCGCGCGCTGGCTGTTCTCGATGTCCCAGATGGGCTATCGCTCGTCGCTGTCGGCGATGGTGTCGTCGCCCTGGGCGTTCGTCTACCTCCTGCTGATCTTCCTGCTGCTCGCGCTGCCGGGCGCCGTCGCGCGCGCCGAACGGCCGTTTCATCCGCTGCCGCAGTGGCTGCGCCAGGCGCTGCGCGTGTTCGCGCTGATCGGTTTCCTGTTTGCCGTCTGGTCGATCGGCATGTTCGTCTGGATGGACGGCTGGCGCCTCGCGCTGCATGCGGTGACGGCAACCAACGGCTGGCTCGTCGCCGCACCGGCGCTTTATGCGGCGATCGTCTGGATCTGCCGCCCGCGGCCGCTGTGGCGGACCAACGTGGCCGCCCGCCGCTTCGCGGTCGGCCGTTATGCGATTTCGCTCGACGTGCTGACGCGTACCACGATCGTCTGGATGGAAAGCCGCAAGGTCGGCCAGTACGATGCGCGCGAACTGACGGTGCGCTGGCCCGGCCGGGCGGCGCCTCCCGCAGGCGAGGGTGCAACGGACGGGCAACCGGCCGTCGTGCCGCCGCGCCGCGGCAGCCTGTTCAATCGACCGAAGGTCGAACTGCTGTGGGATTCGCCGGCGGCCGTCGGCCATAACCGGCAGATCGTCATGCGCGCGCCGCTTGCGACCGAAGGCGACCGCGTCGCGGTGCTCGCGCTCGACGCCGCGCTCAAGCAGATCGTCTGACAAGTCCCGCGCACGGCGTGCGGGCGACAAGGAGGCGTGATGATCGTCCGTTGGTTGCTGGCAGCCGTTCACCTGAGTGCGTTCGGCGTCGCGTTTGCCGCGATCGCGGGGCGCAACCGCGCGTTGCGCCGGCTCATCGCGTCGGCGCAGGCGGCCGACTTGCCCGGTGTATTCAAGGCCGATGCTGCGTGGGGACTGTCGGCGCTGGTGTTGATCGTGACGGGCCTGATGCGCGCGTTCGGCGGTTTCGAGAAAGGCACTGCGTACTACCTGCACGAACCACTCTTTCACCTGAAGATGACCGCGCTCGTGCTGATCCTGCTGCTCGAGGTCGTGCCGATGCTCGGGTTGATCCGGTGGCGCGTCGCCGCGCGGCAGCAGCAGATGCCCGATCTCGGCCGTGCGCGCACCTATGTGCGGATCGGCCATTGGCAGGCGGTGCTCGTGATCGTCATCGTGTTCGCCGCGTCGGGGATGGCGCGGGGGATTGGGGCGGCCGGCTAGGCCTGGCCGGGTAGGTGCGGCCAGGCAGGTATGGCCTGGGCGAAGCCGACCAGGCCCGCCATCGCTACTGCCACCCTCATCCGGATCCCGTTCGACGCGCGCAGCGTCTTCCTCCAGACACTTACCAGCCCGGCCGCAGGCCGCATCGCTTCTCTCGCTTCCGACTCGACCGGGCGATCCTGCCGCCCGGTCCGCCCCGCGCTCAGCGCGCGAGGCAGGGGCGCTTGTTGTTGAAGGTCCACCCCGGAATCAGGTATTGCATCGCTGCCGCGTCGTCGCGGGCACCGAGCCCGTGCTGCTGGTACAGCTCGTGCGCGACCGCGACGGCATCCATGTCGATTTCGATGCCGAGCCCCGGCCGCTTCGGCACGTCCACCATCCCGTTCTCGATTTTCAGCGGTTCGCGCGTCAGCCGCTCGCCGTCCTGCCAGATCCAGTGCGTGTCGATCGCGGTGACCTGACCCGGCGCGGCGGCCGCGACATGCGTGAACATCGCGAGCGACACGTCGAAGTGGTTGTTCGAATGCGAGCCCCAGGTGAGGCCCCAGTCGCGGCACATCTGCGCGACACGCACCGAACCCTGCATCGTCCAGAAGTGCGGATCGGCGAGCGGGATGTCGACCGCCTGCAACTGCACCGCGTGACCCATCTGCCGCCAGTCGGTCGCAATCATGTTGGTGGCCGTCGGCAGCCCCGTCGCACGGCGGAATTCGGCCATCACCTCGCGGCCCGAATAGCCGTTCTCCGCGCCGCATGGATCTTCCGCGTACGCGAGCACGTGATGCTGATCGCGGCACAGCCGCACGGCCTCGTCGAGCGACCACGCGCCGTTCGGATCGAGCGTCACGCGCGCGTCGGGGAAGCGCTCGGCGAGCGCCGTCACCGCCTCGATCTCGCTCGCGCCTTCGAATACGCCGCCCTTCAGCTTGAAGTCGTTGAAGCCGTAGCGCGCATGCGCGGCCTCGGCGAGCCGCACGACCGCCTCGGGCGTCAGCGCGGCTTCGTCGCGCACGCGCGTCCAGTCGTCGGTCGCGCCGCGGCCGTCGCGATAGGGGAGCGCGGTCTTCGTGCGGTCGCCGATGTAGAACAGATAGCCGAGCATTTCGACGCGCTCGCGCTGCTGGCCTTCGCCGAGCAGCGCGGCGACCGGCACGCCGAGATGCTGGCCGAGCAGGTCGAGCAGCGCCGCTTCGAGCGCGGTGACCGCGTGGATCGTCGTGCGCAGGTCGAAGGTCTGCAGCCCGCGGCCGCTCGCGTCGCGGTCGGCGAACGTGCGCCGCACGTCGTTGAGCACCGCGTGGTAATTGCCGACCGGCTGGCCGACGACGAGCGCACGCGCATCGTCGAGCGTGCGGCGGATGCTTTCGCCGCCGGGTACTTCGCCGACGCCGGTCCGGCCCGCGCTGTCCTTCAGGATCACGAGGTTGCGAGTGAAGAACGGGCCATGTGCACCGCTCAGGTTGAGCAGCATGCTGTCGCGGCCGGCGACCGGAATCGCTTGCAGGTCGACGATGCGCGGCGTGTCGTGGGAGGGCGAGGCAGTGACGGCGTTCATGGGCGGCGATGGCAAAAGGGTGGGCAATGCCGTGCGGCAAAAGCTTTGCCGCGCGCGGCGGGAGGTGCGATCATTCGACAACCGACGTGCGTGGCGTGCAAGGCCCGCAAGTCGACGCAACCCGGAACGGGGTGGGAGCGACAACCGAGCCAGTGCAGCGCAGAACGCGAACGCTGGCCGATCGTAAAGCATGGGACCGGGTGGCGCTGGAATGCGCGCTTGAGTCGACAGGAGATCCGTGCTTCGATCATCAGTCGTCGGATGACTTGTGACGCAGTATAATGAATCATCGGCTTTCGCTCAAACCCCGCGTAAACCCTCGGCTCACATTACGATCATTCAAAAAGGAACCGGCCTCATGTCCGTGCCTACGCTTCCCGCCGCGCCGCGCCGTCGCGCACGCAGCCTCGCACAAGATGTCGTCGACGCGCTGACCGCGCAGATCGAAAACGGCACGCTGCGTCCTGGCGACAAGCTGCCGACCGAAACCGAAGTCATGGCGGCGCAGGGCGTGAGCCGCACGGTCGTGCGCGAGGCAATCTCGCGGATGCAGGCAAGCGGCCTCGTCGAGACGCGCCACGGCATCGGCAGCTTCGTGCTGGAGCCGTCGCGCCGCCAGACGCTCGGCATCGACCCGGCGACGATCACGACGCTGCGCGACGTGCTCGCGGTGCTGGAGCTGCGCATCAGCCTCGAGAGCGAATGCGCGAGCCTCGCCGCGCAGCGCGCCAACGATACCGACCTCGCCGCGCTGCGGCGCGCGCTCGACGCGATCGCGACGGGGGCGGGCGGTGGCCGCGACACGGCGCAGCTCGATTTCCAGTTCCACCTGCAGATCGCGCAATCCACCGGCAACCGCTATTTCGTCGACATCATGACGCAGCTCGGCACGTCGATCATCCCGCGCACGCGCGTGAATTCGGCCCGCTTTGCCGGCGACGATCTCGAACGGTATGTCGGCCGGCTGAACCACGAGCACGAGGATATCTACGAGGCCATCGCGCGCCACGACCCGGAGGCGGCCCGCGCCGCGATGCGCACGCACCTCACCAACAGCCGCGAGCGGCTGCGCCGCGCGCACGAGGCGGCCGAAGCCGAGCGCGACCCGCAGGCCAGCTGACGCGCCGGGCAGTGCGGCTCGCGTTGCCGCCGGCCCGGTCGAATTGCGTCAACATCAGTTGTCATACGAGATCGGATCTCGCTTCATCGATTGCCGGAGCCGGCCGGCGTTTCCGCCGCCGGCCGCCGGCACCGCCGATCAGCCTCCCTTCGTCGTGATCGTCTTCCACGCGCCGCTCTTCACCTGGTACAGCGTCGACATCCCGCTCTTCAGCGAGCCGTCGCTCGCGAACGAGATGCGGCCGGTGACGCCTTCGAAGTCGACCTTCTTCAGCGCCGGGCGATAGACCTTCGGGTCGGTCGAGCCGGCCGCCTGCATCGCCTTGATCGCCGCCCAGGCCGCGTCGTAGCCGAACTGCGCGTACGACAGCACGTCGACGCCGAAGCGCTTCTTGAAGCGTTGTTCGAAATCCTTCCCTTGCGGCAGCTCGTCGAGCGGCCGGCCGTATTCCCACGCCATCGCGCCTTCGGCGGCCGGGCCCGCGATCTTGATGAACTCGTTGTCCTTCACGCCGCCGCCGCCGACGAACTGCGCATTCAGCCCGAGCTGGCGCATCTGCTTGATGAAGTTCGCTGCGAGCGAATCGAGGCCGCCGAAGAAGATCAGATCGGGGTTCTTGCCCTTCAGGCTCGTGATCTGCGCGCGGAAGTCGACCGCCTGGTTGCTGGTGAACTCGCGGCCGATGATGTTCCCGCCGGCGGCCTTCACCGCCTTCTCGAACTCGTCGGCCTCGCCCTGGCCGAACGCGGTGCGGTCGTCGATGATCGCGATGCGCTTCGCCTTCGTCACGTCGACCGCGTACTTGCCCGCGTTGCCGGCGTTCTGGCCATCGGTCGCGATCACCATGAACATGTTCGCGAGCCCGCGCGCGGTGAGCGTCGGGTTGGTCGCGGCCGGATCGATCACCGGGATGCCGGCCTTGTCGTAGACGACCGAGGCCGGAATCGTCGTCCCCGAGTTGAAGTGGCCGACCACGACCGATACGTTCTGGTCGACGAGCGCCTGCGCGGCCTGCACGCCGATGCGCGGGTCGGCCTGGTCGTCCTGCACGACGAGGCTGAAGTGCGCGGGCTTGCCGGCGATCTGCACCTTCTGTGC
This sequence comes from Burkholderia aenigmatica, assembly GCF_902499175.1. GTDB lineage: Bacteria > Pseudomonadota > Gammaproteobacteria > Burkholderiales > Burkholderiaceae > Burkholderia > Burkholderia aenigmatica. The sequence goes on from NZ_CABVQC010000074.1 coordinate 28,728, forward strand.
GGCGGCATCGTCGAGCGCGAGCTGCACGCCGTTCTGCAGATCCTTGCCGTAGCCGGCGTTCACGCCCGTGAGCGGCGCGGCGAAACCGACCTTCACGTCGGTCGTATCGGCGGCCTGGGCGGCCTGTTGCGAGAGGAGGACAAGCGCGGATGCAATCGACACCGACAGCAGGGAATGACGGAATTTCATGTTGTTCCTCTTGTTCGACACCTGCGAGTGAGTACCGCACGCGCCCGGGCGGGCCGAACGTGTGCGACGGGCGGGCGGTTCAACCGCTTCTCGGAATCGGGCGGGGAGGTCGGCATCGTGATCCTCGGAAGCATCTCCCGTCAGGCTCCGCGAAGAGCCCCGATCGCCTCGATATATAGGTCGCCGATATGCCCGGGTCTTGGCAATTTGCCGCGCATTCGGTGCGGATTTGCGCATAGCTTCCGCGCGTGCCGGGGCAGCCGGTATCGGGAGTTTCCCGTCGCGAACGGAGCGGGCGGAGAGGAGGGGGAGCGGAGGAAGGGCGAGGGGCACGGAGGCGGCGCGGCCCGCCGGGGCCGCGCCGCGCACGGGACGCCGTCAGTCGGACAGTGCGTCCGATGCGGCTTCGGCATCGTCGTGCGATGCGTGCGTGCGGATCAGCGGATCGCTGGCGCTCGGGCGGCCCGTCTCGACGTGGCCCGCGAAGCGGCGCAGGAAGCCGAGCAGCCGGCCGTCGCTGACGGTCAGGTCGTACCAGCCGTGGCTGCCGCGCAGATCCCAGTAGTCGTCGATCTGCTGGCCCGGCGCGAGGTCGAACGTGCGCGCGTGGCCGTGGCCATACGCGTTCGTGACCTTGAGCCGCACGGCCTTGTGGCCGCGGTTCATCAGGCGCAGCGTGATGTTGCCGTTCGCGACGTCATAGCCGTAGATCACCTCGGGGTTCACGCTCGCGTTGCCGATGCCGGTCGCGAACGGGCCGCGGAAGTGGCAGTAGAAGCCGTTCGGGCCATACACGTCGAGGTCGTACAGGCCGAGCGACGCGGCGGCGCTCCAGGTGTCGGCGACGCGCTTGCCGGCTTCGACCGTGTACGCCCACGGGCCGTCGAGTCGGTTGCGCGACTGGACCTGGAACGCGGCGCCCGCCTGGCCGGTGTTCGCGAAGGTCAGCCGGAACGGGCCGTTGGGCGCGTCGATGCGGCCATGCACGAACAGCTCGTACGGCAGCGCGCGCGCCGGCCGCAGCCCGGCCTCCTGCTTCGGCAGCTTCTGCAGTACCGGCGGCACGGGGATGTAGTCGGGATGGCGCAGGCGGTCGGGCGGCGCGTAGCCGCTCGTGTCCGGCAGCGTCGGCCAGCCGGCGTCGGCCGTCGCGAAATCGAACGCGGCGGTCAGGTCGCCGCACACCGTGCGGCGCCACGGCGACACGTTGCCGGCCTTGACCGGATACTGCGCGCCGAAACGTGCCTCGATGAATTGCAGCAGCGACGTGTGATCGAAGGTCTGCGAGCAGACCCAGCCGCCCTTCGTCCACGGCGACACGACCAGCATCGGCACGCGCGGCCCGAGTCCGTACGGGCCGGCCATGTGCGATGCGTCGCCGGGGAACACCTCGTTGGTCGTCGCGACCGTCGACAGCCCGTTGTCGCGCGACTGCGGCGCGAACGGCGGCGGCACGTGGTCGAAGAAGCCGTCGTTCTCGTCGTAGGTGATGAACAGCGCGGTCTTGCTCCACACGTCCGGATTCGACACGAGCGCCTTCAGTACCTGCTCGATGTACCACGCGCCGTAGTTCGCGGGCCAGTTCGGATGCTCGGAATACGCTTCCGGCGCGCAGATCCACGACACCTGCGGCAGCGTGCCGTTCTTCACGTCCTGCTGCAGGATGTCGAACAGCGTGCCGCTGGCGCTGATGTTGGTGCCGGTGCGCGCCTTGTCGTACAGCGGCGTGCCGGGCAGCGCGCTGCGGTACTGGTTGAAGTAGAGCAGCGAGTTGTCGCCGTAGTTGCCGATGTACGGGTTCTGCGTCCAGCCCCACGAGCCGTTCGCGTCGAGCCCGGTGCCGACGTCCTGGTAGATCTTCCACGACACGCCGGCCTGTTCGAGCACTTCCGGATAGGTCGTCCAGGCGTAGCCCTTTTCCTCGTTGCCGAGCACCGGGCCGCCGCCCGTGCCGTCGTTGCCGACGTAGCCCGTCCACATGTAGTAGCGGTTCGGATCGGTCGAGCTCGGGATTGCGCAGTGGTACGCGTCGCAGATCGTGAACGCATCGGCGAGCTGGTAGTGGAACGGGATGTCGTCGCGCTTCAGGTACGCCATCGTCGTGGTGCCCTTGTTCGGCACCCACTGGTCGTAGCGGCCTTTGTTCCACGCGGCGTGCATGTCCTGCCAGCCGTGCGGCAGGTCCTGCAGGAACTGCAGGCCGAGCTTGTCCGCGCCCGGATGGAACGGCAGCAGTTCGGCCGGGCCGACCGGCTGGTGGAACACCGACTTGCCGTTCGCGAGGCGCAGCGGGCGCGGGTCACCGAAGCCGCGGACACCGCGCATCGTGCCGAAGTAGTGGTCGAACGAGCGGTTCTCCTGCATCAGGATCACGATGTGTTCGATATCGCGGAGGGTGCCGGTGCGGCGGTTCGCGGGAATCGCAAGCGCATCGCGAATCACGGGCGGAAACAGGTTCAGCGCGGCGGCGCCGGCGGTGCCGGCAGCGACGCGCAGGAAGTCACGACGGTTCGATCGAGTCATGGTCGTTATCGTGCGGTAAAGGAGGGAGCCGATTGGCGGGACCTGCTGGAACGGCGCGCCCGGGTCGCAGGATGCGGCTGCGCCGGGTTGTGCCGCCGCGAGCATAGCGAGGAATCGGTGTCATTCATGTGAAGTCCGAAAACGTTTGCATCCGCACGGAAACGATATCGAAGCAGCGTCGGCGCGCCAGTTGCCAGCGGTCGTGGCGAGGCAGGGGCAGGGCGGGAAAGCGGCGCGACGCGGGACGCGCGCCGGTGAAGCGGAGGGCGATGCCGGCGCGTCAGGCGTCCGTCACCCACGCGCCGAACCATTCGCTCGGGCGCGCGATTTCGTCCTGCGCGGCGACGAGTTCGAGCTCGTAGCGGCGCGCATCGTAGGTGGCCTTCACGACCGCGTGCACGGCGGCGAGCGTGTGCTCGAACGCGGCGCGCACGGAGTCGCCGCGCAGCCGGCAGGCAACGAAGATCGCGCTGGTCAGGTCGCCGACACCGACCGGATGGCGCGGAAACGCGTACAGCGGGCGCTGGCCGATCCACGCTTCGGTTTCGGTGACGGCGAGCATGTTGAAACGGTCGGCCGGGCTGTTGCGGTCGTGCAGGTGCTTGACGAGGATGATCTGCGGGCCGCGGCGGATCAGCGCGCGGCAGGCTTCGACGGCTTCGGCGACGGTCTCGATGCGCCGCCCGGCGAGCTTCTGCAGTTCGGTGTGGTTCGGCGACATGCCGTCCGCGAGCGCCGGCATCTCCTGGACCATGAATTCCTCGACACCGGGCTCGGGCCGGATGCCGCCCGTCTGGCCCATCGCCGGATCGCAGAAGTACCACGCGTTCGGGTTCATCGCCTTCACCGAGCGGACGATCTCGACGGCCGCCCGCGCCTGCGGCGGCGAGCCGAGGAAGCCGGACAGCACGGCGTCGCAGCGCTTGAGCGCGCCGATCGCGGCGATGCCGTCGACGAGCTGCTCCATCTTGGCGGCATCGATCGCGCTGCCGGCCCAGTGGCCGTACTGCATGTGATTCGACAACTGGACGGTATTGAGCGGCCAGACGTTGACGCCGAGGCGCTGCATCGGGAACACGGCCGCACTGTTGCCGGCATGGCCGTAGATGACGTGCGACTGAATGCTGAGGACGTTTTTCATGGGAATCGCCTGCACGCGTTTCAGGGTCACGTCACACGATACCCGAGTTCGTCGCGCGCGCGGAAGTCGCACAGCCCCGGAGTGTTGCGCGCCGTCGTCAGCACGACCGCGTAGAATCGCGGGGCGCGAGGCGGCCCGGCTGCCCGCGTGCGTCTCCAATCACCGTGATCGCCATGCTTTCGATTCGCAAGATGTTGTTTGCCGCGCGCGCCACCGCGCTCGGTGCTGGCGTCGCCGCCGCGTGTGCCATGCCTGCGGCGGCGATGGCCGTATCGCCCGCCGGCAACGACGGGCCCGTGTACGGCCCGCGCCTGGAAGGGTTCACTTATCCGGCGCCCGTGCATCTGTACACGTTCGTGTCGCAGCGCGACACCCTCGAGATGGCCTACCTCGACGTCCAGCCGGCGCACCCGAACGGCCGCACCGTCGTGCTGCTGCACGGGAAGAACTTCTGCGCGGCGACCTGGGAGGACACGATCGGCGTGCTGAGCCACGCGGGCTATCGCGTGATCGCGCCGGACCAGATCGGCTTCTGCAAGTCGTCGAAGCCCGATCGCTACCAGTACAGCTTCCAGCAGCTGGCGCACAACACGCACGCGCTGCTCGAATCGTTGGGCGTGAAGTCGGCGACGATCGTCGGCCACTCGACGGGCGGGATGCTCGCGATGCGCTACGCGCTGATGTATCCGAAGGCGACCGACCAGCTCGTGCTCGTGAACCCGATCGGCCTCGAGGACTGGAAGGCGCTCGGCGTGCCGCCGCTGTCGGTCGACTACTGGTATGCGCGCGAGCAGAAGACCACGGCCGACGGTATCCGCCGCTACGAGCAGGGCACGTACTACGCGGGCAAGTGGTCGCCGTCGTACGAGCGCTGGGTGCAGATGCTGGCCGGGATGTACCGTGGCGCCGGTCGCGACGCGGTCGCATGGAACTCCGCGCTGATCTACGACATGATTTTCACGCAGCCGGTGGTCTACGAACTCGGCGCGATCCGCGTGCCGACGCTGCTGATGATCGGCGACAAGGACACGACCGCGATCGGCAAGGACGTCGCGCCGCCCGACGTGCATGCGAAGCTCGGCCACTATCCGGAACTCGCGAAACGCACGCAGGCCGCGATCCCCGGCGCGCAGCTCGTCGAATTCCCGGCGCTCGGGCACGCGCCGCAGATCCAGGACCCGGACGCGTTCCACAAGGCGCTGCTCGACGGGCTGGAGGCCGTGCACCCGCAGTGATGCGGGGCCGGCCGCGGGCCGTCAGCGCGTGTCGCTCGCGAGCTCGTCGCGGATCTGCGCGGTCAGTTCGAACGAGCGCAGCCGTGCGGCGTGATCGTAGATCTGGGCGGTGACGATCAGCTCGTCGGCGCCTGTCTGCGCGATGCGGTCGCGCAGCTTGTCGCGCACCGTGTCGCGCGAGCCCACTGCCGCGAACGACAGCGAATGCGCGACGGTCGCGAGCTCGAGCTCATTCGCCTCGAGCACGTCGACCGGCGGCGGCAGCTTGCCCGGCGTGCCGCGCCGCAGGTTGATGAACTGCTGCTGCAGCGACGTGAACAGGCGCCGCGCCTCGTCGTCGGTATCGGCGACAAACACGTTGACGCCGACCATCGCATGCGGCTTCGGCCACGCGGCCGACGGCCGGTACTGCGCGCGATAGATCTCGAGTGCGCGCATCAGGTAATCCGGCGCGAAGTGCGACGCGAACGCGAACGGCAGCCCGAGCATCGCGGCGAGCTGGGCGCTGAACAGGCTCGAGCCGAGCAGCCACACGGGCACGTCGAGCCCTGCACCGGGCACCGCGCGCACGCGCTGGCCGGGCACCGGCTCCGCGAAGTAGCGCTGCAGCTCGGCGACATCATCCGGAAACGAGTCGGCGCTGCCGATCAGGTCGCGGCGCAGTGCGCGCGACGTGGTCTGGTCGGTGCCGGGCGCGCGGCCGAGGCCGAGATCGATGCGCCCCGGATACAGCGACGCAAGCGTACCGAACTGCTCGGCGATCACGAGCGGCGCGTGGTTCGGCAGCATGATGCCGCCCGACCCGACCCGGATCGTCTGCGTGGCGCCCGCGACATGGCCGATGACGACGGCGGTCGCCGCGCTCGCGATGCCGGGCATGTTGTGATGCTCGGCGAGCCAGTAGCGCTGGTAACCCCAGCGTTCCGCATGCTGCGCGAGATCAACGGTGTTGCGGAAAGCCTGGGAGGCGTCGGCGCCGGCCGGAATGGGGGCGAGATCGAGTACGGAAAACGGAGTCATCGGTTGGCCTTCGAACGGGGGAGCAGGGTGATGCGCTTACGCAACAAATGCCAAGGATTTTGCCAAAGGGTTCCGGAACGTGCTGGGGGCGGCCCGATACCCATGCGCCTTTCAGGGATGCAGGGTCGAATTCGGCCATCGTTGCAAAAATCAATCTAATCGCTGATTAATTACCAATCTTTACGGCGATTGGATGTGAATCCGCATCGACGTACAAATTTGCACGAAATGTTTGATTTTCAAGACTGCAATACGCTTGCAAACCGCTTACGCTAACGTGAACGCGGGTGCGCCGAAATGGTTCGTCGTCTGCACAGCTTTGCCAGAATTGCACCAGTGCGTTTCTCGTAGTGCCGAGCGCGGGGTGCCGCAGGCTGCTAAAATCCGGCGCCTGCCCATGTTGTGCCGAAGGTAGCCATACGAGTCTTCCCGCATCCCGTCCGGGCGTCGTGCGGAGATGCACCACGCGAAGCCGGGCATGGCCAGACCTGAAGGATGGGTCGAGCCTCCCTCATATACAGACGCTGCTGGAACAAGGAGTCGGGTCGTGCCCGCGTTCGTCGTTGTCGGAATACCGAATCACGTGCAATCACGCTCACGCGTTCTCCATGGCGTTCAGGTCGCCGGGAGGCGTCGCGCATGACGGCAACCGTAACGATGCTCGACTGGCTCCTGATCGTGTTTACGCTGGCCGCGGCCGGGTATGCGCTCGTTGCCGCGTTCGCGCCGCGGCCGCGCACGCCGCACACGGCCGTGCGCGACGGCTTCGAGCCGATCAGCGTGCTCAAGCCGCTGTGCGGTGCGGAGCCGCACCTGTACGAAAACCTCGCGACGTTCTGCGAGCAGCGCCATCCGCGTTATGAAGTGCTGTTCGGCGTCGCGTCGGCGGTCGATCCGGCCATCGCCGTGGTCGAACGGCTGCGTGCCGATTATCCCGAGTGCGACATCACGCTCGTGGTCGACGCGCGCGTGCACGGCAAGAACCTGAAGGTCAGCAACCTGATCAACCTCGCCGAACGCGCGAAGTACGGCCGCATCGTGATCGCGGACAGCGACATCGCGGTGAAGCCCGACTATCTGGAGCGCGTGACGGCGCCGCTCGCCGATGTGTCGGTCGGTGTCGTCACGTGCCTGTATCATGCGCGCAGCGTCGGCGGGTTCTGGACGCGGATCGGCGCGCAGTTCGTCGACGCATGGTTCGCGCCGTCGGTCCGGATCACGCACCTCGGCCGCTCGAGCCGCTTCGGCTTCGGCGCGACGCTCGCGCTGACGCGCGACACGCTCGACCGGATCGGCGGCTTTCCCGCGCTGAAGGACGAGCTGGCCGACGATTTCTGGCTGGCCGAGCTGCCGCGCCGCCTCGGGCGGCGCACCGTGCTGTCGGAAGTCGAGGTCGCGACCGACGTGATCGAGCCGTCGTTCGGGCCGCTGTGGCACCGCGAGACACGCTGGCTGCGCACGATCCGGTCGCTGAACCCGGCCGGTTTCGCGTTCCTGTTCATTACGTTCACCGTGCCGTGGCTCGCGATCGGCGCGGCGCTCGCGCTGCGCCTTGACGGAACCTTCGCCGGTTCGCTGGCAGGCGCGGCGGTCGTGGTGGGCGCGTTCGGGCGGCTCGTGCTGCACGCACGCGGCGAGGATGGCTGGCGCGCATTCTGGCGCGACCTGCCGCTCGTCGCGGTGCGCGACACGCTGCTCGCGCTCGAGTGGCTCGCGGCCGTGTTCGGCACGCACGTCGTGTGGCGCGGCGCGAGGATGACGGTTGTCGGCGGCGAACGCGCGACGGCGGCAGTGGAAGGCGTGGACGGCCGCTAGGGCCGTTCCGATCGAATCCGGCCCAAGGGCCGAGACGCGTTGCGCGGCGAGGCCGCGCGGCGCGACATGACAAAGAGGCGGGCGCCGGCAGGGCGGCCCGCGGTTTTTTTGACTGAATCGTTGTGACGAATCGAACTATGCAGGCTACCGGAGCACTCATGAAAACGCTGTTCTTGCAGGCCCCTTCGTATGACGGCTTCGACGGCGGAGCCGGCTCGCGCTATCAGGCGAAGCGCGAAATCCGTTCCTTCTGGTATCCGACGTGGCTCGCGCAGCCGGCCGCGCTCGTGCCGGGCAGCCGCGTCGTCGACGCGCCGGCCGACGGCCTGTCGGTCGAGGAAACGCTGAAGATCGCCAACGACTACGACCTCGTGATCATCCACACGAGCACGCCGTCGTTCCCGACCGACGCGATGTTCGCGCAGGATCTGAAGAAGATGAAGCCGTCGCTGCTGGTCGGCATGGTCGGCGCGAAGGTGATGGTCGATCCGCACAACTCGCTCACGGCGAGCGAGGCAATCGACTTCGTGTGCCGCGAGGAATTCGACTACACCTGCAAGGAAATCGCCGAAGGCAAGCCGTTCCCGCAGATCAAGGGCTTGAGCTGGCGCGCGAAGGACGGCTCGATCGAGCACAACGAAGCGCGTCCGATCCTCGAGAACATGGACGAACTGCCGTTCGTCGCGCCCGTCTACAAGCGCGACCTGAAGATCGACAACTACTTCATCGGCTACCTGAACTATCCGTACGTATCGATCTACACGGGCCGCGGCTGCAAGTCGCGCTGTACGTTCTGCCTGTGGCCGCAGACGGTCAGCGGCCATCGCTATCGCACCCGCTCGGTCGAGAACGTGCTCGCGGAAGCGAAGTGGATCCGCGACAACATGCCGGAAGTGAAGGAACTGATGTTCGACGACGACACCTTCACCGACGACCTGCCGCGCGCGGAAGCCATCGCCATCGGCCTGGGCAAGCTCGGCATGACGTGGTCGTGCAACGCGAAGGCGAACGTGCCGTACAAGTCGCTGAAGGTCATGAAGGAAAACGGCCTGCGCCTGCTGCTGGTCGGCTTCGAATCCGGCGACGACCAGATCCTCGTGAACATCAAGAAGGGCGTGCGCACCGATTTCGCGCGCCGCTTCAGCGCGGACTGCAAGAAGCTCGGCATCAAGATCCACGGTACCTTCATCCTCGGCCTGCCGGGCGAGACGCAGGAAACCATCAAGAAGACGATCGAGTACGCGAAGGAAATCAATCCGCACACGATCCAGGTGTCGCTCGCCGCGCCGTATCCGGGCACGACGCTCTACAAGCAGGCCGTCGAGAACGGCTGGATGGAAGAGAACAAGACCATCAACCTGGTCAGCAAGGAAGGCGTGCAGCTCGCTGCGATCGGCTATGCGCACCTGTCGCGCGACGAGATCTATCACCATCTCGAGCAGTTCTATCGCCAGTTCTACTTCCGTCCGTCGAAGATTTGGGAAATCGTCCGCGAGATGCTGACGAGCTGGGACATGATGAAGCGCCGTCTGCGCGAAGGTGTCGAGTTCTTCCGCTTCCTGCGCGCACACGAGGCCTGATTCGTGACGACGCAGCGGGCGGCGCGGGCGCTGATCTTCACCGCGGACGACTTCGGGCTGCACCCGCGCGTCAACGCGGCGGTCGAGCGCGCGCACCGCGACGGCGTGCTGAACGCCGCCAGCCTGATGGTCGGAGCGCCCGCGGCGCAGGATGCGATCGAACGCGCGCGGCGGCTACCGTCGCTCGCGGTCGGCCTGCATCTGGTGCTCGCGGACGGGCCGGCCACGCTGCCCGCGCGTGAGATTCCCGCGCTCGTCGGCCCCGACGGGCGGTTCGGCGACGCGATGGCGAAGGACGGCTGTCGCTTCTTCTTCCTGCCGCACGTGCGTGCCCAACTGCGCCGCGAGATTCGCGCGCAGTTCGACGCGTTCGCGGCGAGCGGCCTGCCGCTCGATCACGTGAACGCGCACAAGCATTTCCACCTGCATCCGACCGTGCTGTCGATGATCATCGAGATCGGCCGCGACTACGGGCTGCGCGCGGTGCGGCTGCCTTACGAGACGAGCGCGCCCGCGCTGCTCAAGCCGTGGATTGCGCTCGTGCGCGCACGGCTCGACCGCGCGGGGCTCGCACACAACGACTACGTGGTCGGGATCGAGCATACGGGCGCGATGGACGAGGCCGTGCTGCTCGACGCGCTGGCCAAGCTGCCGCCGGGCGTTGGCGAGATCTACTGCCATCCGGCCGAGGCCGGCGACGGCCCGATCACGCCGACGATGTCCGGCTACCGTCCGGTGGACGAACTCGATGCGCTGCTGTCGCCGCGCGTCGCGGCCGCGCTGAAGGCGGCGGGCGTCGCGACCGGCGGCTTTGCCGACGTGTTCGGCCAGCCCGCGGCACGGCGCGGCGCGCCGGCGTCGCGCGCACCGGGGGCGCAGCCGTCATGACCAAGTGGATCAAATGGCTCGGCTGGCCGCTCGGCATTGGCATCCTGCTGGCGCTGGGGCTGCATGAAGGCATCGGCGACGTGTCGCAGATGCTCGCGCGCGCCGGTTATGCGCTGCTGTGGCTGGTGCCGTTCCATGCGCTGCCGCTGCTGCTCGACGCCTACGCGTGGCACCTGCTGCTCGACAAGCGCTCGTCGCTGCCGTTCCTGTGGTGGATCGCAACCGTGCGCGAAGCGGTGAACCGGCTGTTGCCCGTGGTCGGGATCGGCGGCGAGCTGGTCGGGATCCGGCTCGCGCGCTGGCAGGTGCCGGACGCGAGCCGCGTGACGGCGTCGGTGATCGTCGAGGTGCTCGTGACGATCGTCGTCCAGTATGCGTTCGCCGCGCTCGGCCTCGTGCTGCTGCTCGCGACGACGGACAACATGGGCGGCGGCACGATCGGGCTCGTGCTGCTGCTCACGCTGCCGCTGCCGGTACTCGGCGTCGTGCTGATGCGCCGCGGCGGGATTTTCCATGCAATCGAGCGTTTCGCGGGCCGCCTGCTCGGCGATTCGCACCGGCTGCTGCAGGGCGTCGACGGCAAGCGGCTCGATGCCGACATCGATGGGCTGATGTCGCGTACGGGCCTGTTGTTCAGCGCATTCTTCTGGCAGCTGGCCGGCTACACGCTCGGCGCGCTCGAGATCTACTGGGCGCTCGCGCTGCTCGGCCATCCGGTGTCGATCGGCGGCGCGATCGCGATCGAGGCGATGACGCAGGCCGTGCGCCATGCGGCGTTCATGGTGCCGGGCGGCCTCGGCGTGCAGGAGGCGACCGTCGTGCTGCTCGCGCAGATGTTCGGCGTCGATCGCGAGACGGCGCTGTCGCTCGCGCTGGTCAAGCGTGGCCGCGAGGTGCTGTTCGGTTGCCTGGCGCTCGGTTCGTGGCAGCTTGCCGAGCTCGTGCGCACGCGGCGCCGCATCGGTGTGCCGCCGGCCGTGCCGCGTGCGCCGCACGCGACGAGCCGCGTGGCCGAAACTGAAACCGAAACGATGCATTGAACATGAGACGGGCTGCGGGCCCGTCTCGCGCTTTTGGCGTCGCGCGGGTATCCTTGCCGCGTGTTTTCTCGACGCGTATTTCTTCCGATGAATTTCCGTTTCCGGCTGCTTCCCGTGACGATGCTGGCCGCCGCGCTGGCGCTGACCGGCTGCGACGACAAGCAAGGCAACCTCGACGTGCAACGTATCAGGGACTTCTTCAACGCGATCAAGCCCGCGCCGCTGCTGCTGAAGGGGCTGAAGGTCGGCGAATCGACCGAAGCCGACGTGCGCGGCACGATGGGCAAGCCCGAGACCGAGCGTGACTTCACCGACGGCTCGAAGCGCCTCGAATACCCGCGCGGCCCGATGGGCAACCAGACGTGGTTCGTCGACCTCGATGCGAACGGCCGCTACACGGGCGCGACGCAGGTGCTGACCGCCGAGAATTTCGCGAAGGTGCGCCCGGGGATGAACGAGGACGAGGTGCGGCGCCTGCTCGGCAAGCCCGGCGACATCGCGCAGTATCCGCTCAAGCCCGAGACGGTCTGGAGCTGGCGCTGGCTCGAGGACGGCGTCAACACCGACGCATTCTTCAACGTGCATTTCGGCCCGGACGGGCTTGTCTATACGACTTCGCGCTCCGACATCCTGAAGGGACGGTAAGCGCAGCCGCCTTCGGCGCTATATCGAAAAAGCGACCGGAAAATTGCAAAAAGTCCGCTTCCCTGCCCGTTATCCGGTTGTCAGGGAGCGGCTTTTTTCCTTTTGAAACAGGGGTGTAGGCCTTGGTTGCAAATGGTGGGGCGGATTGTTGCGACGCAGCAATCCCATGCAAGGTGATTTGAGACAATCAATTTCGCTTGCGACTATCCGCGTCAGCCCGGCGCGGGACAGGCATACGCGTCGGCATCCATTCCAACTCTGGAGACGCGCGTGTTCCTTTACGGCTTTGGTCCTGTCCTCTGGGCCGGCACCGTGCAGACCATCGAGCTGTCGGTGCTGTCGCTCGCCACTGCGGTGGCGCTGGGGCTGATCGGCGCGGTGGCGAAGCTGTCGCATAACCGGGTGCTGCGAGCGATCGCGACCGGTTATACGACGCTGATCCGCTCGGTGCCCGATCTTGTCCTGATGCTGCTGTTGTTCTACAGCATCCAGATCTGGCTGAACCAGTTCACCGACTTCGTCGGCTGGGACCAGATCGACATCGACCCGTTCGTGGCCGGCGTGCTGACGCTCGGCTTCATCTATGGCGCGTACTTCACCGAGACGTTCCGCGGGGCGTTCCTGTCGGTGCCGCGCGGCCAGCTCGAAGCCGGTGCGGCTTACGGGATGAGCGGCGCGCGCGTGTTCGCCCGGATCATGTTTCCGCAGATGATGCGCTTCGCGCTGCCGGGCATCGGCAACAACTGGCAGGTGCTCGTGAAGGCCACCGCGCTGGTGTCGATCATCGGGCTTGCGGACGTCGTGAAGGCCGCGCAGGACGCCGGCAAGAGCACGTTCAACATGTTCTTCTTCATCCTCGTCGCGGCGCTGATCTATCTCGCGATCACGACCGTTTCCAACCTCGTGCTGATCCAGCTCGAGAAGCGTTATTCCATGGGCGTGCGGCACGCAGAACTATGATCGAGATCCTCCAGGAATTCGGCCAGGCGTTCCTTTACTGGGACGGTCAGCGCCTCTCCGGCCTCGCGGTAACGCTGTGGCTGCTCGTCGCGTCGATCTCGCTTGGCTTCGTGTGCGCGGTGCCGCTTGCGGTCGCGCGCGTGTCGAGGAACAAGTGGGTGTCGACGCCGGTGCGGTTCTACACGTACGTGTTCCGCGGCACGCCGCTCTACGTGCAGTTGCTGCTGCTGTACACCGGCATGTACAGCCTCGAGTTCGTGCGTTCGCACTCGCTGCTCGACGCGTTCTTCCGCAGCGGCTTCAACTGCGCGATCCTCGCGTTCGCGCTGAACACCTGCGCGTACACGACCGAGATCTTCGCGGGAGCGATCCGCGCGATTCCGCACGGCGAGGTCGAGGCTGCGCGGGCCTACGGGATGTCGCCGTTCACGATGTACCGCCGCGTGATCCTGCCGTCGGCGCTGCGCCGCGCGCTGCCGCTGTACAGCAACGAGGTGATCCTGATGCTGCACGCGACCACCGTCGCGTTCACGGCGACCGTGCCGGACATCTTGAAGGTTGCACGCGACGCGAATTCCGCGACCTACATGGCGTTCCAGTCGTTCGGAATCGCCGCGCTGATCTATCTTGCGGTATCGTTCGCACTCGTCGCGGCGTTTCGCCGCGCGGAGCGCCACTGGCTTGCGTATCTCGCGGCCGCCCGTCATTGAATCACTTCGAGGAGAGCCAGTTGGCCGAGATCACTCAAACGAGCGCTGCCGCTTCCACCAAGCTTGCCGCGGTCGACATTCACAAGCGCTACGGCGACAACGAAGTGCTCAAGGGCGTATCGCTGAACGCGAAGGCCGGTGACGTCATCAGCATCATCGGCGCGAGCGGCTCGGGCAAGAGCACGTTCCTGCGCTGCATCAATTTTCTCGAGCGGCCCAATGCGGGGCAGATCGTCGTCGACGGCGAGGCCGTACGCACGAAGGCCGACCGCGCCGGTGCGCTCGAAGTCGCCGATCACAAGCAGCTGCAGCGCATCCGCACGAAGCTCGCGATGGTGTTCCAGCACTTCAACCTGTGGGCGCACATGAACGTGCTCGAGAACGTGATGGAAGCCCCCGTGCACGTGCTCGGCATTTCGAAGAAGGAAGCCGAGGAGCGGGCGCGCGAGTATCTGGAGAAGGTCGGCTTGCCGCCGCGCGTCGAGAAGCAGTATCCGTCGCACCTGTCGGGCGGCCAGCAGCAGCGCGTGGCGATTGCGCGTGCGCTGGCGATGCATCCGGACGTGATGCTGTTCGACGAGCCGACGTCCGCGCTCGACCCGGAGCTGGTGGGCGAAGTGCTGAAGGTGATGCAGAAGCTGGCCGAGGAAGGCCGCACGATGATCGTCGTCACGCACGAGATGGGTTTCGCACGCAACGTATCGAACCACGTGATGTTCCTGCATCAGGGGCGGACCGAGGAAGAGGGCGATCCGAAGGAAGTGCTGGTGCGCCCGCAGAGCGAGCGGCTCAAGCAGTTCCTGTCGGGCAGTCTCAAGTAACGCGACAGGGCAGGTTTCAACCGTGGTACCGGTGTCTCGTCCCGCAGGCGCCACCCGCACGACGCAGGTGGCGATCGTTGCATTGCCGCCCGTGTCGATGTCGGGCGTGGGTCCGATCGTCGATGCGCTGAACCTTGCGAACGAGATCGACGGGCGGCTGCTGTATCGGTGGCAGGTGTGTTCGTGGGACGGGCGGCCGGTGCCGCTCGCCGGCGGCGCGCAGTGGCATGCCGATGCGGCGTTCAACGATGCGATCGCGTGCGACTGGGTCATCGTCGTGTCGGAGCGGTTTCAGCAGTTTGCCGACTATCGGTTGTTTCTCGCGAGTCTCGCGAGGGTGGGGCAGCGGACACCTATCGTCACTGGCATTCACCACGGCGTGTGGTGGCTCGCGATGGCCGGGCAGCTTTCCGGGTATCGCGTGAGCGTGAACTGGGAGACGTATCAGCAGTTCGCCGAACAGTTCGAGCGCTCGATCGTCACGCAGCAGATCTTCGAGATCGATCGGGATCGGGCCACCTGTGCCGGTGGGCAGGCTACGGTTGATTTCATGCTGGCCATGATTGGCCGGGAACATGGGCCCGATCTCGCTGAGAGGATCGCCGATGCGCTTGGGGCCGGGACTTTGCGCAGTGGCGAGGAACGGCAGCGGATTCCTTTTGTTACCGCGCCCGGTGAGCGACACCCTCAGTTGAACGATGCTTTGCTTTTGATGGAAGCCAATGTCGAAGATCCTTTGACGACCGATGAGATCGCCGAGCTGGTTGGCGTTTCACGCCGGCAACTGGAGCGGCTCTTTCGGCAGTATCTCGGGGCGATGCCCTCCAAGTATTACCTCAATCTTCGGTTGCTCAAGGCTCGGACTCAACTGCAGCGGACTAGCAAGTCGGTTGTGCAGGTTAGCCTCGCCTGTGGGTTTTCTTCTGCTGCGCATTTTTCTAATGCGTACCGCGAACGGTTTGGCGTGACGCCGCGGGAAGATCGGAGAGCCTGGCTCGAGAAGCAGACCGGCGGTGGCGGGGAGCCGCGTGGAGGCGCGCTGGTTGAGCGCGGTGGGAAGGATTGATTTCGTTTTTGGTGGTTCGCTTTTGTTTTTCGTGAAGCACCTGTGATCGTGTCGGTCTATTAGCGTCGCCCCTGCGCGGGGCGGCGGTTACTTTTCTTTGTCTTGCCAAAGAAAAGTAACCAAAAGAAAGGCGCTCGGACAACGCATGACTTCCCGGTGCCGTAGTGCTCGGAGTGGATCGCATCTAAGTGTCCGCGCCAGTCACGAACGCGGAGTGGTTCGAGCAATGGTTCTGACACCGCTCACCACCCAACAGAGCGGTATACCGCCCGCTAGCTCCATCCTCGCTACGCTCGGCTGAAAGGTACCTCACGTCGCATTGTATGCGCTCGCATGCTTCCGCCAGCGCACCAGGCGCTCTCTTTACTCACACCATTCGTACCTATCGGACTGCTTGCCATCAGAGAGTGCTTGATAACGTCGTGACTGCGTGACTGCGTGACTGCGTGACTGCGTGACTGCGTGACTGCGTGACTGCGTGACTGCGTGACTGCGTGACTGCGTGA
>NZ_CABVQC010000075.1 GCF_902499175.1 Burkholderia aenigmatica
GGGCCCGCGCGCGGGGCGCGGCGGCCGGCGGCTGCATGCCCGAACCGAGCAGCGCGCGGACATGGCGGTGCAGCACGTCGCGGTCGATCGGCGGCAGGCCGCCGCGCGCGCTTTGCCACAGTTTCGCGGTCGCGAGCGGCAGCATCACCAGCGCGATGATCGAGTGGAACAGGAACGCGGGTTCGAGCGCTGGGTTCAGCGTACCGGCCTGCTGCGCGCCGCGGATGCGTTCGGCGAAGCGTCCGACGTGTTCGAGCGGAATGCGGCGGACCATCCGCTCGCGCAGCAGCCCGCCTTCATGGATGATCTCGCGCAGCCAGATCGACGGCAGCCACGGCATGCGGTGCGTGACGTCGAAGAAGCGGTCGACGAGTTCGGCGACGAGCGCGAACGGGTCGTTTTCGATCTGCGGCTCGGTCGGTCGCCACACGAACGCGATGGCCTGCGCGAGCCGTTCCTCGACGATCGCGTCGAGCAACTGCTCGCGATTCGTGAAGTAGTAGTGAACCATCGCCGACGTGACGCCGGCGGCGGCGGCGATTTGTGCGACGGTCGTCGCGGCGATGCCGCGCTCGGCGAACAGCTGCATCGCGACGTCGAGCATGTGGTCGCGCAGGTCGAAATCGTCGACCGACGGGCGGCGCCCGCGCGGCCTGGCGACGGTGGATTTCGCGTTCATGAAATCGACGCTAATTGATGAGTTAGTTAATTTCAAGGAGGGGTTTTCGCTGCCATTGACCTGGATCAGGTGCGGCTCGAATCGCGGCGCGGACGGGCGTGGTGTCGCGACGGTCGTGCACCGCAACGCGGCGTTCGAATGAAGGAAGCGGCTACGGAACAAGCAACGCGCGCGAACGCAGCTGTCGCGCGCTCAGGCCGCGCGCCGGTTGCCCTTGACGATCCACTCGCTGAACGTCGGGTCTGCCAGCGCGCGACGCGGTGCGGCTGCCACCGGGGCCAACGAAGCTTCGTCGGAACGCCGAGGGGACTGTTCGATCGTTTCCCGCGGGCTGTGCCCGAATTCGGCCTTGAAAGACTGGCTGAAGTGCTTGTCGCTGGCGAATCCGTAGCGCCATGCGAGATCCGCGATGCGGGTTCGCGGGCGGGCCGGATCCGCGAGCATGTTCCGGATCCGCACGAGCCGGGTGCGCTGCACGAGCTTCATCACGCCGCCGTCCGGCTGGAACAGCCGGTACAGCTTCGGGCGCGACACGCCGATCGCCTTGCAGATCGCGTCCGGACACAGACCGGGGTCGGTCAGGTGTTGCTCGATGTAGCTTCGGGCGCGCTCCCGCAGCGCGGCGTAGCGTACGTCATCGTCGTGTCCTTACTCGGGCATCTTGCGGAACGCGATTGCGAAACGGTTCCACGAGTTGATCGTCGCGATCAGCATCGACAGGTCGAACAGTTCCTCGTCGGTGAAGTGCGGCTTCACGGCTTCCCAGACGGCGTCGGGCACGTGATTGCTGGCGACCAGCGTCAGCGCCTCGGTCCATTCCAGCGCTGCGCGTTCGCGCTCGGTGAAGAACGGCGTCTCGCGCCACGTGACGACGGTGGCCAGGCGGCGGTCGGTTTCGCCACCCTTGCGCGCGTCGGTCGTGTGCATGTCGACGCAGAACGCGCAGCCGTTGATCTGGGACGCACGCAGGCGGACGAGTTCGGCGAGCGGCTTCTCGATCGAGCACTTCGCGAGGAATTCCTCGGCGTTGCGCATCACCTTGATCGCATTCGGGCTGGCGGCATAGAAGTTCAGGCGCGGTTGCATGGCAGGTCCTTGTTCGGTGGGAGCGCACGGTGGCGCGACAGGACCCACTTTAAGATGCGTGCTGGCCTGCTTAAATCACCAATTTCCGGGAAATTCAGGTAACCAGTGCCGAGCCGGCGAGGTTGCCCGAACCCAGCACGTCGGCCAGCTTCGCGAGCGCCGTGTCGATGCGCAGCGCGTCGATCCCGCCATAGCCGAACAGCAGCCCCGCCCGGACCGGCACGCCGACGTGGAACGCCGAGATGCCGTACAGGCCGATGTCCTGCGCGCGGGCCGCGCGGACCAGCGCCGCTTCGTCGGGCCCCGGTTTCAGGTAGGCGGCGAGGTGGATGCCGGCCGTCGGCACGATCGCGTCGAACCACGGCGCGAGTTCGCCGCGCAGATGCGCGATCAGCATCTTGCGGCGCGCATCGTAGTGCTTCTGCACGCGCTTCAGGTGCCGTGCGAAATCGCCTTCGAGCATGAAGCGCGCAAGCGCCGCCTGCGTCAGCGTGCAGGTATGCCAGTCGACGATCTGCTTCGCCTTGGCCAGCGCGCCGCGCAGTGCGCGCGGCGGAATTGCGTAGCCGATTCGCAGTTCGGGAAAGATCGTCTTCGAGAACGTGCCGACATACGCGACGAGGCCCGTGCGGTCGAGGCTCTTCAGCGATTCCACCGGCCGGCCCTCGAAGCGGATCTCGCCGTCGTAATCGTCCTCGATGATCACCGCGCGGCGGCGCTGCGCCCATTCGAGCAGCGCGACGCGCCGGTCCAGCGTCATGGGCATCCCCAGCGGGAACTGATGCGACGGCGTCACGTAAACGAGGCGCGCGTCGTCGGGCAGCCGTTCCGTGACGAGGCCGTGCGCGTCGACCGGCACGCCGATCACCGTCGCGCCGAGCGACGCGAACGCGGCGCGCGCGGGCGGATAGCCGGGATCCTCTACCGCGACCACGTCACCGGGCCGCACGACGACACGGGCAATCAGGTCGAGCGCCTGTTGCGCGCCTTGCGTGACGAGCACGTCGTCCCAGCCGCACGCAACCGCGCGGCTGAACGCGACGTAGCGCGCGATCGCGCCGCGCAACTGCGGATCGCCGGCCGGGTCGTGGTACTGGGCGGGGCCGCGCATCTGCTGGCGCAGCGCGTGATGCAGGCAGCGCCGCCACGCGTCGAACGGGAACAGCGCCTTGTCGGTCACGCCGCCGCGGAAGTCGAAGCCGGGCGAATCCTGCGGCGTGGGCATCGCGAGCGCGTCGGGCAGCTCGTCCCACAGCGCGCGCGCATCGACCGCGTCGACGCGCGGCGTGTCCTCGACGAGCGACGGCGCCGACATGGCCGCGGCTTGCGGCACGCGCGCGAGGCCGTCGGCGACGAACGTGCCGTCGCCCGCGCGCGTATTCAGGTAGCCCTCCGCGACGAGACGCTCGAACGCGTCGAGCGTCGTCTTGCGCGAGACGCCGAGCTGTTTCGCGAGGTCGCGCGTCGACGGCAACCGTGCGCCGCCGGTGAGCCGCCCGTCGACGATCGCGGTGCGCAGTTGCCGGAAGATTTGCCCCGTCAGGTCGTGACGGCCTTCGATGCGGATGGCGATGTCCATCGCGGTGGTTACCTCGATTGCCGTGATTTCGTATGGTCCAGCATACCGGAAGTCGAACGCCGCAGCGGGGTGCGGGCTGCATGGCGGCTGGGCGGGACGCCTGTACGGGGCGCCCACGGGCAAAGAAGCAGGGGCGTCCGGCCGAACGACCGGGCGGCGCAACCTGGCGACCGGCATCCGCTGCCCGCGTCGCCGGATTGGACCTCGGCTGGCCGCTGCCTTACGATCCACGACAACCCCACACCGGAGCGAGCCCATGCTGTCCGAAGACGAACTTGCGCTGCTCGACGCGATCCGTGCCACCGGCAGCCTGTCGCGCGCGGCGGCGCGGCTCGGCAAGGCGCCGTCGACGGTGTCGCACGCGGCGCGCCAGCTCGAAACGCGCTTCGACGCGCTGCTGTTCGACCGGCGCGGCTACCGGCTGCAGCTCACGCCGGCCGGACAGTTGCTGACCGACGAGGCGGCACGGCTGGCGCTGGACGTCGCGCGGCTGACGCAGCGCGTGCGGCAGGTCGCGAGCGGCTGGGAAGACCGGCTGTGGATCGTCAGCGACGAGGTGCTGGAGTTCGACACGCTGCTGCCGGTCGTCCGCGCGTTCGATGCGCTCGACTCGGGCGTGTCGTTGCGTTTCACGCACGAAGTGCTCGGCGGCACCTGGGAAGCGCTGCGCGACGGCCGCGCGGACCTGGTGATCGGCGCGACCAACGAGCCGCCGGCGATCCCCGGCTTCAAGTGGTTCGAGCTGGGCGCGATGGAGTGGGTGTTCGCGGTGTCGCCACGCCATCCGCTGGCCGCCGCGAGCGGCGCGCTGACGCGGGACGCGATCGGCGCGCACCGCGCGGTCGTCGTCGCCGACTCGTCGCGGCGTGTGGCGGGCCGTGCGTATGGCCTGCTCGGCGGGCAAGCCGTGCTCGCGGTGCCGTCGATGCGCGCGAAGATCCTCGCGCAGCGCGACGGGCTCGGCGTCGGCTGGGTGCCGCGCCGGCGCGTGGCGTCGTTGCTCGCGCGTGGCGAACTCGTGGAAAAACCGACGGCCGATCCGCGCGAGCCGAACCTGCTGTATGTCGCGTGGCACGGCGACCGGGACGGCCGCGCGCTGCAATGGTGGCTCGAGCAATTGCGCGAACCGCGGCTCGCGCAGCGCCTGCTCGACGGCATCGACGTGGCGGGCTGACGCGGCGCGGAACGGCACGGGCCAATCGAACCGGCCCGCCCAAACACGTTCGACGATTTCGCACATGTTCGTCGCACACGTCGTACGGCAAGGCCGGGCGCCGCGCGCATCCTGTGTTCACGGTCAACTCACCGGTTCACAGGAGAACATCATGCAACGCTTCGAAGGAAAGACGGTCCTCGTCACGGGTGGTAACAGCGGCATCGGCCTGGCGGCCGCCAAGGCATTCGCGGCCGAAGGCGCGCGCGTCATCATCACCGGGCGCGATGCGCAGACGCTCGAGGCCGCGCGGCAAACGCTCGGCGCAGGTGCGCTCGCGATCCGCAACGAGGCCGGCAGCGTCGCGTCGGCCCGCGCGCTGGCCGATGCGGTCGCGTCGGCGGGGGCGCGGCTCGACGCCGTGTTCATCAACGCGGGCGTCGCGAAACTCGCCCCGTTCGCCGACAGCGACGAGGCCATGTGGGATCTCGTGTTCAACACCAATGTGAAGGGCGCGTATTTCCAGATCCAGTCGCTGGTGCCGCTGCTGAACCGCGGCGCATCGATCGTGATCAACGGCTCGATCAACGCGCACATCGGGATGCCCGGCTCGTCGGTGTACGCGGCCAGCAAGGCGGCCGTCAATTCGTTTGCGAAGACGCTGTCGGCGGAACTGCTGCCGAACGGCGTGCGCGTGAACGTCGTGAGCCCCGGGCCCGTGCAGACGCCGCTCTACGGCAAGCTCGGGCTCGATGCGGCCACGCTCGACGAAACGGCCGACAAGATCAAGGGCCTCGTGCCGGTCGGCCGTTTCGGTACGCCGGATGAAATCGCGTCGACGGTGCTGCACCTGAGCGCGCCGGAATCCGCGTTCATCGTCGGCGCGGAGATCATCGCGTCGGGCGGGATGGGGCTGCTCTGAGCGATGGGGCCCCGGCGGGGGCTGCAACCGATCGGCGTCATGCCGGGCGGACAGCCCTCGTCACATGCAGGGCCGATGGCCGTCCGCACAGCGCATCTATCGCGCCACACAGGCGCCATGCCTGTCGCCGCCGGCTTCGAGCTGCGTCACCGTGAGCCCGGAGAACGTCGCGCGGCCTTGCTCGGCAAACACAGCGACGCGATCCGCGTCGACTGGCGGGAAGATCAGGTCGGTGAGCGCCACGCGGCCGCCGTTCGCGAACACTTCGACCGAGCCGCGATCGACGACGATCTCGAGCCGCAACTGCCCATGATCGAGCGGCAGGTTCACGATGTGCTCGCGGCTGAACGTGTCGGCGAAACGGGTTTCGCCGGACATCGAACGATCGAGCGTCAGCGTGCGCTTCGCCGTGTCGTACACGATCCGGGTGCCGACCGAGCCATCCGCCGACCGCCGGACGATCAGGCCCGCACGTGCCGCGTGCTGCGGCGCGATCGTGACCGTGATGCGCTGGACGACGCCGCGCGTCGCGGCCGACAGCGCGCGTGTCGTGGAGTCGACCGTGAGGTCGCCTTCGTGTACGGCAGGTCTGCCGTCCGCCCATGCATCGAATGCGGCGGCCGGTGCGACGACGAGCGTCGGTTCGCCGTCGATCGTTTTCAGCGACAGTTCGCGCGGCAGGGTTGTCGCGCCGCGCCACGGCGTGGTCGGCACTTTCGCCGCGTAGTCCCAGTTGCTCATCCACGCGATCGCGACCGGCCGTGAGCCGGGCGCGCCCGAAAAGGTGCCGGCTGCGTAGAAGTCCGCGCCATGGTCGACCCAGCGGAATTGCGCGGGGTCGGAGCCGGCGGCTGCGACGCGATCCGGCGTAAACGTGCGGCCGTCGAAGTTGCCGACGAAGTACATGGCGCCGGAGCCGCCGGCGATCGACCACGGGTTGACATTGACGATCATGACCCACCGGGTGCGTGCGGGGTCGCCGTCGAGCGGCAGCGGCACGAGGTCGGGCATTTCCCACAGCGTGCCGTCGTGCGGCACGCCCGGCCGCGTGAAGTCGCTCAGGAAATTCCAGTGGATCAGGTCGTCGGAACGATAGAGCTTCACGACGTGCGCGTCGGCGACGATCGTCGTCATCAGCCAGTAGCCGCCCGGCGCATACCACGACACTTTCGGATCGCGAAATTGCTTCGATTCCGGATCGAGCGTCAGCACCGGATTGTGTGCGTACGGCTGCCAGGTCGTGCCTTGATCGAGGCTGTACGCGAGCGACTGCGCCTGGGTGCCCGACGCGTGGCCGGAGCCCGGTTTGTACACGCTCGTATAAAGCGCGACGAGCGGCGTTTGGCCCGGCTTGCCCAGGCCGGACGTATTGAGCGTGTCGGCGACGATCGAGCCGGAGAAAATTTCCTCCGTCGCGTTCGCGCGCATCGCGACCGGCTGCTCGCGCCAATGAACAAGATCGGTGCTCGTCGCATGGCCCCAGGACATGTTGCCCCATTCGTTGCCGAGCGGATTGTATTGATAGAACAGGTGATAGCGGCCGTTGTCGTAGACGAGCCCGTTCGGATCGTTCATCCAGTTGCGCTGCGGCGTGTAGTGAAGCGCGGGCCGCCATTGCGGCGTGTCGTTGCCGGCCGGTGCGTGGCAAGGTGCGGCGGCGACCTGGGTGCAGGCCACGCAGGCGAGTAGCAACCGGGCGAGCCGGACGGAAAAGCGGAAAGACGTCGATATCATGCGGGGGGCCGTACTCCGCCATGCAAAGCGGGAAAGGAGGGCGCATGCCGCTTTCAGCCGTGGCGTGCGCAATGGATGAAAAAAGAGGAGGCGCGCACGCGACACGCGCGATATGCGCCTCCCGAACCCCGGGCCTTTAACAGCGCTCGTTATTGTTGGTTATCCTGACTGCCCTGGCTGTTGCCGCCGTTGGAGCCGGCGCCGGTCGCGGGCAGGTTCGCCGGAATGTCGCCGTAGCCGCCGAGCCCGCCGCGTCCATAGGCGCGATCGACCGCCGTCGATGCTCCGTTGATGTTGACCTTCACCGTCGGCGCGAGCGTGCCGCCGCGACGCGCGCCGATCGCATCGATGAACGACTCGACGAGGCCGCCCGGCATCACGTAGTGCGAATACGACTGGAATTCGCGCGGGTTCTGGTTCGGATCCTGCGAATACGGCGCGCCGGCCGGCGCGGAGAAGTCGGTCGGGTTGCCGAGCACGAGGCCGCTGCCGCCGTTCAGCGGCAGGAAGTCGCTGCGGATGCCGTTGCCGACGAAGCCGTACACGCCGTCCGGACCGTCGACGCCGGCCGCCATCGTCGTGCGGTGGCTGATCGTGAACAGGTAGTACTTGCCGTCCTTCAGGTAGATCTGCGGGCGCTCGGTCTGGTCGTCGACGCAGTTCGCCGACAGGAGCGGCGGCAAGAACTTCCACTCGGTCAATTGCGGGTTCGTCGCGATCGCCAGGCCGACATTGGCCTTTTGATACACTGCGCCTGAATTCATCACCGCATTGAGATCTTCCTTGTACGGATCGTTCGGCGCGTAGCCGAGATCGGCTTGGGTGCAGGTGCGCGCGCCGCGCGGGCCGCCCGTGTTGCCCTCGAAGACCATGTAGGTCTTGCCCGGGTGCGCGGGATCGGTGAACACGAACGGATCGCGGAACGAGAAGTACGTGTTCTGCTGGCCGGTCTGGTAGTAGTTGCCGTCCGGTTGCAGCAGCGCCTTGTGATCGTCGAAGCCGCTGAACCACACGTGCTTGTCGTCGGCGTGGATGTGGCCGTCGGCACGCGTGATGATCGCCTGCGGCGGCGTGATGTCTGCGCCGCCGGGCGCCGAGCGGTTGAACGACGTCGCGGTGTAGTAGAGGCTGACGTTGTCGCCGTGCGTGAGGCGCGCCGAGCCGGACCATTCGGCGTTGTTGGTCATCGGCGCGGTGCCGAACACCTTGACACTGGCGCCGTCCGGGAACAGGTGGCCGCCCCAGGTCCAGCCGCCGTTTGCGGGGCGCTGCGACGCGGGGATGCCCGCGCGACGGTAGAAGAAGCCGATGCGCGCATGGACGTGACGGTCGTCAAACGTATAGCCCGCATGCGGATCGGCGGTGAGCGAGAAGATCACCTCCCAGCCCTTGTAGCTGAGCTGGTTCGCGCGCAGGTCGGCCAGCGGCCACGTGTCCCACACCCACACGTTCGAGTTGATCAGCGGGAAATCCTGCGGGATGTCCGGCATCGTCAGCGCTTGCGGTAGCGAGTTCTTGTCGGCGCCGGCGGTGTGCGACTGCGCGACGATCTGGCGGATGTCCGCCCGCGTCCAGCGCATCGTGAAGTTGCCTTCGGGATCGTAGGCCTGCTGCGTATGCGGCGTGGGCATGGGCGCGCCGGTGCCGCCGGACTGCGCATGCGCGACGGACGCGAAGGCGGCGAGTGCGCCGCCAGCGAGGAACAAACGTTGGGCCGCCGTCGGGCGGAAAAGGGGAAAGTATGTCATCTCGTCGTCGTTTCCAGGGAAAGTGAAAGTGAACGGCTGAGTGGGCATCGATGTCCAAACCGGTTTGGATGCTATTTCAAACCGGTTTGGACGTCAAAAGATAATTATTTGACGGTAATCACTACCGAGCGGAAACAATTGCCGACCATCGGCATGCCGCACGGCGCATCGAATGCGAGGAACACGGTGACGGTGAAGGTGAATCTGAAGGCGCTATCGGACGCGCTCGGGCTGTCGCGGACGACGGTCAGCCGCGCGCTGAACGGTTACGACGACGTCAGCGAGGCGACGCGCGAACGCGTGGCGCGGGCTGCCCGGGAAATGGGCTATGTGGCGGACCCGACCGCGCGCCGGCTCGCGACCGGGCGCGCGGACGTGATCGGGATCGTCTATCCGTTCGGTGCGGGCGATCTCGGCGATCCGCGCTTCGGCGAAGTCGTCGCGGGCATCACCGAGCGGCTCGCGGAACGCAATCTCGATTTCATCATCGCGTCGGCGCGACCGAACGCGGAACTGGACACCTATCGGCGCATCGTCGACGGCAAGCTCGTCGACGGCCTGATCGTCGCGCGCACGCTGGTCGACGATCCGCGCATCGCGTACCTGCAGGCGAGCGCGTTTCCGTACGTGGCCTACGGCCGGACGCAGGTAGCCGAGCCGTATGCGTGGTTCGATTTCGACAACGAGGCCGGCGCGCGGGACGCGGTGCGCCGCCTGACGGCGTTCGGGCATCGGCGCATTGCGATGATCAGCGCGCCGCTCGACCTGAATTTCGCCGCGCAGCGCCGGGCAGGCTATCTGTCGGCTCTGCACGAAGCCGGCATCGAGCCAGATCCGGCGCTGCTCGTCGAGTGCCCGTTTACGCACGACGGCGGGTTGCAGGCGGTGCGGGCGCTGCTGGCAGGTGCCGAGCGGCCGACGGCGCTGCTGGTCGACAACAATATCGTGGGCGGCGGCGCGTTTCGGGCGCTCATGGGCAGCGGGCTGCGGCTGGGCGAGGACATGTCGCTGATCGTCTACGACGGCGTGCCGCCGGACATCGCGCATCCGCATCGCGTGACGGCGGTCGTGCAGCCGACCGGTCATGCATCGGGGCGCTCGCTCGCGGAACTGATGCTGCGGCTGCTGGGGGATGGTGTTCGCGAGCAGCGGCTCGAAGCGCCGGTAATCGAGGCGG
Organism: Burkholderia aenigmatica; assembly: GCF_902499175.1. Classification (GTDB taxonomy): domain Bacteria; phylum Pseudomonadota; class Gammaproteobacteria; order Burkholderiales; family Burkholderiaceae; genus Burkholderia; species Burkholderia aenigmatica. The sequence goes on from NZ_CABVQC010000075.1 coordinate 10,079, forward strand.
GCGACACGGACGGTCCGTTGCGCGGCCAGCCGGCGCGGTAAAGGCGAGGGGCGCGAGCGACCACGAACGCTCGCGGATCGCGCCTCGCCGCAAAGCCCACGACGACGGCAGGGGCGATTGCCCGTTTTCTAGACGACCGGTCTAATCAGGGGCTATCATCCGTCCTCGTGAATGCGGCGACGTCCGTGGCATATGCAACAAAGACGCGAAAATGCCATTTCGCGCTGCGATGCTGATGGTGCAGCGAGACGCCGTCGTTTTATTTTGAATTGTTCTAGACGACTGGTCTAATAGGTGCATGCCACATTCGGATACGCGGGTCGCACGTTGACGCGTCACAGCTGACTAACCGACAGGCGTGCCGCGCCGACCGGATTGTCCGGTTGGGCGGCCCCGTTCCCGTCCATTTTCGAAGGAGTGTCCGATCATGAAGATTCTGGTTGTCCTGACCTCGCACGACACGCTCGGCGACACTGGCAAGAAGACCGGCTTCTGGCTCGAGGAACTGGCCGCGCCGTACTACGCGTTCAAGGATGCGGGCGTCGAGCTGACGCTCGCGTCGCCGAAGGGCGGCCAGCCGCCGCTCGACCCGAAAAGCAACGATCCGGCCGCCCAGACCGACGCGACGCGCCGCTTCGAGGCCGATGCGGCGGCCAAGGCCGAGCTGGCTTCGACGCGCAAGCTGGCCGACGTGTCCGTGGACGACTACGACGCCGTGTTTTACCCGGGCGGCCATGGCCCGCTGTGGGATCTCGCCGAGGATCTGCATTCGATCGGCCTGATCGAGCGCGCGCTGGCGGCCGGCAAGCCGGTCGCGGCCGTGTGCCACGCGCCGGGCGTGCTGCGTCATGTGAAGAACCCGCAGACCGGCGAATCGGTCGTGCGCGGCAAGCGCGCGACGGGTTTCACCAACAGCGAGGAAGCGGCCGTCGAACTGACGGAAGTCGTGCCGTTCCTCGTCGAGGACATGCTGAAGACCAACGGCGCGCAATTCGAGCGCAGCGCCGACTGGGCGCCGCATGTCGTCACCGACGGGCTGCTGATCACGGGGCAGAACCCCGCATCGTCGGAGCCGGCCGCAGAAGCGCTGCTTGCGCAGCTCGGCCACCGCTAAGCCACTAAGCCGATGGCGCCGGCCGGGCCGGCGCCATCCCGTATCCGTCGCCGGGCGCTAGCCGGCCCGTCGACGGCCCGAATCGTTCCGTCGTGCGCATTGCGCGACGCGTTTCCAGTCGTTTTGCAGAACCAAGCAAAGGAGTCGTGGATGTCTGCCCTGTTCGAACCGTTCAAACTTAAGGATGTCACGCTGCGCAACCGCATCGCGGTGCCGCCGATGTGCCAGTACGTCGCCGAGGACGGCGTCGTCAACGATTGGCATCACGTGCATCTGGCCGGCATCGCGCGTGGCGGCGCGGGCCTCGTGATCGCCGAGGCGACGGCCGTGTCGCCGGAAGGGCGCATCACGCCGGGCTGCGCGGGGCTGTGGAACGATGCGCAGGCCGAAGCGTTCGCGCCGTCGGTCGCGGCGATCAAGGCGGCCGGCGCGGTGCCCGGCATCCAGATCGCGCACGCGGGCCGCAAGGCGAGCGCGAACCGCCCGTGGGAAGGCGACGACCATATCGCCGACGGCGATCCGCGCGGCTGGCAGACCATCGCACCGTCGGCCGTGCCGTTTGGCGCACACTTGCCGAAGACGCCGCGCGCGATGACGCGCGACGACATCGCACGCGTGCAGGCCGACTTCGTTGCGTCGGCGAAGCGCGCGCGCGACCTGGGCTTCGAATGGCTCGAACTGCACTTCGCGCACGGCTATCTCGGCCAGAGCTTCTTCTCGGTGCATGCGAACCAGCGTGACGACGAATACGGCGGTTCGGCCGAGAACCGCGGCCGCTTCCTCGTCGAAACGCTGGCGGCCGTCCGCAAGGTGTGGCCCGAGCATCTGCCGCTGACCGCACGTTTCGGCGTGATCGAATACGACGGCCGTGACGAAGAGACGCTCGCCGAGTCGATCGCGCTCACGCAGCGGCTGAAGCAGGAAGGGCTCGACATGCTGAGCGTGTCGGTCGGTTTCTCGACGCCGGACGCGCAGATTCCGTGGGGCCCGGCGTTCCTTGCGCCGATCGCCGAGCGCGTGCGCCGCGAGGCCGGGCTGCCGGTGTCGTCCGCGTGGGGGATCGACACGCCGCAACTGGCGAACCGCGTGGTGGCGGAAGAGCAGCTCGATCTCGTGATGGTCGGCCGCGCGCATCTGGCCGACCCGCACTGGCCGTACTACGCGGCCAAGCAGCTCGGCGTCGAGCGTCCGTCGTGGACGCTGCCCGCGCCGTACGCGCACTGGCTCGAGCGTTACCGGACCGCCGACAAGGTGGCCTGAACGGGTGTGTCGCCGGGGCGGCGTGCGCATCAGATGCGCCGCCGATCTGGCGCCGATGGATAGAATGGCGGTTCGCGCCGGCTGGTTGCCGGCGCGAACCGCCATTTTTTTCATTTCGACAGAGGTGCCATGGGCGCACATGTCCCGTCGTCTCACGATCCCGCCGCGCGGCCGCGCGCGCAGCAGATTTCCCGCGCCGTGCTGTATGCGGCGCTGCTGGTCATCGCGCTGTGGGTGATCCGCGATTTCATTCCCGCCATCGCCTGGGCCTGCGTGATCGCCATCGCGATGTGGCCGATGCTGAAGCGCTTCGAATCGCACCTACTGTTCCGCAACCGCCCGACGCTCATCGCGCTCGTCATCACGGCGGCGATCTCGTTGCTGGTCGTGCTGCCGGTGGCCGTCGCGGCGACCCAGGCGATCGGGCAGGCGCATGACCTGCGCGAGTGGCTGCGCACGATCCAGGACAACGGCATCCCGGTGCCGGACGTGGTCGGCCGGCTGCCTTACGGCGCGGCGCAGGTCACCGAGTGGTGGCAGGCCAATCTCGGCCATCCGCTGCATGCGGCCAGCGCGATGCACGGCGTCAACAGCGAGAAATTCATCGCGTTCGGCCGTCAGTTCGGCACGAAGCTTGCGCACGGGCTGCTCGAGTTCGGCTTCATGCTCGTCACGCTGTTCGTGATCCTGCGCGCCGGCCACAAGCTGTCGGGTGCCTTGCTGCAGGGCGCGCGGCGCGCGTTCGGGCGCAGCGGCGCGGAGCTGATCGAGCGGATGGTCGCGGCCGTGTTCGGCACGGTGACGGGGCTCGTCGTCGTCGGGCTCGGCGAGGGCGCGCTGCTCGGCATCGCGTATGCGCTGGCCGGCGTCCCGCATGCGGCGCTGCTCGGCCTCGTCACGGCGATCGCCGCGATGCTGCCGTTCTGCGCGCCGGTCGTGTTCTGCGGCGCGGCGCTGTGGCTGTTCGTCCAGGGGGCGACCATGTGGGCCATCGTGGTGGCCGTGCTCGGGTTCGTCGTCGTGTTCATCGCCGAGCACTTCGTGCGGCCCGTGCTGATCGGCAGCTCCGCGCGGCTGCCGTTCCTGCTCGTGCTGTTCGGCATCCTCGGCGGCGCCGAGACGTTCGGCCTGATCGGGCTGTTCGTCGGCCCCGCGCTGATGACGGTGCTGACGATGCTGTGGGCCGAATGGATTGCATGACGATGTGTGCCGGGGCGGCCGCATGACGCGGCGGCACGGATGCGCGATCAAGCGCGCATCGGCCGCCGCCACGGGCGACGATCCGGCTGGTGCCGAAGCCTGCATTGCAGCGATCCGGATAAAGTTCTCTACATTTCTTTTCGATCCGGACCCAAAGGTCTAGTAGCATGGCGCTTTCGATCACGCCGGCATGGCGCAGCAGATTTCACCAAGCATGCGATTGATTACGATGTCCCGTCCCGCAGCGACGCTGTCCCTGGCCGCCGGCTGCCTGATGTTGCACGGTTGCGCGTGGTTCGACTCGTGGCTGCCATTCTCGTACTCGCGCACGCCGCTCGCGCGGGCCGCGTCGCGGCATGGCGCGACGCGCGCCGATGTCGTCCGCGCCGGCGGCAATCCGCGCAGCGTCTGGATGGTCCGCAACGGCAGCGGCGTCTGCTACAACTACTTCATCGAGCACGGCAACGATCACCGCGAGTATTTCGTCGTGTTCGACCGGGCCGGCGTCGTCACGCAACACGGCTTCGATTCCTGCATGAACGCCGACCGCAAGGGCACGCTCGCGCCGGGCAAGGCCGCTTCGCGCTAGCGCGGCGGCCGTGCCCGACCGCCATTACGCGATCGTGTCGAGTACGCCGCCGTCCGCGCGCAGCGCGGCGCCCGTCGTCGCCGACGCCAGCGGCGAGCACACGTACACGACCAGGTTCGCGATTTCCTCGGGCAGCGCCGGTCGCTGGATGATCGACGTCGCGCGCTGCGTGCGCACGAACTCCACCGCGACGTCGTCGATGCTGCGGCCTGTTTCGTCGGCCTGCGCCTTCAGCATCGCGCGCACACCTTCCGACATCGTCGGCCCCGGCAGCACCGAATTGACCGTCACGTTCGTGCCGGCCGCGAGCTTCGCGAGGCCGCGTGCGATCGACAGCTGCGCGGTTTTCGTGAATCCGTAATGAATCATGTCGACCGGGATGTTCAGGCCCGATTCCGACGAAATGAACACGATCCGGCCGGCATTGCGTTCGATCATCCCCTTCAGGTAATGCCGCGCGAGGCGCACGCCGGACATCACATTGGTCTGGAAATAGTGGTCCCACTCGGCGTCGTCGATATCGAAGAACGCCTTCAGGCCGTAGATGCCCGCGTTGTTGACGAGGATGTCGGCCGCGGGCGTGTGCTGCGTGATGCGCGCGGCGCCGGCGGCATCGGACAGGTCGGCGGCGATGCCGTCGAAGCCCGCATCAGGGACGGCCGCGCGCAGGTGCGCGAGCGCGGACTGCACCGACGCGTCGCTGCGGCCGTTGACGACGACGCGCGCGCCGGCACGCGCCAGCCCTTCGGCAATCGCGAGCCCGATACCGGCGGTGGAAGCGGTGACTACAGCGGTCTTGCCTTTCAGATCGATCTGCATGAGCGTGGCTGGGGAAGAGTGAACGGGAGCCGCCGCGCGTGCCGCGGCGGACGGAATTCTAAGCTTAGGCAAATTCCGGTCAGTAGGCCATGCCGCGAGCGCGTCGGCGGCAGTCACGCGGAAATTCCGGGGGGCGAAGTGAAGTGCTGCCGTGTATTGCGGACGCGCGAGATCGCTGTCGGCTCGGCTCAACCGAGCGCGAGCGCGCGTGATTCACGCGCGGGGTACCCGATCGATGACGTATTCGCCGGCTGCGATAGCAGCCTGTCGATATCCGGCCCGCCAGGATCGGCGCAACAGCCGATCCTGGCGGATGTCGTGCATGCCGCCAGCATCTCTCGCGACCGTTGCCCGCAGAACGGGCGAACCTTCAACGACGGAACGCGAGCATCAGGAGCACGTGACGAACCAGTCCCACCAGTAGTATCCGAACAGCTCCTGGGTACTTCTTTCCAGCGTATAGAGCCCGAAGCAGGCGCCAAGCGTTTCTATCCCGCTTTCTCTTGCCTTGGCGCCGATGCTGACGAACGTTTGCGGTTTCGTCAGCGGCGGCAGGCCGTCGCGCGTTTCGGGGTTCAGTTGTACGGCATTCACATCAAGGAAGTCCTGCGAAAACTGGTTGAAGACTTGCTGGCCGAACAGGTGCGAAACCTGATAAATCAGCACCGAGTCTTCCGCGTTTTCATAGAGGGAAACGGCCCTGAGTGAAACCGTGTCGCCCGGATGCAGCGTCAGAACGGGGGCTGCCGGGTCATTTCCGATCGACGCGCCCCGCGCGCCGGTGTAAAGCAAGCGCACGGCGCGATGATCGATGGCGATCGGTAACTCGGGCTGCTTGCTCGGACGCGGGTACCTCTGCTTGATATATTCCGTGTCGATTACGGCCAGGACGTCGATTTGCTGCGCGGTCGTGTCGCGAGTGAGGCTTCCAAGATCGGCTGTCATGTGGGTGCTCCATTCTGGTTTTATCGCGGAAAAGGGGCGGCACCCTCTAGGGCGCCGCGCAAAACCTGCCGGCTTGAATCGCTCCCGTATGGCTTCGGAGCGAGTTGTCGGGGCGCTTGCCTCAAGCAGCGGAGGCTTGCCAGACCCAGAAGAAGTAGCCGAACAAGGCTTTCTTGTTTTGGCTGCGCGTATAAAGCGCAAAAGACGTTGCGAGGCGCTCGGATCCGGAGGATTTTGCGACGGATTCGAATGCCTGGAAGACCTGCGATTGCGCCGAGGTCGCGATGATGTCGGGCGTTTCGGCAGCACTCGCCGCGCCAGCCTGTTCGATGGTCACCGCGGCAAACGGACCGAACACCTGAGCGCCCGAGTATTGCTGGACGTGGTAAATCAGCGCGGCGTCTCCCGAATTGTCGGACAGCGACGTCCCCATCAGGGATACCTTGTCGCCAACATTCAATTTCAGGCTCAGATTACCGGTTCCTTCCGAACTGCTCACGCCGGGCGTGTGGCCGTTGAGCATGAACAACGCATTGCTGGCGATGCCAGTCGGGTTCTGCGCGTTCAGGCTCGGATTGGGATAGCTTCTCTTTATGTAATTCGTGTCGATAGCTGCAAGAATTTGAATGAATTGAGCGGATTTTTCCAGATTGATGCCATTCGGATCGACTTTCATTGGAGTGCCTCCGTGGTGGGCCAATTGCCCGTTCGGTGCGCGTGGCGCATCGGCGATGCGCTTCGCCAGTATTGTTCATTTATATTCGCTTTAATACCTGTCAGGTTTGATGGGGGATTTATTTTAATGTAGGTTGATTTTTGTGGTCGGGATGGGTGATATTGCCGTGTAATCGATTGTAATTGATTTTTATGGATTTTCCCGGTCGGTATTTCAGGTTGCTGCATGTGATGAAAAATGCTCGTCACCGCGTAATCGGTTGTAATTGATTTTGGCGCTCAAAGGGAATGATATTGATCTTGACGCGCTAATGACGCGTCGTCGGATTCAAATTCATAACGCTTAGTGAATGGAGATTAACCATGGCTACTGAAGTCACTCTTGCATCGAGCGCACAGGACATCAACATCATCGCGGTGATCGATACGGAATGGGTCAAGAAGACGTATCCGAACCCGAGCCAGGATCAGACCAAGCCGACCGGCATCGCCCACAATGGCCAGTTCCTGATTTGCACCGGCGCGCGTGGCATCAAGGGGCAGGGTACGGCCGACCTGGAAATCACCGCATACCCGGGTGACCGCGTCCAGTTTACCGGCGTGTCGATCTACGACAACTCCGACGATGCCGTGATCATCTACAACATCCCGCGCTATCAAGGCGATGAGGTATTCAATCCGTTCGTCTGCAACACGGTCGTCCGCAATGGCGCGGTGGAACCCAACCCGGATTCGGGGACCCGCAATGGCCTCCCGCCGCTGAAGAAACAACTCACGTTCGCGACTTTCGACTCGTCGGTCCGGAAAAGCGGCACGGAATATTTCGGCGTTTGCTTCGCTCTTTACAAGCTCGTCGGCGGGCAAAACCAGGAACTGTTCGGCTACTACTGGTGGGATCCGAAGATCGTCGTTCCGGCCTGACCCGCTTCTGTCGGCTTCAGCTCCCGAGCAGGCGCAAACGCGTGCAAGCAGGGGCAGGACGCGCGCCGTTTCAGCGTAAGCGGGACATCCTCCGCCGCTCGTGTCGGAAGTCGGCGGGGCAGGATCGTGCCCACGATCATTGTCGTGGGCACGACAATTCAGCCAGGCGCCGCGCCGCGCCGGGCGAGCGCGGTTGCACGGCGCCGCACAGTCTTGTACGGTGAGCGTTCGTCGTTCGAACCGGGAGCCCGCCGCGTGAGCCGTATTGCCAACCGATCCGCCGTACCGTCGCCGTTCTGGCGTGATGCCGCGTTGCCGTTCATCGAGGCGCGCACCGTCGACGACGGGCGCGCGATCTGCTACGCGAAGCACACGCACGACACGTTTTCGGTGGGCGCGATCGTCGGCGGCACCAGCACCTACCTGAACGGCGCGACGAACGAACACGTCGGGCGCGGCGTGCTGGTGATCATCGATCCGGAACAGGTGCATGCGTGCAATCCGTACGGCCCCGACGCGTGGGCATACCGGATGGTCTATGTCGACGTGCCGTGGCTCGCGCGGCTGCAGCACTCGCTCGGCCGAGATCCGAACAGCGATTTTCACGGCTTTTCGCCGAAGTTGACCGAGCGGCACGACCTGTTCGCGCAATTTGGCGGTTTCTACCGCACGCTCGTCGCGCCCGGCATCGATCCGCTCGGCAAGGAGAGCGCGGCGGTCGAGTTCTTCACGGCGCTGCACGGCGCGCTCGATCGCGAGCTGCCCGACCCGCGCGCCGGGGACGACAACGCGAGGCTCGCACGCGCGGCCGACTACATCGCCGCGCATTGCCGTGAGGGCGTCACGCTCGATGCGATCTGCGCGGCGGCCGATTTGTCGCCGTCGTACCTGATCCGCGCGTTCAACGCGCGCTACGGGATGACGCCGCATGCGTTCCTGATCGATCGCCGCGTGCAGTACGGCCGCACGGAGCTGCGCCGCGGCCGGCCGATCGCCGACGTCGCGCTCGACGCGGGCTTTGCCGACCAGGCGCATTTCCAGCGCGCGTTCCGGCGGATCGCGGCCGCGACACCCGGGCAATACCGCAGCGCGACGAACTGAACGGCGGGCCACGCCGGCCGCTGGCCGCCGCCCGTTCCCGACACGCCCTGCGTCAGATGTCGAGCAGATAAAGCGCGCTGCCGGCCAGCAGCAGCGCCATCAGCCGGTTGAACACGCGCATGCGCCGCGCGTTCGCGAGCCGGTGCTGCAGCGACGCGCCTGCATACCCCCAGCACGCGATCGACGCGAAGCAGATCACGAGATACAGCGCGGCGAACTGCCAGACCAGCGCGCGGTCGCCGTCGGCCGCATACGCGCCCATCGCGGCCACGCACGCGAGCCATGCCTTCGGATTCAGCCACTGCAGCGCCGCGCCGGACGCGGCCGACGGGCCGGCCACGTCCGGGTCGGCCGACAGCCGGCCGTCATCGAGCGCGAGTCGCAGCGCCATATACAGCAGGAACGCGATGCCCGACCACTGCGTGGCGGTCGTCAGCACGGGCCAGCGCGCGAGCGCCTCGTGCAGCCCGAGGCCGATCAGCAGGAACAGCGCGACGAAGCCGAGCGTCGCGCCGGCCGCGTAGCGCAGGCTCGCGCCGAGGCCGTGGCGCGCGCCCGCACTGAGCGCGACGATGTTGACGGGGCCGGGGGTGATCGACGAGGCGAGCGCGAACGCGGCCATCGAAACCAGCATGCTCATTGGATATCTCCATGCGAAAGATCGAAAGTCGCATCGAGACTACGGGAGCCGCACCGGCCCGTATTGAAGAAAACTCCCCTCGGCGGCGGCGCGCGGCCGCCGTCAGTGCAGGGCGCGCGGCGCGTGCGCCGGCCGGGTATCGCGCAGGTCGGCCGGGCGCAGCGGGCCGCCGGCACAGGGTTGCGTCGAGACCGAGAACCCGAACGTGTTGATGCCGCCAGAACATGCGACGAATACGCTGCCGCCGTGCATCTCGGCGACGGCCTTGACGATCGACAGCCCGAGCCCGTGGTTCTCCTTGCTGTTCGCACGGGCTTCCTCGAGCCGGTAGAAGCGCTCGAACACGTGCGAGCGCCGGACGGGGTCGATCGGCTCGCCGGGGTTCGCGACGGACATCTCGACGAGCGTGTCGCGCCGCACGATCGTCACGCTGACCGTCGCGCCCGGCGCCGAATGCTGGATCGCGTTGATCAGCAGGTTCGTCATCGCGCGGCGGAACAGCGACGGATCGACGGCCGCGCGCGCATCGCCGTGCAACTCGGCGCGCAACTGCGCCTCGTCGAGCGGGATTTCGAGGAAGTCGAGCATGCGCCGCACCTCGTCGGCGAGCGACACGTCCTTCAGGTCGGTCGCGCGTTCGCCGCGGTCGCTGCGCGACAGGAACAGCATGTCGTTGATGATCACGCGCAGCCGCTCGAATTCCTCGAGGTTCGACTGCAGCGTCTGCTGCATCCGCTCGACCGTGCGGTCGCGGCTGGTCAGCGCGACCTGGGTCTGGCCGATCAGGATGCTGATCGGCGTGCGCAGCTCGTGCGCAACGTCCGCGTTGAATGCTTCGAGCCGCGCGTAGGTTTGCTGGATTCGGTCGAGCGCACCGTTGAACGAGGTGGCGAGGTCGCGCAGCTCGGCCGGCAGCGCGTCGGTCTGCAGCCGCTGGCGGCGGTTCGCGAGGCTGATCGCCGAGGCGTCCTGCGACAGCCGGTCGAGCGGCGCGAGCCCGAAGCGGGCGACCGCGCGGCTCAGCAGCAGCGCAATGATCGTCGCGATCGTGATCAGCCCGGCGAGTGTCCAGCCGAAGCGGCGCAGCATCCGCTGCGTGCGCTCGCACGAACTGGCGACGATCAGCTTCAGCGTCGGCCGCTCGCCGGCACCGGCCACCGTGACGGTCTTCGTCATCACGTCGTAGGTGCTGTGATTCAGCGCGTAACGCTGGAATGCGCCGAACGGCGCGCCGACGGGCACGCCGTCGACGGGTGTGCCGAAGCGGAAGTCCGGATTCGGGCTGTCGACCTGGTAGCGCGTCGAGCCGTCGGGCGGTTCGAGGTCGGCAAGCTTTTCCTGCATGAGACGCCCGCGCTGGGGCGTGAGCGCATGCGACACGATCATCTCGGCGACCTTGGTGCGCGTGTCGAGCGTCGCGCGCAGTTCGGCGAACAACTGGCGTTTCATCATCACGAACAGCCCGCAGCCCACCAGCGTGAAGACGAGCAGCGACACGATGCCGAACATCGCCGACAGCCGCCGGACGATCGAGCGTTTCATGCGGGCCTCTCGCCGTCGCCGTCCTCGCGCGCTTCGAGCACGTAGCCCATGCCGCGGATCGTGTGCAGCAGCTTGTCCGCGAACGGGCCGTCAAGTTTCGCGCGCAGGCGCTTGATGGCCGTCTCGACGACGTTCGCGTTGCTGTCGAAGTTCACGTCCCACACGAGTTCGGCGATGGTCGTCTTCGACAGCACTTCGCCGCTGCGCCGCGCGAGCACGCCGAGCAGCTGGAATTCCTGCGCGGTCAGGTCGAGGCGCGTGCCGTCGCGGCTCGCGCGGCGGCCGATCAGGTCGACCCGCAGGTCGCCGATCGAGATCAGCGTCGATTCCTGCACGCGCGCGCGGCGCGTCAGTGCGCGCAGCCGTTCGATCAGTTCAAGAAACGAGAACGGTTTCGTCAGGTAGTCGTCGGCGCCGCCGCGCAGCCCGCGCACGCGGTCGTCGACGCGGTCGCGCGCGGTCAGCATGATGACGGGCGTCTGCTTCTGGGCGCGCAACGCGCGCAGCACGCCGAAGCCGTCGAGCTTCGGCAGCATCACGTCGAGCACGACCACGTCGTAGTCGAATTCGACGGCTTTCCATGCGCCGTCTTCGCCGTCGAACGCGGTGTCGACGACCCAGCCTTCTTCGGTCAGGCCGCTCTTCAGGTATTCGACGACTTTCGGTTCGTCTTCGACGATCAGGACTTTCATGTTCGAATCCGTTGTCCGGGTAATCCGGTTAAGGGCTCGGGTGCGCTGGTGCCGGAGCGGCCGGAGCCGCCGTGGCGACCTCGGCCGGCACGGGGCCGCCCGCAGCGTGGCCATCCCAGCCGCCGCCGAGCGCCTTCGCGAGAAACACGACGAGCGCCGCGCGCTGGCCCTGGATCTGCACGGCCTGCCGCTCGCTCGTCAGCAACTGCTGTTCGGCCGTCAGCACGTCGATGAACGGCGTCAGGCCGCCCGCGTAGCGATCCTGCGCGAGCGACACGAGCTTGCGTGCGTCGTCGACGGCGGCGGACGCCTGCTGCGCCGCCTCGGCGAGCACCGACAATCCCGTGACCGCATTCTGCACCTCCTGGAACGCGGTGAGCACGGTCTGCCGGTAGCTGGCCTGCGCGGCGACGTAGCCGGCCTGCGCGAAATCGACGCCGGCCTTCAGCTTGCCACCTTCGAACAGCGGCTGGCTGAGCGACCCGCCGACCGACCACAGCAACGCCGGCACGGTGAACAGGCCCGCGAAGCGCGTCGCGTCCCAGCCGATATCGGGCGACAGCATGATGCGCGGGAAATACGCGGCGCGCGCGACGCCGATCTGCGCATTCGCGGCGGCCATCGCGCGTTCGGCCGACGCGACATCGGGGCGCCGTTGCAGCACGTCGCTCGGCAGGCCGGTCGGCAGCGCCGGCGCGTTGATCGGCACGACGCGCGGCGCGATCGAGAAGGTGGGGGCCGGCGAGCCGACCAGCGTCGCGATCGCGGTTTCGACCTGCACGCGCTGCTGGAGCAGCAACTGCGCCTGCGTGCGCGTCGCGTCGAGCTGCGCGCGCTGTTGCAGCAGATCGAGGCCCGATACCGCGCCGAGGTCGTGGCGTGCGCTCACGTAGTCGAGCGCCTTTTGTTGCAGGTCGATCGAGCGCTTGACGACGTCGATCTCGGTATCGAATTCGCGCAGCGCGAAATAGCTCGACGCGAGATCGGCGGTCAGCACCAGGCGCGCGTTCGCGAAATCGTCGCGGGCCTGCTCGGTGGTCGCCTGCGCCGATTCGACGCTGCGCCGCACGCGACCGAACAGGTCGAGTTCGTAGCTGACGCTCGCGCCGACCTGGATGTCGTTCTGCACGGTCGACGTGCTTTGCGTCGCGTAGTTGGTTTGCGGCCGGTCGGACGAGATCTTGAAGCGCTGGCCGCTCGCGTTCAGGCCGACGGCCGGATACTGCGCCGACGCGACCGACGCGAGCGTCGCCTTCGCCTGGTCGTAGCGAGCAGCGACCGCCTTCAGGTTCTGGTTGTTGCGCAGCGCGTCGGCTTCCAGCGCATCGAGTTGCGGATCGCCGAACGCGGTCCACCATGCCGGGTCGAGCGGCGCGCGGGCCGGCGCGGCCGGATGCCAGTACGCATCGGCCGGATCGAGCCGCCACGCGGCAGGCGTGGCGACGTCGGGCCGCTTGTAATCGGGGCCGACCGTGCAGCCGGCGAGCGCGGCCGCGAGCGCAACGGCCGTGGCGACCGACGTGGCAGCGGCGGCGGGCCGCCGGCGGATGCGCATCGCGATCACGACTTCGCCTCCGCGGCGCCGGAGGCCGGCTTCGCGGCCGGCGTCGAGACGATCACCTGATCGCCGTTCGCGAGCGCGTCGCTCGGGTTCGTGACGAGGCGGTCGTTCGGCGTGAGCGGGCCGTCGATCTCGAGCGTCTGCCCGATCGTGCGCACGACCGTCACCGGTTTCAGGCGCACCTGGCCGTTCGCGTCGACGGTCGCGACCGTCGGGCCTTCGGCGCGGAACAGCAACGTATTGGCCGGCACCTGCAGGCGGCCGACCGGCGTCATCGGCAGCGTCGCCTGCACATAGGCGCCGGGCAGCAGCCGCCCGTCCGGGTTCGGCAGCGTGATTTCGATCTGCAACGAGCGCGTCGCGACGTCGATCGCCTCGGACGTGCGCGTGATCGTCCCGTCGAAGGTCCGGCCCGGCAGCTCGGCCTGCGCGACGCTCACGTGCTGGTCGACCTTCACCTGCTGCGCGTACGCCTGCGGCACCTGCACGTAGAGGCGCAGCCGGTCCGCCTGTACGACCGTGAACAGCGAGCGGCCCGCGTTGCCGGAGCTGACGAGATCGCCGACATCGACGTTGCGCTGCGTGACGATCCCGTCGATCGGCGCGACGATCCGCTGGAAGCCTTTCAGCTCGGTGAGGCGGCGCATGTTCGCATCGGCCGCCGCGAGGTTCGCGGTGCCCTGGTTGAACGCGCCTTGCCGGTCGTCGAGTTCCTGCTGCGAGACGGCGTCGCGCTGCCGCAGTTGCTGCGCGCGGTCGAACGACGTCTTCGCGAGCGCGAGCGCGGCTTGCGCCTGCTGGCGCTGCGCGGTGGCCTGCGCGAGTTCCTGGTTCAGCTCGGGCGTGTCGAGTTCGGCGAGCAGTTGCCCCTGTTTCACGTGCGCGCCGATGTCGGCCTGCCAGCGCAGCACGTAGCCGCTCGCGCGGGCGTAGATCGGCGCCTCGACGAAGCCGCGCAGCGTGCCGGGCAGCGTCAGCTTGCCGCCGGTGGCCGCATCGACCGGATGCACGACGGTCACGTACTGGCGCGTGTTCTGCTCGGCGACCGCATCGAGCCGGTTGTGGTTCAGCACGTTGACGACGACCGTGCGCGCGGCGCCGGCGGCCAGCAGCACGCCGATCACGATCAGGACGATGCGTCCGCGTCGCGACACCGACGTGCGCGACGGCAGGTGCATGCCATGTTCGTCCACCTGGATGCCGACGGAGCTGTGATGTTTCTCTTCCATGAATTCAACCAAATCAACCGGGTAGTGGGACGAAAGTCAGTGTCCGGCCTGGCGCGCGCGCCGGCGGGCCAGCCGCGCATGCACGCCGCCGAACACGAGCGGCACGAACAACAAGGTCGACACGGTCGCGAACAGCAGCCCGCCGATCACCGCGCGGCCGAGCGGCGCGTTCTGCTCGGCGCCTTCGCCGAGACCGAGCGCCATCGGCACCATCCCGATGATCATCGCGAGCGCCGTCATCAGCACCGGCCGGATCCGCGTCGCGCCGGCTTCCAGCGCGGCCGTGAGCGGCGGCGCGCCGGCCGCGAGACGCTGGCGCGCGAACGACACAACCAGGATGCTGTTCGCGGTCGCGACGCCCACCGTCATGATCGCGCCCGTCAACGCGGGCACGCTCAGGTGCGTGCCGGTGATGAACAGCATCCAGACGATGCCGGCGAGCGCGGCCGGCATCGCGCTGATGATGATCAGCGGGTCGAGCCACGACTGGAAATTGACGACGATCAGCAGGTAGACCAGCACGATCGCCATCGCGACGCCCGCGCCGAGGCCGATATACGACGTGCGCATCGTCTCGATCTGGCCGCGCATCGTCAGCTCGGTGCCGCGCGGCAGTGTCGAGCGCGCGTCGGACACGATGCGGTCGATCTCGCCCGCGACCGCGCCGAGGTCGCGGCCTTCGACGCTCACGTACACGTCGATCGCCGGGCGGATGTTGTAGTGCGTGATCACGGCCGGATTCGCGGTGCTGCGCACCTGCACGAGGTTGCCGAGCAGTTGCAGCGGCATGCCCGTGCGGCCGCTCGCCGAGATCGGCGTGCCGAGCAGGTCGTCGACCGACGAGATGCTGTATTGCGGGGTCTGGATCTGCAGCGGGTACTGGACGCCGGTGCGCGGGTTGATCCAGAACGACGGCGTGGTCTGAGAACTGCCGGACAGCGAGATCAGCATGTTCTGCGCGACGTTCTGCGCGGAGAGGTTGAGCTGCTGCATGCGCGTACGGTCCATGTCGGCCAGCAGGGTCGGCTCGTCGTTGCGTTGCAGCACGTGCACGTCGACGGCGCCGGGGATTTGCCTGAACTTTTTCATCAGGCTGCTCGCGATAGTCATGTTACTCGCGAGATCGTTGCCGAGCACCTGCAGGTCGATCGCGGCCGGTTGGCCGAAGTTGAGGATCTGCGTGATGATGTCCGACGGCTGGAAGAAGAACTCGACGCCGGGGAAGCGCTCGGGCAGCACCGTGCGCAGCGCCTGGATGTAGTGCTGGGTCGCGCGATGGCCGGGCTTCAGCGCGATCAGCAGCTCGCCGTCGAGCGTGCCGATCGTGCCCGCGTTGCTGTACGACAGGTTGATGCCGCTCGCCGGCAGGCCGAGGTTGTCGACGATCGCGCCGAGTTCGTCCGGCGGCACGGTTTCGCGGATCACGCGCTCGACCTGGTCGGCGAGGCGCGCGGTTTCCTCGATCCGGTAGCCGGTCGGCGCGCGCATGTGCAGCCGGATGTTGCCGGAATCGGCATTCGGGAAGAAGTCGCGTCCGAGCACGAACACGAGGCCCGTCGACAGCACGCAGAAGCCGAGGAAGCACATCGCGTAGAAGCGGCGGCGCACCAGCAGGATGCTGAGCAGCACGATGTACCACGCGCGCAGCCGCTCGAACGCGTCGTTGAACGCGTGATGGATGCGCGCGAAGCGCGACGTCGAATGGTCGGGGCCGGTGCTGGCCTGCTGCGGGCGGAACAGCAGCATCGCGAGCGTCGGCACCAGCGTGCGCGACAGCACGTACGACGCGAGCATCGCGAACACGACCGCTTCGGCGAGCGGCACGAACAGGAAGCGCGCGACGCCGGTCAGGAAGAACATCGGCACGAACACGATGCAGATGCACAGCGTCGACACGAACGCGGGCACCGCGATTTCGCCCGCGCCTTCGAGGATCGCGTCGTGCAGGTTCGTGCCGAGATGCAGGTGCCGCTCGATGTTCTCGATCGTCACCGTCGCATCGTCGACCAGGATCCCGACCGCGAGCGCGAGCCCGCCGAGCGTCATGATGTTGATGGTCTCGCCGAGCGCGGACAGCGCGATCAGCGACGTGAAGATCGACAGCGGGATCGAGATCGCGATGATCAGCGTGCTGCGCCAGTTGCCGAGGAACAGCAGGATCATCATCGCGGTCAGCACGGCGGCGATCAGCGCCTCGTGGATCACGCCCTGGACGGCCGCGTTGACGAACACCGACTGGTCGAACAGCGGCGTGATCGTGAGCCCTTCGGGCAGCGTCGGGATCACCTTCGGCAGCAGCGCCTTCAGGTCCGCGACGACCTTGAGCGTCGACGCGTCGCCGCTTTTCAGGATCGAGATGAGCACGCCGCGCTGGCCGTTCTGGCGCACGACGTTGGTCTGCGGCGCGAAGCCGTCGCGTACCGATGCCACTTCACGCAGGTAGGTCGTCGCGCCGTTGACGGTCTGGATCGGCAGGTTGTTGATGTCGGCGATGGTGTCGGCCGACGCGTTCGTGTCGATCCGGTATTCGGTCTGGCCCATCTTCGCGGTGCCGGTCGGCAGCACGAGGTTCTGCGCGTTGACCGCGTTGACGATGTCGGCGGGCGTGAGCCCTTTCGCGAGCAGCGCCTGCGGATCGAGGTCGATCGCGACCACCCGCGTGCGGCCGCCGTACGGGAACGGAATCTGCACGCCCGGCACCGTGATCAGCTGCGGGCGCAGGAAGTTGAGCGCGATGTCGGCGAGCGACTGTTCGCTGAGTGTCTTGCTCGACAGCCCGAGCTGGATCACCGGGATGCTCGACGCCGAATAGGTGATCACGAGCGGCGGCGTCGCGCCCTGCGGCATCTGCCGCACGATCGCCTGCGCGGACGAGACCGTCTGCGCGATCGCCGTCTGCACGTTCGCACCCGGTTGCAGGAACACCTTCACGACCGCGATGCCGGGCAGCGACGTCGATTCGACGTGCTGGATGTTGTTGACGGTCGTCGTCAGGATCCGCTCATGGACGGACGTGATGCGGTTCGTCATCTCCGTCGCGGAGAAGCCGCCGTAATTCCAGATCACGCTGATCACGGGAATGTTGATCGCGGGCAGCACGTCGACCGGTGTGCGCATCAGCGCAAGCGGGGTGGCCAGCACGATCATGATGGCCATGACGATGAACGTGTAGGGGCGCTTGAGCGCGAGATTGACGATCCACATGGAGGCAGCGGGACAGGCGGTGATCAGGCGTGGGTAATTGGAACCCGAATGATAGACGTCGGCGTGGAACGGGTTACTGTCGCGAAACTGGCGGAATTGTCAGGTTGGCGCGCGGCGGCCGATTGCCGATTCAGCAGAGGAAACGCACGGCGGCGCGCTGGCCGGAACACGGCCGCGATGCCGGACGAGCCGGCTGCGTCGGCGGCGCTTTCGTTCATCAGCCCGCGCTCAGATCTGCTCCATCCCGACGCGCGCAAGCGCCCCCAAATCGACGACGTCGATCTGGTTGTACGCGAGCCGCAGCGCGCCGAGCTTCTCGAGCTGCTGCAGCGCCTGGTTGATCCGCTGCCGCGATACGCCGACGAGCATCCCCAGTTCCTCCTGTGAAATCGACAGCGACGGGCCGGTGTCCGGATACAGGTCGGGGTTGAACAGTTGCGTGAGCGCTTGCGCGACGCGGGCGTCGACGTCCAGCAGCCGGCTGTTCTGGATCGACGCGATGAATTCGCCCATCCGGTTGTTCAACTGGTGGATCACGAAGCGCGTGAACGGCAGGCTCGTGTCGAGCAGCGCGTGGAACGTGTCGACCGGCACGAACAGCACGGTCGAGCGCTGGATCGCGACGACCTCGTACTTGCGCAGTTCGCGCTTGATCACGCTGCCTTCGCCGAACCAGCCGCCCGACGGCACGCCGGAGAACGTGCAGCCGCGCCCCGACGCATTGAAGATCGCGAGCTTCAGCAACCCGCGGTGCACGCCGATCCAGTATTCGGACGGCGCGAGCCGGTGGGCGATCACGTCGCCGGCCTCGCACTGCTCGACGCGCGACTGGGCGAGCACGAGCGCCTGGTGTTCGGGTGCGAGCGTGCGGAACCACGCGCATTGGCCGAACAGCGTGGCCAGCGGCGGCAGCGGGCCCGGTTCGGGAAGGGCGTCGGCCGGGTAGGCGGGCGCGTCGGACGGGGCAGCGAGAGGGTCGTGCATGGGTGCGGGTTTGCGAGGATAGGGATAACGCGCAGCGCGTGAAAGGCACTCTGTCGTTTCGATGACAGACGGCTCACAATAGCGCCCGTTAGGCTGTCGGCAATTGAACCACATCAAAACGATCCGGGGTGGCTGTGCCCCGGTCGACAGGACACGGGAGACAGGATCATGACGCAGATGTTCGAGGCCGGACTCGGCCGCCGCGACGCGAATTACGTGCCGCTCACCCCGATCGACTTCCTGGTCAGGACGGCCGAAGTTTACGGCGAGCGCCTCGCGATCGTGCACGGCGACGTGCGGCGCACCTGGGGCGAGACCTACACGCGCGCGAAGCAACTGGCGAGCGCGCTCGCGCGGCTCGGCGTCGAACGCGGCGACACGGTCGCGGCGATGCTGCCGAACATCCCGGCGATGGTCGAGGCGCACTTCGGCGTGCCGATGGCCGGCGCCGTGCTGAACACGATCAACACGCGGCTCGATGTGTCGTCGGTGCTGTTCATGCTGCGTCATGGCGAAGCGAAGGTGCTGATCGTCGATACCGAATACGCGGAGTTCGCGCATCGCGCGGCGCTCGAGGTGCCGGGCCTGAAGATCATCAGCGTGGCTGACGCGATGCCGGCCGACCCCGCCCGTTTCGCGGGCGCGACGGATTATGAGGCGCTCGTCGCAAGCGGCGACGCCGACTACGCATGGACGCCGCCCGCCGACGAATGGGATGCGATCGCGCTGAACTACACGTCCGGCACGACCGGCGACCCGAAGGGCGTCGTCTACCACCATCGCGGCGCCTATCTCGCGGCGATCAGCAACATCCTCGAATGGGACATGCCGAAGCACGCCGTCTACCTGTGGACGCTGCCGATGTTCCATTGCAACGGCTGGTGCTTCCCGTGGGCCGTTGCTGCGCGCGCGGGCGTGAACGTCTGCCTGCGCAAGTTCGACGCGAAGACGGTGTTCGACCTGATCCGCCGCGAACGCATCACGCACTACTGCGGTGCGCCGATCGTGCAGAGCGCGATCGCGAACGCGCCGGCCGAATTCCGCGAAGGCATCGACCACACGGTGCACGCGATGGTCGCGGGTGCGGCGCCCGCGCCGGCCGTGATCGCGAAGATGAAGGAGATCGGCTTCGACCTGCTGCACGTGTACGGGCTGACCGAGGTCTACGGCCCGGCGACCGTGTGCGCGAAGCAGTCGCACTGGGAGGAACTGGGCGACGAGGATCGCGCTCGGCTCAACGCGCGCCAGGGCGTGCGCTATCACCTGGAAGCGGGCGCGACGGTGCTCGATCCCGACACGATGACGCCGGTGCCGGCCGACGGCGAGACGCTCGGCGAGATCATGTTCCGCGGCAACATCTGCATGAAGGGCTACCTGAAGAACCCGAAGGCGACCGACGACGCGTTCCACGGCGGCTGGTTCCATACCGGCGATCTCGCGGTGCTGATGCCGGACGGCTATATCCGGATCAAGGATCGCAAGAAGGACATCATCATCTCGGGCGGCGAGAACATTTCGAGCATCGAGGTCGAGGATGCGCTGTACCGGCATCCGGCGGTGGCGGTCGCGGCCGTCGTCGCGATGCCCGACCCGAAATGGGGCGAGGTGCCGTGCGCGTTCGTCGAGCTGCGCGAAGGCGCGAGCGCGACCGAGGCGGAGATCGTCGCGCATTGCAAGCAGCTGCTCGCGGGCTTCAAGGTGCCGAAGGCCGTGCGGTTCGGCGAACTGCCGAAAACGTCGACCGGCAAGATCCAGAAATTCCAGCTGCGCAATGCGGTGGGATCGGACAAGGCAATCGATCTGGCGGGCAGCGACGTGCCGGGCAAGAAGACGCAGTAATCCGACACGCTCGCTGCGCCGGCGGTCGCACGTCGTCGATCCGGCGGCCGGGCCGCCGGGCCGCCATCGTTCAGGCTTGGATCGTCATCAGCGCGGGCAGCGCCGTCACGTCCGGCTGTTCGTCGAGATGCCACAGCCAGTCGATCGCGCGGCGCGTTTGCGCAGGCTTCCAGTAGGCCTGGACGCACTTCGCGAACTTGGTTTCGAAATTCGCGCGCGTCATCGGATGGTGCGGAAAGCCCGGCAGGTCGTCGACTTCCCGCGTGAACCGGCGCCCGTCGTCGGTCACGGCGGTCACGCGATTCGGCGCGTATTGCGGAAAGCGCGCCGTCAGCGCGGGGTCTTCCACGACCGTGATCCGTTCGATCAGGGCGTGCAGTTTCGGGTCGCGCAGCGCCGCCGGGGTATAGCTGGCGGTCGTGATGTCGCCGTCGAGCATTGCGCGCGCAACGATGTAGGGCAGGCTGTGATCGGCCGTCTCGCTGGTTTCGGGCGCCCATTTTTGCCGGTCCTTGCCCGCGGTGACGTAGCCGACCCGCGTCGTCGCGACCTCGATGCTGCGGATCCGCGCGAGATCGCCGACTTGCGCGGCGACGTCGATCGCCGCCGGAATCGACGTCTGCGTGAGCCCTTGCGCCGGGTAGAACTTCACGATGCAGTCGTTGATGCGGAAACGCCCGCCGCGCCCGCCGAACTGCGTCAGGTCGACGTCGAATGCCCCCGAGATCTGCCGGAAGAAGCCGGCGTTGCCCTCGAAGATCGGCGACGGGCCGGTCAATCCCTCACGTGCCAGGCGCGTCGCGAAGATCGCATTGCGCGCGGCGTCCGCATCGGCCAGCGCCTTCCAGTTCGACAGTTCCTGGATGCGCGTCTGGTTGAGGGCCATGTGTCCGTTGATCGCAAGATTCACGGCCTGCACGAGCTGCGGCCGGGTCAATGCCATCAGCCGGCCGGTCGCGAGCGCGACGGCAGGCAGGCTGTAGCACGTGTGGTCCCAGCCGCGCGGGCTGATCGCGGCCGCGTCCATCAGGCGGCAATTGATCTCGTAGGCCAGCGCGATCGCGAGGATCAGGTCGCGGCCGCTGCCGCGCTGCGCTTCGGCCACGGCCAGGCACGGCGCGACGTTGTCGCTCGGGTGGCCGGTTTCCTTGCCCGCGTACGCGTCGTTGAGGTCGAAGTAGCGGAGCGCCGCGCCGTTGGCGAACGCGGCGAGATCGGGCGTCGTGCGTTGCGCGGTGCCGAGCAGCGTCGACGAGCCGCCGCCCGTTGCGAGCGCAACCTGTCGGGCGATGCGGACCGGCGCTTCGTCGTGGGCCGCGATCGCGCAGCCGAGCGCGTCGATGAAATGTGATTTGACGGTCTCGACGGTGGCCGCGTCGAGATCCTCGTAACGGAGCGATGCGGCGTAGTCGGCCAGCCGATGGGCGAGGTTGTCGGGCGATGCGGGCGTCTGCGCATACGTGCGCAACGGCAGGGCGCCCGCGACGGCGGCGCTGGTCAGGGTGGACAGGAAGTGGCGTCGGTTCATGTTCTGGAGCATCGGGAAGGAGTGGTCGGAAAACGTGCGCACGGAAGTCGGACGGGGCGCTAGAACAGCTTGCGCATGCCGACGGCGATGCCGAGCGAACTGTTGCGGTTGCTGGCGAGCGAATAGTTGAGGATGCGGTAGTTGTAGTTGTCGAAATCGAGCGCGGCGCGCCATGCGTAGCCACTGGTCAGATAGAGCGTGGTGGCTTTCGACAGCGCGTAGTTGAACTGCACCGTGATCTGCTTCGGGTTCTCGGGATCCGGGGCCGGCTGGCCGGCCGCGGGATTCTGCTTGCCGATGTCCTCGTAGTAGAACGCGCCGATCACCTGCAGCACGGGCGAGACCTGGTAACGCGTGCCGAGCCAGTAGAAGTTGAAGCGCGTGACCACGCCGGGTGTCGTCACAGTGCCGTTCGCATGGGTGAAGCCCGCGATCAGTTGCGCCGCGCCCACCGTGTAGATCGCGGAGGCCGCATAACGCCGGAAATGGGTGATGTCGGCGGGCTGCGTGCCGTTGACGTTGTCGTAGGCGGCGGCCACCGACAGCGCCGCCCCCGTGTATTCGAAGCCGATCCCCGAGGCCGCGCCGCTGCGAAACGATCCCGGCGTGCCGCCGAAGGCGTAGTGCGCCTGGATCGCGACCGGCCCGAAGGTCACGCGGTACTTCGCCATGCTGTTCTCGCGGAAGTTCAGGCCGACGATCGCGCCGGCGGGCTCGTAGATCGTCGAGTACGCGATGGTCGGCGAATAGTGTTCCATCACGTCGAACAGCGTCGTGTACTGGCGGCCGAGGCGCAGCGTGCCCCACCTGTCGTTTTGCAGCCCGACCCACGCGGAACGATCGAATCCGCCGGAATTGGTGCCGCTGTTGAGGTTGATCCCGCTTTCCAGCCGGAACACGGCCTGCCAGCCGCCACCGAGCGCTTCCGAGCCCTTGATGCCCCAGCGGGAGCCGCTTTTGCCGCCCGAGCCCATCCGCACGAGCGACCCGGAGCCGCCCGGCGTGGTGGCGTTCTGGTGCGTGAGGGTCTCGAGGTAGATGTCGGCGACGCCGTACAGCGTCAGGCTGCCCTGTGCGCTCGCGGTGGCGGAGGCCACCCCGAGGCCGCACAAGGCGAACAGCTTCTTCTTCATCGTTGTCTCCTGTTTTTTGATGTTGTTGTGTCAGTCATGCGAGTCGACGCGCCGGCCAGCGTGCGAGACGCACGACGTGCCGGCCGGGGCGGCGACGGGTACCGCCGCGTGGCGGCCGGCGACGCACGTTCGCCGGTACGCCGCGCGCGTGAACGGGCGCTAGCGGGGCGCGCCCTGCGCGTGGCCCGGCTGCGCCTGGCGCCGCGCGAGCACACGTCGTGCGCGCTCGACTACCGGCGCGTCGACCATCTTTCCGCCGACGCGCAGCGCGCCGCGCCCATCCGTGCGCGCAGCTTCGTACGCGTCGATCAGCGTCTGCGCGGCCTGGATCTCGTCGTCGGTCGGCGCGAATGCGCGGTTCAGGATCGGCACCTGCGCGGGGTGGATGCAGGTGGCGCCGGCGAATCCCATGGCCTTCGAGCGCTGCGCCATGCGGGCGAATGCATCGAGATCGTCGAGCGAGTCCGGCGTGCCGGCGAGGCCAAGCGGCAGCACGCCGGCCGCGCGCGCGGCGATGACCAGCAGCTGCTTGGGTACGTTCAGCACGTCCGCGCTCGCGTCGCTCTCGCAGTGCAATGCGAAATCGCCGCCGCCGAGCACCAGTGCCGCGATGCGCTGCGACGCGCGGGCGATCCGCGCTCTCGCCTCGAACGCACCGGGCGTCTCGATCATCGCGATCACGCGGATCGCGCCGTGCGCGACGCCCTGTTCGTCCTCCAGTTCGCCGAGCAGCGTGTCGATCGCCTCGAGGTGCGACGCGCCGAGGACCTTCGGGATCGCGACGCCGTCGGCCCCGGCGGCAACCGCCGCGCGCAAGTCGCCCGCGAGCCATTGCAGCGAGCCGTTGACCCGGACCAGCACGTCGCCGCCCGCGGCCTTCAGGCGCGGTACGGCCGCCGCCAGTGCGTCGCGCGCAAGCGCCTTCCGGTCCGCCGGCACGCTGTCTTCGAGATCAAGCAGCAACGCGTCGGCGCCGCACGTCGCGGCCTTGTCGACGAAGCGCGGGACGTGGGCCGGCACGTACAGCAGCGAGCGCCAGCCGGGTGCGTTGCAGGTGAGGTTTTTCATGGCAATCCGTAAAAATGAAAGTGACTTTCATTTTTGTGCGGATCGTGAAGGTTCGTCAATATCGAGGTTTACCCGAAAAAACAACGGGAATATGAGGATTCTCAGGTGATGATCGATCCGTTGCCTGTTGACACGGCGAGTCGCATCCATAAAAATGAAAGTCACTTTTGTTTTTGTGCGGATGTGCCCCGGTGCCGTCCGTCCCGGTTTCTCTTTGCGAGGTAGGTATGAATGCTCAGGCAGATGGCGGCGTTTCGGCCGTCAATCGCGCATTGTCGGCGCTGCTGGCGTTCGGCGATGCGCCGAACGGATTGATGCTCGCGCAGGTCAGCGAGGCGACGGGGCTCAACATGAGCACGTTGCTGCGCCTGTTCGAATCGCTCGAGATGTTCCAGTTCGTCAAGCGCATGCCCGACGGCCGCTATGTGCTCGGGCCGGCCACCTTCCATCTCGGCATGATGTATCGCGAGTCATTCCAGCTGCGCGAGCACGCGGTGCCGTTACTGACGAGGCTGTCGGAGGAAACCGCCGAAACCTCGGCGTTCTACGTGCGCGACGGCGACGAGCGCGTCTGCCTGTTTCGTGCGTATGCCCAGCGTGCCGTCCACACCAACGTGCGCGAAGGCGACCGTTTCCCGCTCGAGGTCGGGGCGGCCGGCCGGATCCTGCTCGCGTTCTCGGGCACGCGTGGCGGCGATTACGACAAGGTCGCCGAGCAGGGCTACGCGGTGTCGATCGCGGAACGCGACCCGGAGAGTGCGGCGATCGCCTGCCCGGTATTCGGGGTAGGCCGTTCGCTCGCCGGCGCGATTTCGCTGGGCGTGCCGCGCTATCGTTTCAACAAGAAGGTGCTCGCCGATTACCTGCCGCGCGTGCAGGCCGCGGCGAGCGAACTGACCCATACGCTGGGCGGCGATCTGCCCGTGTCGGCCAGCGTGCCCGCGGCAATCGGCCCGCAGGGCGAATTGCAGGATTAATCCACCAGGAGAATCTTCATGTCGGAACCCTTGGCGCAAGCCGGAATCGAGAGCGCCAGTCACGCGGGCCGTATCGGCCCGCTCCACGCCCGCCAGTTCGACGCCGACGCCGCCGGCCCGTTGTCGGGCGTGCGCGTGGTCGACCTGTCGCGGCTGATGGCGGGCAACATGCTGAGCGTGCAGCTCGCGGATTTCGGCGCGGACGTCATCAAGGTCGAGCCCGAGCAGGGCGATACGCTGCGTGCGGTCGGCGCGGGCGGTATCAGTACGAACTGGAAGGTGTACGGGCGCAACAAGCGCAGCGTGTGCGTCGATCTGCGCACGCCGGAAGGCATCGACATCGTGCTGGCGCTGGTGCGCGATGCCGACGTGTTCATCGAGAGCTTCAAGCCCGGCGTACTCGAGCAGATGGGCCTCGGCCCCGACGTGCTGCTGGCGGTGCGCCCGAAGCTCGTGATCGCCCGCATTTCCGGGTGGGGGCAGACGGGGCCGTACCGCCACAAGCCCGGCTTCGGCACACTCGCGGAAGGTTACTCGGGCTTTGCGGCGATCAACGGCTTCGCCGACCGCGAACCGGTGCTGCCGCCGATGTTTCTCGGCGACATGACGGCCGGCCTGTCGGGCGCGATCGCCGTGATGGTCGGATTGTGGGCGCGCGACGCGAACGACGCGCCGGGCCAGGTGATCGACGTATCGTTGTTCGAGCCGCTGCTGTCGATCCTCGGGCCGTCCGCGGCGAACTATGCGATGACCGGCAGGGTCAAGCCGCGCACGGGCAGCCGCTCCACCAACACGGCGCCGCGCAATGCGTATCGCACGCGCGACGACCGGTGGCTGTGCCTGTCGAGCTCGACGCAGACGATGGCGGAGCGCCTGTTTCGCGCGATCGGGCGGCCCGATCTC
Source organism: Burkholderia aenigmatica (assembly GCF_902499175.1). GTDB lineage: Bacteria > Pseudomonadota > Gammaproteobacteria > Burkholderiales > Burkholderiaceae > Burkholderia > Burkholderia aenigmatica. Next base: position 36,003 of record NZ_CABVQC010000075.1, read on the forward strand.
GTGGACGATCCGTGCTATCGCACCAACGTGCTGCGCGTGCAGCATGCGCAGCAACTCGACGAGATCGTCGGCGGCTTCATCGCGGCGCGCGATCTGGCCGACAATCTCGCGTTCTTCGAGGAGGCGGGCGTCACGGCCGGTCCGATCCATGATATTAGCCAAGTTGTTCAGGATCACTACGTGATAGGGCGTGAGGCGCTGGTCAACGTGCCGGATGAGGACGTCGGCACGCTGCCGATGCACAACATCGCGCCGCGCTTCTCGCATACGCCGGGCACGTTCCGGCGGCCGGCGCCGCGGCTCGGCGAAAACAATCGCGAGATCCTCGTGCCGTTGCTGGGCGAGCGCGAATTCGCACGCCTCGTCGAACGCGGGGTGATCTGCCACGGATGACGACGGACGGGCACGTGCATCCACGGCCCGCGACAAACACAATCGAGGAGACTTTCGACATGAACCCGCGCTGGAACCACCGGCCGCCCGGCTCGAACTGGGGCGATTTTGGCGACGACGACCAGAAAGGGCGTCTCAACTGGCTCACGCCGCAGAAGACACTGGAGGGCGTGCGCGAAGTGCGGGAAGGCCGCGTGTTTTCGCTCAGCCTGCCGCTCGACGTGCCGCACGGCGGCGGGCTCAACGCGCGGCGGCGGCCGCCCGCGATCATGCCCGCGCTGCTGCACGACAAGCCGTACTTCGGCTATCGCGCGGACGAGCAGGTGGCGCATGCCACGGACGTCGTATGCGACGACGCGTTCTGCCTGCATTCGCAGTTCTCGACGCAATGGGACGCGCTGTCGCACGTCGGCGGCCTGTTCGACGCGGACGGCGATGGCGATGCGGAAGCGGTGTTCTACAACGGCTTCCGGATGGGCGAGCACGTGCGGGTACCCGAGGCCGGTGCGCAGGTGGGCGGCGCCCGCGCGCTCGGCATCGAGCACATGGCCGCGAGCGGCGTGCAGGGGCGCGGCGTGATGATCGACCTGCGGCATCATTTCGGCGATACGCGTCGCAAGGTCGGATATGACGACCTCATGGCGGTGATGCGGGCCGACGAAGTCGTCGTCGAGCGCGGTGACATCGTCTGCCTGCATACCGGCTTCGCCGACCTGCTGCTCGACGCCGAGGTGCCGGGCCGCGCGCTCGACGTGCACGCCGCCTGCTGCGTGCTCGACGGCGACGATCCCCGCTTGCTCGAATGGATCGACGTGTCCGGGCTCGCCGCCCTGGTCGCGGACAACCACGCGGTCGAAGAGCGTCCGCGGTCGCCGCTGCCGCGTGCCGAACGCGGGCCGCTGATGCCGTTGCACGCGCTGTGCCTCTTCAAGCTCGGCATCCATCTCGGCGAGCTGTGGCACCTCACGCCGCTCGCACGCTGGCTGCGCGAACACCGGCGCAATCGCTTCCTGCTGACGGCGCCGCCGCTGCACCTGCGCGGCCTCGTCGGCTCACCGGTCAATCCGGTCGCGACCGTCTGAACGCGGCGCGACACCCCGCATTCCTTTCCGGAGACAGCAGCATGTCCAACTCAACCGCGCTTGCCGTGACGGCGCGCATCGACCGTCTGCCGCCGACGGCCAGCATCTGGCGCCTCGTGCTGATGCTGAGCGTCGGCGGTTTCTTCGAGGTCTACGACCTGTTCCAGATGACGTACCTGCCGGCCGGCCTCGTCAGCGACGGGATTTTTCACGTCGGCGCGAAGGGCATGTTTGGCCTGTCCGACCAGGCGACGCTCGGCGCGGCGACGTTCATCGGCCTGTTCATCGGCGAAATCGCCGTGGCGCGGCTTGCCGACCGTTTCGGGCGGCGCGCCGTCTTCACCGGCTCGCTGCTGCTCTATACGTTCGCCAGTCTTGCGATGTGCATGCAGCAGACGGCGGTAGGCATCCATCTGTGCCGGCTGGTCGCGGGCATCGGCGTGGGCGCTGAACTGATCACCATCGGCGCGTACCTCACGGAACTCGTGCCGAAGGGCATGCGCGGCCGCGCGTTCGCCGTGTGTTTCGCGATCGGCTATCTCGCGATGCCGGTGCTTGCGCTCGCGTCCTGGCTGCTGATCCCGCGTGCGCCGCTCGGCATTTCCGGCTGGCGGTGGGTGATTCTCGCGGGCGGCAGCGGTGCGGTGGTCGTCTGGTGGCTGCAATCGCGGATTCCGGAATCGCCGCGCTGGCTCGCGATGCGCGGCCGCGTGGACGAAGCCGAAGCGGTGCTTGGAAAGATCGAGGCACGCGTCGCGAGCGAACATGGCGGGCCGCTGCCCGACGTGCCGCCCGTCGCGGCGGGCGAAGCGGAAACCGTGCGCGCGGTGTCGATGTGGGATGAAGGTTTGCGCGGCCGAACGCTGATGCTGATTGCGTTCAACGCGTGCCTGAGCATCGGCTTCTTCGGGTTCAGCCAGTGGCTGCCGAGCCTGCTGGCCGCTCGCGGTACGCCCGTGACGCAAAGCCTGCTCTATGCGTTCCTGATCGCGTTCGCGTATCCGCTCTCGCCGCTCGCGGCCGGGCTGTTCTCCGATCGCGTCGAGCGCAAGTGGCTGATCGTGGCGACTGCGTTCGGTGTCGCGTTGTTCGGGACGGCATTCGCGATGTCGTCGTCGGCCGCGGCCGTGATCCTGTTCGGGATCTTGATCACCTTTTGCAACACGACGCTCGCGAGCAATGCGACCGCCTATCAGGCCGAGGTTTTCCCGACCGCCATTCGCAGCCGCGCGCTGGGGTTCGTCCACTCGTTCGGCCGGCTGACCGGCGTGGTGAGCAGCTACCTGATCGCGCTGATCCTCGCGCATCTCGGCGTGCCGGCGGTGTTCGTGCTGATCGGCGCAAGCATGCTGGTCGTGATGTTGTCGATCGGGCTGTTTGGTCCCCGCACCAATCGCCGTTCGCTCGACGAGATCGCGGCGCCGGCGGTTGCACGGCAGGGCGCGGCGGAATCGGGTTCGGCGGGCCGGTATCGCGCGCCGGCCGTGCGCGCGAGACAGCGGTAGTCCGGGCGCGACCGCTTCCGCGCGGCGCGTGCCGGGTTCAGCGGCGACGCGTCAACCCGTCAACCCGGAATGAGCCACGCGATCACGAGATACCGGGCGACCTTCGCGATGGTGACGATCGCGAGGAACGACGGCAGCGGCTCGCGCAACACGCCGGCGATCATCGTCAGCGGATCGCCGATCACGGGCGCCCAGCTCAGCAGCAACGACCAGCGGCCGTAGCGCGCATACCAGCCCTCGGCGCGCGCGAGCGCGGCCGGCTTGACGGGAAACCAGCGACGCTCGCGGAAGTGCTCGATGCCGCGCCCGAGCGCCCAGTTGATCACGGAGCCGGCGACGTTGCCGAGGCTCGCGACGAGCACCAGCGCCCACACGGGTTCGCGCCCGGCGAGCAGCAGGCCGGCGAGCACGGCTTCGGACTGGAGCGGGAACAGGGTCGCGGCGACCATCGACACGGCGAACAGGCCGCCGTAAGTGAGCAATTCGGACATCGCGCGATTGTACCGGGCACGCGCCGGCCGCCCTGGGGCACCGGGTCACACGTTCATGCGTTCATGTGGCGTCGGCCGTGCCGAACAGCAGGTGCGAGATCACCGACTTGTCGACGGGTTCGTCGTTGAGCGTGCTGGCCAGCAGTTCGCCCGCGAGTTGCTGGGGCGAAAACACCATGTCGGGTTTCAGGAGGCGCAGCCGTTCGAGGTTGCGCTGCTGGTTCACGAGCGCGACCGTGCGTACCGACGGTGCAATCTCGCGGATCGCGAGGATGATGAAGGCGTTCTCGGCGTCGTCGGAGCGCAGCGCGAGCACGGCGCGCGCGGTCGCCGCGCCGGCGCTTTCCAGCACCGCGTGGTCGGTCGCATCGCCGACGATCAGGTCGGTCGTGGCCGGATAGTTGTGCTCGACGCCGGCCGGCACGACGACGGTCACCGCGTAGCCGCGCTTGCGCAGTCCGTCGTGTACCGCATGCGCGACGGGTGTTGCGCCGACGATCAGATAATGATGCTTGCGGATCACGTTCGAAATGCCTCCCTTGACGATCCGTTTCAGATTGCCGCCGATCACGGGGCCGACGACCGCGCTGATCGACGTCGCGAACACCGTGATGCCGAGCACGATCACCGACGCGGTGAACAGGCGCGCGGTCGGCGCGTGCGGCACGATGTCGCCGTAGCCCACCGTCGACATCGACACGATCGAGAAATAGACGGCCGTGGCGAGATCGTGGACGGGCGGCGTGAATTCGTCGCCGAGATACAGCACGCCGAAGGTCGCGTAGATCAGCAGCGACACGATGCTCAGCAACGCGAACAGGCTGCTCGCGGCGACGCTCGCGCGGTCGAAGTGCCGCCAGTAATACAGCAGCGCGACGGCCAGCACGGCCGTATAGACGAATACCGCGTGGCTGCGATAGCCGCCGAGCACGCTGATCGCGGCGGCGGCGACCAGCAGCAGGATCGACAGCACCCACGCGACGCGGGCGCGCAGCACGATGCCGATGGCCATCGTCGCGAGGCCGGCCGCGACGACCACTTGCGGCAACACGACGAGCCCGGCGTTGTCGACGAGGTTCAGCGCATCGGCGAGCCACGCGTGATGCACGCCGAGCCGGGCATGGTCGACCACGGGGCGCAGCACCATGAGCGCATCGAGTGCGAGGAGGAGGGCGAGATACCAGTGCAGGCCGATCGGCGCGAACAGGCGCCGCAGGCGGGTAGTGAGGGGCTTCATCCAGTCGCCCGGCTGGCCGGGCATGTCCAACGAACCAGCCGCTACCCTATAGCATTCGGCGATCGCGTGCTTTTTCGAGGGGTGTGGCGGTGGCCGCGATGAAGCCGGCCGGCCGCCCGGCGGTTCAGTTCCAGCCGACCATGATCGCGCCCATCCCGACGAGCAGCCCGCCCGTCACGCGGTTCATCGCGCGCATCCGCGCCGGCCCTTGCAGCGCGCGGCTCAGCCGGTGCGAGAACAGCGCCATCGACGCGACCCCGCCCGCGAACAGCACCGCGAACGTCGCCGCGAGCAGCAGGAACTGCTGGTTCAGGCTCCAGTCGGCGCTTGGGCTGATGAACTGCGGAAAGAACGACGGAAAGAACAGCAGTGTCTTCGGGTTGAGGCCCGAGGTGGCGACGCCGCGCCAGAACAGCGCGCGGTGCGAGTCGGTTTCCGGCGTTGCCGCACTGGCCGGCCCGGTCGAGGCAGCGGGTGCGCCCGCCGGCGCACGGCTGAGCCATTGCTTGCAGCCGAGCCAGACGAGGTAGGCCGCGCCGGCCCAGCGGAGTACGGTCAGCGCGCGCTCGTCGAGATGCACGAGGGAATTCAGACACAGCGCGGTCAGCGCGAGTTGCAGCAGCACGGCGAGCGTGCCGCCCCAGACGCACGGCAGCGCGCGGCGCCAGCCGGCGCGCAGTGCCTGGTTCATGGAGAGAAGGTTGACGGGGCCGGGGGCGTAGACGAGAACGGCGGAAGCAGCGAGAAACGAGAGGTAAAGCCTGAACGACATGACGGGTAGGGCAGGAACAGGAACACGGGCGCCGAAGCCGCGCGGCCGGATAGGCGCGCGGGCGGCGGGGAATCGCATGCCTGCTGGCCGGCACCGCAACTCGTGATTGCGGCCGTGCGTCCCGGTGCGAGGGGGTTGTCGCGGGGAGCGTGCCGGACAACAGGCATGGGTAAAAATATATCAAGGGGCCGGATTAAAAGGCTTCCGCATTTCCACACAAACCGACACAAATCCGGAATGTCGTTCAGATAGAATCCCGGTTTTCAGTAGAAGATTCTCCCTGCCATGGCCACACGTGAACGCTCGCCGAAAACGCTCGACAGTCAGGACCGCAAGATCCTCGGCGCACTGCAGAAAAACGCGCGTCTGTCGAACGCCGAACTGGCCGAACAGATCGGCATGTCGACCACCGCGTGCTGGAACCGCACGCGGCAGCTCGAGGTGGACGGCTATATCGACGGCTATGTCGCACTGGTCAACCAGCGGAAGCTGGGCTATGCGGACATCGTGATCCTCGAAGTCACGCTCGATCGTCACGAGGACGACGCGCTCGCCCGCTTCGGCGAGGAGCTCGCCGCACTGCCCGAGGTGCTCGAGGCTTACCTCGTGTCGGGCGAGTACGACTACTGGATCAAGGTCGCGGTGGACGGCACGGCCGGCTACGAGCGTTTCCTGCGCGAAAAGCTGTACAAGATCTCGAGCATCCGTCACAGCCGCTCGATGTTCGCGCTGCGCTGCATGAAGGACGTGCCGTCAATTCAGGTGTGATGGGAATAAGCATGCGGCCGGCGTTGATACGACGGCGCAGGTGGCTGCGCGTGGGCGCGGGGAAAGACGGCAATCGGGTGTAGGGCAAGCCGCATCGCGCGGTTCGGTACCCGGGCCGGCAAAGCGGATGAATCTTCCATCCGGGACGATCCGGCGTAACCGCGCGCCGGTTCGGTGACAGTTGCCCGCCCGGGCAACCGTCAGGCAGAACCGCGCCGACGCCGATCGGCGCCGGCATCGGCTTCAACGTGACTGCTACGCGCTCCCGACGCGGCGAGCGCATTCAACCGGGGCAACCCCGGCCGGTTTCCGACCGACAGCCAGGCGAGATGCCGTGCACTGCATGCCGATGCCCGACGCTGCGGCCTCGCGGCGCGCGTTCGGGCAAGCGGATCAGGCAGGGGGTGCGGCCAACTGGCGGCCGGCCGCTCCGTTCAGTGCGGCAGGCGTGCGTGTGCTTCAGCGATGACTTCGCAGTTCTCGAGATGGAGTGCCCAAGCTTCTGCAATCAGGTCGCTCACACGTGCGAGCCAGCCTGCGGATTCGGTGGAACGGTTGGAGACATTGGACGTTTGCATGACGAAGCCCCGTATAGGTGGCGAGTTAGGGATAACCCTAATCATAGCGAAACGGCTCCACTTTGTGAAATGCGATTTCGTTATATGAGAATTACTGACAATTTGTGTTGCTGCCTCGCAACATGAATATCGGGTGGCTTGGTCTCGGGCGCGCAGGCGTGGCGAGGCCGTGCCTGCACGGCCTCGCATGGGACAAGAGAAGGGATTCGAGCGGTGAGGAGGACGGCGGAAGCGGACGGCGGCTTACCGGCCGATCCACCCGAACCGCCACGACAGCCGCCGAGTCGCGGCGAGCAACGCTTGCGCGAGGTCGCTGTCCGGCCCGCGCGGGAAACCGCGCGACGAGCCGATGATCGCGATCACGAGCCGGATGCTGCCGGTATGGTCGAACACGGGCGCGGCGACCGTCCCGATGCCAGGCACCGGCGCGTCGAACGCGAAATCGAGTTCGTCCGCGCGGATCGTCGCAAGCCGCGCGCGGAAGGCGTCGTCGGCGGGCGCGGCGGCGTTGCCCGCGAGGCGCACGGGCTCGTCGGCGAGCAGGTCGGCCAGCACGTCGTCGGACATACCGGCCGCGAAGATCCGTCCGATCGCCGTATTGACGAGCGACATCACCGTGCCGACCTGCAGGCTCACGTGCTGCGGCCGCGCCGACTCTTCGAGGCGAATCACGGTCGGACCGAGCGGCCCGAGCGTCGCGGCCGCCACGCTCATGTCGGTCGCGCCGGCCAGTGCGACGATCTCGGCTTCCGCGTCGCGCGTCGGCGACACGCGCTGCATCGCGATCAGGCCGAGTGCTTGCCCGAGCGGGCCGCCGCCGAAGCAGCCGGCGTCGTCGCGGCTCAGCAGGCCAATCTTCTGCAGGCTGACGAGATGCGGAAACGCCTTCGCCGCCGGCATGCCGGCCGCCGCCGCGAGATCGCGTAGCGGCAGCGCGCGGCCCGCCGATACCAGCGCGAGCAGCAGCTCGCCGGTGCTGTCGAGCGCATTGATCCCGCGCTGCGCTTTCGCATCGTCGGCCAGCGCAGGGGGCAGGCGCAGGGCGGCCGGGGCCGGGGCCGGGCCGGACGCGGGC
>NZ_CABVQC010000076.1 GCF_902499175.1 Burkholderia aenigmatica
CCACCACCATCTACGAAACTTGAATTCAGGAAAGATTCAAGTTTCTATCGGGGCGACAACTATTTTGCCGCGGGGGGGAATGGCTGGTACAGGATCGGGAGAGGCGAGCACGTCTGCCACATGGGAAGGCCAGGTGCCTTCGGTCAGCGGATGGAGGAAGGCAACGTCGCGGATCGTCACGAGCCCGAGCAGCCACGCGAGCATTTCGCCTGGCCGGCGCGTGGCGATCCAAACGCTCCGGTCAGAATCCGTGACACCCACGGTCAGCCCGGATTCGAGATCGATCCCGAACGAGACACCGACCATCGCGCCGAGCCAGAGCACCCGGGCGGAAACAGAAGACCGGAGAGAGCGATTCGCAGCCACGATCCCGCGCGGCGCTTCCGCGGAGACGTAGCCCGCCCTGCCGGCACCGGTGCCGAACACTTCGATACGTCCGATCTGGAACCCGTCGCACCACGCCATGAGCGTTCCCCACGCACCCGGGAGATCCACACCGAATTCGTCGCGGAACTCCCGAGCCGTTGCGCCCATTTGGCGATCGCTGACCGGAACCGGCATCGCCGCGGTGCCATAGACGCCGCTGGTCGCTCCAGTCAGGATTTCAGCCAGAAAATCGAGCAGCGAGCCATTGCGCACCAGACGATAGTCAACGCCATCCGCGACGAGCTTGGCCTTCACCTCGCCTGCTTCCTGACCGAGCATCCAACGAACCGGATCCTCGGCCGAGCGGCAAACCCAGTTCCGGCCGTCACGCGCCCATTCGGAGGCAACCTCGCGCACGTGCTCCCCGACACCATCACGACTCAAGAGCAGCATCGATGCCCCCATCTTCCAGTCCGAAATCATCGGCGTTGTGGATCGTTCCGCCGTTCGTGCCATCTATTACCTGAAGCATGTTGTTCAGGTAGGCCGCGCTCGCCTCATCCCCTTCCTCGGACATGATCCGGACGTACACAGGCGTCGAAAGCAGCGCCTCGAGATCGGCCCGCAGCGCATACGTGGGCTGGCCGGCCTCCCCGAATGTCATGAACTCGTACGGAACGGCCGCGTCCTGCGGGCGACGCTTACCCATCGCACGAGCACCGACCATGTAGAGGCTGACGAAGCCGTGACGCTCGAGCGCCTCGCGGATCGCATCAAGGTGCGGCTGAAGCGCATCCAGCTCCGCGATCGCGCGGTTCTTCTGGATTTCGCCCATGTTGACGACGCTGCCGCAGTAGGCGCTGATGATCGACACGCGGGAGTGGCCGAGAAGCTGCGCCACCAGTTGAGCCGCAACGCGCGTTTCGCCGCGCAACGGGCTATTACCACCCCGGATCGCGCTCTGCACACCCGACAGGTGCTCGAACTCGTTATTCGCGACCTCGTGGCGCAGGCCGTGGAGCGTGACGCCCAGATCGGCCTTGGTCAGCCCGAATTTCTTGGCGATGTACGAGAGGCGGCGGGCGTTGGTCTTGAGCGATTCACCCGGCCAGCCCAGAAAGCCGTCACGGTCCTGCACTACGGCTTGAAGCTGGCGGAGTACGTCGAGCTTTTCCGGCGTGTCGAGAGGAAGCACACGATACCGGCCTCCCTTCGTGCCTTTCTTGATGGGAAGGCCCGAACCGCTCGCGGCAATTGCGGCCTTCAGTTCCTCACGCGACACCTTCACATCGGTGAACGCGACGATGTTCGTTGTGCCGCCCACTACTACGGTCGCATATGGACGGATACAGACCATCTCCAGGCGGCGCAGCCCCCACGTCCGGCCAGCGAGCAGCATCAGCCCGGCGCGCTCGTCGGCCTGCCGAATCTGGGCCAGCTTTTCGTCGATGTTCACGCCGTTTCCAGACCAGCTTTTATCCGTCTGCGCAGAGAGGGCGCGTGTGGCCCGCTTTGGGTCTTTCACGTACTGCGCGGTCGGGCCGATAAGGTCCGGCTTACCGATCCAGTTGCAGAAGATACGGAAGGTCGTGATCCGGTTCTGTATGGTCGACGCGGCCTTGCGCTCATCGACCCACTTATCCACAAGCGCCTGCATGTGCTTCTGCCGGAAGCTGGTGATCGTGTCGAACCGGTATCCAAGAATTCGCAGCTCTTGAAATCCCTGATAGAGGATATGGCCACGGGCTTCGAGCGTCTTGTCCGATGCGCGCCGGTCGCCACGAACCGTCCGCAGGTTCTCCTGTTGCTTGAGAAGGTCGGACAGTTGCTTCTTCCAGTTCCCGTGAGGAATAGAAGCCTGAGCACCCGCCCTCGGCGCATCCGCTGCTTTACCGTCCGTATCGAAGAAGTCCGTCATTCCTGCACTCCTGATTCCTGCTTGCCCTGGTGTGCTCTGACGGTAGGCGCGTGAGCACGTCGATTGTTCAACCGGTCTCATTCCCGCAGGAATCGGCGCATAGGCGTTCCAATCCCTCCGGGCTTGAGGCCGGGGCTTTGCTTCTGTTCCTACGGGGTGCTTCTTGTCGCCTTCCGGAGCGACGGGGGGATGGCAGTGCCTGTACGTTAGAAACTTCTGGAACTGCACAACCGATCCCTCGGCCGTACAGATGCGCTTTCGCGCCATCCCCGCTTGTGTCCTGAGCGGGGAGCCTTTGTCGCGTTTTTAAGAGGTGCGACATCCTCCTGACTCTCGGTTAGCGCCCCAAGCGCTTCCCGAACGAATCTGGTTCCTCCCATTCCTTCCCTTGCAGCCTCCGAACCCGTGATGAGGTTCGAGCAAGTTGCCAGATACCCGGCTCGCCCCCGATACGCCTCGACGGGCGCTCGAAAACGAGTAGGTCGACTTCCATGCGTTTCGCACGAAGCCGCGTCCAGCGGAATGAAAGTCATCGGAATGACTAGAAGCGCATGCGCTTCGCGCCAGTGGATTACGCCTGTGTAGGTCAGGCGTCTGGCGGGCTGCTCCAGGAGGAGCAATCACACATTTTGGGTCGGTGGTGTGTACCGATTCCGTATTGCGAGAACTTCACACCGTATGATTCCTGACGGAATGTAAGCGGCGAGAGCTTTTGTTGAGCCAGTGGCTTCCAGTGCTGACGTTGACGCTGATCGCACGCTCGATGCGTGACGCTTGCCGGACCAACCCGGCGCAATTCGCGCAGGAGGTCTTCGTGCGATCTCAAGTCGTTGTCGAGATGAAAGGTTCTAGCGGGGCGATGCCCGGCGGCGCTGATTTGCGAGCCGTGTGAATCCGCGAGGGATCCACGAGTTGCGGTTTGCCCGAGCGATCCTCATCGGATTTCGGGCGAGGCTGATGCCTCGACTGTCCTGCTTTTGGACGCGTTGCGCGTCCGGTCCCGACGCTGCCTACGGGCTGGCGTCGGTGGCTAGATACGGCCCAGCTGCCGATCAACGCACCGTGCGGTGCGGTCGATGGTTCGCAGATTAGATAGGTCCACGCTTCTTGTCAAGAATCTAAATCGCTTCACTACACCGTTACCTTTTACACAAATTCCCGAAAACCCCGGTGCTCATGTGTCTCACGCCACATGGCAGGACACTCTCTTTACAATACCTTTTGCAAGCCCGACGAAGTACGATAGGGCGGTTCACCGATCTCGTCGATCATCACGCCAACGTCGCCGGCAAAAGTCTGCAAATTGGCCACAATTGGCCGGTAAGTGGCCAATTTCTGGCCCAGCCCGGCGCCGTTTCAAGCTCTCCTCTGTCTTTCAATCCACGCAACGGGCCGGATATTGGCCGGATATGGGCCATGTATCGCCAACCCGTGGCCGATAACTGGCCGATTTCTGGTCGAACTTCTTGCCACGAAGCTTATTAGCCAATATGCTTTGCGTACTTCTTGTGGAGAACCTATATGAGCAAGGCAACCCCGCCCATCGTTCGTGCCATCGACGTCGGCTACGGCAACACCAAGTACACCACCTCCCAGCGCAACATCGACAGCGACGCCCAGGTCGGTCTGTTCCCTTCCCTCGCCCCGCGAGCCACTCAATCCGATTTCACCGGCGGCCTGATGAGCAAGGCTGATCGGATCGTCGTCGCGGTCGACGGCGAGAGCTATGCTGTTGGCGCGGATGCCCTCGCGGAATCGAAGGGCATCTATAAGCGGGAGGTCGCTGCTGCCTACTCGACGACCCGCATCTATCGAGCACTATTCCTCGGCGCTCTTCAGAAGATGCGCCTGCAGGCAGTCGACTACATGGTCGTGGGCCTCCCGCTGACGACTTACGATCGCTACGCCGATGAACTCAAGGGCCTCCTGACCGGTCTTCACGAAGTCCCGAATCCCGTCAAGCCCGAACAGATCCTCAAGGTCGACGTGCGCCGCGTGAAGGTCTTCCCGCAGCCGAGCGGCGCCTTCTATAACTACGCGGTCCCCCGCAAGCTTCTGGAGTCGATGCAATATCAGACGAACCTGGTCATCGACGCCGGCTACGGCACGCTCGACTGGTTCGTCACCGAGGGTGCCCGCCCGCTGACCGGCCGATGCAGCGCGACGCCGAAATCGGTGTGGGCCGTCATCAGCGCCGTAGCCGAACACATTGCTCCGGATCTCACGCAGAACCCGCGGACGATGCAACGGATCGACAACGCTCTTCGAGTCAACGCACCGCTGAATATCAATGGCAAGCAGGTGGACATCACGCCGATGCGCCCGCTCGTAACGCAGATCGTTGAGGACGCGATCAGCGAAATGCTGCTGTCGATCGGAAACATTTCCGACATCGACAACATCCTGATCACCGGTGGCGGCGCGCATCTTTTCGCGGACTATGTGAAGAAGGAGCTTGGCAAGTCGCACAGCCAGATCCACACCGATTCCGATCCGGTCTATAGCAACGTCCGCGGATTCCAATACGCCGGCGAATTCTGGGCGGCGCGCGACGCGAGCAGCCGAGCTGCAGCCTGAGGAACTCGACCATGGCACGCCCTCCTTCCGCCATGCGACTTCGGATCACGGTGCCCGCGCATCACGCCGTTCTCCGCCATATGGAACGCCTCGCCCTCGAGGAAGGCTCGGATGCAAATGTCGAGCTTCTCCGTTTGGCCGAGCTCGGCGCTCATCTTGAGGACCTGCACGGGCCGATCAAGTCGGTCGCAGATATCGTCAAGCTGGTTCATTCGCGAAACGTCGTCACGACGGCGCCGATGCCGGCGGATCAAACGCCCGCTGCTTCCACTGAGCGACAGAGCGCGCCGCAAAGCGTTGATGCGCGGAAAACCGCTGTACCTGTGTCGGCTGCACCGCAACCCGATCCGCCCTCGGCCGTCCCCTCCCCATCCGAACCGACTGGGGGGCTTATGGTGGACGAATCCCAGGCCGCGCTCGCGTGGCTACCCGACTAACACAACGGGGCTAGAAACAGAAACGCACCTCGGTACATTGACTCCTGTAAGGCCAATCAAGGAGAAAACCATGAGCGTGACCAACCAATACATGTGCGAATACGCGCAACTCGATCGCCGGAGCGTCCCGGCCCAACTGCGCGGCAACGGTGACGGCCGGGCCGATCTGTACGACCTGTTCCTGCGTATGGAGGGCGTGAAAAACGGACTGGTCGAGCAAAACGGTGATGTGGTCGACACCTACTCGGCCGCGATGTCCGGCACGAACCTGTCGCCGGCGCTCGCGTGGCTGCTGGTTCGCCTCAACCGCCTGCTGGTCACGCTCGACAGCCTCAACGCAAAGCTGTCCAAGGTTGCCTCGAAGTACGACATCGATCCGTCGGACTCCGACAACTCGCGCGGCCGCGGTATCCGATCCAACACCCTCTCGAGGAGCTCGCTTTGCACACAAGCCTTCGCATCCGCCGTCGGCTTACGGGGCTAATGACCGCGGTGGCTCTCGTGCTGCTGACCGCAGTACAACCCGCCCTGGCAGATTGCTTTGATGACGCCGGTACTTATCAATCGGTGAACCCGAACGTTCTTCGGGCAATCGCGTGGTACGAGTCCAAGGGCGACCCCACAGCCGTGCACCGCAACTCCAACGGCTCAATTGACGTGGGTGAATTGCAGATCAACTCAATTCACTTCCCGGAGCTCGAGGCGTATGGAGTAAGCCCGTCGTCCTTGAGGGACCAGTGCGTCAACATCTATGTTGCCGCTTGGCATCTCAAGCAGAAAATGGTCAAGTACGGCAATACGTGGGACGCCATCGGCTCTTATCACTCAGAGACCCCACGACAGCGTGACCAATATGCCCGCGCGATCCAAGGAATTCTGGCGTCGTGGGGACTAGTTTCCCTTCGCTGAACGCGCAGTTTCTTCACAGTTCTGTCCCAAACCCTCGCCAGCTTGTCGCACCTACAAGGCAACTCACTCATATCCGTGTGGCAAGGCCGCTGGCGATCCTCCCTGGGCAGTCCAGACATGCGCGAGGCGGGACAGCCCCTTTGGGCGCTTCACCGACCGAGAACTGGCTACTGGCTCCCAGAGCGATCGCCCACCGCCGCCCATGCAATGGCCTAGCTTAACGGTGAGCCAGGGCTACTACCGCTGATTACAGCGACGCTGACCGCTGAAAACGCCATTCAAAATTTTGGGTTCAAGACGGGATGTGCCCTCGACCGCCAAGCATCCAACACTTCATTGTCTAAAACCCCCTTCTCCATCCGCGCGGCGTTGTTGCATAAATTGGGCACGCCAGCGGCCGGCTGACGTTTACGCACAACAGCCGGTCTGCCCCCCCTGCTAACGAATCGGATTCCTGGGTACAGTCTCGAGTTTTGGTAATGTCACAATGCGGATCGATGAAGCCACCCTTGCGGACATACTGGAGGCCGAGCCGACGCGCGTCCGTCCGCGTCTGTACAGCGACACGCTGATCCTGTCGCTGCGGAGCATCAAGACCGTGTTCCGCTGCCGCTGCTCGCGCTGCAGGGCTTCGCGCAAAGCCTGCACGAGCTGGCTTTTGCCACCTTGCCCGTGCCGAACTACACGACACTGACCCGCCGCGCACAAACGCTTGAGGTCCAACTGCCGATCGTTGGCGACGGCGAGCCGATCCATCTGGTGGTCGACAGCACCGGCGTGAAGGTCTACGGCGAGGGCGAATGGAAGGTGCACTAGCATGGCAATTCGAAGCGTCGCACGTGGGGGAAGATGGATCACGGGCTCGACGCGAATACCAGTCAGGTGCGTGCCGCGCTGATGACGCATCAGGACGTCGCAGACGGTGCCGTCCTGGCCGAACTGCTCGACCGAATCCCGGTCGACGAGCTGCTCGAAGCCATCGGCGGTGACGGGGCCTATGACCCCAAGGCATGCCAAGCCGCGATCGCCGCACGCGTCGCAACGCCAACGCGCGAAGTCGCCGCTCATTGCCCCACAAACACGTCGGGCGCAGCGTGGCGCAATGACGCGGCCGACGCGATCGTGCGCCTCGGTCGTCGTGAATCGAAAAAGTGCAGCGGTTACTATCGGCGCTCGTTCGCGGAGAACGCTATCGATCGCTTCAAGACGCTCGCTGGTAACTGCCTGTGGGCGCGACACACGGACTCGCAGGCAAACGAGGTGCCATCCGCGTGGGCGTGCTGAACCGCGTGGCGGATCTCGCACGTCCTCAATCCCTTCGCGGCAGGAATAGCGGCATTACCACGCCATCACGCTCGACTTATGCAACAACGCCCATCCGCGCCGCGACCGTTTGGTGGCAGATGTGACCATGGACAGCAATTTGGCTTGAAAGCTTCGCTCCGACTGCTGACAACCTTCCTTTGGTCGATGTCGAATTTCAAACGACGCACGAGCGAAGAAACAACTTGCGTTGCGAGAGGTTAGCCGGTGCGATTTGGATAATCAAAGATTCCGCGTTTCAACGGATCTCTTGTTTTTGTGGGAAGGTGGTCAGGATAGACCGTTGGCCGCTTTGCCCCGGGGGTTCCCCGGGGCAAAGTGATTACTGGGTGTAGCTTGCGATGTGCCAGGTAAGCGAATTACTACCGTTGATTTGCACCATCTGAATCGATGCCGAATTCGAAACAACTGGAATCGAAACAGGAAACCACCATTGAGAACCACTTCCGCCGTCGTTCCAGCCGTAATCGCCAGCATAAAAGTAATTCTGGATATTCCCCGCTGTATCACGAACGATGAACTGAGCTACACCCGCGTTGCTGCCCGTCCAAGTAACGGCTACCCATCCATCGACGCGCTTCGTGTTTGCTGGTATCCCAAACCAACCACCGTTCCCAATATCCATCGAAACGTAGTTGCTTGTACCTGAGGAACCAACCTGCTGCCACACCCCGGATTTACACGACAACAAGTCTCCGTTTGGATCGGTCGTAATCCCGGTACCGGAACAGCCCCAACCTGACCACGCTGTTGCTGCCATCGACAGCGAGCTATTGACCACGCCGCCGCCGTTGAGGTACGTATAACCTTGGTTGACCGTCGGGCCATACATCCACGTCGTACCATTCACCTGAAGATTACCGCTGCCGCCACCACCACCGACGATCGTCGTTCCACCGGACCAGGGTTGCAGGTAAAGATTCTCGCCAACGTTGATGTGCATTCGACCCGGGTTCGTGATCTGTGCGCCGCTGGTAGCCAACGTCATATTCCCGTTGGTAACGACGCCGCCGTTTGACCACAACGTTCCGTTTGCATTGACGTTGCTGTCCGCAGTAACACTACCCTGCCAAGCGTAAATATTTTGTGCTTGGAGATCGGCAGCTCGCGACCAATCGGTACTGCGCGTGTACACGGTTCCGCTGCTCTGGAGGACGATGTTATTAGCGTCCCCGTACAGCGCCTGTTTTGCCAACCCGATAGTGCCCGAACCGGCTCCCCCTTCATTAACACCAACGTGCTGCGTATAGACTGAAGCAGCATTGTTGATGTTATTGCCGTTCGCGTTCATCGGACCCGTCAGCTTGCGTGATCCGTTAAGCATGTAAAACTGGCTCAATATCGCATCAGTTGCCGAATAGGAACCGACGCGCATTGCCAAAGTACCAACCTGAACACCTGCCATCGGTGTCTGCCAGCCGTTGCCCGTCCCGACCAACTGACCAGCCTGCCCCGGGGGCGTCATACCGGCATCTGCCCCAGCGGCTTGCATGGCAATCCCGGCCAGATCGTTTCGTACAGCCCCGGTGGCGTCCTTGTAAGGGGTCGATGAATACACATACCCGGCCAGCGTACAGGTCCCCCCGGGACAGACTTGGGTAACGTTAGAGGTGAACACTTGGCCATTCGGCGCCTTCGATCCGAAGCCCTGCGGCAAATAGCCGAGATTGATCAGCTCCGGGATAGTCGGGGCATAGGGACTGGCCACACCGGCAACACCTTGGTTGGCCATAATGGCTTGACCATTTGTGCTGTAGTAACCGTTGAGCCCCCCCTGGTATTCGACAGCCCATTGCCCAGTTGCCTTCGCAAGCGACTCATCGATGGCTTCGGACGTCTGCGCCATCTGCCCAGTCAGAGCGATCGTCGCAACCGTAAGAGCGAGCGCGGTGTCGATGAGCATCGAACCGCGTTGGCCGAGTTTCCTCCGACGCAGCGACATACCATGACGTCCCCTCGTCGCCGCAGGACTGTCGAAGTTGTTGAAACTCATTATCTTGTCCATGGAAGCCCCTTGACAAAGACCGCCCTCGATCAAGCGGGCGTCGGCGATCGCCGAGTAATTTCCCAACAGGAAGTATAGCCTACGATGCTAGAGGACCGATCACATTTCCATCCCGCACAAGCGTGGAAGATCCGAATGCCGAAAGTCGTAGACTTCTCATAGAAAAAGGCGCCCAGAGGGCGCCCTTCCATACCCCCGCGAGCCGGACCGATCAGCTCATCAGGAAGGTAAGGGTGTTCGCATCCCCGGTGCACGTCATGTTCGCCGGGTTGAATGACACCGTCGGCGATTTGATGACCGTCGCATTGATGGTGATCTTCGCGGCACCACGTTGAATCGCAGACAAGATCGGCTGACACGACGAATCCGGCAGGTTCGTGACCTTGTACTGAACCGAATCCCCTGCAACGTTCAGAGTTCCTGAGGTTACGGTCAGCTGACCACCACCGGGCGCCGTGGTCACGACGCCGGCGTTATCCGACATCGAGACCAGGTTCTTGAAGAAGCCACCCGTGTCCAGGTTACCGTTCGTCACGTTCGCATACTGCCCGGAATATGAGGATTTGACCTTACCCGCAAGCGACGTCAGGTCTTGGCCAAGCTGGTTGGTTTGCTCGCCGACACTGTTCGAATTGAAGTACGCGTACAGGCCGACAACTGCGATGAGCGCGACGAGCAGGTAAAGGCCGTACTCGATCAGCACGCTCCCGCGTTGCGCCTTGCCTCTCCGACAATCCTTCCACGCCTTCCGGTCATAGACCGAAGTGTTCGCATCGCCCTGTGCCATGTTGATTTCCCGATTTTCCACGATTCTCATGCTCCTCTAAAAGTATCCCTTCACCCTCTCTTGCCCGGACTGCACTACCAAATTGGCGCCCATCCACGCAAGGCACGCGCCCCAAAACGGACGTTGACCCGATTACAACACCCAGCCAAACAAGCAGAAACGTCGAAACGACCGCTATCCAAGGGATCTTTCATGCCCAACGAAACCGCAAGCCCGTTAGCCGCGCATCATCATATTGAGCTGAATGATCGCCTTGAATTCGTCTGCCATCTTGAACGTGCCGAAGTACATACCCAGCATCATCACGATGACGACCACGACGACGATGTACCGGACGATGGTTGCCTTCTTTTCCATCTCCGCCGGCGCGGCCTTTCTGACGATATCTCCGACCTTCGAAAGCATTGTGGACATGTCGCTATATTCCGCGATATCGACGATCCGGTAATAAGCCCGGTCGTTAACAATTCCCGTGTTAAACGCCTCGCCCTTTGAATTAGGCTCGTGCTCAAAATTATTCAGAATTCTCTTGATGTGCCATTTAAGCCATGGATAAGCTTCGGCCTCCATCTTTTCCAGCACATCCGGCACCGTCTGGACCTGCGTACCGACCCTGACAGTCCCAGCGCCCAGCGACGAAAGGAACGCCGCTCCGCGGAAGTCGCGATAAAACTGATACGGAAGGAAGTGCCGATCGAGCCACGGCCGGAAACGACCGACATAGTTCGGAAATGACCACTTCACCCATCCGAAGATGAACACCTCCAGCAGGATCAGCGCCCAACCCCACCCGCGAACAACTTCGCCTAGCCCATAAAACACCTTTCCAACCGGGCCCCAGTGTTCCGGCGGAATCATCCCCCCGATAGACTTGAGCGTGCGCGGCATCAACACAAAACCCTCAACCCCGAGGAAAATGTGGAAGATCACGACAGCGGCTACCGCAGTGAACAACACGGTACGCGCAACCTTCTTCGATTCTTCCATGCCGCGGATGCTCTCTGACAACTGCTCGAGGCCGACCTTGAGATCCCCCGCACGCTCGGAAAAGGTCAGCACGGTCAAGTCCTCCGACGGGACCGTTCCGACGAGCGCTTCCGAGAATGTCGCGACATCCTCGTCCATCCGTTGCAACCAGTACGCCGCAAGCTTTCCTTCCGGCATAGAGCCGTAACGCTCCACGTACGGCTCAAGGAGTTCACGGATGTTTTTGCCGGGTTGTGCCGCCATTAGCCCGGCAAGGTCTGAGTAAAACTCCCCCCGCCGTTGCTTGAACTCATAGATGGCGAGAAAGAGCCCTCGCCCTGCCGTAGGGTTGTCGCCACCTCTCGATCGCCCGAACGACAACCGCTCCAATATCGAATTCATATATAAAAGGCCTCAAAAGTGACGGACTAGTGGGGTTTCACTGCGGTCCCGAATCGCTCGCCCCCCGTTGCAAACTTGCCGAGCCCGAATCGTCGCTGCTCGTTCTCGTACTGCTCAAAGGTGCCAAACTTCTCCTCGATCTCGTACGGTGATACTTGGCCTCGGGAGCACCGATACATCGCGACTTCCATCGCCGACTTCCCGCTTGAGTCCTCCTCCGAAAATTTCGCAGCACGAAGTTGGTTCACGTACTTGATAAGATCGATGTTCTTGTGATCTCGAATCATTTCGAGCATATACGTGTCCAACTCCAGCATCTCAGCAACGACCTTGCGTCCGGCAATACCGTTCAACTCGGCCAACCCAGGCTTGCTGCACTTCGGGCAACCAGTCTTGTTGGTCAGGTAGATGCCGTCGACGTCAAGATCGAAAAGACGCTCGATTCTGTTCAGATACGACGCCTCAGCATGTCGCCGGGCCGGAAAGTCTCGACAGCAGTCACAGTTGATCGGCACCAGTGCTTGATAGACGAGCAAGTTCATAAATCCAGGCGTTGCCATCACCTCTCGAGGAATTCCGAGCTCGCTCGAGCAAAAGCGATCGATACTGCCCACGTGAGACGGTGCGTGAACAGTCGTGAAACCCAAATGACCGGACTCCACGATGTCTCTGAACATCGATGCGCTGTCCAGATCTCGACACTCACCGATAAGCACCGCGCTCGGGTCCATCCGCTTCAGCTGCCGTTTCCATGCAATGAACGAGTCTTCCTGAGTGTCAGTAAGAGACCGCGACACGTTGAACTGGCGCACACCGGGGATCAAATACTCGACCGGATCCTCTACGGTGTACTTCGCCATCGTGTCCGGAAGGTTCGCCATGTTGGTTTGCATCGTGGTGGATTTTCCCGATCCCACAATCCCGGCCACCGAGATGCCCCCCTTATGCCTACTGATCGCGTTGCGCCACATCCAGACTTGCTGCTCGAAGTAACCCAGTTGTTCGAGCGTTTTAATGCTCTGCATGTCGTCCTGGTAAAGCATCCGCAGTACAACGACACTTCCCAGTGCGGTGCGTCCCGAAGCCCAACGAAACAGCAAGTCGCGGTCTCTCACCCTCAATTGCAATTGGCACTGCTGAGGAAGATTCTCGTTGTAAGAGTTCTGAGACCCGTTTTGCGACTTGTTGTTGTAAAGATACGCAACCATGTCCAGCAGCGTGTGCGTATCAATCAGGAACTCCGGGGGGTGTACCAGCTTCCCGTGAATGCGGAACGACACCTGCGACTTCGCCAACCGCCGGTTCATGTCGATATGAAGGTCCGACACCTCATTCGCCATCGCGAACTCAGCCATCAGCTCGAACTGACGATAGAGCGTACTCGCATTCTTCTGCTCCAACGACACGCTGAGCGTTTTGCGACGGCGATTCTCCATCACCTTGTCACGTGCAAGGTCAATCAGCACCTGGTCAGACGCAACATAGTAACCCTCCGCCACCAGATCCCACTTCACGGCCAGATGAGCTACTAGCTCATCGACGTAGTCGTCGTTGAGCATCTCTTTCGTGAGGATGATCGCGTACTCGCCGTGCTTCTTGCCACCCTCCGAGTTTGGTGGCGTCACCTCCACCGGGCAAATGTTTTGCCGCATGGAAGGCGGCATCTGTACGAGGTCATCGTCGTACATTTTCCGCGTGAAAAGCGGTAGTGCGTCAACCGTGGCAATGATCTCGACCGCATCACCCATCAATGCCGCCTCGTCTCTCCGCTCCTCCGTACCGTGAGCGTGCAGGTCTCCGGCAATATCCACCACAATGGCACTGGCCGATTTAGAGGAAGGCGGAACCCATCCCCCACCGTTCGCGACGACGTCAATCACCTCATCTCTCGACGTCCCACGTTGCAGAAGGTTCGTATCGGGTTTGTTCAGAAAGCGACTAAGCATTAGCGAACTCCGTTGACTCCGCCGATTCGAGGACCAGGCATCATGGTGGGCATAGACGGCGGCAACGGCGACGTCGCGAAACCCGGACTACCAGTGACTTGGGCTTGTTGCTGGGAAGTCTTGTCATTGCCGTTGTCGAAACCTTCGTCCACCAGCGATTCGAAGTGCTTGATCTTTCCCTTCGGTGATCGCAAATTAGCCCCGTCTGCGTCAATCGCGACGACGGTATAACCTTTAATCTTCTTGCCAACCGTGACTTGGTAGATCACGTCGTTCCACATCAAATACCCCGACAGATTCGGGACAACGCCGAAACGCGCAAACAGTCCATCGCGATGCTTCGGCTTGCCTGCATCAGCGTCAGACGCAGCAGGGATTGGTGCTGGCGGCAGCACCGGAGACTGCTGTTGCGCCGGCGAAAGCGCGGGCGGCGTCGGAGCACTCTTGTCGCTCTCGGTAAGCGACTTTAGTGTCTTCGTTGCCTCCGCTTCGATCAAATCGTTGACCGAAGGACCGGCTGCATGTCCAGCAATCCATGCCAAAGAGAGAATCAAACCCGCAAACACACGCACGACCTTCATATTCCTATCCCCTGATCAGTACTTGGCCCTTAACAGTTGCCTTGAACATCGAGTTGTCAATCGTTGACTGCGGATCGGACTGCACCACAACTGCAATCGACGAGACCAACGCATACGGTGGAAACTTTGCAAGCAGTTCAAAGTCACGAACTGGTCCATCCATGCTCCAAGTTGCGACTTTGTATGTGTTCTGCAGCGCACTTGCGTCGAGTCCGTCTGCACCGAACAATCCGAACGGCGTGATCGTGAACTTCCCCGCCACCTGATATCCCTGAAGCTGAGAACCGAAATCCATCGTCACCGCGTTTTCAGTCGGCCCTTGATCGAGGAATTGACCAATCTTTCCAATAGGTCCGACTGGCGATGTAGCCTGCACGTGTATGACATCCTGATCAAACCTGTAAGCGTGCTTCCACTGCTCAGGCAACGCAGCGACAAACGTCTTATACGTACCTTGTGTCAACGCGCGCTTGTAGTCGATTGCGCAAACCATCACCGCCGACGGCGTGAACGAGCACGATGTGCCTGCCAAACGCCATCCGCCGACATCCCACGGGAGCTCGCGGAACCATTGATACCAAGGAGCAAGGTCCGTCGCTTTGAGACTCGGCATCAAACGCGTTTGCGCGATAACGTCGTCGTAAAGCTTTTGCGGATTGGGTTGCTTGGGGTCGTGGTAATCCCGCCACTTCTTCATAAGCACCGGGGATGCCACTTTTGCGATAAGAAAGCACGCGAGCACAATGCCAACCGCGATCCCTACCTTCCGAACGGGAACCTGGGCCTTGGGGCGATGCATTGCACTGCCTTCGTCCGCGTGCTCGGCCAATACCCCAATCGGCGTCGAATAGATTCCTTCAATACCGCGAACGTCCCCGATCAGATCGAACGGTTCGTTCTTCAGCAGATCCCGATACTCGGCGACCTTTTGCTCCAGGATTTCGCCCGAAATGTCGGCGAGGTCGAATTTGTCACGCGGTTTGCCTTTGTAGATCCCAACCAGGATGAAGGTCCCGGTCTTGTTGGGATTGTTCAACGCCAGCAACACGTTCTTCTTGAGTCCCGGGATCCGCGAGATGACCTTTGCCGCCGCGAACACGGGAACCTTGACCGCGCCAACGTCCTTCTCAGTCAGGTCCGCAGAGGGCAGTAATCCGACTTGCAGAGCTTCATCGTCAGTCCAGATCAGCACCGACTTATGTTCTCGGGCCCGCGCGATCGCCATCGACTCGGGTGTACCACCGCCAACCAGGCGCTTCCACGCGAGTCCAAATGCAACCTTTTTCCCGTTGACGTCAATAATCATGAGTCAGCGTCCTGAACAGCGGCAGACAGAATAATGATGGTGGTCACACGCTCAGAGTCAGCAGTCTTGGAGCCGCCAGCGATCAACGGAACGTTCGGAGCGAGACCGCGTCGATCGAACTGATTCGTCTTTTGCTCGAAGCCCGTCAAAATGAGCGTTCCGCCGTTGCGTACAATCGCGTCGACGGTAGCACCCTCGCCGCTTGTGTTCGGAAGTTGGACGGACTGCTGATTTGATCCCGATCCCGAGGTGAAGGTCTGTAGTGACTGCAACGTCGACTGGTCGATCGACACCGTCAAATTGATCGAGTTATGGGCGGTTACGCTCGGATACAGCATCAGTTTGAATCCGACCTGATCCTGCGATGTCGTGATACCCGGGATCCCGCCAGTTCCACCGGCAGTGGACGTTGCGGGCGTCGTCGCGGATACGTACGAGAACGTCTGCCGCACGTTGTAGTACATGCCATGCCGGTTCTGAATCGACAGCGGGATCTCAGTGGACGTCGATACCCGCCCGATTTCCTGAAGCGCCTGAACGATGGCCTGCGTACCCTTGAACGCGCCACTCGTAATGCTCAGTCCGAACTGCCCCGCGTTGTTGACGCCGTTTTGACCGATGAGCGAAACGGGTGAAATTGAGGACAATTGGAATCCTGGAATGCTTTGCAGGGCCTTCGTCATCACAGCGTTCCAGTCTACCGCTGCCTGACCGGTGTCAGTTGTGTGCACCTGGATCATCTGGAGCCGCACCAGCACCATCTTCGACAGAATTTGCGTCTGGAATTTGATGATATCTTCTGCCTTGTCGACCGCCTCTTTTGTATCCGTGAGTGTGATCGAGCCAATCGCAGGATCCGCCGAGATCGAGCCAGCGCGGGTCATGATCGTCTGGATCGACGCCTTGACCGAATTCACCTCGCTGATGTTTGTCGCTTCACTCTTGATCGGCGAGTCCTGCTGCTGCGACTGCGTATTCAGCGCGTTCGTATTATTCGATTGCTGCGTCGAACCGTTGAACGCCGTCGTATAGGACATCGATCCGGGTTTGATCGGCAGCAACCAAGTCTTCGTGACCATCCGGTAAAAACGGATCACGCCTTTCTGATCGTCGTATTTCCAGTTGATTCCGAGCCGAGTCGCGATGAGGTCGAGGGTGCGCGACAATGCCATCTCGCCCGGTTCGAACTGTACGTCCATCGGCGTATCGATCGAGGCCGAGCCCGAATATCCTTGCAACCCACCCAGGCCCTCCCCCGTCGTGGGAATCGGCGGAAGCACTCCTTTTGCCGCCGTCGGCAGAGGCGCCGCCGGCGCCATGCCCGCTCCCTGTCCAGCCCCGGCGCTCTTGAGGTCCTCACTCGATTGGCCGCGGGGCAGGAGGGCCGACGCCGGCAGATAGACGTCGCTGTCGATCTTCACCGGGATACCAGTCGACAACGTAATCCGTTCCGCGGCCACCGGAAGCGACACGCGCCGGCCAGGGAACATCATGTCCGTATTGACATTCTTCTGCAGTGCGCGCGGAAGCACGACTTCGCGACTCAACGCGACTGCCTTCCCCGCGAGAAATGGCGTATCAATCATCTCGTCTCGCTCACGCACTTGTTCCGAGTTCGCGATTTGATCGAACAGTTTCTGTCGTGATTCCGCTTGGATCCTCGAGCTTTCCTCAGCTGCTCCCTTCGTCTCCCTCTCCAAAGTGGGCGACACACATCCCGAAAGAGTCAGGGCAGCTACAAGCGGCACAAGCACGAGGCATTTCATCTCACGTTTCATCGGTCTACCTTGGTATCGTCGGTCTTGTCGACCAGGGCGTCATTAAGGCCACGTCGGTATCGATGCTCCTGCAAGGGAGTGGCGGTTCGACGCCCGACCTTTACCTTTTTCCTAGCAGAAAGTAAAACACGCACCAGAGGGTTGAACTACGCAGAAACAGCGCCTATTGCGGGCACCTTTCCAGCCCGAATGACGGCGCCACAACTCGGAATATCACTCGAGGCAACCGGTTGACCAGAAACGTGAAAGGGCGCCGTCGGCGCCCTCGTCCTGCGACTTCGACTGCACGCTGCTACCTTTTACACGGCGTCGTCAGAGGTACCACCTGCACCCAGTTATTCGCGTAATAGCAGCCGTGCACGGCAAGGTCGCCACGCTCGGTGGCTTTCAAAGTCGCCCGAACGGCATCAACAAATGACATGTTCCGCCACGTGTACTCGCCAGTGATGTCGATGTCACGATCGACATCCCACTCGGAATTCCAGCCAGCCTCGTGCCCCCAGCGTACGATGAGTTTCCGGAAATTTTCATCGCTCGCTCGAACCGCGAACTCCTGCGTCGATCGAGGAACCGCTGTATCACCGCCGGCCGATACCATAGCGACGGATGAATCATTGGCAACGGTGACAGCAGCTCCGGATGCTGGAGCAACGGCCGCAGCTGCAGCCCCAGGAACGAATGCTTGATTCTTGTGCCCCTGCGCCGCCGCGAACGGCACTACGAGGGCGAGAGCGGCAGCGGCCCCACGCCGCAGTAAAGTCGATTTCTTCATTTCGTCGTAGTCCCGGCAGTGGGTTGAAGCACGACCACGTAGCGGCTGTTCCCCACGTGAGTCAGATCCAGCGTCTTGCCGTCCAGGGTGAGTTCCATCTTCTCCCGTACGGGCATCGTGAATGCGGTCGGATCCGTCCACTTCACGGCAATGTCCGAGTTGTCGACACGATCGACGGCGTACATAGTTTTCGGCGACGTCCGCAGCTTCACCGTCAGGACAGAATTGGCTTCGCTGAGCGTCTCGATCCCGGCCTTCCCATTAATTTTCGCCAGGCCGCCAAGATCCGGCTCCGCGTAGATCAACTTGGCCTCCTTGTCCACCCCGAGATTGCATGCGCCCGCACCCGCCTTACCCAGATCAACAAGCTTGGCGTCGAAATTCGGCTCACGGTCAACCGGCGGAACCGTGATCTTCTTGTCCACGACGCCCACACCCCACGTAAGCTGGTAGTGCTCTTTCTCCGCGAATACCGCCAAGGTTGAGCGAAGCGAGATCCCGCCGGTTCCGCTCGAGTTATCTCCATTGCTGGAATCCCCGTAGCCGGCAAGCGATGCGAGACGTCGAGCCCCTTCCTCGCGAGAGAGCACACCCGCTTGAACATCCGCCTTGATTGCATCCGCCTTGAACGCCGGTGAATCGGGCGACGCGTAGTTCACCGGAACCTGCGCCGGCTTGCTGTAGACGCGAATCTCGGCGTCGAGTCCATCAGCTCCCGAAGTATCAGCAGTCACGTTGATCACACTCGGCGGAACGCCATTTTTTACAAGCCAGTCTCGTACCGCGCCCGCGCGATTCTCTGCCAGCGTTTCCATCATGCTGTCGTCGTCGCGACCCATAATGACGACGCGACTCGCCTTCTTTGCGGCCGACAAAATCTCCGACGATGCAGATCGCTTCGGAACCAAAAGCTTCGAACTGCCGCGCTTGAACTGGACATCGAACTTGTCTTCCGTCGGAAGTTCCGTAGCCCACGAAGCATTGTCCCCAACAACTGGTGTTGCATAGCTATTCGCCTGCATTGCCTGGTGCACGTACACCGGGCGGTTGCGCTGCGTGACGGCGTACAGGCCGTCCATATCGACGTGCGACGCCGGCACCGTCCCAGGCTGATTCACCCGGGACATGTCGACCGCGTGCGGCTTGGGACCGTCGTACTCTGCGACCCCGGTCTCCTGGCCTCGCTGGAATACAAAGCGATTCGCGACGAACGGCACGGTGTAGTAGATGCCTTCCTGGTTCGGCTCGAGCAGTTTGTGATCTCCCGCATCGTCGAGCTGAATTACCGGTGCCGTCTTCCCGACAGGGAACTGAAAATAGGTTTTCGAACCATCATCGAACACCTGACTCGGACGAACGTCAGACCCGCCAGTGGTTCGATACGCGAAGTCGTAGTTCTGATTCGATGCCGCCGGCAGCGGCGCCGTGGCACACGCGGACATGGCCAGCCCCGAAACAACGGCAACGATGAAGCGCAGTTGCGCGAAGGATTTCAAACTGAGTTTCACGATCTCACCTATGGTATGGCGGCAGCACAAGATCTTTCCCGAGGACGATACTCACGGGAGAACCCGGGGGAACGGTAATCGTCGGCGGGATGTTGTTGTAGCGGTTCAGCACCGACTGAGACGTCTGGACCATGATCTGGCCAGCGGCGTTGAGCGGCGAACTGCTACCCGCATAAACGTTGTTATTGCCACTATTCTTCGGCGTCGTCGCATATGCGATCGCGGCAGGGATGATGGCCGTCGCAAAAATCTGCAGGATGTGGTTGTTCACATCGCCAGACAGACCCGTTGCGCCGCCCGAATCCGCCCCTTGCGAACTCGGTGTGTCCACGCAAACACCATCCGGACGGCAGATACGACCCACCGCAACCTCAATCCGCGACTGGCCAAGACGGATATCCCCGTTGTTCCCGCCGCTGATCGACGACCCTGCGGGAATCATGACCTGCGTGCCAGTAACAGAGTCGTAGACATCGCTGACTACGCGCATCTCGATAGGGCCCGAAAGGTCGCTATCCACCATTCGCGTCGTAACCGCTTGAATGAGGGTATTGCTGCGCACGTAATATTTCGCCGGAGGCGCATACGCTGTTTCAGCCGAGTGGTCCGAGAGCTTCGAGTTGTAATCCGTCAGCCATTGCGAGTTCGCTGTTGCGCCCGTCCCGGGGTTGTTGCCACTTTGCATTCCCGGCATGTGCTTCAGAATATTGCTCATGTCCGAAGCACTCGCGAGTTCACTCCGCTGGAGGTCGCTCATCTGAGGCGGAACATAACCCGGCGGCATATTCCCCTGAGCCGATCCCGATTGACCAGCATTCGATTTCACCAAGACAGGCGAGTTTCTGATCATAGACTCGCGGTCCGGATCAGCCACGGCTCGACCGCCCTTCGCCCCATTCGAGGCCATCGTCGGTGGTAACGGGGGCAACGCACCAGCAGGAGGTAGCCCCACCGTTGAGGAAGCGCCGCCGGGGGTTTGCGCTGGCGCCACGCCCATCCGGCCACTATTCGCCGATTGAGCAGCCAGCAGCTCTTGCTGCTTCTTCAGAGCATCTGCCTTCTGCCTGCCTTCCTGAATCTTCTCGAGTTGAACACTCTGTTCCGCGGCTGCCTTGTCCTTGTCAATGGATGACGGATCCGCCGCCGGACCGAGTTCAGTTGCATGAGGAGGAGTCGGATTGAATTCGTGACGATTCACGCTCTTTCCGCCGAACTTGATATAAGCGGCCACCAGGACGACCGCGGCAAGAAGAAGCACGATCTTCCAGTGCATGTTCTTCTTGGGCAAGCCTCCATCGTTGGCTTCCGGATCGATGATCGACTTGTTGGTCATTGAGCGACCTTGTTGTTCGTGATCTCGACTTCTTCCTTGCCGATCTTCAGCAGGAACTTGTGCATGACCTTCGTGACCTTCAGATATTTCCCGTCGACAACTGGATCAAGTGCCGCATAACGGTTATCCGGCGTAACCCAGAAAACTGCCGGCCAATCCTGAATGTTGGCGGGCATCTGGATCCACGTAAACGTGCCGTTGTCGATCACCTGCACGGGTTTGAACGGAGCATTGCCGCTGATGCGGTAGTCGAAGTTCAACTGTTCGACGTCGACGCCGCGCGTCAGCGGGTCGTTTGCGGTCGGTCCCACTCCAGATGCCTTGGGAGCAGCAGTCGTCGCGAGCGGTTGCAACATCGACGTGCCGGGATATCCCCACGTAACCCGTTGGTACCACTTGCCCACGTCCGATTCCGTCGAGCGCAGCATGAGTTGATACGTGCGATGGTCTGTAACAACCGTGCCCGAAGTCACAACATCGTCGTACTTCGGCCGAATGAAGATGTGGCCTGCAACGCCTGTTTCGCAGTCCCAGGAGAACGAATCGCCGAGGGCAACGCCCTTCACAACCTCTCCGGGTTCCAGTTGGATATCCGTCACAGCCTTGGGGCGAGTGAGGATCTGATAGGTGTTGTTCGGATCAAAGTCGAAACGAACGAGTCTGGTGTCACCCGGCAGCGGAGTTGCAATCAACACCGCATGGGCGCTCAGCGGACCCGCGAGGAACAGAATCGCGGCGAGAATTCTCACAATGAACGACATCATTAAAAGTCCTCGACGCGGGCGAAGTGGGTGATGTAGAGGCCAACGGGATTGCTCGCAATATCCTCCTCGCTCTTCGGCGCGGAAATTGCGTAGTGGACCGTAATCCGATATTGCTTCGTATCCGGATCGCCCGTACCGCCACCGGCGACGGTCGTCAAAAAGATGAAGCCGACACCGTTCTCGCCTGGGTCAACGCTCTTGACGTGAACGACACGTGTGTACTGCGCGTTGAGCGCCAATTTGCCGAAGGGGTTGTCGTCCCTCATCATCTGGGCAAACTCGCCGACGGCTGCACCTCGACAAAGCGCCTGCGCGGCCTTTAGATCTTTCTGCGATGTGTACTGGTCGATGGTGAGCGCTTTTTCCGCCCAATGCCTGAGGAAATAGGAGCGCATGTTGCGATTCGGGGTGAATTGCACAGCGGCGACAGCGCCACCGTTGGCAATCGCACCATCGGCCTGCGGCTGCACCATCCACGGAACGATCGTCTTAAGTGGCAAGAGACGATAGAAATCCGCCGCCATGACGACCAAGCCCAAACCCATGACCACGGCGATGATGAACCATCGCGCGGCGTTGGCCTGGCTTGTGCCGATGATTTCGAAGAATTCGCGCTTGGCCTTGTCGTATGCCGTGACCGGCCCGGCATTTCCCGCCATCAGCGCGTCGACTGGTTTTTCTTTCCGATTGAACAGCATGCTCCCCGCTCCGAGATTTCTTAGCAGGAAGTAAAACATGGGGGCTTAGTGGTCAACCATTCTAAAAGAACGCCTAAGAAGGGGTCCTTTCCCCGGGTGGACTACTCGGATGTCCGATGGTGACCGTAACATTCCTCGACTAACGTCAAAAGAAAAGGGCAGGCCCGTGGAAACAGGACCTGCCCCGATCGCGAAAGCACTCAGATCAGTTGCGAGAAATTGTTTCCCGGGCCTCCACAATGTCGTCGACCGTAAGACTAGCTTCCTCGCCATCCAGCATCCTCACGGCACACTGGTTCACAGCTTCCTGGAGGATTGCGTCGACGTTTGCAATCGACTCCCCTTTCAGGGCATCCACCACGCTAGCCACGAAGCTGTTCAACGGCTCGATGCCTCGTTTCTCCAGCCAGCCCGAAACGTATGTCTCGATACCCACTTCATCAGGAAGATCGAAACGTACCTTCTCGGTAAAGCGGCCGCCGCGCATCGCAGCCTCATCGATATCGTCCACGAAGTTCGTGGCTGCGACGAAAACGATATCCGGTGTTTTGCCAGCCGCGCCGTCCATCGAGACCAGGACCTTGTTGGTCAGGGCAGAGACGCTGGACATCTGGCGGTTGCGGAGAATATCGTCGGCCTCATCCAAGAAAACGATCACCGGACGAATGTCTTTGGCCTCGCGAATCAGCTTATCCCACGACGACGGATCAGCCATCAGCGTACTGCCGGTGGTCTGCAAGAACGCCCATCCCGTCGCCTTTGCCAGAGCCCGAGCCGCTTCGGTCTTGCCCGTTCCCGGAGGACCATAGAACACGATACCAGTCGGCGCTTTGCCGCCCATCTCCTCGATCTGGCTGATTTTTGACATACGGGTTGCGATCGCCTTCAGACGCTTGCTCGACGCGACAGATAGGATAATTTCGTCCAGCCCTTTCGTATTCTCAGGGATCTTGCCTGCGCGACCTTGCAGAGCTCGCATCGCAGCCATCAAATCGTCGAAGTCAAAGCTATTCCGATTGGTCTTTCGCTTCACTTCCCGAATTTGCTCACCAACCGACTGAATACGCTTGCTGGAATAGCCGACCCAACGCTTGGCTGCACGTTCCACTGCTGCGTGCGGAATTTCCACATACGGCACATAACGCTTGAGGGAGGCATCGAGAAGTGCGAGACGGGCGGGCTCATCCGGCGTCGGAACTTCGATTTTGAAATCGAATCGTCCTTCGCGCATCCCGGCAGCATCGAGCTTGTCGAGGTAGTTCGTTGCAGCAACCACGACGACACGATGCGCACGGATGTCTACCAGCTCCGTCAGCAGTGCATTCGTGATCTTCCCTTCCTCACCGCCTGCCTCGGCCATCCCAGCCCGGTCGACGAGCAGACTATCGGCTTCGTCGATGAAGAGCATGCACGGAGCGTGTGCCTTCGCGTCCGCAAACGCCTGAACGATGCTTTCCGTCGTCTGGTTCTTCCAACGGCTGGCCACGTCGCTGTTTCGCAGCTTGATCAGTGGAAGCTTGAATTCACCGGCCAAGCACTCCGCAAATTCTGTTTTGCCATTCCCCGGCTCGCCGTGCAGGAGGATACCGTTGCGCGGGTCCTCGCCCTCCGAGCGCTTCGCCAGAATGTCCGACACGGCGCCGCGGAGGCGATCTTTTAGATCCTCCATCCCCACGAGCGAATCAAGCGTCTTTCGCGGAGTTGCAACCGGAAGATGCGGCAGCGGCGTAGAGCTTGTTTCTTGCGGATTGTTCACGACCATGGCGCGCTCCCGACCATCGGCGGCCTCAGGGAACTTCCGGGCCAGCCACGGGTAGACCGAGAGAATCGGCAGGAAACCTGCGAACCCCCAGAACTCCCCGGCCTCCGCATGACCCGACATCAGCGCGATCCAGCTAAACGCAAAGACAGTGATTGCCACGTAAGCGATAGCCCGGAATCGGATAGCCGCAAGCCCGAGGACCACAATGACGACCGATGCGACTCGGCCGTACAGAACCACGTCATGCGCCGATTGGTTCGACGTGAGCAGCTGCCACGTCTCCCAGGCCCATGCAATCGCTGACAGGACCGCGAACGCCAGAAGGGCGATGACCGCCAGGCCGAGAAGTGTATCGAGAGGGTTCGATCGACGATAATGCCCGTTCATCATTCGCCTCCATGCGCCGGCGAACGAGCCGAATCGAAGTGAACTTGGGCGCTGCGTGACGAATGGTCCACGTTCAGGCTGGTGTTGTAGTACCAGCCATACCAGGCAAGCGCAGCAAACAGAATGGTTCGGTAGAGGGTGGTCATGTTTCCGGTCTCCTTACCCCCTAATGTACGTGAAGGCGATCCGGAAACAAGCCCCCACGAGTGACTAGAAGAGAAGGCGGTAGATGAAGGGGATCGCTTCCAAGACGGTCCACAAGATGAGCCCACCGATCCCCACGAGAAAGACAACCGGCTGCTCAATAAGCGTCCGCGCCAGCGTTACGCCGATCGCACTTGGGACGGACTCCCGAACCATTGCGTGCAACTGGCTTTCCCTCGAATCCCATTCCTCTTCTGTATCCGGACCCGCGCGAAGCATGTGTAGCGTTTCCACAAATGCTTCTCGAAAGGTCCTCTTCGTCTCGCGTTCGTCGCCTTCTGCCCCGGTGGTGCTCATGCAATTCCTTTCAAGTGCCTATCAACAGGTCGATAAATTAGCGCTTGGACGTACTGCCACCGCGTGCTTGCGCCATGGTTGCCCGAACACCGCCGCCCGAGGCCATCGTGTTTCTGGACCCACTACTCCCACCGCCACCACGGGCCCCGCCACCGCCACCCCGAATCCGGTTTAGCGCAGCCTGGCCGGCCGACTTGAGGCCTTGACCGGCCGCGCGAGCACCTTTACCCGCAAGCTGACCCGAGCGCTGGGCGGCCGAACCAAGGCCCCTATGCGGCCCCCAGTTCTTCACGCTAGACCAGGCGCTAAAGCCCATGCCAACCCGCGAACCGCCTTGGAGCAGGCCCATCGCAATGCCGTTGATTTCCGACATCATGTAGGCGATCACCAGAGCGAGTACGACCAGGACCACATACAGAATGACGTTCGTGGCCGTCGCCCCCTGCGCAACGGTCGTCATGGTGGTCATCAAGGTGTTGGTCATCTTGATCATGATTGCGCCGACGATCTGCATCATGCCGGCGCCAATCATGTACTTCAACCACCCATCGAACAGGAAAGTGGTGTACGGCATCAGGAGCCAAGGCACCATCACGGGCGCAACTGCCAAGCCGATGTATACCTTCATCTGCGAGAGGATGTAATTTCCTGCCCACAACGCCGCGGCGCCAGCCACAATAACGGTCGTCGCCAATTTCAGAATCACAATTGCGAGTCCGGCGAGAATCGAGCCGAGATCGAAATCACCGATCGTATGGAAGAGCGACGAAAACCAGTTGCTCCCACTCGACCCCGACGACGTCGAGCTTCCGTCCGCACTTGCCCAAAGACTGGAGATCGCGGTGAAAAAACTCTTGAAGCCACCGGACAAATTTGTACCAGCGCCAAACTGGTTTGAAATTTGGGAGAAGGTCTGCGTAAGCGCGTTCTGCGAGCTCGAATTCAGGCACGCCATCACAATGCCGAGCATTAGGATCTGGATGATGATCTGCGCGAAGACCTCACCCAAAGACTCGCCCTTTAGCATTCCAGTGATCGCGGTCCAGACGAACATCACGCTGAAGAGCACCCACTCCAGTTCGGCACCATCCGCAGCCAAGGTACCGCTCATATTGCTGAAATTTGACTGAATCGTGCTTTCCAGTTGATTCAGATCGTTCGTCACCTGGGAGACGAAACCCGAGTCCGCCGCGGAAATCGAAATCCCGGACGAGCCTGAGCTCTGCGCGAAGGTCGAGATCGAGAAAAGCATGCACGCGATAAACGCCACAACCGATAGCAGCCAGAATATCCCGGCTCGGTCGGACGATCTTTTCGATGATATTTGCATACTCACGCTGAACATACCGGCTTCCTTTGAGACATTTCGCCTAACTGCCACTCACCCGCCTGCGCACCAGGCGGGCCCCTTCAGTTCGTCGATCCGCTGCCGGAGGTCCTGTAGATTGGCGAACCGTTCCTCAAGCCGTTGACCAGTGAGCTCATGTTTCCGTTGTCCGTACTGATGGTCTGGTCGATCGATTGAAGTGCATCGTTGTTGCGCTGCTTCGCGATAGCCTTGTTCATTTCTTCCACCGCTTTCGCGCTACCGTTCGTCGACTGGAGTTGCTGCATCAGTTGGGCGTTCTGCATGACAACCCGGTTCATCTGCTGGTTCATCAACTGCATCGACTCGTGGATGCCCGATGTTGTCGGGATCTGCGATTGCCACTGCTGCGCCATCGCATAGTCCTGCTGGATGGCATTAAGCGTACTGACCTCGTTCTGAGCACGAATCTGCGCAGCACCAATACCGTTCTGGATATCCTGCTTTTGCTTCGCCATAAACTGATCCCACGTCATGTTGCTCAGCTGGGCGGCCGAGAACTGAGTAGCGATCTGGCTCGACATTCCGGACAGGTTGCCGTACAGCGAATTCAGCGAATTAATGTAGCCGTTGATATTCGTCAGATTGAGGTTGCCGACGCTCTTCAGCGTGTTCAATGCCTCCGGACCGATCGATGCGAGTTGCTTGACCTCATTCTCATACTGAAGGAGCTGTGTCGAGTACTGCTGTGCAGTCTTGAGAACCGATTGGACCGTTTGCGCCGCCGTCATCAGGTTCTGCGCGTAGTTTGACGGATCGAAAACAATGTACTGGGCAAACGTCGTCGTCGAAGCGAACATCAACAGTACGGCACCAAAAATCTTTTTCATGGCTATTCCTTTCGTATCGTGTGAGAACTACTGCAGGCCGTTGATCAACGACTGGCTATTCTGGTTGTCCTGCTGAATGGCGCCATTGAAAATAGTCCGTGCCGCAGCGTCCTGATTCCTTCTACCCAGTTCATCGACCTCGCTATTCGCCTTGAGTGCGCCATTCTTGTCGACGAGCATCTTGATGATTTGCGAGTTTTGCATGAGCACTCGGTTCATCTGGGTATTCAGCAACTGGACATCTTCATTCGTTCCCATCGTGGCAGGAATTCGAGACTGCCACTGCGCTGCCATCGCGTAGTCGTTCTGCACTGCTTGAAGCATCGCGGCTTCGTTCTGAGCACGAATTTGAGCCGACTGGAGACGGGCCTTGATCGCAGCTTGCTGAGATGCCAGATATTGAGGCCACGTCTGTCCGGACAGTTGCGCTTCCGTGAAACGGTAGTTCAACGCAGTCGACACATTCTTCAAGTCACCAACGACGTTCTGCAGGCTGGACACGTAATTGTTCACACCCAGCAAATCGGCAACGGTGGCCCCGCCCAACGCAGCAAGCTGCTGCGGATTGATCGCCGCCAACTGCTTGACTTGCATCTCGTACTGCTGAATTTGCAACGCATACTGTTGCCCTTGCAAGATCACTTTCTGGGCGGTCTGCGCGGCTTTGATAATGTTCTGCGAGTAGTTGGTCGGATCGAACACCAAACCGCCCGTGAACACTGGCATACCGCCGGCGTAACACGAACCCGAAAATAGGACAGCCAGGAAAGCTGCGACGACTTTATTCATTTTTTGCGACCTCCCCCAAGCGCACCATTTCCTCGATGTACTGTTCTTCCCAATCCGGCACCAGCTTGGCCCGGAACTCCTTGTATTTCTGAATCGCGAGTTGATCCGACCGAAGGCACGCCAGCATCTCCGGCGGAAAACGGACGTTTGCCATGCGCGACATACCCTCCGGATTCACAAAGTAGTACTGCACCTTCCGCGTCGCTGTCCGGATGCGCTCGATCTGCTCGTCGTTGAGCTGGAACTTGTTGCGATACAGGTCCAAGTGGGCCATCACGCTCGGGTTCGGCAGGAAAATCCGGTTCTGAATGTTGTCGATGATCGTGGTGAAGATGTCGCTGTCAGCGATTTCCTTAAGCGACTGTGTAGTCATCCCGACTATTGCGTTTTTCTTGGCGAGTGTGCGCAGCCAGTTGTCGAAGCGCTCACGCAGCTTCTTGTTCTTGAAGAGATACCAAACCTCCTCGAGGTAGATCAGAGTCGGTTTGATCCCTTGCTCCGGATCAAGAACCAGCATCTCATCGATGCAGAAGAACGCGTAGTCGATAAAGACGGGGGCCAGGATCTCATCCTCGAGCAGCCCTCCCATCTCAACGTCGGTGAAAGACGACAGCTTGAAGTCATCCTCCGAACTATCGAAATGCGGATATGTGCCACCGTCCTCAAGCCAAGGCTGCAACTCCTTGTACAGGTCGTTTGAAATCGCCTTCATGAAGTCCGCGAGGCGCGACAGTCGCCAGTTCTCCGCCGGCTGATCGGCCAGCATGTTGAGCGCCTTGTTCATGTCGAGCTCGTCTTCGGTCTTCCACTCGTACTGCCGAAGAGTCACGATCAACTGCAACCAACGCATCAGCCATCCTCGCTTAGTCGGATCGTTCACGACGCGCAGGGGATTCATGCGAGGTGCCTTGCCCGTGCTGGGGTTCATGTCGATATGCTTCGCGCCCTGAAGACCCGAGGCGACATAGCACGAGTAGTCCTTATCGAAGATCAGGACATTGCACGGGTGATACTTGAAGAACTGCGAAATCAGGAAATTGAGCAGCGTCGTCTTACCCGAACGTGACGGGCCCACCACGAAGAAGTGAGGCAAGTCCCCTTGGTGGAAGTTGTAGTTGAATGGAACGTTGTGCTCGGTCGGCAAAAGTGCCAAAGCCGGAATCGGCCGCTGCAGTTGCCCCGACAGGTGCGAGTTTCGACGTTCACCGGTCCGAATCGCGCGGAGTTGTGCCAGATCCGCGAGATTCCCCACGTTGATGAAGCCCCATCGGACGATGTTTGCCCATTGGCCCGGCAAGGTCGCCGTGAACGCCGAAAGCGCGTACATTCGCTCGCGGACCACCTTCGCACCGACAGCGGTGCGCATCGTGCTGCCGACGTCTTTCAGCGTCTGCTCCATCTCTTCTTCGGTATCGCCGTAGCAGAGAATGGTCATGTTGTAGTGCCCGTAGGCACGGTCGAGCGCCGTCAGATCTTCCAGCGCAGACGACGCGTCTTCGGCCAACGCGAGTTTGCCGGCATCGATCTTGTCCGATTCCGTTTTCGTCATCTGTTCCACCAAATGCGTCGTCCAACGCTTGGTGCTGGCCATGAAATGGTCCTGCGTGGCCTGAATATACTTTTTCGCGCGTTCGTTGCCCCAGAACTCAAAGCACTGGCTGACGGTAATTTCACCGTCAATTTGCAGTAGCGGATCAGTCACGCCCGGCGCGATGATGTTCGGCCAGTTCTTCACGCTCATGGCGCCCACGTAGCGCGTGACGTCGCCCTCGAACTCAAGGTGCTTTTTCTTCCGTCGAAGCGTCGAGTCCGGCAGGTACGTATTGAGGTAAACCGGAATATCCGGGATTGCCACGCGGTGGTGATCGTTCGGCGGGCTCACACGCTGGTGCATGAACGTCATCAACTCGTTGCTCTGCAGTCGGCGGAAGCCGAGCGAGTTCACCGTCGTTTCGAACTCTTCGAGGATCTGGCGAAAGTGAGTTTCGTGTGCGTCAAACTGCTCGAACGCGAGCGCCGCGTTCTTCTTCGCCGAAGTGGCGGAGAACAGGATCGCACTCAAGGCTTTGAGCATCCCAACCTTGTGCCGATCCATGTGATTCGTCAGCTTGTCGAAAAAGCCGCCCGAGCCACCGAGATTGCGGTAGACCACTGCAAAATAGTGCCGGTTCTCGTACTGCCGCTGGCCGAACAGGTGTTGTTTCCACGACAGATCCAAGAACTTGCCTATCGCCGTCGGGAAATCAGCGTCCGGATAGTACTCCGTCCGACGGCGGTCCATGATGGACCAAACCAGGATATGTTCATCAAATCCCTTGAGAGCTCGCTCAAAGTTTTCGACAAACCCATCCGTTTCGATCGGGAGACGGCCCTCGGCATCAATACCCGCAACCTCGTACACGACCATCATCGATCCGTCGAGGTTGAACACCATATCTGCGGCGTTCATACCCATCCACGGTACGAGTTCCGAAAAACTCTTTACCGATTTCAGATATGAGCCGAGGACTGCCTTGATACTCAACATAAGATGTCACGCCCAAAGCCATGCGGCCGTTTGACTTTCGATTTCCGATCGATCCGGACCCAGGGGTCATAGACGTCGGACTGTCGGCTGTACTGCGTGTAGATCAGGAAGATGTTCTCGTCACGCTTCGTCAGCCACACCAGGAAAAGGTGCACTGCTACGCAAAACGGGAAGTACAGCCAGATCCGCCACACTCCCAACATTGCGATCGCGATCGCCAGGTGGACTTTTGCGAGGCGCTCTTCCACCCCGGCGATCGTCTTGATACGCATCAGGGACGAGTGGATTACTGTGGTTCGAGGTTCGTAATCCATCTCATCCCCCTTACGCGCCCGAGCAGCCGCTGCCCGTACCGCCACCGTCCGTCTGGATCGCTCCGAGCCACGTTGCCGCCTGCAGCGCGATCGAGATGCCGACAATCACGGCGAGACCACGACCGACCCATCCACTGACTTCGCCTGCCGCCCACATGATGCCGAGGATCACCACGATGATCCCGGAGATCGCGTAGCCGACTTGGCCCGTCATGAGGTTGAAGAAGTCGCACAGGATGCCGGTAATCGGCAGCGTCAGCGTCGCGAAGGCCTGCGACGACGAGACCAGCGCGACAGCCAGCAACGACCCGAGTACGACCCTACGCTGCTCGGGCGAGCTCGCCTTGATCGCCGCCGAGCATCGGGACATCAAACGTTTCATATCTGCTACTCCTATAGATGAGAGTGGTTTTGTACTCTTTCGACTGCCGATCAAAGCCGTCGACCTTTACTACTTCTGCCACGATCCGGTCGTCGCCGACCAACTTCATGAAGACCATCACCTGGAATGCACTGGCAATTCGAGCCTGAATGCCTTCCCGGCTATCCGGAGCATCAGCAGATTGCGCCACCATGTCCTCGAAGCGAGTCAGGCCTTCCGCACCGTTATTCGCGTGCAACGTCACCAACGGACCTTCGTGGCCGGTATTGGCCGCCTGAAGAAGATCGTTTGCTTCAGCCCCGCGGGCCTCGCCGAGCACAATTCGGTCAGGGTTTTGCCGCAGCACGCTCTCCAGCAGGCGTTTAGCGGTAACCTTGAGCTGCGGGTTGATCTGCAACCGCACGTTGTTCGGCGACTTGACGACGAGTTCCGGAACCTGCTCGATGGTGATGATTCGGTCGTCGGGCGGAAAACATCCCAGCAGGGTGTTAGCGAATGTTGTCTTGCCCGAACCCGTACCTCCGACTATCGCGACGCCGAGCCGACGACGTACCGTATCCACAAGAATGTCCGCCACTTCCTGGGGCAGAGCTCCCTGTTCGACCCATTCGGACATCGCCTTGACGATCATGTTGTTGCGACGAAACGCGATGGTCGGGCCATCGACCGCGACCGGCGGGAGTGTTGCTTCCACACGAAAACCGGGCAGCTTCGTACTCACGATCGCGTCTGCCGATTCGTTGCTCACCTGGATGTCCGAATTGGAAGCGAGAAGCGTAATGGCGGCCTCGATCTGGGCGGTCGAGATCTTCGCCCCGCTGCAGAACTTCTTCCCACCCTGCTGAACCCAGACATCGTCCGGGCGGTTGATCATGATGTCCGTCACGGTCACATCATCGAGCCACTCCCGGATCGTGCCCAAACAGTTCATGACCATTTCGAGCAGACTGTTTCGGCCACTACTGCGGCCATCTCTCTTCAAATCGCTCATCGTTGTCCTCATTTTGACGACGCGTTACAGCCTCGCCCTATTCAGTCATTGCGTAATCTACCCAAGCTTCCTGTCAGGAACTACCCGGAAACGCAACGTAAAGCGGGGGGGTTTCCCCCGACAATTGCTCAGGAACCGAAAATGCGCTGCGAGTTGGAGAGCATCACCGCCAC
The DNA here is from genome assembly GCF_902499175.1 of Burkholderia aenigmatica. Taxonomy (GTDB): domain Bacteria; phylum Pseudomonadota; class Gammaproteobacteria; order Burkholderiales; family Burkholderiaceae; genus Burkholderia; species Burkholderia aenigmatica. Next base: position 32,399 of record NZ_CABVQC010000076.1, read on the forward strand.
AGGAAGTGCCATCACGAGCGCCCAAATCGGCACAAACAGAGGCGTCACCGGGATAGGTGCCACGAGGTACATCACTGGGAAGAAAACGATCCAGAGAAGCACGTGCGCAGCCAGCGAGAAAGCGCTGGGATTCTGATAGGCAAATTCGGCAAGCTTTTTTGCACGGGTCATATAGCCGTCGACCACGCACGCGATCAGGAAGGGACCAACGAATGCGAGCCAGTGCCACACGATAAACAGCCGGATCATCATCCCGTAGAGATTGATCACCATCGAACCGAAGTACGAGTTTGTGACCGTTCCAAAGTGCTTGAGCGCTCCGCTCAGGGCATGTGCCTTCCTGTAGTCAGCTTGAGAAAAGTGAGTTTTGTTCAGGTCCGTGATGAACCCGGATTTCACGAAGGCGGTGCCATAGACACTTTTTGCGCTGTCGACAATAGTCTCGGTCTTTTCATCCCCGAAGACCGCCCTCGTCATCTCCACCTCGCGCGAGATCCGGTCAAGACCGTCTTGTACCGAGACGATCGCCGGGACGGCAAGGATCAGCACCAGTGTCAAGAGGATCCAAAACTTAAGATGTATGCCCCACTTCATCACTGTCTCCCAAGTGCTCGAATATCCAGCGAGCCGTTCGGCAGCTCACTGACCCGACCGATGTCCTTGGCCGTCATAATCCGACTACACAGCAGAAAGCGATTTCCGACGAGCACATCAGGCTCCGCCTGCGGGACACGGACGAATCGCACTTTCTGAAGGCCAAGGCGCCTTGCCCACGAACCAATGGGTTCCTCGAAAGGCGGCCATACCCGGCGGTTGCCTGCCTCATCGAAACCAACGGCGCTGTACTCCATGGCAACGTCAGCAGAGAGCGCCAAAGATTCGAGAAAGGCAACCATCGAATCGGTGCTTCTCCGTGAAGTTTCATAGACTTCTACGAAGCGCTCGATCGCGCGCTGGATCGCCTCTTCCACCAGCGACATACCCACCGCGCCCGGGTAGCGATCAGACAGGATTTCGCAAAACTTCATAGCCGACTGCTGCAGCGTTGGCCACTGCAAGAAAATCGGTTTGGCCGCGGCCTTTCGCTCGGTCGAACGAAGTACATTCGACAGGATCACATCACCCTGCTTGCAGATGCTGGACACCGGCACTTCCACAGCGCCCTTCGTTCGCCTACGAAATTCCATGCCTGACAGATCGATAACCTGCGATTCCATAACTCTCTTTCAATCGATTTAGTGTGTCCAACTCGTCACAGAACGAGCTTCGGAATGCGTCCCTTGACAACCGTCCCGCGGTTCCAAACGGCCATGTAATGCAAGTCCGGCAATTTGCTCATCAACGTGATGGGGAACAGGTCGACCAACTCCTCGGATACTGTCTCGCTGATCGACCCGCCGAATTCAATACCGTGGTCCTCAGTCTTCGAATTACGTCCGTGGCTGCGCGAAATCTTCTTGATGTATGTTTCGCCAATCTTCTCGGCGATGATCTTTTGCGTTTCTTCGTCCTGCGTTGCGCCCGCAATCAGGTTGTTGAAGTTGCCGATCATCCGCTTTGCCTTGACCTCCGAACCGAGCTTGTCGGAAAGGTCAGCGAACGTTTGGCCGCAAGCGATGATGTCGAGGCCGGCACCACGGCCTTTGTTCAACTCCTGAATCACCGGCTCGCACATGACATCGCCCCACTCGTCGATCAAAACGACGATGCGGGACTTTTCCTTGATGTTCTTGTCGTAGTTGTATCGTTCACCTGCAACGGCCTGCATATCGGACAGGAGCGCCGCCGCGATCGAAGAACCCACTTCCGGATCGCTCAAAGAGTCGAGCCCTGCGTAGAAGATGTACCCGCCGTCGACGATCTTTTTCGTGTCGAAGATCGGCCGTGGATCGTCGATATCGTCGTAATCCGGGCTGAGTAGCCCTTCGAGCTCGCCTGCCGTGAGTTTGGTCAGCAAAGGCAGCAACAGCACCATCATCTTGGCGAACCATTCACGGTTCGAGCGCACGGTACTGATCAGGCCTTTGATTTGACGTGGCTGATCGTTGAGCGGGATTTCGGATTCGAAGAACTCCACGTAGGCGCGCAACTCGGCTGAAGCGCCTTCCATATCATTGTTCTTCTTGCTTTCCGGCTTGTTGAATTTCGCGATCGCGGGCGCAACTTGCGCTTCCCACCCCGGGACGTTCTGCCTGAAGAAGATGCGCAGCGCTTTTTCCAGCAACTTTTGCGCGCCATTGAGGTTCTGGATCGCATCGAGCAATGAAGACCAGGACGGCCTCGTGCCCGTATAAATCAAGGCCTGGGCAACGTGATTGACCTGCATCCACACGAACGAGCGGAATGACTCGTCCCCGTCGCTCGGGATGAGTGACGAGATTCGCGACGCCACTTGAGTCTCCCGGTCCCAGTTCTTGAGCGTGTCGATACGCACGGACTCCGACGGAAAAGCCGGATGAAACGTGATGACCTTCTCCGGTCGCCCCGACAGAGTGCCGGCGTTCTTCGCGATCTCCTTCAGATCGTGATCCCCTTTAGGATCGATGATGATGATCGTGTACCCGCGCAAGGCAAGCTGATAGACGAGCAGGCTATACAGCGTCGTCTTGATCGCGCCCGTCGTCGCCAGCACCGCGGTGTGGCCCTGCATCGCCGAAAGCGGCATCAACATGTCCGACTCTTCCGAGAGCCCGTGGATCCACTGGAGGCCTTTCGCGTTAGTGGGGTCGAGCTGCGGTCCCTTCAGGCCGCGAGCCTTGAGAAACCACTTCGGGGGATACACGGCCGCTAGATCCCGCTTCATAATCTCGGTTGCCTGTTGGGTATGACTAGGCTCCCAGCGATAACCCCAGCCAAGCCACAGGTTGTCCCCGAACTTAGGAAGATTGACCCGAACAATATCGGCCTTCAGAAACGTGAAGGGCTTGCCCGCAAGATTGGCTTTGAAGTTCCAGATGCTCTGCGTTTGTTTGGCTCGCCAAAGCATCATTGCGGCTGACCCGGCACCCATCCATACGAAGGCGTTCGTGTGAACATCGGACGCTAATGCGATGCCCGTCATCGAGGCAAGCGACACGCCCCACGCGACCGCCGATCGTGCTTCATAGGTCGGCCGGAATAAATTCTGGTAGTTGATGATCATTGGATGATCTCGAGATACTGAACGGCGTGTGACGCCAAGACGAGGCACGGCGTGTCTTTATCCGAGCCCGGTAGCTTCCGATGGTGCTGCTTCTTTCCCGGATTGGAGGGGTCGACGTAGAGCATGTTCAGGTAATCGAGCTCCTCAATAACGGCCGGCAAAGGGGCGCCAAGGGTTCCCGCGTATTTGAAGCTCACGCACAAGCCATCGCGGTCGAGCAAGAACTTGTCGTTGAACTCACCCGATCGATAGTCCGCAATCAAACGCCCTAACGTTTCGCCAAGGAACGGCTTCAACTTGCGACGGAATTGCTCGGGCAAAAGCTGGACGTATGAGAACTCGGCCTGCTCGGCTGGTGCCGGGAGCTTGGCTTGTGCAGCAGCATCTTGCCTCTGAGCGGCACCCCGATTCCCGGCGCCCGCCGACGGTGGAACTTCCTTTTGCGCAACTGCTGCGCCGTCATCCCCGCCCGCCCGCACTTTCTTGCTGCCACGCCCCTCCTGCGCCGCTCCTGAATCGGCACGCCTCGGCGTACTTGCCGCGATGCCGGGCGTCCCGTTAGCGCTTGCAGCCTGATCCACCGTGGCCACCTCACCGTCCGGTTTTGCAGCGGGTGGTTTTGCACCCTCTGCCACACGCTCCGCGATCGCCTCTTCTGCCGTCCGCTCGCCCAATTCCGTCGGATCCAGCGTCCGCATCGCCGACCGGGACTGAGCTTGTTGTTGCATCAGTGACGTCAGCCGATCCGGTGCTTTTCCGGCCGGTGCCGGAGGCTTCGGACCCTCGCCCGGAGTGGAGATGGCCTCAGCCGGCGCGGGAGTCTGGGGAGACGCCGGCACTGGGGACGCCGGAGTAGTTGGTGTCGCCACAGGCATTTGCGCAACGCTTCCGCCACTCGGTGCTGCGACCGGAGCAGCAGCCCCGCCCGCCAGCGCGGTAGGTAGCGGCATTAGCTCGATGTCGCCGAGCAGGCTGAGCGGGTTGACGAGCTTTGTCGCGACGTACTCTTTGCCGTTGGGAAGGACGACCTTCCAGTACGGATCGCGGTCCACCTTTGCCGCAAAGACCTTCGCGTTCAGCAGGGCCTCCGCGAGCGTGTTTGCCTCCGTCGGCACACCCTGAATTCCCTTTTGCGCAATTTCTCGCGACAATTCCTCCGCAGCCTTCTTCCAGATCACGAACAGCCCGTCCGCCCCGAACCACACGCGGCCGCCATCCTGGTTGATCTTCCACTTGCCATCTCGGATAAGCGTCCGCATCGCCTCGAGCAGATGGGGTTCAAGATGGTTACCCACGACCATCGTGCCGTAGTAATCCGGCCGAACCGCCTTGTCGCGATCCAGGACGCGCTTTCGAATGCGCGCGACGAGCTCGGCAACGGAGTTTTCGTTGTCTCGGGCCGCACCAGTCGCAACGGAGAACACGATCGGAGCGATCGCCGGCGAACCGGCTTCGAGGTATTGGAGACAGCGATCGGGAACGATACGACTGATCATCGCCGACACCTCGCCCTTAGCCGATGCGGTCTCAAAGCGCGGTTCGGGTTGCCAGGAAATGTGATACCGGTCAAAGCCGCCTTCACTACACCACCGATGCAAAGGGAGCAGGTACTTGGGCCATTGAGCGCCGTCGGGCCCACTGACGATCAAGGACGCAAGCGGCCGGTGCAACTCTGAGCACACCCCGGCCAGGAACGCTGCGTAGCGCCACCGCGGCTCGAGCTTATGACGACGCTCCACTCCTTCGGTCGGGGTGAAAATCACCCCCTCAGAGGCCTGCAAGCAGTAGAAGCCCATCTCCAGCGAAAGACGGAACAGGCCACCGGCGCCCGTGTGCGTTTCTTGGCGAGAAGCTGGAAGAAGGTGGATGTACTCGGCAAGGTTCCGAATCACCGACAGGTACATGTCGGCGAAATCAGCATCGGCCCCCCCCGCCACGGTGCGAATCCGTGCAACCATGGCGGACTGGCTTTCCACAATGCTATCGACCGGCAGGACCTCAATGCCCGGATCGATAGGGGGATAAACGGGAACACGCGACGCTACCGTGTCCACACGAACTTTAGACGCGGTATGCCGTTGGAGAACAACCGGCGCGACAGCCGGGGCTTCCTGCGACGTCTCGTCCGATCGGCCTGTCAGCCGCTGTAGGATTTTTTTGAGCATAAAAAAAGTCTATGCTCTGCCACCTACCCGAGAAAGCGCGAAACGTTCGTCAAAAGAACAGGCTTTCCTCGCTATACGCTTCTTGACAGAAATCTGAGACGGATTGTGTAGTCCACCCACCAAGATTCAACTATTCTTACTGGTGAGAAAGAAGATGCTTACAACTTCCGAAATTTGATGCAGAATAGTGGGAGCTGCGCGAGCAGCCGGAAACAATCACTTACCCCGCTTGATGGAATGTCGCAAGAACGCGGTTCCTGTGGCGCTTTCGAGATCCACCGAAGTTCCCGTTGTTGCACACCGGGCACATCACGGGTTCGTTTCGCTCATGCACATGATGGGATGAGCAGCAGGCGCACTTCGTGAACCGAAGATCGCCCGTCTCGAACCCGCGCACCAGAATCAGCGCCCGCTCGAACGAGAACTCAGAACTCTTTTCCGGTTCGGAGCTTTCAAGAAAGAATGCGTAAGCTTCGATCAGGGAGTCGATGTGGTGAGCTCCGAGTTCGCAGAGGCGTATGTAGGCTTGAAGGATCAGGCTGCCTTTGAAGCGCCAGCCTGGCTTCTGCAAGAACGCGTAGTCCTGCGCCGGAGACATGCCCGGCTTGGGCGTACGACCGGTGAGCTGGGTAAAGATTTCGCGGAAGGTCTGGATGTGCACACCGCCACGAGGAGACAGTAGTGCCTGCATCGTTTTGGGACGGGCGCCGAACTCGCACAGCCGCTTGAGCCTCTGCTCGTGCTCGATGTAGAAGCGAAGCTGCAGATTTTTCATGATCAGCCACGCAGCGCAATGACGTTCTGGACGGTGGACTTCGGCGCCGACTGAACGGTCACAACCTTGAGGAGATCCGTGAACTGGTTGTCCACGAAAATTGCCTGGTTTGCATCCTTCACCTTCTCAATAAGAACTTCGAGCGGGGTCGAGAGAAGGACATCAACGGCTTCGCTGCTCAGCTTGTAAACGAGCATGGCGCGCGTCTGATTCATGCGAACCGCGTTCCAGCGATTCTCGACAGCCTTTACGTTTTCAAGCGCGGCAAGCTCAAGAATAGGACACATTTCTGAAACCCTCGATCGTGGTCACTGGTCGATAACCTTTACTTAATATCCTTTTTTGGGGAAACAACTTCTTGACAGGAAGTGTTCCTGACGGGAATCTACCCAAGTCCGCGATGGAATGCAAGCGTCAAGTCCTTTATGCTCGTCAATGTTAGGTACCGCACTCGACAAGACTCAAGTTCTTCCTTACCGTGCCGTTAACTGTTGGTCGATTTCGGACGTCGGCGAAGTTGGGCGATCCGACGACCTGGACAAAAAATCCGCATGTGCCGATGGCTTGACAAAAACGCTTGACAAAATGGATTCAGAGGTATCCGCCCTCGACTTTGTCGTCCGGGGTAACTGACCTGCGGCATAATACTCAGCAGAAAACTCACTTTTTGGGTGCGCCACCATGGAAAAGAGCGGCATCGACGCCGTCAGGCAGACGTTCGGGAAGCGTCTGCATACGATTCTTGACGCAAGAGGCCTTCCGACTACCGGTTTTGCCCGGAGTCGGTACATTGCCGACTTAATTGGGGTCACATCGCCGACGGCATATAAGTACTTGTCCGGCGTGTTCGTCCCGAGCTATGACATCCTGATCGAACTGTCGAGACGTCTAAACGTCACGCCCGACTACCTGATCGGCGTGGGAAGCGTGAACAGCTACCTCCTCTACGATCCCTCCGGGCACAACCCGATTCAGATGTCTTTGCCCGAACGCATCAAGGAATTTTCGACCATTGGTTGGATCGGGCTGTTCTTCTATTGGAGCGTTTCCGCCCGAGAGGCAATGGATCTCCTCCAAGCCGGTGACAAAGTTGTCTACACAACCCAGAATCTGGGACTTGAGGCCGATCGGCATTACATCGTCCAATATGATGGATTGATGTACATCGCCAAGCTAAAGGCCTTGGTGACACAAACGGATGGCGCTTCTCAGTGGGAGTTCTCTTTCGAGGACAACACCGTGATACAGCTGGCTCAGTCGGACATTGGCTTTGGATATGCCGCCCATCAGGCGTCTCAAAGCCTCCACGTCATCGGATCGCCGGTGTATCGCCTGCCTGCTGGGCATGCTTTCCCACGTTGAAGTCCGTGTAGGCGGTGACAAAGTATCCGTCGTCGCCCACCACGAACACCCAATGACTCTCCGCGTGGTATAGCTTGGTGCTCCCACGCTCTGGATTCCGAATAGGCGACATTCCGGCCTTTGCGACCCGCTGCATCTCCTTCCAGGCGACGACCGCGCTGACATGATTCAGCCGTGCGCGGAACTGATCAAAGCTGTGCTGCCGCACGCCGACCTTACCGTGCCCCTTGACGTCCAAGAAGAGCTTGAGCGGCTCAGATACAGACAGATGCCGTTCACGGGTCTTGGCGCCCTCACCCACCCACGAGCAGTCCTTCTCAACGTTGAGCGGGACTTCAAGGAATTTCGTCAGAAGCAGCACCGCGTACGGATAAAGGTGCGACTTCTTGCTCCGGCCGCTTCGTAGATCCAGGATCGTCGGGTTGGAGATCGTGATCTCGATGCTCGATCCGCTCCGATTGTCTCCCATCAATTGGACCTCCTCGACGAGGTAGTGCAGCGCGCTCAACTCCGCGACAACATCCTTCTCGGCAACATCGGCATCCACCGTGACGTAAACGATGCCTTGTTTGCGCCCGAGACGCCACGTACACACGAAGCGCTCTTCTTCGGCTTGAGTATGGATGGTAAGACGATCGATCTGATTGCTCATTGAATATGCCTGACGTAATAGCGACAGGATACTGGTTGCGAACAGGCTTGCAAGGGGATGTCCGCGCCCCCATAAAAAAAACGCCGAGGTTTCCCCCGGCGCCTCCCGTTCAGGTCGTTTCCGACCTATCTTCATGACCGCTTTGGTAGCGAACGAACAAAGTCCAGCATGTCCGTTCCGGCCTTGGCTGGTGCGTACTTGATCACTCGCTTGCCCATCGCCTTCGCACGCTCAGCGAGCTTCTCGCCTGCCTGGAAGCCACGACGAACTCCCCGACTGTCGGGAAGATCATTGTCCTGGTAGATCCGCAGCAGATCGATGTCGTCCAGCACGGAGAAATCGAACTCCTCCATCCCGCCGGCGTCGACCATAGACCAGCAAGTTTCACGGCGAAACACCCGGACAGCCAGGGACGTTTCGATGCCCTCCGCAACACTCAGTTCCCGGCTAGTCGGAGCGTAGAGTCGAATGGCCCCTCCCTTAATTTCCAGAGAGAGTTCCTTCTTCTTCACGCTCGATACAGGGGCCTTCGCACCATCCTCCGTGAGGAAGGTGCGATGGATATTGCAACAGACACCATCCGGTCCTTGGATTGCCGCCACCATGCCGGGGAACTTCCCGACAAGAACAAACTTCTCGTCCTCGTCCTTTTCCCAATACGGCAGCGCAGGGTGAAACCGAAGGACAGCAGGAATATCAGCCGGATCAAGCTCGGGAAGGCGACCGGTCAGATACTTCCAGACCGGGTCACCTACCGAGATTCGCCGAGCCTCGTTCCAAAGCTTTACGTGGCGAGCCTTGCGTCGAGCAAACTCTTCCTTGCTCATCGGCTCGCCAGACCGGCGCGGTGCATCTGCACTGCGTGGACGTACCGGAGACTCGGGCAACCCCGCCCCAAGCGACTCCAGCACCCAGCGAACACGTTGCATGAACGTCTTTTCAGGGAATACCACGCTCAGCAGCTTGAGGCCGTTGCCGCCGCCGCATCCGCGGCAGTAGTAACTTCCATCACCGTACTTGTCGGTAAAGGCATATCGGTCCTTGCCTCCACAAAAGGGACACGGACCGTTTCGCTTCAGTCGCAGATACTGTTCGTCCAGGCCGGCCACTTGCAGCAAGTCAGGCCAACGATCATGCGAACGCGACTGAGCTTCGGCGACTTGCCTTTCATTTTCAAGCCGACGCTCGAGCACATCAACACTCATCGTCTACTCCTTTTGCTACAGCAGTTGAAAAAACCGGGGGATCTACCCTCGGGCCTGGCCTACGCCGCCTTCTTCAGAACGAGCTGCTTGCGAAGCAGCTCGAACATCTGGGTCGGCAGATCTGCAACCTCCGTGATACAGATGCTGTTGGGAATCACACCGGAGATATCGAGGCCGATACCAACACCCATCACCTCAATACCCCAACGCTGACACGATGCAACCACATCCACCACGCCTTCCCTGCTGTCCGGTACACCGTCGGTAATCGGCAGAAGAATCCGCCGGGTCGCCTTGGTCGACAACAGCGAGTACTGGCCATACAGCATCGCGTCTGCGAGCGGAGTGTTGTGGCCGTCCGCGCGAACCGCCGCAATCCGGCCTGCACGTTTCCTCACCGTCTCGCCGAAGCGATTCAGCACAAGAACATTCCGATCGCACTCCTCCGATCCGGCTGGAAACGCGGACGTAGCCACCTGTACCCCATCGATTTGCCCGAGAGCAATACCGAGCGCGGTGCATGTATCCATCGCCAACATCATCCGCTCCTCCTGTCGCATACTTCCGGAACGATCGAGAAGCAGATGAATCGCCACGTCGATGCTGGTGCGCGATGACTCCCGCTCGAAGATGTTCAGGTCGCCAGTCGACAGCCTGAGAGCACCCAGATTGGAAAGCCGTTCACCCGCATACGCATCCCAGCTTCTGGTTTGCGTCACCGCTTCCAGAGCCGTCGTCAATCTCCGACGCAGCGCGATCGACTCGCGCTTGACGCGCTGGACGATTTCGCCGTTGTCATCGATCTCTTCCGTGAACGGGATCGCGTTCGACAGGACGGGAGGCGCATCCGACTCGTCTGCCATCCCATTCAGCATGCCCTGAACTATTTCCCCGAGATCCTCTCCGGGGTTATAGCCAGCGCCTAACGCCACACGAACTTCTCGCGACGTCGCTTTCTGGGAAAGGTCCAACGACGACGCGCCCGAATCATTCACCTGGTCCTGCTGCTGCCCGTCGTCGGCCAAGGCGCACGCGCCCGTACCGTCTTCAGTAGCAGAGACAGAGCCAGGTTCTTGACCCGAACCATCACAGGATTGCAAATCGTCGCCCGGCTGCGAACCGTCACCGGGTTGCGAACCGTCGCCCGGCTGCGAACCGTCGCCAGGATCAGATGCAGATCCAGCGACGCTTTCCGGCTTAACACCGTCAGGCTGCGATTCGGCCTTACCGCCGGCGTCAGCAGAACCACCTTGTGTCGAGGACGGATCCTCGGCCGCATCGGAATCAGCGTTCGCGAGACCTTGCGAAGCGTCTCCCTCTTCGGTCGACGTCGCACCATCATCCGCGGCTGAATCGTCACCGTTGGCGCCCGCCGAGGCAGGCTGATCCGAAGCAGGAGCAGACTGAACGTCACCGTCACCACCGGATTCACGGTCTTGCCCGCTGTCCTCGGGCTGATCGCTATCGCCGCCGGATCCTGCTTCGCCGGTAGGATCGGAATCAGCCTTCGACGAATCCCCGTTGGCATCATCCTTACCGCCGTCTTCCGTGTCGCTCGAATCTTGATCCGGCTCCGAGTTCTCCTCTGCATACTGCTGCAGGAGCGAAACGGCCTCGACAGCGATCCGGGCGGCATCGGCCGACGTGTGTGCGAATTGAACCTTGCTGATGACCGTCAGATATGCGTTCGCAAAAGAACTATCGAACGCACTCGTAAGCCATTGCACTGCGATCGCCTCACGAGCCTCAAAAAAGGTTCGCTTGAGCTGCCGCCAGTTCAACGTATGCACCGTCGCGGTAATCAGAGCTTCAGCCAGATCGGAGGAATTCGACATTTCGCGAAGCTGCCCGTCTTTCGACAGGGTTTCGCGCATTGCCATAAAGATCCGATTGGCACCAGGGTAGCGCCGCTCCACCAGACCTTCAATGCGCACGTCCTCGAGCGCGTTGTAGATCCGAAAAGTGAAAGCCGGGAGGTCCATCGCCGCAACCGACTCGAAGTCCCCCGGCGGTCGGTCAAATTCCTCCGGGTATGGTCACTTCAAATTCCCCCACCTGACGACCGTCGGCTGAGCCACTA
>NZ_CABVQC010000077.1 GCF_902499175.1 Burkholderia aenigmatica
CGCGCGACATCTTGCAGAAGGTCATTCGCGCCAACAGTCGCTTAAGTTCCAAACAGAACGGAACACTGCACTAGCGGTAGTAGGTATGTCAAGAATGGACGGAGTGGCCACGCACTGCCATCTTTCAAACCCTCTTTGAAATTCTGCGGAGAGTTGTCGTTCAAGGCCGCATACAAGTTGGGAAAGTTTAGGCGCGACGCGGCCATACGATGAACGACAACCAATGTTCGAACGTCTGCGGCGCGATCCTCGCTAACCCAGAGCTCATCATTGTTCGTCCGTCGGAGCCATTCGCGAACCCTTGATAGCTTCGCCGACCGACGCTCATCTGCCAGCAGTAGGAACAATCTCGCAGTCCCGGCGACTGGGATCAAAACATCGTCAACGCGCATCATCCTGCCGCGCGTCTGCTCCAATCCATCACCGGTTCTGCGGATTCCATTCACTATCCTGAGTACTTGTTGCGGGCACCGGAAGTTCTCCGGCTTGGTGATTTGGCTCCACGTAGCAGGGGCATCTATCGCGCCAGCACCATCGGCATAGATCTTCTGCATTGGGTCGCCAAAGAAGCCTAGGCAAAACTCAAGAGGAGTAGTTTCGGCAATGAGGCGAAATGCGGCCACAACATCCGCACGGGTATCTTGGCTCTCGTCGACAAAGAGAACCGGATAGTGACTGGCGATGAGGTCGCGTAGTAACTGGCTTTGCTCGATTAATTCCACCGCAACCGCAATGACGTCTGGATGGCCCAAGACACCTCGCGCGAAGTCGCGTCCCGCCCCATACGAAAAGTGCGTTCGGTGTGCTACCTCTTCGAGGTGGCGCTCATGGCGAGCAATTTCCCTCTCCAAACGTTGCCGAGTGGCGGGGCGTGTGCGCGGTCTGTTGTAGTGTTCTCGCGCCTCAGCGATCTGTTCGTGAATGCGCGAGATCACCCACGTCTTGAGATCGATTTGGAACGGGCGTACAACCGACCACATAAAGCTATGTATGGTCGAGACATGGAATAACTCGTCATCTCCGACATCTCCGCTAATTTCCTTGGTCGCAACCTCGGTGTACGTAATGCAGGCAATCCGCTGACCGCGCATCTTGAGTTCGCGTCGCCGTGTCTGCGCAAGATGAGTGAGGGCTTTGACGAGCGACGTCGTCTTTCCTGATCCAGCTCCTGCGACCATGACAAAGCTTCGTTGAGGACGTTCATCCAGACACGCTCTCAGTTCCAGATCTGCCGGTGTATCAGGTTGGCTAGCACGGAGTGTCATGCCACTGCTCCTGCGTTGATCGGAGGAGCCGCGATTTCGGGAGGATGTGGAACCACCTCATGCTCGAGCCAGAGAAGACCTTCCGAGATGTAGGCTGGCACCGTCCACGCGGATGGGTCCTGTGAGAGAAGCGCCAATGCAAAGTCGGTCTTGCGGAAATTCGCGCTCTTGATTTTGCGATGCAGACTTTGTGCGATCTGTTCAAGGGACAATCTGTTGCAGCCTCGAACGCGCAGGCGGATTTCAGCGCGTGCCGCATCCTGACACCAGGTCAGATTCTCTAGCGCGAAGGCTTCCTCCAATGTTCGACCGACCATGGCCGCTGTCGTCCCACGCCAACTTGCGTTCACCGATGTCTGATATGAGACGCGGATCAACGCATCGCTAGCAACAGTGCGGGCTTGAATGTGCTGTTCGACGGTCGCATTGAGCAAATCGGCGATGGTGCTGCGCCCGGGAAGCCATTGGATTAGCGTTTGATTTGACGTCAATGCTCCGGGCTCATTGACCATGCATGCTTTGCGTCCGCCTCGAACTGCGGCTCGATCTTCGGCTGCTTCTTCAAGGTCGGGATCGGCATCAGGATCATCCTCATCGTCGGGTGCTGCTGGATCGGCTGCCGCAGGCGCCATAACACTATCGATGTCGGTGACGATCAGGGTAGTGAGCCCCAGGAACTCGATAAGACCTTTGAATCGATGGCCGAATGCTCCTCCGACTTCTAGAATGCTCACGTAGGTGGACAGAAGGCCGGGCGCAACCTTGGCAATCATCTGCGGCATCAGCAAGCGTTCAACGTTACCTTCTACCAGAATGGCAGCATCGGCGAAAAATAGATCGCAATGCGTGAGTCTTAGATAGCGCTCGAGGAAATCCCGGGTACGGTCAGTAGGGTCGTTCGGGTCGTTAGCTGTTTCATAGAACGAAGCCATACTGAGAACTTCCGATCGCTGAATTCCGGCCTCGCGAACGCGGCGGAAATAGCGAATCGGTTGGAAGCCACGCTCGAAGAGCACGTGCGGGGAATGTGTCGAAACAACAATCTGACTGGTGCAGTGCGGTGCATCCTCATCGGGAATATCGAGGATGTCCAGAACTTTCCGAATGAACACCTGCTGCAACTGAGCATGCAGATGTGCTTCGGGTTCTTCGATGAAGATCAGATGCAAAGGCGGACGGTTCTCTTCTATATCTAGCCATCTGGCGTGCGCGTCTAGAAGCTCTACCACCATATAGATAAGGTTCTTGAACCCCAGGCCGTTGTAGCGATCCGGCAGTGTCGTCTGCGTGTCTATGCCTACTTCTGGTCCAACCGCGTAATGCACCCGAGCACCATCATGGCTGCTCAAAATCGTTGCAGGATTCAGTGCGGTCTTGATCAACAGCTTGGGATTGTTGAGGCCTGGATAGCCGAGATGCGAGAGCCGCTCGAGTGTCGGGCCGAAAACACGTTCGAGATGATCGTTGAGCAGTGCCTCAGACTGATAGAGCGCGCGTTGGGCGTCATAGTCCTCCTCGTGTTTCTCGAGGTTTCTTTCATAGAAACGACTCAAGCACCGCGACAAATCTTCGGATCGAGCTCCACCACCAGAGTCCGACAGATGCCGCTGTGCATGCAGGAAATCGACCTTGATCAGACTGGATAGCACCTCTCGGCCTCCGCGACCTTTATCGTGTGTCATACGTAAAGGGGTATAGCCAGCAGCGGGGCGGAAGTCGTCGTCGAACTGGGCGTCATCGAGAACGTAATAGCGCAGCTCAAAATTGCGCCTTAAATGGTCGCCAATGCTGTCAGCTAAATAGTCGCAGAGTGTGCGAGGTTGAGGCTGGTACTCACCATTGCCTTGCCTTTGTACTGGAGCCGCTTCGGCTGCCTCGGGGCGCTGACCCTGACCCAGAATTAGTCCCGGTCGGAAGTGGAGATTTCCGGCTTGTGACCCTGACCCAGAATTAGTCCCGGTCGGAAGTGGAGATTTCCGGCTTGTGACCCTGACCCAGAATTAGTCCCGGTCGGAAGTGGAGATTTCCGGCTTGGTTGAGTTGTCAGGCGAGGCGGATTCCCTTGCCTGACGGGCGAATTCGGCGGGCGTCATCCACTGCAATGCAGAGTGGGGACGCACCTCGTTATAGTACGTGCGCCAGTCGTCGATTTTGCTCTGCGCGTCGGCCAATGACAAGAACCAATGCGCGTTCAGACATTCTTGCCGGAAGCGCCCGTTGAAGCTTTCGACCTTGGCGTTGTCAGTAGGCGTGCCCGGCCGGCTGAAATCCAGTTCAACGCCATGTTCATACGCCCAGCGATCCATTGCCTTCGAGATGAACTCGCTGCCGTTGTCGACCTTGATCGTGGCAGGGTGCCCGCGCATGGCGGTGATACGCGTCAGCGCTTCGACCACATGCTCTCCCTTCAGGCTTTGTCCAACCTCGATAGCCAGGCATTCCCGTGTGTAGTTGTCGACGACGGTCAGCGTCCGAAGGCGTCGCCCATCGAACAGTGCATCCGCAACGAAATCCATGCTCCAGATTTCGTTGATCGCGGTCACGATATGCTTGGGCTGTCGCAGCCGAGCCGATTTGTTACGTCGTGGTCGCTTATGCCGCAGTGAAAGGCCCTCCGCCCGATACAGTCTGTAGACGCGCTTGCAGTTATCTCGCCAGCCTTCCCGTCGCAGGACCACGTGAACGCGCCGATACCCATAGTGCACGCGCGTGGCAGTGATTTCCTTGATACGCATGAGCAGCGCCGACGAATCGCGCGCAACCGACTGATACCGATACAGCGAACGGGACATGCCAAACAACGCGCAAGTCTTCGTCAGGCTGGTTCGATAGCGATCACGCAATTCATCGATCAGCATGCGCCGACGGGCAGGCCTCAGAGCTTTTTTGCGAGTACGTCCTGCAACATGGCCTTGTCCAGGCTCAGGTCCGCCACGAGCCGCTTCAGCTTCGCGTTTTCCTCTTCGAGCTGGCGCAAGCGGCGCAGCTCAGAAGGCCCCAACCCTCCGAATTTCTTCTTCCAGTTGTAGAAAGTCGCCTCGCTTATTCCGAGTTTGCGGCAGATCTCTTCGACCTTCGTACCCAGCTCGGCTTGCTTCAGGGCAAATGCGATCTGCTCTTCCGTAAACTTGCTCGTCTTCATGGCATGGCCTTCGTGTCCGCTTGGACACATCATGCCGAATTTCTCTACTTTTGCACCGGACTATTTCTTGGGTCAGGGTCACCCTAGACCTGATCCATCACTTAGGCGCTTAGCGGACGAGCGCGCCAACGGCTGCCTCGGGAACATCGACACGCTAAAATACCCATTCAAGGTAGAACTGCTTTCGGTGACAATGCCCTATGAAGTCCAGAATCGGCCCAAACGGGGTGCATCTTTTCGATCGACTTTCCGGTCTGAATGTCCTGCTAGACGAGTTGCGCCCGGAAGAGGCGGTTTGGTCGATGTCCCCCCGCCAGGTATCCATTGCACTCACCAATGTTTGTGACCTTCACTGCGCGTACTGTTACGCGCCGAAGCACAAGGCGTCACTGAATACTGACCAGGTGCTCGGCTGGTTGAAGGAACTTGATATTGAGGGGTGCCTCGGCATCGGATTTGGCGGTGGCGAGCCCACGCTACATCCCGACTTCGTCGACATATGCAAACGGGTTGCGGGAGAGACTCAGCTCGCGGTCACATTCACGACTCATGGTCATCGCCTGACGCCACAGTTGGTCAAGCGCCTCAAGGGCTCAATTCACTTCGCACGAATTAGCGTTGACGGCGTAGGCCGCACCTATGAAGAACAGCGCGGGAAGCAGTTTGCCAACGTGCTCCGAGGCATGGAGTCCATTGCGACCTTGTCACCCTTTGGGATCAACGTCGTGGTCAACGAGCGCACGGTCGCAGAACTTGATGCAATGAGCGAACTCGCGCAAAAGGTTGGAGCCAGTGAATTGCTGTTGCTTCCTCAGCAGGCTACCACCGCGGTTGCAAGCGTGGACGGAGTGATCAGCCAAGCACTTCAGGACTGGGTCTCCAACTACAGAGGCAAGGTCCGCCTTGCGGTCAGTGAGGTGGGTGCGTCAGGGCTGCCTACGTGCGATCCGCTTCCCGATGAGCGAGGCCTTCGGGCATATGCGCACATAGACGCGTCCGGCATGCTTCGTGCGAGTTCTTACACGCCCGTCGGGGAGAAGATCGGAGCCGCCGGCGTTCTGTCGGCACTTAAGCGACTCAAAAATACCTTCGAGATCAAGCGAGAGACGCAATCATGAAGATTTGGAACGGATACGGGTCTGAGCATTCGATGAACCTAGTTCTCATCGGGAGGTTCAAACGAGTGCAAGACGCAGAGAAGGTCGAGAAGGACATTGAGCGGCTCAGCACCCAGGCTTCGAAAGACGAAAACTACTCCGTCTCTTTTGGTGAACCAGAGGATCAGAGATTTTCAGATGACATGCTCTCATTGTTGCGCAGCCTGAACCTCAACATCTTAGCGCCAGTTGATCTTGGCCAACTGGTATCGGAATATCATCTCACGCGTGAAGACGATCGAATCGTTGTCACGACTGATGAGGCTGAGGTATCCGCATTCGTGAAGATCTTCGTCGAGGCTGGGGCGAAGGTGGAAGTCTTCTCGGCGCACGACTACCCGTCCGATTCCAACAACGCCAGCTGACGGGGAGAACGTCGATGCCAGAAGCAAATTGGGATGTATTCAGCGAGCTACCCGGAGCAGCAGATGAAAACTTCGAGAAGCTTTGCCGCGCTCTGGTGCGCCGCCACTACGGGCGTTTCGGTTGCTTCAAGCAACTCGCAAACCAGCCTGGTGTGGAGTTCCATCTCCAACTGGCGGAGTCTTGTGCTCTCGGAGCACCGCCACGCTGGATTGGTTGGCAATGCAAATGGTATGAGCTGGCGAACGGGCAAGACTTGGGAGCCGCGCGCCGAACCAAGATCATCGAGGGCATGGAGAAGACGCGCAGGCATGTCCCAAGTGTGACCGATTGGAAGCTTTGGACACACCACACGCTGACAAAGGGGGACCAAGAATGGTTTTTCGCGCTTGAGAAAGACCGTTTCCCCGAGTTGAAGTTGGAACTGCTAACGGCAACCGACATCGAAGACCTCTTGGTTGGGCCGGGCGCGCTACTTCGAGAAACCTACTTCGGCGAGCTCGTTCTGACGCCTGCACTCCTTGCTGAGCAGTACAGGCTCGCTGCTGCGCCGTTCAAGCGCCGATATCAGCCAGAAGTTCATGTTGTCGTTGGGGCAGAGGAGATGGTACTCAGGCGTCTGGGCGGCCAGAGTGCATGGGAATCGCTGAAGAAACTCTCGAGTGCTCTCGAGAGGAACTGTACGGACATTGCATCGCTGACAGGGCAACTCAAAACTGAAATCAAGGCCGAAGTCGAATCGTTATTGGCTCGAGCCGCCGGATTGGCTGACTTGCTTGATAGTCTGCACGCGGCGCTCGGCAAGGGTGACTTCGACGCTGTACAACAAATACTGGCGTTGAATCCGCCGCTGCCGGTGCGTTACGACAGGCTGCTCTCGAAGCTACGTGGGGCGCGTTCCGACGGAGCTCCGTTAGCAGCGAATCTGGTTGCGGACATCCACGCAGTTTCGTCGGCACTGCGCAGTCTGGAGCGGTCGATCGGTGTTCGAGCTTTCGCTGTACTTGCGGCTGCGGGTGAAGGCAAGTCCGAGCTTGCCGTCAAGGTGACCGAGGCGGACGGAGAGTTCCCTGGTGGTGTCTTGCTGCTGGGCAAGAATCTTCATGCAGGTCAGGGGCTTGACGATCTCGTCTCTGCCTTCAAGATTTCCGGTAGGCCGGCGGAGAGCTTCGACCGGCTCGTTGAGGCCGTAGATGCGGCGGGGCAGCGCGCGGGCAAGCGCATCCCCATTGTCATTGACGGTCTGAATGAGGCGGAAGACCCGAGGAGCTGGAGGGATGAGCTCGCCCGTGCAGATGAGCTTCTTAAAGACTTTCCGTACGTTCTAGTAATTGTCACTTTGCGCGATGAGTTCGCGCAGATGTGTCTGCCAGAGGAGTTTCCTCAAGTTGAGCACAACGGGTTCCAGGAAGACCCACAGACGGCCATCGGCAAGTACTTTGAGTATTACAAGATCGACACTACCGACGCAGATCTACCAATCGAGTTCTTACAGCACCCGTTGACGCTGAGAATTTTCTGCGAGGTGACAAACCATCGTCGCCAGCACATTGTTGGGGTCGAGGCGCTACCCAGTTCGCTTGCAGGCTTGTTTGAAGCGCACTTCAACAAGGTTGCCGAGCGAGTCGCTGAGCTTTCATCAACGGCGCATCGCATCTATCAAGATGAAGTCCAAGATGCGCTACTGACGATCGCGGGTCTTCTATGGGAGGGTAATGCGAGAAGCGTGGAGTTCAAAGCTGCTCGGGCGGCAGTTCAAGACGTGGGCCGTTGGGACGTTAGCGTCATTCGCGCGCTTGAGTCCGAAGGCGTCCTCGTTCGAACGACTTCTGAAGAAGGTGGCCAAGGAATCGCATTTGCATACGACTTGATGGCCGGACATATGATGGCGCGCCACCTGCTTGCTAGGCCGTCCTTGACGCAGTGGCTGCAGAGCAATGAAGGACACGTGCACTTCGAATTCCGTGCGCCCGGATCCCATACCTTCGCTTATGACGTGTTCCAGGCTCTGGTTGACCTGTATCCGCAACGCCCTGGCAGGCGCCCGCTTTGGCAAGACTTGTCGGACGAGAACCTTGTCATGAACGCTCTGTTGTTGACAGCGCAATCAGACCCAAGGCACATCGGGCGGGAAACGGTGGAACGATTCGCGCGCGCAATGCAGGAGTCGAAGCAGTTCGCGCAGTTTGCCTTCGCGAGACTTCGAAGTATCAGGGCTGCGCGAGCGCATCCGTTTGACGTGGACTTCTTGCACGGAGTGCTTTTGGCCATGCCCAATACGCAGCGCGATCTTTTCTGGTCAGAGTGGGTTCGCGAGAGAGCGGATGAAGTTGAAGACGATTTGAAATTCCTGTCGACCAGATGGAAGTCGGGTGGTTTAGACGAGCGAGAGATTCGGCGGGTGCGCTGGGTGATGTGGACGCTTACATCGACGTTCAGAAGCCTGCGGGACGAGGCTACCAAGACCCTGTACGAATTCGCCGTTAAGCGGCCCGGGGAGTTTTTCCGGTTGGCAGTAGATGCAATTGCCGTTTCAGACCCGTACGTCCCAGAGCGAATGTTCGCCGCGGCCTACGGCGCAGTGCTGACTACCTGGTCGGATATTAATGCTGCGGAGATGCGTGAGGCACTGCCTATAGTTGCTCGTGAGATTTATCAGGCTATGTTCGCGCCTGGCGCGACGCATCCGACTTGGCATGGCCTATATCAGCAGTACTGTCTGGGAATCGTTGCGATCGCAAGGATGGTTGATCCGGCTTGTTTGTCTGAGGACGAAGTAGCTCATCTCTTTCCACCGTTTAGCCATCTGCCCAGTCCGTTTGAGAATATGCCACAGTATGACCCGGAGGTGATCGAGCGTGCGAAGCGCGCGGCGATTCGAATGGACTTCGGCAACTACACGATGGGGAGACTGATTCCAGGTCGGTCGAACTACGACGACCGCAACCCGGAGTACCAGCGGGTGCTGCCGGGAATCGTTTCGCGAATGCTGGTGCTTGGCTATGACCCTGAGCAGTTTGAAGCTGTTGATCGGCAAATGAACTCCGGCCCTCGTATGGGAAATGACAAGCACAAGATTGACAGATACGGGAAGAAGTACGGCTGGATCGCTTACTTTGAGATGTGGGGTGTCCGGTACGCGCAGGGCCTCCTTGCCGAGGAGCGCAGCGCTCGCCCCCCAGATGTGGACATCGACCCGACGTTCCCGCTCGAGGCCGAGAGCATCGCCCTGTCGCTCCCAGACTTGTTCGGCGGTCAGTCTACGGGTGCCGGTGACTGGGTGGTGAGAGGTCCGGAACCAGACTACCGTGGCATCCTCGAAATCGCGAAGATTGATGACCTGACGGGGCCGTGGGTCGTTCTTGACGGGTTCCTCGAACAGAATGCTCCTGCTGATGACCGACAGGTATTCACCTTCCTCCGAGGTGTAATCGTTGACAGAGGAGAAGTCGACCGCCTGTGTACGTTGTTCACTGGTCTGGAATACCCAGGCAATGACGCCATTCCGGAGGCGCCAAGCTACTACTATACCTATGCGGGTGAGATGCCTTTCTCCTCGATTCCGGGGTTGCTTGTTGCTGATGAGCAAGAGGGCGACCGCACCGAATACATGGTGTCCGCTGATAGGTGGTCAAACAATGGTGTCGCGATCGACATTCCAGTGCAGCAATACAACTGGGAGAGCTACCACAGCGTGGTGAACCAGAACAGCGGTGCGTGCTTGCCCTCTAAGCGACTCTGTGAGGTTTTGAGTCTCAGATACCGTGCCAACAAATGGGACCTGCACGATGCTGCAGGCGTGGCGTCCCTGTACCGTGAAGTCGGTGAGTATGGCTCAGAGATCAATGGTTCGTTCAGCTATCTGCGTCGTGACCTTCTTGACAGCTACTTGACGCAGTCCGGCAAGGCGCTGGTGTGGCTCATGTGGGGAGAGCGCGGTTTCCATCACCGGTCAGCCAAGGTGCACAACCTGCACGAGTACTACGCGAACCACCAGCATATTCACAAGCGTACTCATGTCTATCAGCCTGTTTCGAGCACTCAATCGTAGGTCGAGTCAGGCGGGAGGGCGCCGCCATGCTTGGACACTGTGGTAGATATTTATGCAGGGCGAGGGGCAGGCAGCGGAATCACTTCATCGTCGATGCTTCTTGATCTACCCGTCATGCGGCCGCTTTCAAACTACCGTGCGGATCGGTGACGAATTTCTTCTGCACACCCGAGTCGAACTCTGCATAATTTCTCGGTGCATGGTCGAGATCAATGACCGTCACAGTGACGATTTTGGCGATGTTCAGACGGTCCCACAAAATCGCCTGCATCAGGTTGCGGTTGTACTTCATTACGGGCGTCTGGCTGGTAAAGAACGAGTGCGACTTCGCCCAGCCGAGATTGAAGAAGCGCACCGACAGGCTGCCACCTTCCGCGCCGACGTGGCTTTCGACACAGGCTGTCATGCCGACCTCGAACCGGCCGTCGTAACCCGCGCTGTCCCAGTTGACCTGATGCGCGATCGGCGGATACTCGTCGACGATTTCGGCGCTCCATGTCTCGGCGCGTTGTTTCGCATCGGGGCCGGTGTTGAAGTAGTTCCACATCGAGATTCAGGTCGTCCCATACGCCTTCGCTGCTATGGAACTCCCACGCGATGATCCGGCCGGTGGCGAACATCATCACGTCGCGTGTGGGGTTGCGCCCGGCCTATACCTGCATGTTCGACGTGTTGGTCGCATAGCGAATGCGAACCGGGTTGTACAGCAAGATCGCCGGAATATTGTGCGCGAGCAGCTGTTTCTGAACCCGGGCCAACCGGTATACGTGTATGTCATGCAAGACGGTATCCGTGTCATGCAGATAAATAGTACTGCTTAGATATAGAATCAGATCGCCAGCCATACTGTTCACCCTCCCGGGATCGTTCTAATGGTTGGCTCATGCTCAGTCACATTGAGCGGCACCGCGCTGTCATGTCCAAGCTGTTGCAAGACGTGCCAGGTATTGGTCGTGTCGCCGCGACGACCTTGATGCCGAATTGCCTGAACTGGGCCATCTCAATCGGCGGCAAATCTGCGCCCGGGTCGGCGGGGCACTCTATGCGAAAGATTCTGGTTCCAGCAGGGGCCGTAGGCACATCGCCGACGGGTGCTTCGAGGTATGGTGCGCGCTATACATGGCAACCCTCATCGCCACTCGTTTCAACCCGGCCGTTCGCACTTTCTACGAACGGTTGGTGGACGCTGAAAAATTCAAGAAGGTGGCCTTAATCGCCTGTATCCGCAAGCTCATCACCCATCTCAATGCGATCGTCTGTCGCCACCTGAATGCTCACAATCAACCCCTCACAGGTTGACACTCAACACGGTTACTCAGGTCACCGTCACGTTACACGGTGGTGCAACTCCCAGGCCGCTTCGTCAGAATCGGGTTCGCAATAATGCCACTCGGACCGCACCAGGCTTGCCGGAGGCAGAATTCCGCCAGTTTCGCAATCCACATGAGGCTCATCGCGGTTCGCATACCTTCGCTGAGTCCTTCCGTCCTTATCGCACTTTGATCACCCCTCCAGATGTACGGGTGCCGGAAATCGGCACCAACGTCGGCGAATAGAGATCGATATATTGCATCGCGAAGATTGTCGAGAGCTCGTTTTCGGTATCTGTTGGGCGGTTCTTCATGCTGGCTGCTGATCTAATCCAGGACGAGAGACCGATGGCTCGCGTCGATCGTGAGCAACGTGATTTGACGTAGAGTCATTCTAGAAACAGGATGCTTACCGCCACGAAGGCGTTTATCTAAAATAGACAAACGCTAGGAGGTCAAGATGAAACTCAAGATTCAGAAATGGGGCAATAGCGCGGCAGTGCGCCTGCCGAGCAAGCTCTTGGAGCAAATCAACGCATCTGTCGGTGGCTCCCTGAACGCCGACGTCCGCCCGGATGGCGTGTTGCTGACGCCGGCTCGTCGCAAGTATTCGCTGGACGATCTGGTCGCTCAATGCGGCGCGAAAGCTCCTATGCCCGCCGATATGATGGCTTGGGGCGAAGTCAACGCCGTCGGGCGGGAAGCATGGTGATGGGCCGGTGCGCCGTGGCTGGCGTATCGAAGAAAGATGCCGAGGAGCGCGTGCGCGAGTATCCGGAGAAGATCGACATGCCGCCACGCGTCGAGAAGCGGTATGCGGCTTAGGCGGAGTCGTCTTGATCCTTGGCGGCTAGCATTTGCGAGATTCAGCCTACACGCAAGCCGTTGATTTTTAAACGATTGCAAGGTGGCACTCCGTCGGAGGCCACCTTTTCTGCGAATTTTGTAGGAAAAGACCATCTTTTCTGCCATTTTTCGCGAGGGAAAATCTCAGAAAAGGTGCTCAAGCCATTGATTCATATAGGCGGGAGAGGCCCCCTTTTTTGCGAACCTACAGCATCGCGCGATGTCTTCGCGCGCCGTGGCCCATGTCAACAATGGTCAATTCCGGCACCGGCGTGTTGTGGTCCGCGCGCTCAGTGGCGACAATCGGCCCGCTCGCCCGGGCGAGAACGCTTTGGAAGCGGCTCTCGCTTTTCTCGCCTTGGAAAATTCAAATGACGTTCATCCTCCCGCACAATCCCCGCCAAGACCGGCGTCAACGCGCCGACACGCTGCTGCTCGAAGCGACGACGGATGACGGATTCGTCCGCGAATCGCTGCGTATCGTCGCCGAGGCCCGGCAGCGCATCGAGGATTCGCGTGGCTCGACAACCGATGCGGGACGGTGTGACATGCACGACGTCGCCGATATCTCGTAAGAGGTCACCGACCATGGGATCGAAAGCCGCGAGCCGCACATGGAAGGTCGCACTGGCGCTGGTTGCGCTGACGGGCATCGCATTGTTCACGCTCGGCACGCGCATTCATTTCGGCTACTACGCCGACGACAGGCAGGCCGCGCTTCGAGCGGAAGCGTTGGTGGTGCAGCGCTTCAACGCGCAGGCATTCGACGCGATCTACGACGATGCGGCTGATGCGATGCGCGCTGCCGTGTCACGCACGCAGGCTGTCGATGCGATGCGTGCGACGCTGAAAGCGTACGGGACCATCGTCGAAGACAACGAAGGCGCGACGACCTGCTTCCCGGATCAGGTCCGCATGGTGCGCTGGCTGAAGTCGTCGAACGGGACCGACCTGACGCAGATAAGCCTGTGGTCGACGCCGGGCGGCGATGCAAAGCTGGTGATGATGCGGATTTCGCCGGGGCATTCGAGCGTCGACCCCGAGATCGTCCACCGGAATCGCTGCGGCTCGCGTTGAGTGGCCGATGAATGACGCGCCGCGTGCCGGCACGTGTTCCCGTTTCCTTCAGATCCCCATCCGTTCCGATACGCCGTCGCGATCGACGAACTTGTGTTTCACCGCGGCGCCGACGTGCAGGGCCAGCAGCAAGCCGAGCGTCAGCACCAGCGCGCGATGCAGCGTATCCGTCAGGAGTCGAAACGGTTCATCGCGGCCGACGAGCACCGGCAGATCCGTGATGCCGAAGAAGCTGACCGCGAGCCTGTGGACGAACGATCTCGCGAAGGCGCTGCGCTACGTCCCGCGTATCGAGGCCGGCACCGTGTGGGTGAACATGCATACGCTCGTCGACCCGGCCGTGCCGTTCGGCGGCGCGAAAGGGTTCGGCATCGGCCGTGAATACGGCTCGTCGTTCATCGACGCCTATACGGAACCGAAATCCGTCACGATCCGCTTCTGAGTCGAGTGCAGACGGGCGCGTTGCCGGATCAAAGCCCGGCAACGCGCCTGTTTTCTTCCCGTCAGAACCGCGTACTGAACCCGATCCGCGCGATCGACTGCAGCGCGCCGCTCGACGCGCCGTTCGTGTCCATCACGCCGTTGATCTGCGCATTGCTGCCGTGGTTTGCGCGCTGATGCACGCCCGCCACGTAGACCATCGTGCGCTTCGACAACCAGTACTGGACGGCGGCCAGGAACTGGTGCGCGTGCGCGTTGTCGAGCGTGTCGTTGCCCTTCATGTACGTGTAGCTCGCGCCGATCACCCATGCCGGCGACGGCCGCCACGCGGCGCCGGCTTCCGCCGACCACGCGCCCGCGCCGTTTTGCGCGTTGCGTACGGTCGTGAAGAGCGCTTTCCCCGTGACGGTGCCGAGCGTGTAGTGCATACCCGCGCCCCAGTTGCGCACGCTGGTCGGCGGCAGCCCGTCCGTCGCACCGTACTTCTGGTTCGTATAGGCCGCGCCCGCGCCGAACGGGCCGTTGTCGTAGCTCGCGCCGACGCTGACCGTGTTGTTCGCGCCGACCGACCCCGCGACGTTCCCGAAACCGTACAGCGCGCCGAAGGTCAGGCCCGACAGCGACGGGCTCGTGTACTTGACCGAATTGGCCACGCGATTGCTGCCCGCGACGCGATCCCAGTCGAATGCGCCGGTCGGGTTGTTCGGCAACGCGAGCTTGTCGAACGGGCCGTTGCGAAAGCCGTACAGGCCGACGAGATCCTGCGCGATCTCGTTGCCGCTCGCGGCCAGCGCGTCGACCATGAACTCGTACTGGTTGCCGAGCGTCAGCGTGCCGTAGCGGTCGTTCTGCAGCCCGACATAGGCCGTGCGCGCGAACAGCCCGCCGCCGATGATCGAGCCGTTGCCGAGCGAATACTGGTTGACGAGCCGGAAGATCGCGCGCGTGCCCGCGCCGAGATCCTCCTTGCCTTCGAAACCGAGCAGGTTCGGGAAGAAGATGTTGTCGTCGAACTTCGCGGCGCCGTGGCCGCCTTGATTGCTGACATAGCTGATGCCGGCATCCATCAACCCGAACATCGTCACGCTGCTCTGCGCGTACGATGCGGCGGGAAGGGCGCATGCCGCGAGCGCCAGAAGGGTCTTTTTCGTCATCTCCAATGTGCTCCTCACATGTTTCCGATCAGGTCGGATATTTTTGATTGGACTACTGATTGATATGAACAAAGCTGAACCAGGCGAATCCCGGTTCAGCGGCAAACAAAGGAAACCGGGGTGCGGCGGGCGTCGGCGGAATTCGCCCGCCCGCCGATGCCCGTTGAACAGCGCGCTAGACCGTCGAATACCCGCCATCGACCGGCACGACCGCTCCGGTCACGAACGATGCGCCGGGCGAGCACAGGAACAGGATGACTTCCGCAACTTCGTCGGCCGTGCCCCAGCGCCCGAGCGGCGTGCGCTCGAGGATGCGCCGCGACGCCTGCGTGTCGGCCATCAGGCCGCTGCTGAGCGGCGTGTCGATCCAGCCGGGCGCGACCGCGTTCACGCGGATGCCGCGATCGGCCCACGCCTGCGCGAGCGAGCGCGTGAGCTGCGCGATGCCGCCCTTGCTCGCGCTGTACGCGGGGCGGTCCTTGCTGCCGAAGTACGTGTACATCGACGCGACATTGACGATGCTGCCGCCATGCGCCGAAAGCGCTGGCCGCGCGGCGTCGGAGGCCCGCATCACCGACGTCAGGTTCACGTTCAGCACGCGCTCGAACTGGTCCATCCGGTATTCGTCCGCGTGCCGGCTGATGCCGACACCGTTGACGAGCACGTCGAGCCGCGGCAGCGCCGCGATCGTGCGCGTCAACGCATCGCTGTCGGTCACGTCGAGTTCCACGCACCGGATGCCCGCGTGCACGGGCGCATGCGGGCCGGCCGCATCGAGCCCGAGCGCGACGACCGACGCGCCGGCTTCCGCAAAGCGCATCGCCGTGCGCGCACCGATGCCCGATGTGCCGCCCGTCACGATGACGGACTGGCCCTCAAATGCCCACTGACGACTCATGCTCGACGCTCCCGATGGTGTGTGCGCGACGGGCCGGCCGTTGCGCGGGTGAAACGAGGATCTTGATCTGCGCGCGGTCGGCGAGCAGCGCGTCGAAGCCGTCGGCGACGGCCTCTTCGAGCGACACGGTGCGCGTGACGATCGACGCGAGGTCGATCGCGCCCGACGCGACGATGCGCAGCAGGTCTTCATACGCATGCCGGTAACCGACGCTCGTCGTGATGGTCAGCTCGTCGTTGACCGCGCGGAACGCGTCGAAGCCCGCGCGTGGCATTAGGCCGACCATGACGACGCGCCCGCCCTTGCGCAGCGCCTGCATCGCCGATTCGAACGTGGCTGGCAACCCGGCCGCTTCGAAACTCGCGTCGACGCCGAGCCCGCCCGTGGCCGTGCGGATCGCGTCCTGCAGCGCGGGGGCACCGAGTGCGCGCGCATCGAACGTATGCGTTGCGCCGAAGCGTTTGGCTGCCGCGAGCCGTTCGGGCGACACGTCGACGGCCACGAGCGTCGTTGCCCCCTGCAGCTTCGCGAGCATGATCAGCAGCAGGCCGATCGGTCCGAGCCCGAACACTGCGCAGGTCTCGCCGAGCCGCAGTTCGCCACGCCGCAACGCGTGCAGTGCGACGGCGGCGGGCTCCATCACGGCGGCCTGTTCGAGACTCACGCCGTCCGGCAGGCGATGCAGCATGTAGGCCGGCACGACCGCGAAGTCGGCCATCCCGCCGTCACCCATCAGCCCGGCGAAGCCCATCGACACGCACAGGTTGTACGACCCCGCGTGGCAGTACGCACACTGGTGGCAGCGATACTCGGGCTCGACCGCGACGCGATCGCCCGCGCGCAGCGCCGTCACGCCGTCACCGACTTCGACGACGGTGCCGCTGAACTCATGGCCGAGCGTCAGTGGCGCGGTGCGGCGCGACAGCGGATGCGGCGTGTCGACCGGTATCGCGTGGGGGCCGTCCGCGTATTCGTGCAGGTCGCTGCCGCAGATTCCGCAATACGCGACCGCGATGCGCACGTCGCCGGGGCCGACGCGCGGCGTGTCGATTTCCACGAGACGGACGTCACGCGGGCCATGCCATTGAAGTGCCCGCATGTCAGCGTCCTCCGAGGTTGTGTGCATCGAGACGGCTCGCGGCCGTGCCGGCGAGCGCGCGCTTGCGCAGCACGGCCGGCGCGGTCTCGACGAGGCCGAACGACAGCACGCACGCGAGGATCGCGCCGGCAGCCGACGTCCACATCGCGAACTGCAGGCCGTACTTGTCCGCCGCGAATCCGGCGACGGTCGGCGCGACGAAGCCGCCGATCAGCTCGCCCGCGCCCATGATCAGGCCGAGCGCGCTGGCGATTGCGCGCGGCGGCACCGTTTCGGCCGGGATCGTCGCCATGAACAGCGTGAAGCAGCCGAGGCCCGTGTACGTGGCGAACACGAGCGCGCCGAGCGCCCAGAGCGAGCCGGCATGGATCAGTACGACCGGGCACACGGCGGCGATCAGCGCGAACGCGATCATCGTCGGCTTGCGGCCGATCCGGTCGGAGATCGCCGGCACCGCGAAGCCCCAGAACACCCAGGCGGCGCCGAGGCAGGTCATCACGACGCCCATGTCGGACGGCGACAGGTGGCGGCTTTCCACGAGGAACACCGGCGCGAACGAGATGATCACGATGAACCACGTGAGGAAGAAGCAGCTGATCAGCATGCAAAGCAGGATGTTGCGTTCCTTCAGCAGCGCCCAGCGGCTGACTGCCGCGCCGCTCGCGGCCGGCGCGCCGGCGGTATCGGCCTGCGCGTGCCGCACGCCGCCGGGCGGCACTTCGCGCACCCAGCGCCAGATGCAGAACGCGATCAGGAAGCCCGGAACGCACGACACGTAGAACGCTTCGCGCCAGCCGTACGTGGTCGCGATGCCGATGACCACCGGCGGGCCGATCATCGCGCCGAGCAGGCCGGCGGCGGAGCCTTGCAGCAGGCCCATGTTCAGCCCGCGGCGGCTCGGCGTCGAGCTTTCGACCATCAGCGATTGCGACAGCGGCAGCACGGGGCCTTCGGCGATGCCCATCAGCGCGCGGAATGCGATCAGGCTCGCGAAGCCGCCGACGAGCCCCGACAGCGCCGAGCACACGGAAAAGCCGAGCACGGCCGCGATCAGCAGCGGCCTGCGCGTGCCGCGCGCGTCGGACCACGCGCCGGTCGCGGCGCCCGACAGCGCCCACGTGAGCGCGAGCGCGGACGACACCATGCCGAGCTGCGTGTTCGTCAGGTGCAGCTCGGCGGACATGAACGGGAACAGGAACGACAGCGCGAGGCGGTCGAAGAACACGAAGCCGAACGTCATGAACAGGATCAGCAGCAACCTGTTTTCATACGTCCAGGCGGATCTGGAGGAGGAAGGGGATGTCATGGTGAGCCTCGCCGCGCGTCAGCGGAACAGCTTCTCGATCGCTTGCGCGCCGAGGCCGACCTTCTCGTAATGCGCCTTGCACATCGCGATGTACGAGTGCACGTCGAAGTAGCCGTCGGGGTTGCCGGCTTCGTCGAGCCAGATCAGCGGCCCCTTGACGATGAAGAACGCGCGCATCGGCTCCGGGTGATCGAACGCGACGAGCGTGTGGCCTTCGCCCGGCGTCTCGTACACGAAATCGCCGCGCGTCGCGGTCCATTCGTGCTCCAGATAACCCCACTTTCCTGACAGCGTGTAAGCGAACACCTCGTGCGGGTGATAGTGCCGGTTCACGAGCCCGGCTTCCTTGGCCATCAGGATGTCGCACCATTTGTTCTGCGACGGCGAGATCCACAGCGGCCGCGACGAAACCGTTTCGGTGAACGGAACGTAATAGCGTTCGTCGTCGGTGGCCGCGTTCGCGATGTACGCTTCGGGCAGCGCATCGGGCTTGAACGGATTGGCAATCGGCGGGATGTTTTGCCAGAATTCGGCTGCGGCTTTGTCGACCACGGTCTGTCTCCTTGTATGGGTGTCGTGGGCTCGACTTTAGCCAGCCGGTGCGCGCCGCTCTTGACTGGGCTGGACGAATTGCTTGACCGCGCCGGACATTGCATCGCACCAGAATCCAGACGAACCATCCCCCAATCCGTGCCGCTCCGCACGACAGGCGCCAGCAGGAGGCGACGTGACGAATACGACCGTTTTTTCCCGCACGCGAGGCTCGACCGCCGACGTGCCGGCGCGCGACAGGATGGCGTACTGGGATGCGTTCAATGCGGCGACGCTGGTCGGCCTGCGCTGCTCGTCACTGTCGCCGGCCGGGCTCGAGGTCGAGAAGACCGATATCGCGCTGCCGGGCCTCGGCATCGCGGACATCAGCGGCCAGGATCACGTGATCGAGCGCAGCCCCGCCTTGGTGCGCCAGTTGCCGAAGGAGTCGCTGTTCGCGTGCCAGATCCTGAGCGGGCGCGCATATTTCATCCAGCGGGACCGCTGCCTGCTCGCGGACGCCGGCGATGTCGTCGTCTACGACACGCGCGTGCCCTATCTGTTCGGATTCCTGACGCCGATGCGGCAGCTGCTGATCGATATTCCGATCACGACGTTCGACGACCGGCTCGATGCGGAACTGGCGGCGCTGCCGCTGCGAATCGCGCCGAAGCCGGGTGCAGGCGCGATGCTCGGCGCGACGTTGCGCGCGAGTGTCGAGCGGTTCATGAAGGATCCGGTCGAGCGCGATGCCGCACGGTTCGCCGAACACACGCGCACGCTGATCGCGGAGCTCATCGACGCGGAAGTGAACGGTGCGGGCGCGTCGCGGGCTTCGCTGTCGTATCTGCTGACGGCGAAGCAGTACATCGCGACGCATCTCGGCGACCCGGAACTCGGGCCGCAGGCCGTCGCCGACGCGGTCGGGCTGTCGCTGCGGCATCTGAGCCGGCTCTTCGCGGCCGAAGGCGAGTCGATCACGCAGCACATCTGGTCGGAACGGCTGTCGAATGCGCATCGCGAGCTGACCGATGCGCGGCTGCGCAAGACGAGCGTTGGCGAGATCGCGTTTCGCTGGGGGTTTTCGAGCCAGGCACACTTCAGCCGTGCGATTCGCGATCGCTATGGTGCGTCGCCGATGGCGCTGCGCGAGGCGGCGCGCGCGGCCGGGCGTTGATTCCGGCAGGCGATGCAGATGGAGCGGCGGCGCGTGTCTCACGCGCCGTTTTTTATTGTCGTGAACGAAGGCACCCGCGCGCCGCGTTGCGCTATTCCGCCAGCATGAACTCCGCACAGCGCTCCGCGATCATGATCGTCGGCGCGTTCGTATTGCCGGACACGATGCGCGGCATCACCGACGCATCGCAGATCCGCAATCCGTCGACGCCTTGCACCGTGAGGTGTGGCGTTACGACCGCATGTTCGTCGTTGCCCATGCGGCAGGTGCCGGCCGGGTGATAGACGGTTTTCGCGCGATGCCGCACGTAGTCGGCGAGTGCCGTGTCGGTCAGCGTCTCGGCTTCGCGCACGATGCGGGCGAGCGACGGCGCACGGATGATCCGCCGCGCGAGCGCGACGCCGCGCACGAGGCCGTCGACATCGGCCGGGTCGGACAGCGCGCCGCTGTCGAACAGAATGGGCGCGGCCGGATCGTTGCCGCGCAGTTGCACGGAGCCGCGCGAGCGCGGCCTGAGCAGGCACGGGTTGATCGACAGGCCGTGGCCGGGCAGCGGTGCGCGATCGACGTCGCCGACGAGCGTCGGCAGCACGTGGAACTGGATGTCCGGACGGCCGCTGCCGGTCGTGTCGACGAACGCGCCGGATTCGACGACGTTCGACGTCAGCAGGCCCGTGCGGCACAGCATCCACTGCAGCCCGTGCCGCAGCGCCTTCAGCCCGCGATCCTCGCCCAGCAGGCTGACCGGCGCGAGGCTGCGGCCGTAGATCGAGACTTCGAGATGATCCTGGTAGTTCGCGCCGACGTCGCGGCTGTCGTGCAGCACGTCGATGCCGTGCGCATGCAGGTGCGCGCCGGGCCCGATGCCCGACAGCATCAGCAGCTTCGGTGTGCTCAGCGCACCGGCTGCGAGCACGACGTCGGCACGCGCGGCGGCCGAACCCGTCGCGCCGCTTTCCGTCTGCCATTCGACGCCGGTTGCACGCCGGCCGTCGAACCGGATGCGCGTGACGCGGCAGCCGGTCAGCACGCGCAGGTTCGGATGGCCGATCGCGTCGGCGAGGTAGGTGGCCGCGGTACTGCCGCGCTGCCCGTCGAAGATCGTCGTGTGATAGAAGCCGGCGCCATGTTGCGCGGCGCCGTTGAAGTCGTCGTTGTACGCGATGCCGGCTTCCTGCGCGGCTTTCACGAACGCGAGGCTCAACGGATGCCGGAAGCGCGTGTCGCCGACCTTCAGCGGCCCGTCGGTGCCGTGAAACGGCTCGGAGAGCCGCAGGTGCGATTCGGCACGCTTGAACACGGGCAGCACGTCATCCCAGCCCCAGCCCGTGCAGCCGAGTGCGGCCCAGTCGTCGTAGTCGTCGCGCGTGCCGCGCACGTACAGCATCGCGTTGACCGAACTGCCGCCGCCGAGCGTGCGGCCCTGCGGCACGTAGGTCTTGCGTCCCGCCGCACCGGGTTGCGGCTCGCTTTCGAACGTGACCGTGCGCCGCGTGCCGAGCACGCGGATGAACGTCGCCGGAATCCGGATGAACAGGCTGTCGTCCTTCGGGCCGTCCTCGAGCAGCAGCACGCGCCTGCCGGCCTTCACCAGCCGGTGCGCGACCGTGCAGCCGGCCGAACCGCCGCCGACGACGATATGGTCGTACGTCTCCATCCCGCTTCTTCTCCTTGCTGTCGGGCGGCGAAACGAGTGCCGCCGCGCAGGAAGCCAGCTTAGCGAGCGCCATGCCGCCCCATTTGACCGGGACGGACGCCGTGCTTGCCTTGTAGGGACACGGCGGCGGGTAGTGGGTGGCAGGTGGCGGACTAGCGCGCGTCGGCCGGCGCCGGCGTAGGCGCGCGGGTATCGCTCGGCGTCTCGCCGAAGCGCGCGCGATAGCTGCGGCTGAAGTGCGCGCTGTTGTTGAAACCCCAGCGGAATGCGATCTCGCTGACCGTCAGGTGCTTCAGCGACCGGTCGCGCAAGTCGGCGCGGCAGCGTTCGAGCCGTCGCGCAAGGATGTAGCGCGTGAGTGGCATCCCTTCGATTTCGAATACGCGCGCGAGCTGGCGCGGCGACAGGTTGATCGCGCGGCTCACCGCCCGGCTGTCGAGGTCATCGTCGGCGAGATGGCTGTCGATGAACGCCTTGGCGCGCGACAGCGTGTGGACGGTCGACTTGGTCGGCGACGCGTCGCCGTCGCGCAGCCGCAGCATCGACTGCACGAGATCGAGGATCGCGGCGGCGCGCCGTTCGCGCGCATCGGGCGTCGGCTCCTGCGGCGCGGCGAGCAGCGCGTAGACCTGCCGCACGGCCCACGACGCGACGCCGTCGCCGCGATCGATCTTGACGAGGCTGCGGTAGCGCCACGGGCCGACGCGCGCCTCGAATACGTCGCGCGGCACGTCGAGCACGGTCATCGCCATGTCGGCGGGAAAGCCGTGACCGTACGGCATCGACGTGTCGTACAGCACGAGATCGCCGGGCCCGTGCTGCATGCAGTCGACGTCCTGGAACGTATAGCCTTGCCCGGCGTGCATCAGGCAGATGAACACGGCGTCGCGCTGGTCCGCATGGATGTTGTGCGGCGTGCGCACGACCGCATGCCGGTTCGCGACGATGTCGCACGCGCCGAACAGCCCGAGGTCGCGCTTGCGCAACGTCGCGTCGATGCCTTCGGATGACTTGCCGCTGCATTCGATCCGCACGAGCGTGCGCGCGACATGATCGACCCAGAAGTCGACGCGCTCGTGGCCGCGTACGGCGCGCGTCGAGATCGTGGCGATCTCCGTGCTGGTGTCCGGCATGACGTTCTCCCAATGACCGCCCGAGCGGCGCAGTCTCGGGCAGGTCGGCGGGCGGGGTCAATCGGTGAAAGACCGGGGCGGCGGCGTGACGCGCTTGCAGCGGGGCGTTGCGGCTGCGCGCGCGATCGATGTCCGGCTGAGTCAACACAAGCGGCCGTGCCGGTCAAAACGCGACGATGGTTTTCGTCTATATGGCGTGCAATTCGGTACGCACTGCAGACAGGTGTCGCCGGCCTATTTCGACGAAGGCGACGTCAGCCCGAGCGAAACGTCCTGCTCGTCACCCATCCTGTTGTCGCGGAACTCGACAGTCGCATGGCCGGGCCGTTGCGCGTCTGCAGCGATACGTGGACGGGTGCATTGCCGATCGTGCCGGTGTCGAAGCGGGGTGCTCCGGCGTGGCGCCGGAGCGGGCGGGACGACGGGCGACGGTGTGCCGGTCAGCGCAACTGTACGGCCGCGAGAAACAGCACCATGCTGCCGATCGCGCCGTCCAGCACGCGCCACGCAACAGCCTTGCGGAACCACGGTGCCAGCAGTCGCGCACCGTAGCCGAGCCCGAGGAACCACACGACGCTGACCGACATCGCGCCGATCGCGAACGCGAGCCGCGTGCCTTCCGGCTCGCGTGCGCCGGCCGTGCCGATCAGCAGGAACGTATCGAGATACACGTGCGGGTTGAGCCACGTGAACGCGAGGGTCATCAGCACGATCGCCAGGCCGCTTTGCGGCGGCGGCGCGACCGCGTCGCCGCGCACGTCGAGCGTTTCGTGGCCCGGCTTGAACGCGCGGCGCAGCGCGTTGATGCCGAACCATGCGAGATACGCGAGGCCGACGTACAGCACGACGTGGACGAAGGTCGGATAGCGTTCGACGAGCACCGATGCGCCGCCGACGCCCGCGCCGATCAGGATCATGTCGGACAGTGCGCACAGCAGCACGATCTTGCCGATATGCGAGCGCATGATGCCCTGCCGCAGCACGAAGGCGTTCTGCGCGCCGATGGTGACGATGAGCGATCCGCAGAGTGCGGCGCCGTGGGAAAAAGCGAGCCAGTTCATGGAGAGTGACAGCCGTAGAAGCAGTGGACGGATGAATCGGGTAGCGCTAGTCTGCGGTCAGCATGAAAATAAGAGAAGCTAATTCACCTAATGCAGATTAAGGAAATCTAATGCTCGACTACGCGTTGCTCGATGCCCTCGCGGCCGTGATCCGGCACGGCTCGTTCGAGCGGGCAGCCAAGGAGCTGAATGTCACGGCGTCGGCGGTGTCGCAGCGCGTGAAGCTGCTGGAGGAACGGGTCGGCAGCGTGCTCGTCAAGCGCGGGCAGCCGTGCGTCGCGACCACGTCAGGGGCGCTGCTGTGCCGGCATACCGAGCGCGTGCAACTGCTCGAGGCCGAGCTGGGGGGCCGGATGCCGGCGCTGCCGGGTCAGATCGCGAGCGCGTGGCCGACGTTGCGTGTGGCCGTCAACGACGACAGCGTCGCGACGTGGTTCATCGACGCGGTCGGGCCGTTCTGCACGGCGCGCGAGACGTTGCTCGACCTCGTGATCGACGACCAGGATTACACGGCGTCGCGCATTCGCGACGGCAGCGTGCAGGGCGCCGTGACGGCGCAGGCCGAGCCGATCCAGGGGTGCCGGTCGGAGCGGCTCGGGCGCATCCGCTATCGCGCGGTGTGCTCGCCGGCGTTTTACGAGCGCTACTTCGGCGCGGGCATCACGCGCGATGCGCTGCGCCGCGCGCCGTGCGTGATGTTCAATCCGAAGGACGGGCTGCAGGCGCGTTTCATCCGGCGCGTGACGCGTGCGGATCTCGATCCGCCGCAGCACTGGATACCGCACGTCGCGGGCTACCTGCGTGCGTGCGAAACGGGATTGGGATGGGGAATGTGTCCGGACCGGATGGTCGACCGCCAGCTGGCGGCGGGCGAACTGGTCGACATGTCGCGCGGGCGAACCGTCGACATCGAGCTGTACTGGCAGAGCTGGCGCCTGTCGATCGGCTGGCTCGACGATTTCAGCGCGGCGCTGAAGGCGCGCGCCGCGCTGTTTCTCGACTGATCGGTGATGCGAGGCGGGTGGCGCGCGAGAGGGGCGCGCCGCGTGGCATCAGAGGTGCTGCAGGCCGTCGAAATCGACGATCTGGACGTGGCGGCCCTGCATTTCGATCAGGCCGCGCTTCTGGAATTTCGACAGTGTGCGGCTGACCGTTTCGAGCGTCATGCCGAGGTAGCTGCCGATGTCTTCGCGCGTCATCCGCAGGTTGAACTCCGACGGCGAGTAACCGCGCTTCAGATAGCGCGACGATACGTCGAGCAGGAACGCGGCGACGCGTTCTTCGGCATTGAGCGAACCGAGCAGCATCGTTTGCGACGTTTCGCGCACGATCTGTTCGCTCATCAGCTTGTGCATGCGCAGCTGCATCGAACCGGCTTCCGAGCACAGCGTCTTGAGCGCGCTGTACGGGATCACGCAGACGGAGCTGTCTTCCAGCGCGACCGCGGTGCGCGGATGCGTGTCGTCGCAGATGCCGTCGAGGCCGAGCGCTTCGCCGGCGAGATGCAGGCCGGTGACCTGCTCGCGGCCGTCGTGGCGCGTCGCGACGGTTTTCAGCGAACCCGAACGCACCGCGTACAGGTTGTCGAATGCGTCGCCTTCGCGGAACAGCGCTTCGCCGCGCTTGACGGGGCGCGCCGCGCAGATGACCGACTCGAGGCGACTGAGCGCTTCGGGCGCCAGGCCCTGCGGCATGCACAGGTGCCGCATGGCGCACGTCGAGCAGTGCGCAGCCTGGCGAGGAGCCCAACTGCCCGCATGAGGCGTGGCGGCGGGACGTGTAGCGACGGGCGTCAGCATGATCGTTTACTCCGGCGTTGAATCGACGGAATCATTGTCCCACCGCAACTTGCCGGTGTCGGGTGACAAAACGTCGCGACCGGCCGCGCATGCCGACCGCCGTTCATGCAGCTGGTTCGTCGACGTTGGCGGCCGCCGGAATCAGCAGCACGGGCAGCGTGGCGTGGCGTACGCATTGCTCGGCGATGCTGCCGAGCACGAGGCGGCGGAACCCGCGGCGGCCGTGCGTGCCGAGCACGATGAGATCGGCATCGAACGCTTTCGCGCCGTCGAGGATCAGCGACGATACGTCGTTGAGCGACGTCGCTTCGCTCAGCTTCGTCTCGCCTTTCACGCCCGCTGCCTGCATCAGCGTCGTGAAATCCTTCGCGAGTGCGTTGCCCTGCGCGACGAGCTGATCGCGCAGCACGGACGGATCGTAGCCGGGCACGTTGTAGTAGATCGC
This sequence comes from Burkholderia aenigmatica, assembly GCF_902499175.1. GTDB lineage: Bacteria > Pseudomonadota > Gammaproteobacteria > Burkholderiales > Burkholderiaceae > Burkholderia > Burkholderia aenigmatica. The sequence goes on from NZ_CABVQC010000077.1 coordinate 25,913, forward strand.
AGCGTTCTCGACGACGTAGAACGGTTGCAGCTCGGCGCCGTGTGATTTCGCGAGCGCCAGCGCGGCATCGAACGCATGGCGGGACGTGTCGCTGCCGTCGACGGCAACCAGAATACGCTTGTACATAGTGTCTCCGAGTGGCGGGTTGAAACGAAGTCGGCCGGATGGCCGATCGGGCGGGGCAATGCACACTGCTGCGAGGCAGAGTAAACCAATGGCCGGGACTTTGCAGTGAGATGCCGGCCGTGCCGCTGCCGTTTCTGCGGCGCACGGCCATGCGCGTGGCGCATGCTGCGCCGCGCGCCGTGTGACGTGCAGCGTGGTCGCCGCCGCCGTTCGCAGCGTCGCCCGGATGGCATGTGCAAGCATCGGTGTTGCGTGCGGCACGTGCACCCGCATCGCCGCGCACGCTGGTCGCATCGACACGGCGCGACAGTCACGCGGACGCATTGCCGCCATCGCCATTCAATCGCAACCGTGCCGTTTCGACATGACCTCGATCAACGCATGTGCGTTGGTGCGATTCACGGCATGCATGAAATCGCCGGTGCCGCTACGCGGAATCGTCCGCTGTTGCAGCGCGCGGTTACCCGTGCGCGGTCGGCGCACAGTGGCGCGCGCCGATCCTCGGCCATCGGCTGTCGGCCGATGCCGGTTCGCAAACGAACGATCGATTCAAACGCCGCGCCCGCTACCTCGGTACGGACGTCAGCTCGAATACGCGCTCCGGCCGCCGCTGGTGGCCGGGCCAGTACGCGCTGCCGTACATCCGGTGGACGGGGCCGAACAGCGCATCGCTCATGGGCTGCGGCGCGTCGAAGCCTTTCTCGACCACCATGTAGCCCGCGCGCAGCGCGAACGCCGGATGATTGCCGCCGGGGCGGCTGTCGAAACCGGCGAAGCCGTCGCCGGCTTCCGGCATCGCATTGACGAGCGACGCGTTGCTGCGCGTGATCTCGTCGGGCGAGATCGGTCCGCCGCCGGCGAGGCGCGCCGCCTCGCGGTTCTTGCCGTCGGTGTCGACCGTACTGTCGTGCGTGTCGTCGTTGTCGAGCTCGATGCTGCGCGGACGCGGACGATCGGTTTGACCGGATGTTTCCATCGCGGCTCTCCTCGCGGCGAAGCGTGCCGGATCGAAGCAAATCCCGTTCCGGGCGTGACGGGAAAAGGCGCGCGGGCGATCGCCGCGGTCGCGCGACGCGCACTGATTTGTCATGATTTATTTCAGCTAGAACACCCGTTTTCTACAGAGTATGATTCTTTTCCTGCGAAGCGGCGACAGGGGATTCGGTCGCGCCGCCTCTGCCCGCGCCGGGGGGCCGCAGCACCCTTTAAGACGGGTAGTGAACAACAAAGCAAGGGACTAGAGGTGGCGGATTCATGCAAGCGACTACTGCCTTCACGCACCGCGGTTATCTGTTGAACTGCGCGCCCGCGCGCGCCAGTGACGGTTCGTTCAAACCCTACGTCGTGATCTCCCGATCGAGCGACGGGGAGCTCGTTGCGAACCGGTTTTTTCCGATCGAGCTCCAGTTTCACGACGAAGGCGCCGCGATCGCGCACGCGCGCGACTGGGCCGTCCGGTGGATCGACGCGAGCAGCATCACGATCTGACGCCGCCGCGATTCGGCGCCATCGGCCGTCCGGCCGATCCCCGGCGTGCCGCTGCGGGACAAAAAACGCGGTAATCTTGCGGAACCCGTCACTTTATTAGCGGCCGTGCGACCGAGCGCGGCTGCCTGCATTGGCATATGTCGACATCACCCGCCCGTCAGTGGGGCCTTGAAGAAATCGTTGCCGGCTTGCGCGAGTCGCGCGAGGAACTCCATCGCACGCGCCATCCGCGCGGCATCCGCGAACTGCCGTCGCGCGATGCGATCTGCAAGATTGTGACCGGCCTGCGCGCGTCGATGTTTCCGACGCACTACGGCGCACCGGATCTGACCGACGAAAGCGTCGACTTCTACGTCGGCCACACGCTCGAAAGCACGCTGCGCATTTTGTCCGAACAGATCCGCCGTGCGCTGCCGTTCCTGCCCGAGCATGTCGATACACCGTTCGCCGAGCTCGACGAACGCGCGTTCGAAATCGCGCGCGAATTCGGCCGGCAGTTGCCGGCGGTCCGCGCGCTGCTCGTCAGCGATATCCAGGCCGCGTATGCGGGCGATCCGGCCGCGCAGCACATCACCGAGATCCTGCTGTGCTACCCCGGCGTGCTGGCGATGATGCACCACCGGCTCGCGCACGCGCTGCACCAGCTTGGGGTGCCGCTGCTTGCGCGGTTCATCAATGAAATCGCCCACTCGGCTACCGGCATCGACATCCACCCGGGCGCGCAGATCGGCCCGAGCTTCTTCATCGACCACGGCACGGGCGTCGTGATCGGCGAGACCGCGATCATCGGCGAGCGCGTGCGCGTGTATCAGGCCGTCACGCTCGGCGCGAAGAGCTTCCCGGCCGATGGCGAAGGTGCGCTGGTCAAGGGCAATGCGCGGCACCCGATCGTCGAGGACGACGTGGTGATCTATGCGGGCGCGACGATTCTCGGCCGCGTGACGATCGGGCGCGGCTCGGTGATCGGCGGCAACGTGTGGCTCACGCACAGCGTGCCGGCCGGCACGAGCGTCGCGCAAGGCAAGGTGCGGGAAGGCGGGAGCGCCGAGAAACCGTAACGCGGCGCGCGGCCGTCGGCCGCCGCGCGCGTGCGGTCAGTGCTTGCCGTCGGGCGCGCGGTGCTTGTACAGCACGTCCTGGTCGACGCGGATCAGGTTCTGCCCTGCATCGACGACGAAATCCACGCCGTTGTACGCGTTGCCCGTCAGCATCAGGATCGCGCTCGCGACGTCGTCGGGGCCTGCGATGCGCGCGAGCGGCGTCGATGCGCGGCTCGCGTGTTCGAAGTCGGCCTGCGTCTGGTCGTCGCTCGGCAGCATCAGCCCGGGGAATACCGCGTTCACGCGCAGCACGGGCGCGGACGACAGCGCGAGCATCTGCGTGAGGTTGCCGAGCGCGGCTTTCGCGACCGTATAGCTGAAATGGTCGCGGTGAAAGTTTTCCTTGATCTTCTGGTCGACCACATTCACGACGACACCCTGCGTGCCGGCCGCGCGGGCCCGTTCGTAGAACGCGCGCGTGAGCAGGATCGGCGCGCGGCAGTTGACGGCCCACGCCTGGTCGAATGCCGCGAGGTCGAAGCTCGGGAAATGGTCCTGCCAGAATACCGACGCATTGTTGACGAGCACGTCGAGGCGCCCGAAGCGCGCATACACCTGGTCGATCAGCGCGGTGATCTGCGCGGCATCCGACAGATCGGCCTGCAACGCAACCGAATCGTGCCCGCGTTCGGCGATCGCGCGGGCCGCCGCCTGCGCGGCATCGGCCGAACGGTCGTAATGCACCGCGGTGCGATAGCCGTGCGCGGCGAAATACTCGGCGAACGCGCGCCCGGCCCGGCGCGCAGCGCCGGTCACGAGCACGACGGGCGCGTGCGCCGCTTGCTTCGTCTGCTCCATTACGTATTCGTCAGGTTCACTGACGAAGGATTCGCGACGATCGACAGGAATTCGCGCCGCGTCGACGGATCGGTGCGGAACGTGCCGAGCATGCGCGACGTGACCATCTCGACCCCCGGCTTGTGCACGCCGCGCGTCGAGATGCACTGGTGCGCGGCTTCGAGGATCACGCCGACGCCCTTCGGCTGCAGCACGTCGAACAGCGTGTCGGCGATCTGCACGGTCATCTTTTCCTGGATCTGCAGGCGCTTCGCGAACGCGTCGACGAGGCGCGCAAGCTTCGAGATGCCGACCACGCGATGATTCGGCAGATACGCGACGTGCGCGCGGCCGATGATCGGCACCATGTGGTGCTCGCAGTAGCTCTCGAAGCGGATGTCCTTCAGCACGATCATTTCATCGTAGCCGTCGACTTCGCTGAACGTGCGCGCGAGGATGTCGCGCGGCTCCAGCGCATAGCCGGCGAAGAATTGCTCGTACGCGCGCACGACGCGTGCGGGCGTGTCGATCAGGCCTTCGCGCGCGGGGTCGTCGCCGGCCCAGCGCAACAGCACGCGAACCGCGTCTTCTGCTTCTTCACGGCTCGGGCGGGATGCGGCCGGCTCGGGCCGCGCGGACTTCTTTTTAGCCATCTATCTGCTCCATCGAATGCCGCCGCCGGGGCGGCGCGGAATCCGGGCATTGTTTCATGCTTTTGCGGGTCGCGTGTGGGGCCCGGCATTCACCTCGGCCATTCGTCCTGCTCGTCGTTGAACAGCGACGCGACCACGCCGCGCAGCCACGCAGTGCGCGGATCGTTGTGGTACTTGCGATGCCAGTGCTGCTTCAGGTCGAAGCGCGGCAGCGCGAGCGGCGGTTCGACGGGCACGATGAACGCGTGTTCGGCCGCGTACGCATAACCGATCGCGTGCGGCACCGTCGCGATCAGGTCGGTGCGGCTCAGGATAAACGGCAGGCTCATGAAGTGCGGCGTCTCGAGCACCGCGCGGCGCTGCATGCGCTGCTTCGCGAGGTACTTCTCGAGCACTTCCTGGCTGCGGCCTTCGGCGCGCACCACCGCGTGCCCGCACGTGAGGAACTGCTCGACCGTGAACGGCGGCGCCTGCTCGAACGGATGGCCGCGCCGCATCAGGCATACGAACCGGTGCGTGAACAGCCGCTGCTGAAAGAAGTTGTTGCCGTCGAGATCGGGAAAGTAGCCGACCGCGAGATCGATCGTCCCGGCTTCGAGGCCGCGACCGACCTCGTCGTGCGCGAGCGAGACCGAGCGCAGGTTCGCATGCGGCGCGCGCGTCGCGAACGCCTGCAGCAGCTTCGGCAGGAACACGATCTCGCCGACGTCCGACAGCGCGATCGAGAACGTATGCGTGCTCACGGCCGGGTCGAAGTCGTGCGGCGCGACGAGGCCGCGCTCGATCTGCGCGAGCGCGTCGCGGGCGGCCGGCAGCAGCGCGAGCGCACGCGGCGTCGGCTCCATCCCGCGCGACGTTCGCACGAACAGCGGATCGCCGAAATACTCGCGCAGGCGGCCGAGCGCCGTGCTCACGCGCGGCTGGCTGACGCCGAGCAGATCGCCTGCGCGGCTCACGTTGCGCGTGTCGTCGAGCGCGACGAGATAGGGAATGAGGTTCAGATCGAGCGCATCCATCGCCAGGCCAGTATCGTCAAAACGTATACAACATATCTCCTGAATCGCGTTGCCGCATAGTCGGGAAAGCGCTCAAATGTGTTCCACGATTCGAATTAATGTTCAGGAGACGAACAATGCGCACCCAAGTCGCGATCATCGGCGCCGGTCCGTCCGGCCTTCTGCTGTCCCATCTGCTGCGCCTGCAAGGCGTCGATTCCATCCTCGTCGAAGCGCGTTCGCGCGAATACTGCGAGAACCGCATCCGTGCCGGCGTGCTGGAGCAGGGCACGGTCGACACGCTGAACGAAGCCGGCCTCGGCGACCGGATGCGTCGCGAAGGGCTCGAACATCACGGCATCGAGCTGCTGTTCTCGGGCCAGCGCCATCGCATCGACCTGTCCGCGCTCACCGGCGGGCGCGCGATCACCGTCTACAGCCAGCATGAAGTCGTGCGCGACCTGATCGCGGCCGGTGTCGAGCATGGTCACGCGATGCACTTCGAAGTGAGCGACGTCGCGTTGCACGACGTTGAAGGCGAGCACCCGTTCGTCACGTTCAAGCATGCCGACGGCCGCGAGGACCGCATCGACTGCGACTACATCGCCGGCTGCGACGGCTTCCACGGCATCGCGCGCCAGACGATTCCGGCCGAGCGGCTGAACACGTTCGAGCGCGTCTATCCGTTCGCGTGGCTCGGCATCCTCGCCGACGCGGCGCCGTCGCTCGACGAGCTCGTCTACGCGCATCACGACAACGGTTTCGCGCTGTTCTCGATGCGCTCGCCGACGGTCACGCGCCTGTACCTGCAATGCAAGCCCGACGAAGACCTCACCGAATGGTCCGACACGCGGATCTGGGACGAATTGCACACGCGCTTCTCGAACGACACGGGCTGGACGCCGACCGAGGGCCGGATCACGCAGAAAAGCGTGACGCCGATGCGCAGCTTCGTATCCGAGACGATGCAGCACGGTTGCCTGTTCCTCGCCGGCGACGCCGCGCACATCGTGCCGCCGACCGGCGCGAAGGGGATGAACCTCGCGGTGGCCGACGTCCGCGCGCTGTCCCGCGCGCTCGGTGCGCGCTACCGCAACGGCGACGCGACGCTGCTCGACACGTATTCGGCGACCTGCCTCGAGCGCGTGTGGCGCGCCGAGCACTTCTCGTATTTCATGACGAACATGCTGCACGCGTCGCCGGAAGACTCGCCGTTCGTCAATCGCCTGAAGTTTGCCGAGCTGAAATATGTGACGCGCTCGCGGGCCGCTGCGCAGGCGCTCGCCGAAAACTACGTCGGGCTGCCGTTCGACGATGCGGCGGCCCCCGAGGGAACCCGCCTTGACAACGCGCTGTGCGCGACTCTATGATCGGCCATCGTTCGCTAATCGAATCTAGGTTCGAATAGCGAACAAATACCGGGATCGAGATCGGCCCCGGCGCGGCACGCGGCACGCGCGTGTCCCCTCGACAGGCCGCGCATCGAGCCGCGGGTTCGTATCAGGAAGAGACATGGTCAACAAGATTTTCGAATCGCTTCAGTCGGCGGTGGCCGACATCCACGACGGCGCGACAATCATGATCGGCGGCTTCGGCACGGCCGGCATGCCGTCCGAGCTGATCGACGCGCTGATCGAACAGGGCGCGCGCGACCTGACGATCGTCAACAACAACGCGGGCAACGGCGAGACGGGCCTCGCGGCGCTGCTCAAGGCGAAGCAGGTGCGCAAGATCATCTGCTCGTTCCCGCGCCAGAGCGACTCGCAGGTGTTCGACGGGCTGTACCGTGCCGGCGAGATCGAGCTGGAGCTCGTGCCGCAGGGCAACCTCGCGGAGCGTATCCGCGCCGCGGGCGCCGGCATCGGCGGTTTCTTCACGCCGACCGGTTACGGCACCAAGCTCGCGGAAGGCAAGGAAACGCGCGTGATCGACGGCAAGCCGTATGTGTTCGAGACGCCGATCCATGCCGATTTCGCGCTCGTGAAGGCGTACAAGGGCGATCGCTGGGGCAATCTCGTGTATCGCAAGACCGCGCGCAACTTCGGGCCGATCATGGCGAGCGCCGCGAAGGTCGCGATCGTGCAGGTGTCGGAAGTCGTGCCGCTCGGCGCGCTGAACCCGGAACACATCGTGACGCCGGGCATTTTCGTCCAGCGCATCGTCGAGGTGCCGCAGGCCGCGCATGCGGCCGAGCTGGCCGCCGAACACGCCACGTCCCAAGCCGCCTGAGCGCCCGAGGAGCATTCAAATGAAACGACTGACCCGCGATGAAATGGCCAAGCGCGTCGCCCAGGACATCCCTGAAGGCGCATATGTGAACCTTGGCATCGGCGTGCCGACGCTGGTGGCGAACCACCTCGACCCGAGCAAGGAGATCTTCCTGCACAGCGAGAACGGGCTGCTCGGCATGGGCCCCGCGCCCGCGCCCGGCGAGGAAGACGATGAACTGATCAACGCCGGCAAGCAACATGTGACGCTGCTCACCGGCGGCGCGTATTTCCATCACGCGGATTCGTTCGCGATGATGCGTGGTGGCCATCTCGACTACTGCGTGCTCGGCGCGTTCCAGGTGTCCGCGACCGGCGACCTCGCGAACTGGCATACGGGCGCGCCCGATGCGATTCCGGCGGTCGGCGGCGCGATGGATCTCGCGATCGGCGCGAAACAGGTGTTCGTGATGATGGAGCACCTGACGAAGCAGGGCGAGAGCAAGATCGTCGCGCAGTGCTCGTATCCGGTTACCGGCGTGCAGTGCGTGAGCCGTATCTATACGGATCTCGCGGTGCTCGACGTGACGGCCGACGGCCTCGCGGTGAGCGAGATCTTCACCGACCTGTCGTTCGACGAATTGCAGAAGCTGACCGGCGTGCCGCTGATCGACGCGACGCAAAAGGCCGCTGCCTGAACCGCGAGCGTGCCGGCGCGTGCGCTTGCGCGCATGCCGGCACGCTTGGGTGGACAATAGGCGCACGCCGTTTCCCCAATCTGATGCCATGCTCGAAGACAGCGCCCGCCTGACCTCCCTCATCTGCGGCACCGAGCCGCTCAACCGGATCTGGTCGCCCCGCGCGACGATCCAGCGGATGCTCGACGTCGAGGCCGCACTCGCGCGAGCGCTTGCTGCGCAGCAGGTGATTCCTGCCGCCGCGGTCGCACCGATCGAGCGCGCGTGCGATGCCAGCCGGCTCGACGCCGACGCACTCGCGCACGGCGCGGCGCTCGGCGGCAATCTCGCGATTCCACTCGTCAAGCAGCTCACCGCGCAGGTGAAGGCCGACGATCCCGAGGCCGCGAAGTTCGTGCACTGGGGTGCGACGAGCCAGGACATCATCGATACCGCCACCGTGCTGCAGTTGCGCGACACGCTCGACGTGCTCGAGCCGATGCTCGACGAAGCGTGCGTGTCGCTCGCTACACTTGCGCGCACGCATCGCGCGACACCGATGATCGGCCGCACGTGGCTGCAACAGGCGCTGCCGATCACGCTTGGCCTGAAATTCGCGCAATGGCTCGATGCGCTGCTGCGCCATCGCGCGCGCTTCGCCGCATTGCGCGAGCGAGCGCTCATGCTGCAGTTCGGCGGCGCGGCCGGCACGCTCGCGAGCCTGCGCGAGCAGGCGGCCGGCGTCACGGCCGCGTTGGCGGCGGACCTGAAGCTCGCGGCTCCGGCCGTGCCGTGGCACACGCAGCGCGACCGCATTGCGGAAGCCGCGTCCTGCTTCGGGATGCTGACGGGTACGCTCGGCAAGATCGCGCGCGACGTATCGCTGCAGATGCAAACCGAAGTCGGCGAACTTGGCGAGCCGGCCGCCGCCGGCAAGGGCGGCTCGTCGACGATGCCGCACAAGCGCAACCCGGTCGGTTGCGCAGCCGTGCTGACGGCTGCCGTGCGTGCGCCGAACCTCGTCGCGACGGTGTTCGCGGGCATGGCGCAGGAACACGAGCGCGCGCTCGGCGGCTGGCAGGCCGAATGGGACGCGTTGCCCGATCTCGCGCGCCTGACCGGCGGCGCGCTTGCGCAGATCGCGCAGATCGTCGCGGGCCTCGACGTGAACACCGAACGCCTGGCCGCGAACCTCGGCCTGACGCGCGGACTGATTCTCGGCGAAGCGGTGATGCTCGCGCTCGGCGACAAGATCGGCCGGCTCGACGCGCACCACGTCGTCGAGCATGCCTCGAAGGAAGCCGTGCGCACGGGCGCGACGCTGTTCGACGTGCTCGCCGCCGATGCGACCGTGTCGGCGCACCTGTCGCGCGACACGCTCGCGCGGCTGCTCGATCCCGCTCATTACGTCGGCGAGGCGCAGGCCTACGTCGACGCCGTGCTCGCGCTGCACGCGGGCGCGCAATCACCAGGAGAACATTGATGCCTTTCGCCACTGTCAACGGCGTGAAACTGCATTACCGGATCGACCGTGCCGCGCGCGACGACGCGCCGTGGCTCGTCTTCTCGAACTCGCTCGGCGCCGACCTGCAGATGTGGGCACCGCAGATCCGTCCGCTCACGCAGCACTTCAACATCCTGCGCTACGACACGCGCGGCCACGGCCATTCCGACGCGCCGGCCGGTTCGTACACCGTCGAGCAGCTCGCCGGCGACGTGATCGGCCTGCTCGACCACGTCGGCATTGAACGCGCGCATTTCTGCGGGATCTCGATGGGCGGACTGACGGGCGCCGCCCTCGCCGCACGCTTCCCGTCGCGTATCGTTCGCGCGGTGTTGTCGAACACCGCCGCGAAGATCGGCTCGCCGGAAGTGTGGGCGCCGCGTGCGCAGAAGGCGCGTGCCGAAGGGATGGCCGCGCTCGCCGACGCCGTGCTGCCGCGCTGGTTCACCGACGCGTTCGTCGAGCGCGAGCCGCGCCTGTTCGATGCGATCCGCGACACCTTCGTGCATACCGACAAGGACGGCTATGCGGCGAACTGCGATGCGCTGAACGCAGCCGACCTGCGCGAAGAGGTGAAAGGCATCGCGCTGCCGGTGCTCGTGGTGACCGGCGCGAAGGACATGTCGACGCCGCCCGACCAGGGCCGCGCACTGGCCGCCGCGATTCCGGGCGCGCAGCACGTCGAATTCGACGCCGCGCATATTTCGAACATCGAGTGCACCGATGGCTTCAACCGCGCGCTGCTCGATTTCCTGACCGCGTGAGGCACCGGCGATGGATGACCAGGAACGTTACGAAGCAGGGATGAAGGTGCGTCGCGCGGTGCTCGGCGACGCGCACGTCGACCGTTCGCTCGAGAACCGCACCGAGGTAACCGACGAATTCCAGAACCTGATCACGCGCTATGCATGGGGCGAGATCTGGACGCGCGACGGCCTGCCGCGCCATACGCGCAGCCTGCTGACCATCGCGATGATGGTGGCGCTGAATCGCGGCGAGGAACTGGCGCTGCACCTGCGCGCTGCGCGCAACAACGGCGTGACGCGCGACGAGATCAAGGAAGTGCTGCTGCAGACTGCGATCTATTGCGGCGTGCCGGCCGCGAATTCCGCGTTTCATCTCGCGGACAAGATCTTCAAGGAGCAGGATGCGGCCGGTTAAGTGCCGGACGTAGTTCGATGTTGAGTCGAGGCCCGCTGATGGTTGGCGGGCCTCGACGATGAATGAACGCGCCGGCAGAGCATCGGCGCGCGGCGTACCGGATGGCTGGTGCGCGAACAAAGGCAAGACGCGGTTACGAGGTCGCGTCGCTTATAAACAATTAGCTATGCATGCGACCAGGGTAGGCGCTAAGGCGTCAACCTGGATCGACCGCGAAGCATGGGATCCAGGTAAGTGCTGAAGCGCTAACCTGGATCGACCGCATGGCATGGGATCCAGGTAAGCGCTAAAGCGCTAACCTGGATCGACCGCATGGCATGGGATCCAGGTAAGCGCTAAAGCGCTAACCTGGATCGACACAGGAGACTAGCGATGAATCGCACACCCGTGGTCGATGTCCAGACCTTCATCAACGAGCAGCCGTTCGGCGGTTTTCAATGGCTCGTATTCCTCATGTGTTTCGTGATCGTGCTGCTCGACGGCTTCGACACGGCCGCGATCGGCTTCATCGCGCCGTCGCTGCTCGGCGAATGGAACCTCACCAAACCGGATCTCGCACCGGTGCTGAGCGCCGCGCTGTTCGGCCTCGCGTGCGGCGCGCTCGTGTCGGGCCCGCTGTCCGACAAGCTCGGGCGCCGCTCGCTGCTGCTTTGCTCGGTATTCCTGTTCGGCGTCGCATGCCTGATGTCCGCCTTCTCGACCACGATCGGGCACCTGACGATTCTGCGCTTCATCACCGGCGTCGGGCTGGGCGCGGCGATGCCGAACGCGGTTACGATGATGGGCGAGTTTTGCCCGGACAAGCGCCGCGCGACCGTGATCAACCTGATGTTTTGCGGCTTCCCGCTCGGTGCCGCGTTCGGCGGCTTCCTGGCCGCGTGGATGATTCCGCATTTCGGCTGGCGCAGCGTGCTGATCCTCGGCGGCGTGACGCCGCTGCTGCTCGGCGTGCTGCTGTTGCTCAAGATGCCGGAATCGGTGCGCTTCATGGTCGCCAACGGCCACGCCGTCGACAGGATCCGCGCGACGCTCGCGCGAATCTCGCGCGATGCACTGAACGCCGGCTCGTTCGCGATGACCGAAGCTGCGCCGCAGACCGGCAGCAAGGGCCTGGGCGTCGTGCTGTCGCGCTCGTACATCGTCGGCTCGGTAATGCTGTGGCTCGCGTACTTCATGGGGCTCGTGATCTTCTACGCGTCGATCAACTGGATGCCGATCCTGCTGAAGGATGCCGGCCTGACGCCGAAGAGCGCGACGCTGATCTCCGCGCTGTTCCCGCTCGGCGGCGTGGGCGCGGTGCTGTGCGGCGTGCTGATGGACCGCTTCAACGCGAACCGCGTGATTGCCGTGTGCTACGCGCTGACCGCGGTGAGCGTCTATGCGATCGGGCAGGCGGCCGGTAACGTCGGGCTGCTCGTGCTGGTCGTGTTTGTGGCCGGCGTGCTGATGAACACCGCGCAATCGTCGATGCCGGCGCTTGCCGCCGCGTTCTATCCGACCGAAGGGCGTGGCACGGGTGTTGCATGGATGCTTGGCGTCGGCCGCTTCGGCGGGATTGCGGGATCGTTCCTCGTCGCCGAACTGACGCGCCGGCACTTCTCGTTCGCAGGCGTGTTCGCGACGATCGCCGTCGCGGGCCTGCTCGCGTGTGTCGCGCTGCTGATCAAGCAGATGGCGCGGCCGCATGGCGTGACGCAGCCGGCAGGCAAGATCGAATCGCTCGGGCATTGAGCGCAGCGCGGGCCGGTGCGATGCGCCGGCCCGTCGATACGGCGGCCGTCGGGCCGCCGGCTATTCTTCCGCGTCGTGTTTCTTCACGAAGTTGCGCAGATACGCGCGCAGCGCGGCCTCCCGGCTGCGATGATCGGCGAGGTTCGCGGCGCCCATCTCTTCCTCTTCGCCGAACATCGTCGGCGGCGCGCCGTAGGTGCCGATCTCGATGTCTTCGCGCAGCACGCGAATCTCGTGCGTGAGCGGGTGATATTCGGCGATCCAGTGCATCCCCTCGATGTGTTCGCCCGCCCTCAGCAATGGCTTCATCAGCACTCTCCCGGCAGCAGCGGCGCAACCGCCGAAACGGTTGCGCGCGCCCGTACCAAAAGGGTACGCCTGCATCGGACGAATCTCAACGGGCGCGCGGTGAGCGCTCACTACGCCAGCAGATGCGCGACAAGCGGATACAACGACAGGACGAGCAGCGCGGCCATCGTCATGTTGAAGATGCGCAACGCGCGGCGGTTCGACAGGAACCGGCGCAGGCCGAGGCCGAACGCAGCCCACAGGCTGATGCACGGGAAGCCGATCAGGATGAACACGACGGCCATCCACGCGGCGTTCATCCCGTAGTCGGCGGACAGGCGGATCGTCGTTGCGGCGGTCAGCACCATCATCCATGCCTTCGGATTGATCCACTGAAACGCGGCGGCTTCGATGAACGTCATCGGCCGCGGCTTGCCGCCGTGCGCCTTTACTTCGCCCGACGTGCCGATGCGCCACGCGAGGTACAGCAGGTACGCGACGCTCGCGGCTTCGAGGATCGTGTAGAGCAGCGGGACGCGCTTGAATACCTCGCCGAGCCCGAAGCCGACGCAGAGCATCAGGATCGCGACGCCGATGCTGATGCCGCACAAGTGCGGCATGGTGCGGCGGAAACCGAAATTGACGCCGGACGCGAGCAGCATCGTGTTGTTCGGGCCGGGCGTGATCGTCGTGACGAGCGCGAACAGCATGCCGGCTGGCAGCGCGCTCAGGGTGAGGAATTCCATCGCGGATTCTCCATTCGATTCTGGACTGGGATGGAGGTCAGTTTAGCGACGGTTTTCTGTACAGTACCGGTACAGTTGGTTTGACGATTGCCGGTACGGGGTAAAGGGCGGGATGGTTGCTGCGGGACGTTGGTGTTGTGGGCTCTCAGAAAAGATGTCCGCAGTCTCGATAAGTTGTCTTTGAATAAAAGGCGACATATCGGCGGCTGACCTCGTGACACCGAACGAGATTGCGGCGAAATGCAGAGCCGATGTGCCGGCTCAAGCTATCGCGATCTAGGCGCCTTCCGGCAATCATCATTTACGGCTTTATGGCAAGCGAGTCCCCAGCACCGTCTTGACTGGCTGGGCAGCTCGCTTACGTCACGGGCGACGTCAGGATCTATGACAGATTGCTCGATGCACGGTATTTGCACGACTCGTGGCACAAGCTGACCGGTGCCGCCGGACGCCGAAACGCACTTCCACGGCATTGTTTGTCGCCAGGTTTCGTCGATGCACCCAGGCGGGGTCGCGACATTCCCCAAGACGAGTTTTCTGAGAATTTCCGTGCCCAAGGACATCTTTTCCGAGAGCCCGCATGTTGCAAGTTGACCTGCGGTCTCTGCCGCCGTTGCAAGCGCGACGTGCGCTTCGCCAGCGACCAGCGGGACGGTGACCTGCTCCGGGTGTCCTGCCTACGCGACGCGCAACCCGATTACGGCTGGTGCGCGCGGGTTATTTGCGACTCCATACGTGCCAGCAATTCAGGTAATTCCTTGGGTGGCTTCACTTTGTTCAACAGCAATTCCACAGCCTTGTCCATTTGATCACGATCGTTGTGAACCCCAAAAGACTGCACCACCAAGCCATGAAGTAACAACTGCAAAGCCAAAAGTTCAGGATCGGAGTGATCGCGAGGCTCCATTCCATATACGCGTTCTGGCACTGCGGCGTATAGCGGTTCGATGCGTTTGCTCAAGCGGTCGTCGCCGCGCGCCGCCATCCAGATTTCGAACAATGCCAAAGACGGGTGGCGCCGGCCGAGCCGCAGCACCATGTGGAGCGACAAGTGAAGCCGCGTAGCGGGCGACATGGGGCCGAGCGTTTCCTTCGTCGCCGCATCGTTGTCAAGCAGATGCGCCACAACGGCAGGCAGCAGGTCGTAACGCCCGGCCGGAAAGTGATAGCGCAGCGCGCCCCGGCTGATTCCCGCCATTTCACACACCCGAGCTTCTCCAAAGGCCGCGTAGCCTTGCTCGTTCAGCAGCGTAATGGCTGCCTTGATCAGGAGCTCCCTCGTGGACGTACTTCTCTCGGCTTGTGTGCGCATGGGCGTGATTGTACGTGAACTGCGCAAGCCCGATCCCGGCGCCACGGCGAGCACGTCGCATGTCACAAATAAAACATACATGTTTGTTTAAATCTTGTCCGCGCAGGCTTGCGAGCTGCTGCACCGGCGCGACCCGCACGACGACAACGCCCCACCTGATGAACAAAACTCTTCGGGCAGGCTGGCTGTTTGCCACCTGTGTCGCCCTCGGCGCGGCTTTAGGCGTGGTCGCATGCGATCGAAGCAACGACAACAGCGCCTGGTTCGGTTCGAACATTTTGTTGAAGGTGTTTTCAAAGTTTCTCCGCTGTCGCGTTCTTGCTTTGGAGATAACGAGGTCGGTGTAGCCCGGTAGGCAGCCATCTTTGCAGGCTTGACCTTCACATGACGATCAACGCATCAACGCCGAATTAAACGTTCATACAAAGAAATTCGTAACCGGCCCATTGGTTATTAGTCATCCGAATAAATTTTCAGAAAACTGGAACAGGAAATGAATGCCACATCAGGTCAAGGTCGACGACGATTTCTGATGCAAGGAACCGCCGTGCTGGGCAGCGGGTTGCTCTCCGCGTGCGGCGGCGACTCGATCGATTCCTCTGCGCGGTTTGCCGATGGATTCGTCTGGGGGGTTGCGACAGCAGCGCCGCAGATTGAAAGTCGTGACGGCCGCGGGCCAAGCATTTGGGACGCGTTTGCTGATACCCCCGGTAAGGTCTCTGACGGTTCCACAAACGCACGCAACATCGAATTCGACACGCGCTATCCGGGCGATCTGGCGCTGCTCGGTGGCGCTGGTCTGCAAGCGTTCCGGTTTTCCACCGCGTGGCCGCGTATCCAGCCGGACGCCTCGGGCAAGATCAATGAAGCAGGATTGGCGCTATACGACCGCATGGTAGATGCCATGCTTGCGAACAACTTGACGCCCTATCTGACCCTGTTCCATTGGGATATCCCGACATGGGCCGGGGATTTCCGCGACCGCGACATTGCCTATCGTCTGGCCGACTACGCGGATATCGTTTCGCGCCGCCTCGGCGATCGTGTCAAAAACTGGATGATGCTCAACGAGCCGAACGGCGTTGCGCTGGCCGGATACAGTGCAGGCATGATGCCGCCATATGCTGCGTCGCCCGCAGCGATGTTTGCCGCCGTCCACCACCAGAATCTGGCTCAGGCCCTGATGTTTGACGCAGTGCGAGCAAACGTAAAGGGGCCTGCGCAAATTGGCACCACGATCAGCGGTCGACCTGTGCATGGGGCAACAAGCGATCCGAAGGACCAGGCTGCTGCTGCGCAGTTCGACATGATCTGGCATCGAGTGTTTCTCGATCCGCTGTATGGCAAAGGCTACCCCGCGCCATTGCAACAGGCATTCGCATCGCTCGTCAAACCGGGCGACATGGAGAAGATCGCGGCCAAGCCGGATTTCCTCGGTGTGCAGTACTACAACTGCTTCTTCGTGAAGGATGACGGAAAAGGCGGTTTCACGATGACCGCATCGCCCGCGGGTGAGCCGCAGACGCAAGCGTACCCGGTCGAGCCCTATGGCATGTCGGAAATGTTGCTGCGCGTGCACCGCGATTACAACGCACCCGACATCTACATCACCGAAACCGGCTTTGCGATCAAAGATCCGGCGCCGGTTGGGGGCTTCGTTGAGGATGCGCCTCGTATCGAATATCTCAAGAGCTACCTGAACGCCGCTCACGATGCCTATAAGCAGGGTGTCAAGTTGCGTGGGGTGTTCTGCTGGTCGGCATTCGACAACTGGGAGTGGGGCAGCGGCTTCTCGAAAAAGTTTGGCCTGATTGACGTCAATCCGGTCACGCAAGTGCGTACGCCGAAACGCAGCCTTGCCTACTACTCGCGATGTATCGCCAGCAATGCGGTCGCTTGACGTTGGCTATCTAAAGTAAATCGAGTTGCTCGGCAACTGCTGTCTGAGACATGCATTTCCAGACCACAATCGGTCGGGAAACGTTGCGGACTGCTGATTGCCGTTCAATGCGATCTAGTCGTCAACTGGACGACGGCGGCCTCCTTTTTTGCCCTGGCCTGAACTCGGAAATCAGGGGGTGCGGGGTGTGGCTGCCGTCGGAGCATGACGGATCCGGGCAGCCGCCGTTCCCCCGTGTATCCGCTGGGCGGCTTGGCCACGCGGCTCGGCATGTAGCGACACGATCTGATCAAACAAGCGTATTCGAGCGGCTGAGCCTTTCAGAATTCCACATTCCATCGTTATACCCAAACTCGGAACTGCCATGTCTTTTCATTACTGGATGCGTGCCACGCTGGTGGTCGCGCTCGGATCGCTCGTCGCGCTGATCGTCACCGCGTGCGGATCGTCGTCGTCGATGCAGGCGAGCGGCCAGCAGCAGATTCGCCACGTGTTCGTGATCACGCTCGAAAACGAGAACTACGC
>NZ_CABVQC010000078.1 GCF_902499175.1 Burkholderia aenigmatica
AACCAGCGGCGACCGCGCGGCTGCGGCTGCGGCTGCGGCTGCGGCTGCGGCTGCGGTCGGGCTTCGGGCCGGGGCGCCGGTTCCGGGCGGGACAACACCCCGACAGCCGCCTCGTCCGCCACCGGCAGGCTTGCCAGAATGCGCGCCCGCAGTTCGTCCGGCGCCCGATGGTAGTCGGCCTGCCGCACGGCCCGCCCCAGCGCGACGATTCGCGCGCGCTCGCGGCGGCACGCTTCGCACCCTTCGACATGCTGCTGGACCCGCAACGCATCGGGCGCCGACAGCTCGCGGTCGACGTCCGCGTCCAGCAACGCTCGCGCTTCGTTACAGTCCATCGATCGCCTCCGATGCGGTTCCGCCAGCCGGCGTACGGCCCGGCCTGCCTTCGACCGCCGGTGCCGGCGCGCCGCCCAGCAACGCGGCGAGCTTGCGCCGGCCACGTGCCAGACGCGACATCACCGTGCCGACCGGCACGTCCGCGATCGCCGCAATCTCGCGGTAGCTCAGGTCCTCCATCTCGCGCAGCACCAGCACCTCGCGATACTCAGGCGGCAGCTTCGCGAGCGCCTCGTTCACGAGCCGCACGTTCTCGCCACGCAGCAGGTGCGCAAGCGGATCGTCGGTGGCCGGTTGCCAGTCGTCGGGTACGTCGGTGTCGTCGAGCGTGTCGGGCAGCGCGACCTCGTGCGCATGCGTGCGGCGACGCCATTCCGTGTACCAGGTGTGGCGCACGATCGTCAGCAGCCACGGCCGCGCGTTGTCGCCGCGGCACGAATCGACGAAGCGCAGCGCGCGCATGCACGCATCCTGGACGACGTCGTCCGCATCGCCGGCACTGCCGCTCAGCCAGCGCGCGAGGTTGTACGCGGCGTCGAGATGCGGCAACACGAGCGCGCGAAACCGCTCGCCGCGCGCAACCGCGTCGTCCGCCGACCGCTCTTCGACCGCCTGTCCGGCTTGCCCCACATGGCCTCCCTGGTCCCGGCGGCCGAAGCCGCGCCCGTTCCGCGCACGGCGCCCGGACAGACCGGCAACGTGCGCGCTCGATGACCTTACCGCCGTTGCGTCGAGTTTATTCCCGCGCCGTGCGCCGGACGCGTAAAAAATCGTCGGGCGATCCGGTGGCTGGACCGTCCGTCCGCGCCGGTTACGGCGTGGTGCTCCAGTAACCGGGGCTGGCGTAAGCGGCACGCAGGTAGTCGATGAAGTAGCGCACGCGCGCCGGCACGTAGCGCTGCTGCGGGTAGACCGCGAGGATGTCGTAGTCGGGCAGCGCATACTCGTCGAGCACGGTCTCGAGTTCGCCCGTCTCGAGCTGCGCGGCGATTTCCCACGTCGAGCGCCAGCCGAGCCCGAGGCCTTCGGCCACCCAGCGGTGCAGCAGCTCGCCGTCGTTGCAGTCGAGATTGCCCGCCACGCGCATCGTCGCGATCTTGCCGTGGCGCTGGAAATACCAGCCGCGGTTCTGCCCGCCCTGCAGGTTGAACGCGAGGCAGTTGTGCTTGAGCAGGTCGTCGAGCGACTTCGGCCGGCCATGCCGGCGGAAATACTCGGGCGTGCCGCACACGACGCGCCGGTTCGACGCAAGCTTCACCGCGACGAAGTTCGGATCGACAGCGCCGCCGATCCGGATCGACAGGTCATAGCCCTCGCGCACCAGATCGACGACGCGGTCGGTCAGGTTGAACGACAGTTGCATCTCGGGCTTGTCGACCAGAAAACCGGGGGCGTGCGGCGCGACGTGCTTGCGCCCGAACGCGGCGGGCGCGGACACGATCAGGTGCCCGCTGACCGCGCGCCGCCCGGCGGCCAGCTCGTTCTCGGCCTGGTCCCATTCGGACAGGAGGCCGCGGCAGCGCTCGAGGAACGCGGCGCCCTCCTCGCTGACCACCAGCCGCCGCGTCGAGCGGTACATCAGCTTCACGCCGAGACGCTTTTCGAGCGCGTCGATGCGCCGCCCGAGCACGACCGGCGACACCCCCTCCTCGAGCGCCG
The DNA here is from genome assembly GCF_902499175.1 of Burkholderia aenigmatica. Lineage (GTDB taxonomy): Bacteria > Pseudomonadota > Gammaproteobacteria > Burkholderiales > Burkholderiaceae > Burkholderia > Burkholderia aenigmatica. Next base: position 1,996 of record NZ_CABVQC010000078.1, read on the forward strand.
CCGCCGCGAGGCTGCCGGCATCGGCCACCCGCACGAACGTCTCGATCTGCTTGAAGCGATCCATCTCCCGTCTCCGTCTCTGTTCCGACACCGGCGGAAAGCCCCGTCCGGCCGTCATTCCATACTTTTAGTTTCGAAAAAAGCGACTCCGGCGGATCTTATCAAACCTTTCCTGCAACCCTAAAGTGTCCCCAACAGACCGATTTGCAAGATCCATCACATTCAAGGAGACATTCATGGCCAAGATGAGAGCCGTCGACGCAGCTGTGCTCGTGCTCGAGAAGGAAGGCATCCAGACCGCGTTCGGCGTGCCGGGCGCAGCGATCAACCCGTTCTACTCCGCGATGCGCAAGTCCGGCGGTATCAGCCACGTGCTGGCACGCCACGTCGAAGGCGCGTCGCACATGGCCGAAGGTTTCACGCGTGCGGCCCCGGGCAACATCGGCGTGTGCATCGGCACGTCGGGCCCCGCCGGCACCGACATGATCACCGGCCTCTACTCCGCATCGGCCGACTCGATTCCGATCCTCGCGATCACGGGCCAGGCGCCGCGCGCCCGCCTCTACAAGGAAGACTTCCAGGCCGTCGACATCGAATCGATCGCGAAGCCCGTCACGAAGTGGGCCGTCACCGTGCGCGAGCCGGCGCTCGTGCCGCGCGTGTTCCAGCAGGCTTTCCACCTGATGCGCTCGGGCCGTCCGGGCCCGGTGCTGGTCGACCTGCCGATCGACGTGCAACTCGCCGAAATCGAATTCGACATCGACACGTATGAACCGCTGCCGGTCTACAAGCCCGCGGCTACCCGCGCGCAGATCGAGAAGGCGCTCACGATGCTCAACGACGCGGACAAGCCGCTGATCGTGTCGGGCGGCGGCGTGCTCAACGCGGCGGCGGAAGACCTGCTCGTGCAGTTCGCCGAAACGATCGGCGTGCCGGTGATCCCGACGCTGATGTCGTGGGGCGCGATTCCGGACGACCACCCGCTGATGGCCGGCATGGTCGGCCTGCAGACGTCGCACCGCTACGGTAACGCCACGATGCTCGCGTCCGACTTCGTGCTCGGCATCGGCAACCGCTGGGCGAACCGCCACACGGGCAGCGTCGAGGTCTATACGAAGGGCCGCAAGTTCGTGCATGTCGACATCGAGCCGACGCAGATCGGCCGCGTGTTCGGCCCGGATCTCGGCATCGTGTCGGACGCGAAGGCGGCACTGGAACTGTTCGTTGCCGTCGCGCAGGAATGGAAGGCGGCCGGCAAGCTGAAGGACCGCAGCGCATGGGTCGCCGACTGCCAGGCACGCAAGCGCACGCTGCAACGCAAGACGCACTTCGACAACGTGCCGGTCAAGCCGCAGCGCGTGTACGAAGAGATGAACAAGGTGTTCGGCCGCGATACCTGCTACGTCAGCACGATCGGCCTGTCGCAGATCGCCGCCGCGCAGTTCCTGCACGTGTTCAAGGCACGCAACTGGATCAACTGCGGCCAGGCCGGCCCGCTCGGCTGGACGATCCCCGCCGCGCTCGGCGTGCGTGCAGCAGACCCGAGCCGCCCGATCGTCGCGCTGTCCGGCGACTACGACTTCCAGTTCATGATCGAGGAACTGGCAGCCGGCGCGCAATTCAAGCTGCCGTACGTGCATGTCGTCGTGAACAACTCGTACCTCGGGCTGATCCGCCAGGCGCAGCGCGCGTTCGACATGGACTACTGCGTGCAGCTCGCGTTCGACAACGTCAATGCGCCGGAACTGAACGGCTATGGCGTCGACCACGTGGCCGTCGCGGAAGGCCTCGGCTGCAAGGCGCTGCGCGTGTTCAAGCCGGAAGAGATCGAGCCGGCGCTGCGCCAGGCGCAAACGCTCGCGGAAGAGTTCAGCGTGCCGGTGGTCGTGGAAGTGATCCTCGAGCGCGTGACGAACATCTCGATGGGCACCGAAATCGACGCGATCAACGAATTCGAGGATCTCGCCGAAAAGGCCGAGCACGCCCCGACCGCGATCTCGATGCTCGACTGAAGCGCACGACATTTTTGACTGACTGACCGACCGAAGAGGCTTAGCTCATGCCGAAGTTTGCTGCAAACCTGACCATGCTGTTCAACGAAGTGCCGTTCCTCGACCGCTTCAAGGCGGCCGCCGATGCGGGCTTCGACGCCGTCGAGTTCCTGTTCCCGTATCCGTACGCGAAAGAGGAACTCGCCGAGCGGCTCGAGACGCATCGCCTGCGCCTCGTGCTGCACAACCTGCCGGCCGGCAACTGGGACCAGGGCGAACGCGGCATCGCGTGCCTGCCCGATCGTGTCGGCGAATTCCAGGACGGGGTCGGCCGTGCGATCGAGTACGCGAAGGCGCTGAAGGTACCGCAGTTGAACTGCCTCGTCGGCATCCCGTCGGCGAGCACTGCACGCGACAAGACGTTCGTCACGATCGTCGACAACCTGCGCTTTGCGGCCGATGCGCTCAAGCGCGAAGGCATCCGCCTGCTCGTCGAGCCGTGCAACAGCTTCGACATCCCGGGCTTCGCGCTGAACCGCTCGTCGGAAGGGCTCGACGTGATCCGCGCGGTCGGCTCGGACAACCTGTTCCTGCAGTACGACATCTATCACATGCAGCGCATGGAAGGCGAACTGGCCGCGACGATCGAACGCAACCTCGCCTCGATCGGCCACGTCCAGCTCGCGGACAACCCGGGCCGCAACGAGCCGGGCACGGGCGAGATCAACTACGCGTTCCTGTTCGCGCTGCTCGACCGGCTCGGCTATGCCGGCTACGTCGGCTGCGAATACAAGCCCCGCACCACCACGACGGAAGGCCTCGGCTGGCTGCAAAGCGTCGCCGGCTGCGCAGCCGGTTCGGCGCGCCGCGCCGCCTGAGCACCGCCCTTTCCGCATACGCCCCTATAGGAGACTTTCACATGGCAACCATCGGTTTCATCGGCCTCGGCATCATGGGCGCGCACATGGCGCGCAACCTGCTCAAGGGCGACCACCAGCTCGTCGTGAACGGCGCATTCCCGATCCCGGACGACCTGCGCGCCAGCGCGAAGGTCGTCTCGAACTCGACCGAAGTCGCGCAGAACGCGGACATCATCATCGCGATGGTGCCGGATACGCCGGACGTGCGTAACGTGCTGTTCGCCGACGACGGCGTCGCGAAGGGCCTGACGGCCGGCAAGCTCGTGATCGACATGAGCTCGATCTCGCCGCTCGACACGCAGGAATTCGCAAAGCAGATCAACGCACTCGGTTGCGACTACCTCGACGCGCCGGTGTCCGGCGGCGAAGTCGGCGCACGCGAAGCGACGCTGACGATCATGGTCGGCGGCCCGGAACAGGCATTCGAGCGCGCGAAGCCGCTGTTCGAGAAGATGGGCAAGAACATCACGCTCGTCGGCGACAACGGCGCGGGCCAGACCTGCAAGGTCGCGAACCAGATCATCGTCGCGCTGAACATCGAAGCGGTCGGCGAAGCGCTGCTGTTCGCCGCCCGCTCGGGCGCGGATCCGGAGCGCGTGCGCCAGGCGCTGATGGGCGGCTTCGCCGCATCGCGCATCCTCGAAGTGCACGGCGCGCGGATGACGAAGCGCACGTTCGATCCGGGCTTCCGCATCGAGCTGCACCAGAAGGACCTGAACCTCGCGCTCGACGGCGCACGCAAGCTCGGCCTCGCACTGCCGCACACGGCCAGCGCGCAACAGCTGTTCAGCGTGTGCGCGGCGCACGGCGGCAAGGCATGGGATCACTCGGCGCTCGTGCGTGCGCTCGAGATCATGTCGAACTTCGAGATCGAGAAGACGGCAGGCTGAACGCGGGCCGCCTCGCGCGACCGCCTTCTGTAGATGCAGCAACGCGTGGTCCGTCGCGATGACGGACACGCGAATGACACACGTGACCGGCACGGCCGGTCGCATCGATGCGCGACGCACTCGCGCATCACGGTGGGGCGCCCCGCCTCGCACTGCCGACGGCATGCGGGACGGGGCGAAAAACGCCGCTCTGGGCTGAGAGCGGCGTGGTGGGGTCCGCAGCGGCACCCGGCGGCGCCGGGGAAGCCTTGGTCGGTCAGACGTCGTCGTCGGGTGTCCGCCTGTCGGATTTCGCGTATTACATTTCTTTACGTTCAAGCGTGCGATTTTTCATGCAATCGTCGCGCTGAACGCCTACACTTTCGCCACGCCTTTCGAGAAAACCGCCGCGCTTGCGTTCACCTCCGGTGACCGCGCCCAGCGCGGTGTTTTTTTCGCCACTTCACGGCGCGTTTTCTTTTCAACCACCTAAGGAGTGCAACGATGGGTCTTCTTTCGTTTATCAAAGAGGCGGGTGAAAAACTGCTGGGTCATGCCGACGCACAAGCAGCGGAAGATCCGAATGCCGCAAACCAGACTGCGGCCGATGCCATCAAGAACTACATCAACACGCAGGGTCTCGATACGTCGAACCTGACCGTCGCGTTCGACGGCGCGTCGCGCACCGTGACGCTGACGGGCAGCGTCGCCGACCTCGACACGAAGGCCAAGGTCAAGGTCGCGGCCGGCAACGTGCAGGGCGTCGCAGGTGTCAACGACGACGATCTGCAACCGGACGATCCGGAAGTGCAGTACCACGACGTGAAGTCGGGCGACACGCTGTCGGCAATCGCCAAGGAAGTCTATGGCGACGCGAACAAGTACCCGGTGATCTTCGAGGCGAACAAGCCGATGCTGTCGAGCCCGGACCGGATCTACCCGGGCCAGAAGCTCGTGATTCCGCCGCAGTCCTGAGCATTCTTGCCGGACTGACGGACGCAAAAAATGGCAGGCCGATGGCCTGCCTTTTTTCATGGTGACGCACGCGGCCCGAGCCGCGCGTATCGGTCAGGCCGTCACAGCGTATCGAACCTGCGTTGCAGTTCGTCGCGGCCGTGAATGCCGTTCGCGAGCGCGAGCATCAGCAACACGCGCGCCTTGAACGGGTTCAGCGACCCTGCGCTCACGAAGCCGAGCGCATCGTCGTTCGCGGCGCCGTTGCGCATCACGTGCCCCGACCCGACGCGCGACGCGCGCACCACCGCAACGCCCGCGTTCACCGCATCGGCCAGCGCCGCCTGCAGCGTCGCATGGATCGACCCGTTGCCCGTGCCCGCGACGACGAGACCGCGCACGCCGGCGGCGACAAGCGCATCCACTGTCGTACGCGTCACGCCCGCATAGCTGGCGACGACTTCGACGGGCGGCCACGCAGCGGCGATCGCCAGCTGCGTGTCGCGCGATCGCGTGACGCGGCGCGCGAATTCGACCCGGCCGTCCTGCACCCAGCCGAGTGCACCGAGTTCCGGCGACTGGAACGCGTCGACTGCATAGGTGCTTGTCTTCACGACATCGCGCGCGCCGTGGATCCGGTTGTTGAATGCGACCAGCACGCCCTGCCCGCGCGCGGACGGATGCGCGGCCACTGTCACCGCGTTCAGCAGGTTCAGCGGGCCGTCGGACGACAGCGCGGTCGCCGGGCGCATCGCGGCCGTCAGCACGACCGGCTTGTCGCCGTTGACGACCAGGTGCAGCGCATACGCGGTTTCCTCGAGCGTGTCGGTGCCGTGGGTGATCACGATGCCGTCGATCGCCGGATCGGCCATCAGCGCGTCGATCCGTGCGGCGAGCGTGTTCCACAGCGGCAGCGCGAGATCCTTGCTGTCGATGCTGGCGATCTGCTCGGCGTCGATGCGCGCGACCGACGCGAGCGCCGGCACCGCGTCGACCAGGAAATTGACGCCGAGCGCACCGGCCTGATAGCCGGCCGTGCTGGCCGCGTCAGGCGCGGCGCCGGCGATCGTGCCGCCGGTGGCGAGCACGGCGATGCGCGGCAGGGCCGCCGCGGACGAAGGGGAGACGGAATTCGGAGTATTCATGGCCGCGATTGTAAAGGCTTGCGGCCGGGATCCGGCAGGTTCCGGCGCGACGTTCGAGGCCGGCCGGCGCACCTCATGGTTTGTCCCGATCGTCCGGCCGGGCGCGCCGTCAACGGCCGTGGTATCCGCAACGTTATAGGAAGTGCCGTTTTGGTGTTTTCACATTGATTTGCCATAATCGGAGCGCGCGGCGCGATGCGGCCCTATCCCCATCGCGCGGTGCTTCGTGACGGCGTCGATAACACGCAATTCACCCCATGGGAGTGTCGAAATGAAAATTCAATCGCTCGTAGCCGCAGTGCTTCTCGGCGGCATGCTGGCTTCCCCCGCATTCGCGGCGAACAGCCAGCAGGACAAGATGAAGGCCTGTAACACCCAGGCAGCCGGCAAAACGGGCGACGAACGCAAGGCGTTCATGAAGGACTGCCTGTCGGCGAAGCCCGCGAAAGCAATGTCGCAGCAGGAAAAGATGAAGGCGTGCAACACGCAGGCCACCGGCAAGAAGGGCGACGATCGCAAGGCGTTCATGAAGAGCTGCCTGAGCAGCCAGCCGGCCGCCTGAGTCCCGGCGCTCCCGTCTCGAATGCCGCGCACCGCTTCGGCGGGCGCGGCATTGTTGTTTTCGTTGCACGCGCATCGACGCACCCCGCCCCCGCGCTTTTGCCACGCGTCCCGCCCCGCTTTCCCGGCCCGCTGGACCGGCACCGCCACATGGTGCGGCAATTCGCCGCGTTTTCTTCTATGATGGCTGCAACGCGGCCCATCCAAGTACAAGAAGCGCCATCGGGCCGCCCTCGAGACAGACGCGTACGCGCGTCAAACGGAGGCATGGATGGCATGGAGACAACACCGCTGGTTCCGCCGCTGGCTGATCGTGATCGTATTCTGGGCCGTGCCCGTTGCGATCGTCGCCGTGCGCGAGATCCGCGAGGAAATGGCGTACAACAAGGCTGACCTGCAGCTCGCGCTGACCACCTGGCAGCTCACCGATGCGCAGCAGGCAGCCGGCGCCGCCGCGAAGTGCCACGGGGATCCTGACGAGGCGCGCGCGGTCGGCTGCCCGGCCGACGTGCTCGCCGCCAATGCGCCGCGCCAGCAGGCGGCCCGCGACGAATACGTGGTGCGCCGCAGCACGCTCGCGAGCTACCTGTGGCATGCGTTCGTCGGCTACTGGGTCGTGCCGGCCGCGTTCCTGTTCGCCTGCGGCGTCGTGATCGCGCTGATCCGCCGCGCGCTGCGCCGTCCCCCGATCAAGCCGCCTGTTCCGCCCGTCACGCACTGATACGCGCGGCAGGCGCCGCCGTCCGATCGACCGCCGTGTTTCCCGCATGCCGACCCGACCTCGGCGCGCGGGCGCCGCGTCGTCCGTTGGCGCGCCGCGACATCCCCGCGCGATTTGACGCTTTTTCACGTCGCAACGAAAAGGGGCTGTAATCCGCTGTGATATAACTGCCGACGTGATCCGCTCCCTGAGCGAGACTCACTCCGAACATCATCCGATGGAGAAGAACGATGCAAAAACGGAATCTTGTGCTGAAAGCCGCCGCTGCGCTCATCGTCGGTAGCCTCGCGCTCACCGGTTGCACCACCACCCCGGACAAGCCGGACAACGCCGCAACCAACGCGTCGAAGCGCCAGGCAATCGACTCGAGCGTCGACGCCACGCTGTCGCGCATGTACTCCACGGTCAAGGGTTCGCGTGAACTCGTCGCGAAGTCGCGCGGCGTGCTCGTCTTCCCGGACGTGATCCAGGCCGGCTTCATCGTCGGCGGCCAGTCGGGCAACGGCGCACTGCGCGTCGGCGGCAGCACGGTCGGCTACTACAACACGTCGTCGCTGTCGGTCGGCCTGCAGGCCGGTGCGCAGTCGAAGGCGATCGTGTTCCTGTTCATGACGCAGGAAGCGCTCGACGAATTCCGCGGCTCGGACGGCTGGGCAGCCGGCGCCGGCGCGTCGGTCGCGCTCGTGAAGATGGGCGCGAACGGCGCGGTCGACACGACCACAGCCACCGCGCCGGTCCAGGTCATCGTGCTGACGAACGCGGGCCTGATGGGCGACGTGTCGATCAACGGCACGAAGGTCTCGAAGCTGAAGATCTGACGCTGACGCACTGCCCGTGCGCACTGCGCGCGGGCCATGCGCAAACGGCGATGTCCTTGCGGGCATCGCCGTTTTTTTATCCGTGCGCGTCCTGCGCCATGCGCGTCAGGTCGTCGAGTCGATCACCTTGAAGCGCGAGCGCTTCTGCGCGCGGATCACCGACTGGTAGACGTCGACATACTGCTGCGCCATGCGGCGCGACGTGAAGCGCGCCTCGAAGCGCTGCCGCACACGCGCACGCGGCAGCAGGTGCAGCCGGTTCACGGCGGCCACCGCGCTGATTTCATCCTCGACGATGAAACCCGACACGCCCTCGTCCACCACTTCGGGTACCGCGCCGCGATTGAACGCGATCACCGGCGTGCCGCACGACATCGCCTCGATCATCACGAGGCCGAACGGCTCCGGCCAGTCGATCGGAAACAGCAACGCGTGCGCGCCCGACAGGAATTCGGCCTTCTGGTGATCGGCGATCTCGCCGATGTATTCGACGTGCGGCAGCGCGAAGAGCGGCTTGATCTCGCGCTCGAAGTATTCCTGGTCGGCCGAATCGATCTTCGCGGCGATCTTGATCGGCAGCCCGCACTGACGGGCGATGCGGATCGCCGTGTCGACCCGCTTTTCCGGCGAGATGCGGCCGAGGAACGCGAGATAGCGCGGCTCGACGGGCTGCGGCATGTACAGCGTATCGGGCAGCCCGTGATAGACGGTCGTCAGCCATTTCGCCTGCGGCAGCGGCTGGCGCTGCGCGTTCGAAATCGAGATCACCGGCGCCGTGTTGAACGTGTCGAACACCGGCTGCTGCTCGGGCAGGTCGAGCCGGCCGTGCAGCGTCGTCACGTAAGGCGTTTCCTGCCGGTTGAAGACCGAGAACGAGTAGTAGTCCATGTGGAAATGGAGCACGTCGAAATCCTTCGCGCGGCGCGCGACCGTCTCCATCAGCAGCATGTGCGGCGCGACCCGGTCGCGGATCGACGAGTCGAGCCGCAGCGCACGCGGCCAGACCGGCTCGAGCTTCGCCCGCGTCGTCGAATCGCCGCTCGCGAACAGCGTCACATCATGGCCGAGCTCGACGAGCGCCTCGGTGATGTAGGACACGACGCGCTCCGTGCCGCCATACAGCTTCGGCGGCACCGACTCGGTCAGCGGCGCGATCTGGGCAATTCTCATGGTCCACGTCTCCTGTGTCCTGTCCGTTGCGGCACGGCCGGCGGACGTATGCGCTTGCGCGCCCCGCTCGCCCCCATACGGCACCGGCCGGCTCGGCGCCAGCCGGATATCTCATTATTATTCGCGATCCCGCTGCCCGGGACCGCCCGTCTTGCATTTTATGGGTGTTGTTACAGGCAGGATACATTCCGCCTGCCGGGCCGATCCGGCCCCAACGCGGCCATCACGCCCGCACGCAGGCCGCCCCGCTCGTCAGCGCGACGGCCACTTCCATGCCGGCAGGTCGCGCGTGTCGGCATCGACGAGCCCCGTCGCGCCGAGCCGCTTGTCGAGCACCAGCGATTCGCAGCCGGCCTCGCGCTCGAGCGTCGCGATGAGCCGCGCCGCGTGCGACACGACGAGCACCTGCGAACGCTGCGCCGCCTGCGCGATCAGGCGGCCGAGCGCCGGCAGCAGATCGGGGTGCAGGCTCGTCTCCGGTTCGTTCAGCACCATCAGCGCCGGCGGCCGCGGTGTCAGCAGCGCGGCCGCGAGCAACAGGTAGCGCAGCGTGCCGTCCGACAGCTCGGCCGCCGCGAGCGGCCGCAGCAGCCCCGGCTGGCGCATCAGCACGTCGAAGCGGCCACGGCCGCCCGGGTTGTCGATCTCGACCGACGCGCCGGGAAACGCGTCGTCGAGCGCCGCATCGAGTGCCGCGCCGTCGCCGATTTCGCGGATCGTCTGCAGCGCGGCGGCCAGGTCGGCGCCGTCGTCCGCGAGCACCGGCGTATGGGTGCCGATATGCGACTGCCGCGCCGGCGCCTGCGCATCGGTCCGGAAATGGTCGTAGAACCGCCACGAGCGGATCCGCTCGCGCACCGCGATCATCTCGGGCGCGCCGGTCGGATCGGCGAACTCGGTCATCATGCTGTCGAAGCTGGCCACCGGCTGCGGAATCGTCTGCCAGTCGCCCGATGCGGTGCGCGCGCGGATCTGCGCGCCCTGCCGGTCGACCAGCAACGTCGACGGGCGCAACAGCGCGCCGCCCCAGATGCACTCGCGCTTGACCACCGGATCGAGCGAGAACTGCGAGCTGCTCGGGATCGGCATGCCGAGATCGATCGAATAGCCGAAATCGTCGCAGGCGAAACCGAGCTTCAGGCTCACGGGCCCCTTGCGTACCGTGCCGGTCACCGGTGCGTCGCCGTCCAGCATCGCTCGCGAGAAGCGCTCGGGGCCCGCCCACAGCGTCGACGGCAAGCCGCCTTCGCGGGCCAGCGACGGGATCACGCGCCCCTGTGCGGTGTCGGCGAGCAGCCGCAGTGCACGGTACACGCTCGACTTGCCGCTGCCGTTCGGGCCCGTGACGACGTTGAGCGCCGCGAGCGGCACGATCAGCTCGCGCAGCGAGCGGTAATTGGCGATGGCGAGCGTGTTCAGCGCGGTCATGACGATGGAGGGTGAGCATGCGGGCCGCGTTCAGCGGCCTTCGGCAGCCTGAGGATCGGCCGCGGTGTTGGCCGCCGTGCTGGCGGCAGGCGGCCGCGCGTGCGGCCGCTCGGGGTTCGGTTCATCCGGCGCCGATTCGTGCGGATACAGCTCCATCCGGCTGCGCGGCAGGCATTGCGGATAGCGATCCTGCAGGTACGCGATCAAGCCTTCGCGCACGCGGCAGCGCAGATCCCAGCATGACGACGAATCGGCCGCGCTGACGAGCGCGCGCAACTGCATCGCACGCTCCGTCGCGTCGGTCACCTGCAGCACCTGCACGCGGCCGTCCCACTCGGGCGCCGCATGGACGAGCCGCGCGAGTTCCTCGCGCAGCGGCGCGAGCGGCGTGCGGTAATCGACCGACAGGTAGACCGTGCCGATGATCTCCGAGCTGCTGCGCGTCCAGTTCGTGAACGGGTTCTCGATGATCCACTGCAGCGGCACGACGAGGCGCCGCTGGTCCCACAGCCGCACCGACACGAACGACCCGGTGATTTCCTCGATGCGCCCCCACTCGCCCTGGATCACGACCACGTCGTCGAGCCGGATCGGCTGCGTGAGCGCGATCTGCAGCCCGGCGATCAGGTTGCCGAGCACCGGCCGTGCGGCGATACCGGCGACCAGGCCCGCGACGCCGGCCGACGCCAGCAGGCTCGCGCCGACCTGGCGCACGTTCGGGAACGTCATCAGCGCGGCGCCGGTACCGATGATCACGATCAGCACCATCACGGTCCGCACGAGCACCCTGGCCTGCGTATGGATGCGCCGGGCCTGGAGGTTGTCGGCCGTATCGATCGGATGCGCCTGGATGATGGCGTCGCCGACGCCGGCGGCGAGCCGCACCAGCAGCCACGTGAGCGACACGATGGAGCCGACCGCCGCCGCCGTGCGCATGCCGCGCACGAACGACATGCCGTCGTCCGCCTGGACCCACAGGAATTCGAGCGCCAGCAGCGCGAGCACGACGAGCGACGGTCGGTCGATGTAGCGCAGGATCGCGCTCATCAACGGATACGGCTGCGCGATGCGCTTGACGATGCGCGCGCCGAGACGGTGCACGATCGTGACGACCAGTATGACGATGACCGACACGCCCAGCGTGCCGAGCCACGAATGGAGCGGCGCATCGGTGATGCGCTGCAGTTCCTCGATTGAAATCATCGGCGCCCGTGGGTGATGAGGCGCGCACGCCTCGTCCTGGATGCGTCGGCGACGTCCGGGCCACGCGCAGGCCCCGGACACGGCGTCAGATCAGTTGCCGCTCCTGCAGGGAAACGCCTTGCCGAGACCGAGCGACACCGCGGTGCTCGCGTTGTAGTCGGCCAGCTTCGGATTTTCCGCGATGTACTTGCGCACCGCGTCGGTCATCTGCTGCGCCCGGATGTCGGGCGGCAGGCAGAAGTACTGGCCGACCCGCGGCCCTGTCGTGCCGCCGATCGCGTCGATCGTGTTGTAGACGCCGTCGGCGGCGCCTTCGATGTAGGCCGCGCACGACGCCCGCGACTTGACGTCCGTCTTCGCGCACAGCCGGTCGAGATCCGCGCCCGTGAAAGCCGCCGCCGACAACGGCACGGCAAACGCCGCGGCACAAAACATTGCGCGCAACATGGTGTTCCTTATGTCAATGCGGCCCGAGACCGCCTGCTGCCTTGGCCGGCGCGGCGCCGGGACGCCCTGCTCCGGCCGGAATCCGGCCGGGCGGGCACCGTCTGCCGCACCGAAAACCGTCATTTTGCACTCTTTTGTGCATCTGCCGGCGTCGATCCACCCACGCGCTCGGTCCGCTTGCTCAGGATGTCGATCGCGTCCGGCGCCTTGTAGTGCTTCGCGAATTCGAGCGCGGTGATGCCGAGCTGGTTCTTCACCTGCGGGTCGGCGCCCTGGTCGAGCAGCAGGTTGACCGTCGACGCATGGTTGCCGCGTGCCGCCATCATCAGCGGCGTCGTGCCGTTCGGCGACGCGGTATCGATATACGCGTCGTGGTCGAGCAGCAGCTTCACCACCGCGTCCTGGCCGTTGGTGGCCGCGTAGTGCAGCGGCGCCCAGCCCTTCTTGCTGACTTCCGCACCCTTGTCGATCAGCAGCTTGGCGAGGCCGACATCGCCGTTCAGCGACGCGAGCATCAGCGCGTTTTCGCCGGCCTTGTCTTCCTTCTCGAGATCGACGTTCGGCGTCGTGGCAAGCGCTGCCGCGACCTTGTCGGACTTCTCGCGCGCGGCGATCACGATCAGCGGGTCGCCGTTCGGCGCGATCGTGTTCGGGTCGAGCTTGCCGCTCTTGAGCTGCTTGCCGATGTCGGCGATGTCGTCGAACTTGACGGCCTTGACGATCGCATCGAGCGATTCGGCATGCGCGCCGGCTGCCGCGAACAGGCCGCTCGCGACGAGCGCGGCGGCAACGAGTGCACGTTTCGGCAGAGGGTTGATCGGCTTCGTCATTGTTGTGGGCTCCTTCCCTGGGTTGTCGGCTGCACGCGCGTCATTAGCGGGCGATCTTGAACAGCCGGAAAAAGTTCTGCGTCGTCGCGTCGGCCAGCGCCTCGACGGCGATGCCGCGCTCGGATGCGATAAAGCGTCCGACATGGCTGACGTACGCAGGTTCATTCGGCTTGCCGCGATACGGCACCGGCGCGAGGTACGGCGAGTCGGTCTCGATCAGCAGCCGGTCGAGCGGCACGCGCCGCGCGACGTCCTGCACGTCGGTCGCGTTCTTGAACGTGACGATGCCCGACAGCGAGATGTGGAAATTCTGTGCGAGCGCCTGCTCGGCCACCGGCCACGGCTCGGTGAAGCAGTGCATCACGCCGCCCGGCACGTCCGCGCGCTCCTCGGCCATGATCCGCAGCGTGTCCTCCGACGACGAGCGCGTGTGGATGATCAGCGGCTTCATCGTCGCGGTCGCCGCACGAATGTGCGTGCGAAAGCGTTCGCGCTGCCATTCCATGTCGGCGATCGAGCGGCCTTCGAGACGGTAGTAGTCGAGGCCCGTTTCGCCGATCGCGACGACCTTCGGGTGCGCGGCCAGCTCGACGAGCTCCGCGAGCGTCGGCTCGTGCATGTCCTCGTGATCGGGATGCACGCCGACGGACGCATAGACGTTGTCGTGCGCGTCCGCGATCGCCAGGACCTCCGGCAGCGTCTCGAAATCGACGGATACGCACAGCGCGTGCGTGACGTCGTGCTCGCGCATGTTCTCGAGAACGGCCGGCAGGCGGTCGGCCAGGCCCTTGAAATTGATATGGCAGTGAGAGTCGACGAACATCGTGTTTCCTAATACGTAAGGCGGGCGCTCATGCGCGCGCCGGCATGCGGCAACGGGCGGCGTTCGCGGGCCGGCCGGCCACGGTCGCGTCGCGGCGTGGGCCGGTCATCGTTTCGCAACCCGCGAGAAACAATGCCGGATCACGCGAACATTTCCCGGTACCCGAGAAACAATTCCTCGAATACGAGCCGCGCGTTGAGCGGATGGTTCTCGACCGTCCGCTGCCGCGTCACGGCCTTCATGAAGCGGGCGAACGCGTTCGCATCGACCGCCTCCGCGCAACGCGCGAGCGCCGCCGCGTGCATCGGGAAATAGCGCGGCGCGCCCGCCATCCGCTGGGCGAGCAGATCGTACAGCCAGCGCTGCAGCCAGCCGAGCACCAGCGGCACCGGCAGCTTCTGCAGCGTCTCGCCGCACGCGAACGGATCGCAGGCCGCACCGGCCGCGAGCTGCCCGAGCGTGTAGTCGCGCAGCGGGCGGTTCTCGTCGCTCGCGAGCGCCAGCGCGGCGAGCGGCGCGCCGCCGGCCTCGGCAAGCAGCGCGGGCGCATGCTCGACACCCTGCGCGGCCAGCCAGGCCGCGGCCGCGTCGGGCGCCGGCACGGCCATCGGCCACTGCCGGCAGCGGCTGATGATCGTCGGCAGCAGGCGGTCGATGCGCGCCGACACGAGCAGGAACACGACGCCGGACGGCGGTTCCTCCAGCGTTTTCAGCAACGCGTTCGACGCGGCGACGTTGAGCGCCTCGGCCGGATACAGCACGACGACGCGCGCGCCGCCGCGGTGCGAGCCGACCCCGCAGAAGTCGAGCAGCGCACGCACCTGCTCGATCTTGATTTCCTTGCTCGGCGCCCGGGTCTTCTTGCCGCCTTCGTCCGAATCGGCCGCCTTCGCGTCGTCCGCGGCGCCCGGCGCCTCGCCCGCCAGCGCCTCGGGCAGCACGATCCGGTAGTCCGGATGATTGCCCTGCGAGAACCAGGTGCAGGCCGCGCAGGTGCCGCACGGCTCGCCGTTCGGCTGCGGCGATTCGCACAGGAAGCCCTGCGCGAGATGCTGCGCGAACTGCAGCTTGCCGATCCCGGCCTGACCATGCAGCAGCAGCGCGTGCGGCCATTGTGCACGCAACTGCTGCAGGCGGTTCCAGTCGTCGGTCTGCCACGGATAGATCATGTGGTGCGTTCCTTGCGAATTACAGCGCGGCGAGCACGCGTTCGAGCTGCTGGCGGATTTCGGGAATCGTCTGCGTCGCGTCGACGATCGCGAAGCGGTGCGGCGCCTCTTCCGCACGCCGCAGGTATTCGCCGCGCGTGCGCGCGAAGAACGCGTCGGACTCGCTTTCGAACTTGTCGGGCATGCGCGCGGCGCCGCGGCGCTCGCTCGCGACCTGCGGCGCGACATCGAACAGCACCGTCAGGTCGGGCTGGAAGCCGCCCTGCACCCAGCGCTCGAGCGTCTCGAGCTTGTCGCGCGGCAGCCCGCGGCCGCCGCCCTGGTACGCGAACGTCGCATCGGTGAAGCGATCGGACACGACCCAGTCGCCGCGCGCGAGCGCCGGCTCGATCACGAGCGCGAGATGCTCGCGGCGCGCGGCGAACATCAGCAGCGCTTCCGTCTCGAGATCCATCGGCTGGTTCAGCAGGATCTCGCGCAGTTTCTCGCCGAGCTGCGTGCCGCCCGGCTCGCGGGTGACGACGACCTGCCGGCCGGCCGCAGCCAGCTTGCCCTGGAGGCGTTCGCAGAACCATTGCAGGTGGGTGGTCTTCCCCGCCCCGTCGATGCCTTCGAACGTGATGAATTTACCGCTCGCCATTATTGACCTCGTATGTACTTGTCCACGGCCTTGTTGTGGTCGCCGAGCGTGTCCGAGAACACGCTCGTGCCATCGCCTTTCGCGACGAAATAGAGCGCGCTCGTCTGTGCCGGATTGATCGCCGCCTGCAGCGCGGCCACCCCCGGCAACGCGATCGGCGTCGGCGGCAGCCCGCGTCGGGTGTAGGTATTGTAAGGAGTGTCGGCCTGCAGGTCGCGCTTGCGCAGACGGCCGTCGTACGCGTCGCCGAGCCCGTAGATCACCGACGGATCGGTCTGCAGCGGCATGCCGATGCGCAGCCGGTTCGCGAATACGGCCGCGACGAACGCGCGATCGGCCGCGTGGCCCGTTTCCTTTTCGACGATCGACGCGATCGTCAGCGCTTCGTAAGGCGTCTTGTACGGCAGGCCCGGCACGCGTGCAGCCCAGGCCTCGTCGAGACGCGTCTGCATCAGATGGTACGCGCGCCGGTAGATGTTCAGGTCGCTCGTGCCCTTGTCGAACAGATAGGTGTCGGGGAAGAACAGCCCCTCGCCGCTGCCGCGCTGCACCGCGCTATCCGACGCGCCGATCGCGCGCAGCAGCTCGGCGTCGCTCATGCCCGCCGTCGCGTGCGCAAGATCGGGGTTCGTGTCGAGCTCCGCGCGCATCCGCTTGAAGGTCCAGCCTTCGATGATCGTCGCGACATACTCGTTCACGTCGCCGCGCGCGATCTTCTGCAGGACCTCGTAAGGCGTGATGCCGGTCTTGAATTCGTAGTTGCCGGACTTGAGCCGGCTCGACAGCCCGAGCACGCGCGTCATCGCGACGAAACCGAGCGGCTCGACCGGCACGCCGCCGCGCTTGAGCTGCAGCGCGACGCTCTTCACGGTGCTGCGCGGCTTGATCGTGACGTCGAGCGATGCCGAACCCAGCAGCAGCGGCCGGGTTGCCCAGTAATACCCGCCGCCCGCGCCGGCAGCGGCCACAACGACGGCCAGCGCCACGATCGTCGCGGCGCATTTCTTCAGTAGGGACATGGAAACGTGACTCAGGTAAGACCCATATAATACTTGCTCGCCTTCGTCAAAGTCAGGGTTGACTGTTCCCTCATTCCATGAGCACATCGTTCGTTTCACCGGCTGCCCAGGCCGCACCTGCCTCGCTCCCCGTTTTCTCCCGCCCGTCCGCCGCCGATTTCGACGCGCCGGGCGCCTGCATGCCGCTGCCGCAGTTCGGCGTGATCGACGTGGCCGGCGACGACGCCGCAACGTTCCTGCACAGCCAGCTCACCAACGACATCGAACATCTCGACGCCGCGACTGCGCGGCTGTCCGGCTATTGCTCGCCGAAGGGGCGCCTCCTCGGCTCGTTCCTCACGTGGCGCGCCGGCCACGGCGTGCGCCTGCTGGTGTCGAAGGACGTGCAGCCCGCCGTGCAGAAGCGGCTGTCGATGTTCGTGCTGCGCGCGAAAGCGAAGCTGACCGATGCAAGCGACGCGCTCGCGGTGGTCGGGTTCGCAGGGGACGTGCGCGACGCGCTGTCGGGCATCTTCGACGCGCTGCCGGACGGCGTGCACGTGAAGGTCGACGGCCCGGCCGGCACGCTGATCCGCGTGCCCGATGCGGCAGGCCGCAAGCGCTACCTGTGGATCGGCCCGCGCGCGGAAGTCGACGCACGCATCGCCGCGCTCGGCGATACGCTGCCGGTCGTGTCGCCGGCCGTATGGGACTGGCTCGACATCCGCGCGGGCGAACCGCGCATCACGCAGCCTGCCGTCGAACAGTTTGTGCCGCAGATGGTCAACTTCGACGTGATCGACGCCGTTAACTTTCGCAAGGGGTGCTACCCGGGCCAGGAAATCGTCGCGCGCAGCCAGTACCGCGGCACGATCAAGCGCCGCACCGCCCTCGCGCACATCGCCGGCGAGACCGATACCGTGCATGCCGGCGTCGAGCTGTTCCACAGCGACGATCCCGGCCAGCCGTGCGGGATGATCGTCAACGCGGCGGCCGCGCCCGCGGGCGGTGTCGACGCGCTCGTCGAGATCAAGCTCGCCGCGCTCGACAACGGCACGGTGCACCTCGGTTCGGCCGACGGCCCGGCGCTCGCGTTCGATACGCTGCCGTACGCGTGGCCGACGGAAGCGTGACGCACTGACAACCCGTTCGCGCGCCGGCTCGCGAGTCGCAGCCGGCGCACGACGTTTCCTGCGAGAGATTCGCCCGATGTGTCTGATTGCCTTCGACTGGCAGCCCGATGCCGCCGCCGGTCCCGTCTTTACCCTCACCGCCAACCGCGACGAGTTCTTTCGCCGGACCAGCGCGCCGCTCTCGTGGTGGGAAGATGTACCGGGCGTGCTGGCCGGCCGCGATCTCGAAGCGGGCGGCACATGGCTCGGCGTATCGCGCGACGGCCGTTTCGCCGCGCTGACGAACTACCGCGCGCCGTTCGACATCCGCGCCGGCGCGCCGACCCGCGGCAAGCTCGTGTCCGATTTCCTCGGCGGCCCGTCCGTTGCGCCGCTTGACTACCTCGGGCAGCTGGCCGAGCATGCGGCCGTCTACAACGGCTTCAACCTGCTCGTCGGCGACTGGCGGCGGCGTGAACTCGCGTGGTTCTGCAATCGCGCGCCCGAAGGCGAAAGCAGTGTCGCCGCACCGGTCGCGATTGCGCCCGGCGTGCATGCGCTGTCGAATGCGCGGCTCGATACGCCCTGGCCGAAAGTGGTGCGCAAGCGCGCGGAACTCGGCACGCTGCTCACCGACAATCCGACCCCGTCGCTCGACGAACTGATCGTGCTGATGCGCGACCCGCATGTCGCGGACGACGACGCGCTGCCGCACACGGGCATTCCGATCGAGCGCGAGCGTGCGCTGTCGGCCGCGTTCATCGAGACCCCCGAATACGGCACGCGCGGCACGACCGCGCTGCGCGTCACGATGAAGGAAGGCGTGCGGCTGACGGTCGAGATCAAGGAACGCTGCGACGACGACGGCTCGCACCGCACCGTCCGCCCGGGCACGTTCGAGCGCGCGTTCACGTTCGACCTCGACGCGACCCCGCCGCGCTGAGCGCACGAGCGGGCGCCGCGCTACGGCGCGCGCGCCATCTCGACGTGCGGCACGCCGGCTTCGACGAACGGTTCACCGACTGCCGCGAAGCCGTGCCGCAGGTAGAACGACACGGCCGAATCCTGCGCATAGAGCCGCACGACGATTTCACCACGCAGCCGCGCCGCATCCAGCAGCGCGTTCAGCACGGCTGACCCGACACCCTGCCCGCGCGCGTCGGCCAGCACCGCGACGCGGCCGATCGTGCCTGACGGCAGCAGCCGCCCGGTCGCGACCGCACGGCGGACGCCCGTCGACGCATCGATCCGGTATGCCACCGCATGCAGCGACAGCAGATCGTCGTCGTCGAGCTCCCATTCCGGCGGAATCTGCTGCTCGCGCACGAACACTGCGTCGCGGATCCGCGCGGCGTCGCCGCCCAGTGCCGTCCAGTCACCCGTTTCCACCACGCCGTCCGTCATCGCTGCTCTCCACGCGGCGCGCTCGCCGTCAAGCGCCCGTCGTCAAACGTCGTCGAATGCGGCTTTCAGCGCCGCGACCGCGTCGGCATGTGCAGCCCGTACCTCGGGCACGTAGCCGCCCATCTTGAAGAACTCGTGGATCATTCCCGCGTAGCAGACCAGCGTGACCGCGTTGCCCGCTGCACGCAACTTCTCCGCATAGGCAGCACCCTCGTCGCTCAGCGGATCGTATTCGGCCGTCGCGATCCACGCCGGCGCGACGCCCGCGAACGACGGCGCGTCGCGCGTGCCGTCGAGCGGCGCAAAGCGCCAGTCGTCTCGGTCCGCCCGATCGCGCACGTATTGTGTGAAGAACCACTGGATCGTGTCCTGCGTCAGCAGGTAGCCGTTCGCGAGCCGTGCGTGCGATTCGGTGTCCTGGAAGCCCGTCACGCCCGGGTAGATCAGCATCTGCAGCGCCAGGCGAATGCCTGCGTCGCGCGCGAGCACCGCACAGACGGTCGCGAGCGTGCCACCCGCGCTGTCGCCACCGACCGCCAACCGTTCGGCATCGATGCCGAACGTGGCGGCCTCGCGATGCAGCCATTGCAATGCGTCGTCGGCGTCATGCACGGCGGTCGGGAACCGGTGTTCGGGCGCGAGCCGGTAGCCGACCGACAGCACCGCACACTGCGCATCGTGCGCGAACATCCGGCACAGTGCATCGTGCGTGTCGACGCTGCCGACCGTGAAGCCGCCGCCGTGGTAATAGACCAGCGCGGGCAGCGGCTCCGCCAGGCTCGGTGCGACCGGCAGGTACAGCCGCGCACCGATCGTGCGGCCGTCGCGCGTCGGCACGACGCATTCCTCGACCGAATGCATCGGCGCCGGCGCGACGTCGAGGATCGGCGCGCTCTTCTCGTACGCGGCGCGCGCCTGCGGCGGCGTCTGGTGATGGTAGGACGGACGTTTCGCACGCTCGATCATGTCGAGCACCTGGGCGATCTTCGGATTCAGCGGCATCGGTTGAGGACGGCGTCTGCGCGACGCCGTGAACGGACAAGCGTGCATGATGCCATGCGCGCGTCGTGCGAGCGTGGCGTGCCGCGCGTTTCGAAATTCCGGTGCGCCAATGCGCTCCATAAAACAAAACGGCCCTGCCTGTGAAGAGGCAGGGCCGTGCGTCCGGGCGCTTACGCGTCGCTCGGGCCGGGCTGAGCGTCCGGCGCCGTGCGCGAGCGTTGCCGCTTGATGTCGCGGCCCACTGCGAGCCGCCGCATGTACTTGAACGTACCGAGCGCCTTCGCGACGAAATTGCCGTCGCTGTCGCGCACTTCGCCTTCGCAGTAAGCCATCGTCGTCGAGCGATGCATCACGCGCCCGTAAGCGCGCAACTCGCCGCGCCCCGGCTGCATGAAATTCACCTTCATCTCGACCGTGACGACGCCGATACCGTCGTCGGTCAGGCTGCGCGCCGCCATCGCAAGTGCGATGTCCGCGAGCGTCATCGTCACACCGCCGTGCGCGATGCTCCATGTGTTCATGTGCCGCTCTTCGAGCGGCAGCACAATCTCGCTTGCGCCGTCCTTCGCTGACACGAGCTGCACACCGAGCATGTCGACGAACGGGCTTTCGATCGACGGGCCGTCCGTCGGGGTTGCCGCGTCGCTCATCGTGCGCTGTCGACGATGTAGTCGACGCACTCGCGCGACTCGGCCACCGCGACGACGAATTTCTTCACTTCCTGGTGAACCGGGTGCACCTGGTAGGCGTCGAGCGCGGCCTTGTCCGTGAAATCGGACACGAGCACGATGTCGGCGGTGGCGTCGAGGCCCGGCGTCGCCACGCCGACGTCGATCTGCAGCGTGCCCGGCACGAGGTCGCGGCAGCCTTCGAGCTTTTCCTTCAGCTTCAGCGCGTTCTGGGCGCGCGTCGCGCCTTCGGCCGATTCCTTCAACTTCCACATGACGATATGTCGGATCACTTCGGTTGCTCCTGTTCGTTCTGGTTCGGCGACTTGCCTGTCACCCTTGCCAATCGGGCATCTTACGCCCTTTCCCCGTTTGCTCGCGTTCGCTGGAAATTGCGTCCGGTCGAGAAAGGTGCGGGTAATAAAGCGGGTATCGTTTCGATCACCCGACGACGATACCGGCTTTTTCACCGTGCCACTTGACGACATCAAGATCCGACAAGCAAAGGCAGACGACAAGCCTACCAAACTTGCCGACTTCAATGGACAGGATCCGTTCGGTGAATCCGCCCGGCTCCAGGCTCTAGCGATACAAGTACAGAATTGCCGGGATGGAGAGTCTCTTTGCTATCGGCGAATGTCGAGGCACCAGCCCTCAAGACGCGCGCGGCGAAGACCGTGGCTCCACTTCCGTGGCAAATTCGGTGAGCGATGCCCACCTGCCCTGCGCTACAACCGTCAACGACTTGAACCGTCACGTCGAGCGGCCGAATCTGCACCCGAAGCATCCCCGTCATATAGAATGGTGCGCTTTGCCCGTACTCCTATGTGGTTCAAGAACCTTCAGCTTCATCGTCTTCCCGCACCTTGGGCCGTTACCCCCGATCAGATGGAAAAATGGCTGGCGTCCCACGCGTTTCAGCCGGGCAACAGCGTCGAGATGCAGAGCCACGGATGGGCGTCGCCGCGTGACGACGGCGCGCTCGTGTATTCGATCAACCGGCAGATGTTGCTGACGTTTCGTGCCGAGAAGAAGCTGCTCCCGGCGTCGGTCGTCAATCAGGTGACCAAGGACCGCGCGCTCGAAGTCGAGGAGCAGCAGGGCTTCAAGGTCGGGCGAAAACAGATGCGCGAACTCAAGGAGCAGGTTACCGACGAACTGCTCCCGCGCGCATTCACCATTCGCCGCGATACCCGCGTGTGGATCGATACGGCGAACGGCTGGCTCGTCATCGATGCGGCGTCACAGGCGCTTGCCGACGACGTTCGCGGCCTGCTCGTCAAATCGATCGATCAGTTGCCGCTCGCCAGTGTTCAAGTGGTGCGTTCGCCGGTCGCCGCGATGACGGATTGGCTGTTGTCCGGCGAGGCGCCGGGCGGATTCACCGTGGACCAGGACGCCGAGTTGCGCTCGAGCGGCGAAGGCGGCGCCACGGTGCGATACGTCGGCCACGCGCTGGAAGCGAACGACATGCGCCGGCACATCGAGGCCGGCAAACAATGCATGCGCCTTGCGATGACCTGGGACAACCGGATCTCGTTCGTGCTGACGCCGTCGCTGACGATCAAGCGCGTTACGCCGCTCGACGTGATCAAGGAAGCGGCGGATCCGACCGCGCAGAACGACGCTGAACGCTTCGACTCGGATGTCACGCTGATGACCGGTGAATTGGGGCGGATGTTCACCAGTCTCATCGATATCCTGGGCGGCGAGCAGCGCGACTCGGTTCCTCAGGCGGCAGCAGCCTGAACGCCGTCGGCGGCCGGGAAACCTCGCCCCCGCGACGGCGAGGTTCGAGCCGGCGCGACAGTTCAACGAGGACTGCCGTCGCCCTGTCGGAGGGTCGCGACCGGGCGCTCGCGCACGGTGCCCGATTCTTCTCCGTGTCGCCCGCCGACGCGAGGATCCCGCTCGCGACCGCCGGCAGCCAGCCGACCGAACCTACCGGCTCCAATGGCCGGTATCCCGAGATTTACACATCCGGCTCCAGGCACGCTGTTCCCGTCAGCGCACGAGCGCCGAGACTCACTTGATCAGTCGCAGCACATCGCGAAAACGCGGATGACGGCTGGAGCCCAGCCATTCGAACCCGATCATCTCGACCGTCGCGATTTGCGCTCCCGCCGCCCCGAGCCGAGCGATCCCCGCGTCCCGGTCGATCGTCCTGCGCGACCCCACCGCATCGCTGACCACCGTGACCTCGCGGCCGCTGCGCAACAGCCCGAAAACCGTTTGCAACACGCACACGTGCGCCTCGCAACCGGCGACGATGACGCTATTGCGCCCTGCCGGCAATGCATCGACCAGGCCCTCTGCGCACGCGTCGAAATGGTCCTTGACGACGGTGTGCGAGCACAGCTCCTTGATTTCCGGTACGTTCCGGCCCAGCTGGACGGGGCTCTGCTCGGTACCCATCACCGGCACGCCGACTATCTGCGCGATACGGGCAAGCCGGACAGCCTGCGCGACGACGGATACCCCTTCGTGGATCGCCGGCATCAGCCGCGTCTGAAAATCAACCAATATGACCACTGAATCGTCGGGCACGTGTAGCACGGCACATTCTCCGGAGTGAGAGCGACGTCAACCACCATCGACCATCGATGAAGCGCCGCTCTGTCGCAAAATCGTCAGTCCCGCAAACACGGATATCGAATCGCATCGAGGATCGACTGCGTCAATTCGGTAAACGGAGGCACGCCCCGAGCCTACCAAACTTGCCGACGCCGTTGGCGCGATCGCAGGAGCGTCGATTGCTCACCGCTCCGTATTGCCGAATTCACCGCATTCCGCGCCTTCCGTTTGCGCCGCCCGAGACACGGCGACAGGCAAACCACCACGATTCAATCCCGGCTCGTAATCAATCGCCAATACGGACATCAATTGCCAATCTATTTTTGCCAAAATCGATAATCAGCGCACCTCCATGCCCTCATGAATTCGCATATTTTACCGACCCGACAAGCAATAATTGCAACCTCATTCCAAAGCATTATTCGAAAACCCTAAAATCATTATTGACTTCGACTTTATTCGAACTTTAGAATCCCCTACGACGGCTTACATTTCGTTTTTCACGCCGCACACACACCAGCGCCGGTACTGTACCGAGACGCCAGCAGAGAAGTTTTCCGTGCCCAGCCGGGGCATCGCCTCCTTTTGTTTTCAATTCCGGCATTAACCGCCAACCGGTTATTTCTCATTCAGTTCGCCTCAGAATCACGTCCTGATTAATTCCATCATTTCCAGGAATTATGCAATACCGGACGCAGCAGACCGAGCCCCCGCTCATTCGATAATTCCCATAAAAATCGCCAGTCATCAGGAGGGACATCAACATGCATCGCCTTGCGAAGTCGCTGTGTCTCGGATTCATCTGCGCCAGCCTGCTCGCGGCCTGCAACGACGACGTCACATCGAGCAGCCCGCCGTCGAACACCGAAGCGCTGTCGTTCCGGATGGACACCGGCGGCCAGATCAACGCGTTCTACCGGCAGGACAAGGTCGCCGCGCACCTGCTGGTGCGCTCGTCGATGAAACCGCGCCTGCTCGTGGTGTTCCCCGCCGGCAACAGCGGCACGGGGCTGTGGTTCGACGACACCGCGCAGCCGGTGAACTGGAGCCTCGACACGCCGCCGTCCGCGCTGTCGGCACCCGACACGCACGGCCGCCCGCTGTACGGCATCGGTGCCGACGTGTCGGTGGACACCGACACGCTGACGATCCGCCAGGGCGTGCTCAGCAACGTGCGCTTCCTGCGCGACTTCAACGGCGGTGCAACGATTCCGCAGCAGATCCTCACCGTGCCGACGGTCCAGGGCAACGCCGCGCAATGGCAACGCGACCGGATCGACGGCGCGCCCGGCTATTCACTGCGCATCACGCTGCGCGACGGCGGCAGCATCGCGCCGGCAGCGGGCGGCAAGCTCGTCCTGAGCGCGCCGGCGGGCTCGCACACGCTGCGGCTGCATGTCGATGCGCTGTCGGGCGAGACGCCGTTGTCGCCGATCACGCGCGCCGACCTGCTCGCGCCGTCCGTGAACCCCGACCCCGTAAGCCAGAACGTGCTTGAGTTCCTGAGCTTCCACGACAAGCTGCTGGCCGGCTCGTGGCAGTACGACACCTACTTCGGCCGCGACACGCTGATCTCGGTGCGCATGCTGATGCCCGTACTGGAACCCGCGGCGATCGAGGCCGGCCTGTCGTCGGTGCTGGGCCGGCTGTCGGCCGATGGCAAGGTCGCGCACGAGGAAGGCATCGGCGAATTCGCGCTCGTTGACAACCAGAAGAACGGGCGGCCGAACGATCCGACGCCGACCTACGACTACAAGATGATCGACAGCGACTACCTGCTCGCGCCGATCGCGGCCGCGTGGCTGATCGACGATACGCGCGGCCAGGCCCGCGCGGCCGCCTATCTCGCGCAGCGCGGCAGCGACGGGCAGACCAATGGCAGCCGCCTGGTCGTCAACCTGCTGCACGTCGCAACGACCGCGCAGCCGTTCGCGCAGCAGCCGTCGGTCGCGAACCTGATCCACCTGCGGCCCGGCGAGATCGTCGGCAACTGGCGCGACAGCACCGACGGGCTCGGCGGCGGCGTCTATCCGTATGACGTGAATGCCGTGCTCGTGCCGGCCGCGCTCCGCGCGGCGAACGCGTTCCTCACGCGCGGCCTGCTCGACCCTTACCTGGATGCCGGACAACGCGCGACGCTCGCCAACACGGCGAACCAGGCGGCCACCTGGGAAACGCAGGCACCGTCGCTGTTTCAGGTCAGCGTGCCGGCCGCGCAAGCGGCCACCGACGTGTCGGCCTATGCGCCGTCTGCGGGCGTGCCGGCCGGCGCCGCACCGGGCAGCCCGCTGGCGTTCTACGCGCTGTCGCTCGATCAGCAGGGCAACCCGATTCCGGTGATGAATTCGGACGGCGGCTTCGCGCTGCTGTTCGGCACGCCACCGGACAACGAGCTTCAGCGGATCGTCACCGACGTCACGCGGCCGTTCCCGACCGGGCTCGTGACCGATGCCGGCATGCTGATCGCGAACCCCGCGTATGCAAGCCAGGCGCTGTGGCCGAAGTTCACCAGTTCCGCGTATCACGGCACGGTGATCTGGTCGTGGCAGCAGGCGATGTGGGTGGCCGGGCTTGATCGCCAGCTCGCGCGCCAGGACCTGTCGGTCGCGATGCGCGCGCTGCTCACGCAGGCGCGGCAGACGATCTGGCAGGTGATCTCGAACGGACGCGACATGCGGACGTCGGAAATGTGGACGTGGTCCTACGTGAACGGCAAGTACCAGACCGATGCGTTCGGCACGCGCAGCGCGGACGCGACCGAGGCGAACGCCGCACAACTGTGGAGCACCACGTATCTCGCGATCCGCGATCCGCAGCAGCGCACGGGCAAGTACTGGTGGCAGGCGTCGCAGCAGATGCAGGACGACCGCACGCCAACCGCCAACGCGGTCGCGTCGCGATAGCGCGCCACGCGTCGAGAATCCCCGAAGCCCTGGGGCGTTTTCGCGCCCGGGGGTTCGATATGGATGCCATTCGTTTCGCCGCGGGCGATCCACGATCGTCAGCGTGGCTCAACGATGGCGCACACCGCTTCCGCGCATCGCGCCGGCCCCATCACCCTGTCGCGCACGAACCGGCACGACACCGCGCATTCGGCGACAGCGAACACGACGCCGACGACGGTCAGGATCAGGACGGCGAACCACCGCTCGAAAAATCCGGGGAATCTCATGCCCTCCGCCGGATTGGCCGGATCGTCATAGAGCCGGACCTTGTCACCGGGGTCCGCATTCGGCGACGTCGTGGCGAGTTGTCCGGCCACCTTGACGACCTCGCCGCTCGCAGTGATGAGCCGATAGACGGTCCGATAGTGGCCGATGTCGTAACCGCCGCGCGAAACACCGGCGACAACGGCTTCGGCGGCCGTCATCCGGTGAGTGGCCGAACTCGACGAATAGATCCGGACGGCCGCACTCGCCAGCAGCACGACGCCGACCAGCAGGAACCCGGTCACGCGCCGGCGTGCGGAAGCGCGCGTGCCACTTCGGCAGGATAGGCGACGTCGTGCCCCCGTATCACTGCCCCGCCGGCCCGGCCTGATTCAATGCGCAACGGAAACCCAGCTCGACTTCCTTCTTGTCGGGCAGCTCGCCGCGACGATCGATCACGAGCCGCACGCGGCTGTCCGTTCCGTTGCGCACGCTGCGCAATGTACCCGTCGCGGGCCCGCGCGGATTCGCTTTCGGGCTGTGGCTGTAATAGTTCTTGTCGAACCAGTCGTACGTCCATTCGCGTCCGTAACCGAACACGTCCGACATGCCGATGGCGTTGTCGCCATAGGTACCGACCGGACGGCTCACCGACGGCATGGGGCTCTTGTCCTGCCCCATGCGCACAAGGGCGTCGTCGAGGTCCGTGAGACCGTATTTGCCGTCGACGACCGGGACTGCCTTGCTCGGAATGACCCAGAGTTCCCCGCGCGAGCGCGCCGCGTACTCCCACTGCGCCTCGGTCGGCAAATCCACCGGCGCGTTCAGTTCCTTGCCCAGCCACGTGCAGAAATCGCGGGCCTGCTGCCACGTCACGTCACCGGCAGGAAAATCGGGGAATCGAAACTGGAAGTTGAAACCCGAGTCGGTCAGGATCGACGGCAAATGATTGGCGCGCGTATAGATGTCGTACTCCGCGTACGTGACGCGATGCTTGAGGATCGAATAGCCGTCGAGCGCCACGTCGTGCGCCGGCGCTGCGCCTTCGTTCGCCGAATACGGCAACTTCTCGGCGGACTTCTGCGGGCCGAAATCGCCCATCAGGAACGTGCCGCCGTTGACGGGCACCCACGCCCTGGCCATGTCGCGACGGAAATCGGCGAGCTCCGTTTCGGCCGGCACCGGCAACGACCTAAAGTAATCCTGAAGAATCCGGATAGTGTCGTCGTGCACCTTGCCAAACGTCCACTGGACGACCACGCTGATGTGCTCCCACACATCCTTCGGCGGCGACGGTGTCGTGATCTCCCGAATCAGCCGTTCCTTGTCCGGCGGCGCCTTCGTATCGATCGCAGCCATCGCGGCAGATGACACAAGCAATGCACCGCCGATCAGCAACCCCTTCGATTTTCCTCGCATCGACTTCCGCCAATCACTCATCAATCCCGACCTCACCGTTCATAGACGCGTTCAGCTCTGCGTCGTCAGGCCGCCATGGTACCGCTGCCGGCCGTCGGCGTGGAATCGAGCCATGCGGCGCTCGTACCCACCGGCATCGCAGGTTCGTGTGTATCGCTGAACGCGAATCGGTAGCCTGGGGCCGGCTCGTCGCGCTGGTGGCGCTCGATCGTGACGACCTGCCCCATCCCGATGAAACCCCCGATCGTGTGCCGGGCAAGCTGCGCGTCGCCTGTTTCAGTGAGGTTCGGAGGGACGTACTGGAAAATGTCGCTCGGCTCGTTCGTGATTTGCGCGGACAACACAACGCGTTCGATCTCGTCGGCTGCGTCCTGACGGCGTTCGTCCAGGTTGCTGCCGATCCGCTGTAGCGCATATCGGATTTCGCGTCGAATTTGGTCACGCCCATCTTCGGCTGCACCAACGCAGGAACGTTGGGCTTCGCGGGCACCCCCTTGATCTGCTGGACGTCATTGCGCCCGAGCGTGAATTCAAGGCCGACTTCGGCCAGCAGGCTGCCACCGCACGATGCTTCCGCGCCACATAGTCGCGGATACGTTGCCGGCGCCTGTTGAGATGAGAATCACGTGAAGTCGCGCAAGCGTCATTCACTAGCCGGGACCTGCGGGACGATCAATCACGGATAGCGATATCCGCTCACCGCGCGACGACCCGGTTCCGCCCTTCCCGCTTCGCCTGGTACAACCGTTCGTCGACCACGCGCAGCAACGCATCGACCGTGCTGCCGTCGGCCCCGTATTGCGCGACGCCCACGCTGACCGTCACCTGCACGCGCTTGAAATCGAGCCCGAACGGCGAGCTCGCGATCGACGAACGCACACGCTCGGCTGTCATCCGCGCGCCTTCGAGCGGCATATCCGGCAACAGCGCCATGAACTCCTCACCACCGACCCGCGCGAGCCCGCCGGCCGGTCGAATCGCGTCGAGGCACTGGCGCACGACGCCGCGCAGCACCTCGTCGCCGATCTGGTGCCCGTATGCATCGTTGATGTTCTTGAAGTTGTCGAGATCGAGCGCGAGCAGGCAGAACGGCGTGCCGTCGCGCTCGGCCCGCACCATCTCGCGCTCGACCTGCGCGATGAACTGCCGGCGGTTCGACGCGCCCGTCATCGGATCGGTCGCGGCCATGTATTCGAGCTTCTGGTTCGTGCGCCGCAGTTCCTGCAGCGCGCTCTCGGTACGCGCCATCGATTCCGACAGCCGGCTCATCAGGTCTTCCTGGCTGTAGATCGCCGAGAACGAGCGGGTCGTCTGCAACGCCTGCACGACGCCGTAGCTGAGCAGGAAGAAGCCGCCCGCGAAAATCGCGTGCGCGAGCCACCACATGTGATTCCACGGCTTGCCGAGGATAAACGCGAGCGACGACAGCGCGAACGCCATGATCGACACGCCGTAGATCACCATCAGCGGCGAGCGGATCCGCCGCGCGAGCAGCACGGCGACGTTCAGCAGCGAGAACACGAGCGCGCCGCCTTCCATCGACAGCCGCGTGCCCAGCGCGCCCGCGACCGGCGAATACGCGATGTACGCCACGGCCACGTTGACGATCACGAAGAACGCGATCCACGGCAGCCACGTGCGCACGCTCGTGCGCTTCTCGATCCGATCGGGCGGACGCGAATACGACATCAGGCCCGTGAGCAGCAGGATCGACATCACGAGCCGCGACGCGGGCCCGTACAGCAGGAACAGCCAGATGTTGTGATGCGCCATCCCGGTGAACGCACCGTGCAGCGCATAGATCATCGCGAAGCCGAGAAAGCCAAGTGTCAGCCAGCGCAGCAGCGGCTCGCCGGACGACCGGTAGCACACCCACGTCACGTAGGTGACGAACGCGCCTTCGAGCGTCGCGGCAGCAATCGCGATTTCATGGAACGCGTGGCTCTCGAACACGACGTGCGGGTCGCTGAAGAACCACAGATAGGCAATCAGATAGGCGGGCAGCAACGCGAATCCGATCAGCAGGCATTTCGCGTAGAGCCTCGCGGCCGCGCTGACGACTCGCGGCGGTTCCCCGGCTGCATAGGTCGTACTCATTCGGTCCCCGGTCGGTCTGCTGCGTTGGTTCGAACCTTCGCGGCACGGATCGCATAACGCACGATCCGGCCCATCGTGCCGAAAGGCAAATGTCAGAGCAAGTATAGGTGGGGCAATTCGTTTGACAAGTAAGGGGAAACGGCATTGCCGAGCGCACGCCTTTTGCTTCCCGATTGTTTCGAATGGCGGTTCAGTCGCACCGATTCAAATCGCGGCCGCCCGCTTCGCCGAAGCGAAACCGCGGCCGCCTCGTGCCAAAGATCAGAGGATTTCGAACAGGCCGGCCGCGCCCTGCCCGCCGCCGATGCACATCGTGACGACCACGTACTTCACGCCACGCCGCTTGCCTTCGATCAGCGCATGGCCCGTCAGGCGCGCGCCCGACACGCCGTACGGATGGCCGACCGCGATCGCACCGCCGTTGACGTTCAGGCGGTCCTCAGGAATCCCGAGCGTGTCGCGGCAGTACAGCACCTGCACCGCGAACGCTTCGTTCAGTTCCCACAGACCGATATCGTCGACCTTCAGCCCCGCCTGCTTCAGCAGCTTAGGCACCGCGAACACGGGGCCGATGCCCATCTCGTCCGGCTCGCACCCGGCCACCGCGAAACCGCGGAACACGCCGAGCGGCTGCAGCCCTTCGCGCTGCGCGGCGTCGGCGCTCATCACGACGCAGGCCGACGCGCCGTCCGAGAACTGGCTCGCGTTGCCGGCGGTGATCACGCCGCCCGGCACGGCCGACCGGATCTTCGACACGCCTTCCAGCGTCGTGTCGGGGCGGATCCCTTCGTCTGCCGAAACCGTCACTTCCTTCGTGAACAGGCGGCCCGTCGCCTTGTCGGCGATGCCCGCGAGCACGGTGATCGGCGCGATCTCGTCGCGAAAACGCCCAGCATCCTGCGCGGCCGCGGCCCGCAGTTGCGACTGCACGCCGTACTCGTCCTGCCGCTCCTTCGAGATGCCGTAGCGCTTCGCGACGTTTTCGGCTGTCTGCAGCATGTTCCAGTAGATCTCGGGCTTGTGCTGGGCCAGCCAGCCTTCCTGGATCATGTGGTGGTTCATCTCGTTCTGCACGCACGAGATCGATTCGACGCCACCGGCGACATACACTTCGCCTTCGCCCGCGATGATCCGCTGCGCGGCCAGCGCGATGGTCTGCAGCCCCGACGAGCAGAAACGGTTCACCGTCATCCCCGGCACGGTCACGGGCAGCCCCGCGCGCAGTGCGATCTGCCGCGCGATGTTCGCACCGGTCGCGCCTTCGGGGTTCGCGCAACCCATGATCACGTCCTCGACGCGTGCGGGGTCGAGCTTCGCGCGTTCGAGCGCGGCCGCGACCGCGTGGCCGCCGAGCGTCGCGCCGTGCGTCATGTTGAAAGCACCGCGCCAGGATTTCGCCAGCGGCGTGCGGGCGGTCGATACGATTACGGCTTCGGTCATGCGAGTCTCCTTCGGTCCTGCTTCATGTCCTGAGGATGGGGAATGCGCTACGCCGCCGGGCGTGCGCCCGCGGACGTCACATGCGCGACGCCCGCTGCCTGCATCTGCTGCCATGCGTGGGCGAGCGACCCGTTCAGGTCGATCGCACGGCACGCATCGGTGATCACCGCGGCTTCGAAACCGGCCGCGCGCGCATCGAGCGCCGACCACGCGACGCAATAGTCGGTCGCGAGCCCGCAGCACCACACGCGCTTCGCGCCGAGCTCGCGCAGATAACCCGCGAGCCCGGTGCGCGTCGTGCGGTCGGCTTCGACGAACGCGGAATAGCTGTCGACCTGCGCGTCGCCGCCCTTGCGGATCACGAGCCGCGCATGCGGGATGTCGAGATCGCGGTGCAACGCCGCGCCTTCGGTGTCCTGCACGCAGTGCACGGGCCACAGCACCTGTTCGCCGTACGGCAGCGCGAGCGTGGAAAACGGTTCGCGGCCCGGATGGTTCGCCGCGAACGACACGTGCTCGCGCGGGTGCCAGTCCTGCGTCAGCACGACCTGGTCGAAGCGTTGCGCGAGCGCGTTGATCACCGGCACGACCGCGTCGCCGTCGGGCACCGCGAGCGCGCCGCCCGGCATGAAGTCGTATTGCACGTCGATCACGAGCAGTACGTCGTCGGTGCGTTTCATTGCGTTTCTCCGGGTGTGCGTCGCGCCGCGATCCGGCGCGTCAGCCGTTGAACCCGCGGCCGGCCTTCGCGAGCTCCGCGATCGACGGCGCGAGCTGCCATGCTTCGCCATTCGGCGCGGCCGCGTAGCGACGAATCGCGCGCTCGACGTTGTAGAGGCCGACCACGTCCGCGTACAGCATCGGGCCACCGCGCCACAGCGGGAAGCCATAACCAGTCAGGTAGACCATGTCGATGTCGGACGCCTTCGACGCGATCTTCTCCTCGAGAATCTTCGCGCCTTCGTTGACGAGCGCGAACACGAGCCGCTCGACGATCTCGTCTTCGCCGATCTTGCGCCGCTCGACGCCGCGCTCCTTCGAATACGCAACGACCATCTCGTCGACGAGCGACGACGGCTTCGCCTTGCGATCGCCCGGCACGTAGTCGTACCAGCCGGCGCCCGTCTTCTGGCCGAAGCGGCCCTGCTCACACAGGCGGTCGGCAATCTTCGAGTACTGGAGATCGGGCTGCTCGACGTAGCGGCGCTTGCGGATCGCCCAGCCGATGTCGTTGCCGGCGAGGTCGCTCATCCGGAACGGCCCCATCGCGAAACCGAATTTCTCGATCGCACGATCGACCTGTGCGGGCAGCGCGCCTTCCTCGAGCATGAAGAGCGCCTGGCGGATGTACTGCTCGATCATCCGGTTGCCGATGAAGCCATCGCACACGCCCGACACGACCGCCGTCTTGCGGATCTTCTTCGCGACGGCCATCACGGTGGCGAGCACGTCCTTCGCGGTCTGCGCGCCGCGCACGACCTCGAGCAGCTTCATCACGTTCGCCGGGCTGAAGAAGTGCATGCCGACGACGTCCTGCGGGCGCTTCGTGAACGCCGCGATCTTGTCGACGTCGAGCGTCGACGTGTTCGACGCGAGAATCGCACCCGCCTTCGCGACCTCGTCGAGCTTCTTGAACACCTGCTCCTTCACGCCGAGTTCCTCGAACACGGCCTCGACGATCAGGTCGGCGTCCTTCAGGTCGTCGTAGGACAGCGTTGGCGTGATCAGCGCCATGCGCGCGTCGAGCTTTTCCTGCGTGAGCTTGCCCTTCTTCACCTGCGCGTCGTAGTTCTTGCGGATCGTCGCGACACCACGCTCGAGCGCGTCCTGTTTCGTCTCGAGTAGCGTGACGGGCAGGCCTGCGTTGATGAAATTCATCGCGATCCCGCCGCCCATCGTGCCCGCACCGATCACGCCGACGCGGCGAATCTCGCGCAGCGGCGTATCGGCCGGCACGTCGGGAATCTTGCTCGCCGCACGCTCACCGAAGAACGCGTGCCGCAGCGCGCGGCTTTCCGGCGTCATCATCAGCGCGACGAAACCGTCGCGCTCGGCCACGCTGCCCTTGTCGAAACCATGCAGCACGCCGGCCTCGATCGCGTCGATGCACTTGTGCGGCGCGGGGAAGTTCGGTGCGGCGGCCTGCGCGGAATTGCGTGCGAACTGGATGAAACCCGCGGCGTTCGGGTGAACGATCTTGCGATCGCGCACGCGCGGATGCGGCCCCTTCTGGGCACCGACCTTGCGCGCGAACGCGACAGCCGCGTCGAGCAGGTCGCCATCGGCCATTTCGTCGAACAGCCCGCTCTTCGCAAGCTGCTCCGACGGCACGGGCGCGCCCGACACGATCATGTTCAGCGCGGTTTCGAGCCCCACCGCGCGCGGCAGGCGCTGCGTGCCGCCCGCGCCCGGCAGCAGGCCGAGCTTCACTTCGGGCAGCGCGACCTGCGCGCCGGGTGCCGCGACACGGTAGTGCGCGCCGAGCGCGAGCTCGAGGCCGCCGCCCATCACGACGCTGTGCAACGCCGCGACGACGGGCTTCGCGCTCGCCTCCACCGCACGAATCACGGTGTGCAGCGTCGGCTCCTGCAGCGCCTTCGGCGTATTGAATTCGGTAATGTCGGCGCCGCCCGAGAATGCGCGTCCCGCGCCGGTCAGCACGATGGCCGTGACCGACGGGTCCTGCGCGGCGCGATCGAGCGCGTCCATGACGCCCTGACGGGTCGACAGGCCGAGCCCGTTGACGGGCGGATTGTTGAGCGTAAGGACGGCCACGCCGTCGCGAGTCGAGTAATCCACTGCCATCTGCCTGCCTCCATGCATCGCGCGCCGGGGTGGCTGCGCTTCATTGTGCGCGGTCGAACAGCCGCATGTCCGAATGAACTGAGGCAGCATACAACGAAAAAGCACGGTCGTTCAATTTGAATTTTATTCCCGATCCGGGGACGGATCGGGCGACCGCTGCGCGAGCCGCTTCCGGCCCGGGTGCCGGCGTTACGGCTCGCAGACCGCCGTCGGCAACACGTAATCGCGGAACGTCTCGCGCAGCTTCAGCTTCTGCAGCTTGCCGGTGGCGGTATGCGGCAGCGATTCGACGAACACGACGTCGTCGGGAATCCACCATTTCGCGACCTTGCCTTCATAGAACGCGAGCAGCGCGTCACGGCTCAGGTTCGCCCCTTCGCGCGGCACCACGACGAGCAGCGGGCGCTCGGTCCATTTCGGATGCGCACAGGCGATGCACGCGGCCTCGGCCACGCCCGGGTGCGCGATCGCGACGTTCTCGATGTCGATCGAGCTGATCCACTCGCCGCCCGACTTGATCACGTCCTTGCTGCGGTCGGTGATCTGCAGGAAGCCGTCGGGGTCGATCGTCGCGACGTCGCCGGTCGG
This sequence comes from Burkholderia aenigmatica, assembly GCF_902499175.1. Taxonomy (GTDB): domain Bacteria; phylum Pseudomonadota; class Gammaproteobacteria; order Burkholderiales; family Burkholderiaceae; genus Burkholderia; species Burkholderia aenigmatica. Next base: position 36,941 of record NZ_CABVQC010000078.1, read on the forward strand.
GAACCAGCCGTCCGACAGCGGCGACGACTCGCCGCGAAAGTAGTGGTCGATCACCCACGGGCCGCGCACCTGCAGCTCGCCGAACGCGACACCGTCCCACGGCAGTTCGTGGCCGTCCTCGCCAACGATGCGCATGTCGACGCCGCAGATCACGCGCCCCTGCTTCTCGAGCAGCTTGCGCTGCGCGTCGAGCGGCCGCTGCGATTGCGCCCAGTTGAGCTTCGCGAGCGTGCCGAGCGGCGACAGTTCGGTCATCCCCCATGCGTGGATCACGCGCACGCCGTATTCGTCCTCGAAAGTGCGCAGCATCGCGGGCGGGCACGCGGAGCCGCCGATCACCGTGCGGTTCAGCGTCGAGAAGCGCACGCCGGCTTCGCGCATGTAGTTGAGCAGGCCGAGCCACACGGTCGGCACGCCCGCGGAGAACGTCACGCGCTCGGCTTCCATCAGCTCGTACAGCGATTTCCCGTCGAGATCCTTGCCGGGCAGCACGAGCTTGCCGCCCGTGAGCGGCACCGCGTACGGCAGCCCCCATGCGTTGACGTGGAACATCGGCACGACGGGCAGCACGGCGTCCATCGCGGACAGGTTCATCGCGTCGGGCAGCGCGGCGCCGTACGCGTGCAGCACGGTCGAGCGGTTCGAATACAGCACGCCCTTCGGGTTGCCGGTCGTGCCCGACGTGTAGCAGAGCCCCGACGCCTGCTGCTCGTCGAGGCGCGGCCAGTCGTAGCGGCCGTCCTCCGCTTCGACGAGGGTTTCATAGCAGAGGAACGGCGTCGTGCCGGACGGCAGGTGCGCGGCGTCCGTCATCGCGACCCAGCCCTTCACGTGCGGGCATTGTGGCGCGATGGCGTCGACGAGCGGGGCGAAATTGATGTCGAAGAAGACGTAGCGGTCTTCCGCGTGATTGACGATGTACGCGATCTGCTCGGGGAACAGGCGCGGGTTGATCGTGTGGCACACGGCGCCCATGCCGCCGATCCCGTAATACGCTTCCAGATGCCGGTAGCCGTTCCACGCCAGCGTGCCGACGCGATCGCCGGTCTCGACACCGAGCCGCGCGAGGGCCTGCGCCAGCTGCTTCGCGCGGCGTTCGCAATCGCGGTACGTGTAGCGATGCAGATCGCCTTCCACGCGCCTCGACACGATCTCCGTGTCGCCGGCATGCCGTGCGGCATGAGAAATCAGCGAGGACACCAGCAACGGCATGTCCATCATCTGGCCCAGCAACGGTTTACCCATCGTCTTGTTCTCCGTGAGGATGCGAATCGGTGCTCTGCGACGCGCCCGTCAGCGGCCCCGGACGGGCGTGGCGCACGGTGCGCGCGCCACCATGCGGGCGGCGCGGCGCCGCCTTACAATATCGGCTTACCCAGAGGCGCTCAACATGTCGTTTTCCCGAAGCGAAGCCGATCCGGCTGACACTCTCCCCGACCTCGCCGCCACGCTCGGCGCACCCGCCGAAGGTGCGTTCGTCACGCTCGGCGACGCGTTTCATACGCGGCTGCCGGCCGCGCCGCTTGCCGCGCCGGACGTCGTCGGCTTTTCCGATGAAGTCGCGCAATTGCTCGACCTGCCGCCGTCGATCGCCGCGCAGCCCGGCTTCGCCGAGCTGTTCGCCGGCAACCCGACGCGCGACTGGCCCGCGCACGCGATGCCGTACGCATCGGTGTATTCCGGCCACCAGTTCGGCGTGTGGGCCGGCCAGCTCGGCGACGGCCGCGCGCTGACGATCGGCGAGCGCACCGGCACGGATGGCCGCCGCTACGAGCTGCAGCTGAAAGGCAGCGGTCGCACACCGTACTCGCGGATGGGCGACGGCCGCGCGGTGCTGCGCTCGTCGATCCGCGAATTCCTGTGCTCGGAAGCGATGCATCACCTCGGCATCCCGACCACGCGCGCGCTGACGGTGATCGGCTCCGACCAGCCGGTGGTGCGCGAGGAGATCGAGACGTCGGCCGTCGTCACGCGCGTGTCGGAGAGCTTCGTGCGCTTCGGCCACTTCGAGCACTTCTTCTCGAACGATCGCCCCGACCTGCTACGCCAGCTCGCCGATCACGTGATCGACCGCTTCTACCCGGATTGCCGCCGCGCCGACGATCCGTACCTCTCGCTGCTCGAGGCCGCGACGCTGCGCACGGCCGACCTCGTCGCGCAGTGGCAGGCCGTCGGCTTCTGCCACGGCGTGATGAACACCGACAACATGTCGATCCTCGGCGTGACGATCGACTACGGCCCGTTCGGCTTCGTCGATGCGTTCGACGCGAACCACATCTGCAATCACTCGGATACGAGCGGGCGCTATGCGTACCGGATGCAGCCGCGCATCGCGCACTGGAACTGCTATTGCCTCGCGCAGGCGCTGCTGCCGCTGATCGGGCTGCAGCACGGCATCGCCGACGACGACGCGCGCGCCGAGCGTGCGGTGGAAGACGCGCAGGCCGCGCTCGCGAAGTTCCCGGAACGTTTCGGCCCCGCGCTCGAACGCGCGATGCGCGCGAAGCTCGGCCTCGAGCTCGAACGCGAGAACGATGCCGAGCTCGCCAACAAGCTGCTCGAAACGATGCATGCGAGCCACGCGGATTTCACGCTGACGTTCCGCCGGCTCGCGCAGATCTCGAAGCACGACGCGAGCCGCGACGCGCCGGTGCGCGACCTGTTCATCGACCGCGACGCATTCGATGCGTGGGCGAACCTCTATCGCGCGCGGCTGTCCGAGGAAACGCGCGACGACGCCGCACGCGCGGCCGCGATGAATCGCGCGAACCCGAAATACGTATTGCGCAACCATCTGGCCGAAGTCGCGATCCGGCGCGCGAAGGAAAGGGATTTTTCGGAAGTCGAGCGGCTCGCGCAGATCCTGCGCCGGCCGTTCGACGAACAACCGGAGCATGAAGCGTACGCGGCGTTGCCGCCCGACTGGGCCGGGTCGCTCGAAGTGAGCTGCTCGTCCTGAGCCCCAACCCGCGCGTATCGACCGACCGATCAGGAGAACCCCCATGTCCCACGATTCCGACGACAAGACCTTCCCGTACCAGAAGGACGACGCCGAACTGCGCCGCCGGCTCACGCCGATGCAGTACGAAGTCACGCAGCACGCGGCCACCGAGCGTGCGTTCACCGGCGAATACACCGACACCGAAGACACCGGCATCTACCACTGCGTCGTCTGCAGCACGCCGCTGTTCGAATCCGGCGCCAAATTCCACTCGGGCTGCGGCTGGCCCAGCTACTTCAAGCCGCTCAACGGCGAGGTGATCGACGAAAAGGTCGACTACTCGCACGGGATGGTGCGCATCGAGGTGCGCTGCAACCACTGCGGCGCGCATCTCGGCCACGTCTTCGAGGACGGCCCGCGCGACCAGACCGGTTTGCGCTACTGCATCAATTCGGCTGCGTTAAACTTCGAGTCCCGACCCGAAAACGAATGAGCGGCGCCGGGCGGATCCGCGGGGCGCCCCACGCCGCCGCCCGATCCGCTCCAGCGGTGCCTGGCGGGTCCCTACAACGGTGAAAGGCCGCGCAAGCGGCTTTTCACGCAGCTGCGAGCGCCATGAAATTCCTGTTCGATCTGTTTCCGATCATCCTGTTTTTTGTCGCCTTCAAGGTCTGGGGCATCTTTACCGCCACCGCCGTCGCGATCGTCGCGACGCTGGCCCAGGTCGCATGGGTCGCCTTCCGGCACCGGAAGGTCGACACGATGCTGTGGGTCAGCCTCGGCGTGATCGTCGTCTTCGGTGGCGCCACCCTCGTCCTGCATGACGAGAAATTCATTCAATGGAAACCGACTGTGCTGTACTGGCTGTTTGCGATCGGGCTGCTCGCCGCACGCTATGCGTTCGGCAACAACCTGATCGAGAAGATGATGGGCAAGCAGCTCACGCTGCCGCACCCCGTGTGGGACAAGCTGAACGTCGCCTGGGCGCTGTTCTTCGCGGTGCTCGGCGTCGCGAACCTGTACGTGGTGCACAACTTCACCGAATCGCAATGGGTGAACTTCAAGCTGTTCGGCACGACCGGCGCGATGGTCGTGTTCATCATCCTGCAGAGCCTGTGGCTCACGAAATACCTGAAGGACGAGTGACATGACGGACGCCTTTCTCCACGCGTCGCCCGACGAACGCATCGCGCTGATCGAAGCGCGCCTCAACGCGGCGCTCGCCCCGCTGTCGCTCACCGTGCGCGACGACAGCGCGCAGCACGCGGGCCACGCCGGCGCGTCCGCCGGCGGCCACTTCACGGTCACGATCGTGTCGGCTGCGTTCGCGGGCAAGCCGCGCGTCGCACGGCACCGGCTGGTGTATGATGCGCTCGCTGATGCGATGCAGCGCGGCATTCATGCGCTCGCGATCGTGGCTTACACGCCCGAAGAATTCAACGAATCTTCAATCTAGTCTCATTAGGAATTCCCGATGATCCTGAAATCCCCCCGCCTGTGGGTCGCGGCGGCTGCTTTCGCAGCGGCACCGGCATTTGCCCAGAACATCGCTGTCGTCAACGGCACGCCGATTCCGAAGTCGCGCGCCGACGCCATGGTGGCTCAGCTCGTCCAGCAAGGCCAGGCCGACAGCCCGCAGCTGCAGCAGGCCGTGCGCCAGGAACTCGTGAACCGCGAAATCCTGATGCAGGAAGCAATCCGCGAAGGCATCCCGAACCGTCCTGACGTGAAGGCGCAAGTCGCCGTCGCGCAGCAGACCGTCGTGCTGCGTTCGATGATCGAGAGCTTCCTGAAGAAGAACCAGCCGACCGACGCCGAAGTGAAGGCGCGCTACGACGACCTCGTCAAGAGCGCCGGCGGCAACCGCGAATACCACCTGCACCACATCCTCGTCGACAACGAACAGCAGGCGAAGGACCTGATCGCGAAGATCAAGGCCGGCGCGAAGTTCGAGGATCTCGCGAAGCAATACTCGAAGGATCCGGGTTCGGGCAAGAACGGCGGCGATCTCGACTGGTCCGACCCGAAGGCGTACGTGCCGGAATTCGCGGCAGCTGCGCAGAAGCTGCAGAAAGGCCAGATGACCGACACGCCGGTGAGGACGCAGTACGGCTGGCACATCATCCGAGTCGACGACATCCGCGACATCGCCCCGCCGCCGCTCGAGCAGGTGAAGGCGCAGATCGCGCAGCAGCTCGTGCAGCAGAAGCTGCAGGCGTTCGAGGAAGGTCTGCGCCAGCAGGCGACCGTCAAGTAACGCCGGCACGCGCCGCACGCGCATCGAAAAGCCGCTCTTCGGAGCGGTTTTTTTATGGTCCGTGACCCGTCCTGAAATAGGTTGACACTTTTTCGCCGAAGCGAAGAGGTGCCAAGTGCAACAAGGGATCAAACGAAC